>HF986863.1 GCA_000431075.1 Firmicutes bacterium CAG:555
TAGTGTACATCTCGGACATCGAAGGACGCTCTTTCTCTGGAAAGACCGCCGGGGCCGAGAGCCGACATACGGCGCTTATGCGTAAGCTCGGACAGGGGGTTTGTCTGATCCATGAACTGGCTCAGCGGCGAGGAGCCGAAGAACTCCTTGATGGCTGCGGTCACGGGACGGATATTTATAAGGCTCTGCGGGGTGACGATGTCAAGATCCTGCAGGGTCATGCGCTCACGGATGACACGCTCCATGCGGGAAAAGCCGATACGGAACTGGTTCTGCAGGAGCTCGCCTACACAGCGGACACGACGGTTGCCGAGGTGGTCGATATCGTCCTTGGTGCCGATACCGTGGGCAAGGCAGTTGAGGTAGTTGACGGAAGCAAACATATCGTCGACAACGATGTGCTTAGGAATAAGAACATCGATATTCTCGGCGATAGCAGCCTTGAGAGCCTCACCCTCGTACTGCTCTAAAAGCTGTTTGAGGACGATACCTCTGACCTTCTCCTTGATGCCGAGCTCCATGGGGTCAAAGTCAACATAGTTATCAAGATGCACCATGCCGTTGGAGAACACGCGAACGGTCTTGCCATCGACATTGAGGTAAACCTCGTTTACATCGGCTCTGTCGATAAGCTCAGCCTTTTCACGGGAGATGACCTCGCCGGCGTCGGCGATTATCTCACCGGTGCGCTCGTCTGCAACGGGCATTGCAAGCTCAAAGCCGACGATGCGGCTGCGAAGCGCAAGCTTCTTATTGAACTTGTAGCGGCCGACATTGGAAATGTCGTAACGGCGGCGGTCGAAGAACAGACCGTCAAGCAGGGACTCGGCGCTTTCCACCGTCGGGGGATCGCCGGGGCGCAGCTTTCTGTATATCTCGATGAGGCACTCGTCACGGCTGGTGGTGGTGTCCTTATCAAGAGTGTTTACGATGCGCTCGTCCTCGCCGAAGATCTCCTTGATGCGATCATTGGTGACGGCGCCGACAATGGGATCGGGGGTGCAGGAAAGCCAAGTCTCGGGCTTATCTGCATCGTACTTGCCCATGGCCTTGAGGAACCATGTGATGGGCAGCTTGCGGTTTTTATCGATGCGGACATAGAACACATCGTTTGCATCGGTCTCATACTCGAGCCATGCGCCGTGATAAGGGATGACGGTCGCAGCGTAGATGCTGGTCATGCTGCGATCGGTGGTCTTATCATAGTACACACCGGGGGAACGGACGATCTGCGAGACGATGACACGCTCAGCACCGTTAATGATGAAGGTGCCGCCTGCGGTCATGAGCGGGAAGTCGCCCATGAAGATCTCCTGCTCCTTGATCTCCTCGGTCTCGAGATTGCGCAGACGAACGCTGACCTTCAAGGGTGCGGCGTATGTTGCGTCTCTTGCCTTGCACTCTTCCTCATTGTACTTGGGCTTTTCGTCCATGGAATAGTCAACGAAGCTGAGCTCGAGCTTACCGCTGTAGTCGGTGACCGCATCGGTATCTCTGAAAACTTCACGCAGGCCGGTCTCCAGAAACCACTTGTATGACTTCTTCTGGATCTCCAGCAGGTTGGGCATGTCCTGGATCTCTTCGTATCTTGCAAAGCTCTTTCTTAGAGTTTTGCCGTAGAGAACATCTTTTGGCATTCGTGCACACTCCTTAATTGAAATTGAGAACACCCGGCTAAGTTGTTTCTTTTGCAGAAGTCGGTGTTGTATTTGCTTTCGGATGATGATATATTGTACTCGTAAACAATGGGATGCCAGCGTTTACGGCACAAGATAACATAGCAAGTTATTCTATCATTGTATATATAGCTATGTCAAGAAATATTTTGTGAAATGTGGATTTTTCGGCGGTTGCTATAAGCTTCCGCCGTTTTTTTGTGAGATTTGACTGCTTATGAACGCTTTTGTAATGATATCGATGTTGCTCATATTTGCGCTGGGGATGTTCCTGCTTTGGCGTGAGGGGCTTTTGAAAAACACCGCTCACCTCGTTTTTGCCTTTCTTTTTATGGCCGGTGCGGTCGTTATCCGATATTTTTTGCTTGATTTTGAAAGCGGCGACTATCAGACCTTCCTTGCACCGTGGACGGAGTTTTTCCGTGAGCACGGAGGGTTCAAGGCGCTGGGGCTGTCGGTCGGCAACTACAACCTGCCGTATCTGTATTTCCTTGCGCTTTTTTCCTATATTGATATAAGTGAGCTGTATCTGATAAAGCTTCTGTCTATCGTTTTCGATGTGCTGCTTGCGTGGGCGTGCATGAAGCTGTGCTCGCTGTTTACAAAAGGCCGCCTGCGGCTCATTGTCTGCTTTTTTGCCGTTGCGCTGTTCCCCACCGTTGTGCTCAACGGCGCATACTGGGCGCAGTGCGACAGTATCTATACCTTCTTTGCCGTGCTCTCGCTGTACCTTGCGCTGAGCGACAAGCCCGTTGGCGCAATGGTCTCTATCACGGCATCGTTTGCTTTCAAGCTCCAAGCGGTGTTCGTGATGCCGATATTCTTTGTGCTGCTCGTTGCAAAGAAGATAAAGTTCAAGCATCTTTTCATTTTCCCCGCTGCGTACCTCGTCATGGTGCTGCCCGCCGTTATCGCAGGCAGGCCGCTTTGGGACACGCTGACTCTTTATTTCTCGCAGGCGGGCACAGTGGGCGATGCTATGAATTACAATGCTCCCTCCCTGACCTCGATGTTCCGGTGGGGTGAGAACACTGAGATGTGGTCGATGCTGCTCGTCATCGCCGCATTCGTGTTTATGTTCATCGTGTTCGCCGTGGCGATAGCAAACCTCAAAAAGCTTGACGACCGTGTCATTTTCGGCATGGCGGTGCTTCTGGCTGTCGGCATACCGTTCCTGCTTCCGCATATGCACGACCGCTATTTCTTCACCGGTGGCATGATGTGCATCGTTCTCGCAGTTTCCGACCTGCGCTTTGCGGTCATGCCCATTCTCGCCGAGCTTGCGTCGCTGCACTGCTATTACGCATACTTTTCCCGATACTACCTTGTGCAGCCCCGCATTGGCGGTGAGCTGATGCTTGCGGTTTTGGTCCTTTCGGCCATTTATGTCGGCATTTATCTGAAAGGAAACCAAGAAAAAGATAAAATTTATCCTTGACAATCGCATTTTCTCTGTTATAATAACTCTTGCCCTTGATTGGGCTATGCGAGAGTGCTGGAACAGGTAGACAGGCACGTTTGAGGGGCGTGTGTCAACCGACGTGGGAGTTCAAGTCTCCTCTCTCGCACCATAATGTGGAGGCAAAAAAGATGTCTCCTGCGAAAAGCCCGGGTGGA
>HF986864.1 GCA_000431075.1 Firmicutes bacterium CAG:555
CAAGGCAGACTCCGCATTGCAGACCATCCCGAGCACCTACCGCACGGCGAGTGCGCAGGACAGCATTGACAGCGGCAAGGTCGACAAGGTCACGGGCAAGGGACTGTCGACAAATGACTACACCGCCGCAGCAAAGGCCAAGGTCGATGCGATACCGGCAAACCCCAAGTACACCGACACCGTGTACGACGATACGGCGGTCAAAAGCAGGCTCGCCGCCGTTGAGGGCATGGAGACTGTGGCGCTCACGGTGGCGTCGGGCAGACTCACGAATGCGTCGTACACCGCACGGTACTCCTCGCTTCTCGGCATGGTGTTCGTGCGCATCTACGGCACGGTCAACGCCGACATGAACACCGGCTACGACTACGACATCATGAACATCGGCGCACGGCTGCCCAACTCCCACGCAGCCTTGGCGGTCAAGAGCAGCAAAGCGGCGCAGGCGTTTGCAAAAAGCAGCGGAGTTATCTCCCTGCGCCCGCTCGAAAGCGGCATCAAAAACTACGATGTCTATATCACGGGCTTCTGGTTTGCTTAATATGATAATGTCGGAGAGGTGAAATAATGAAAAAGATATATCTTTCGCCGTCGGATCAGGTGCGCAACATCTATGCCTACGGCGACACGAACGAAGCGGCGCAGTGCCGCAAAATAGCGTCTGCCTGCAAGGCGGCGTTAGAGAGAAACAGCTTTGCCGTGCGCACGAATTTTGACGATGGCACGAATGCCATGTACACCCGAGTGGCGGAATCGAACACCTGGGGTGCGGATCTGCACCTGTGCATCCACACCAACGCAGGCGGCGGCAAGGGCGCAGAGGCGTATGTCCTCGATAAGAGCGAACGCCGCCTTGCCGCAGCGCAGCCGATCTACGACGAGGTCAGGGCGATAGCGCCCTACGGCTCGTCGAGGGGCGTGAAAACCGCCCGCTACTACGAGCTGCGCTACACCACGGGTATGTGCGTGTATCTCGAGGTCGATTTCCACGACAACGCCGAGATAGCAAAGTGGATAGTGAACAACACGACCGCCATCGGCGAGGCGATAGCAAAGGGCGTGTGCCGCTGCTTCGGCGTGAGCTTTGACGGCGCAAAAACCGAGGAAAAGCCCCCGGTGCGCACGACCGAGGTCGCACTTGAGGTGCTGCGCCGGGGAAGCGCCGGAGCGCAGGTCAAAACGCTCCAGCGGCTTTTGAAGCAGTTAGGCTACAAGGACGAAAGCGGGCGTGTCCTGTCGATAGACGGCCGCTTCGGCCCCGCAACGGACTATGCCGTGCGCAAATTCCAGAAAAGCCGCCTCGGCGGCGCCGACGGCATCTGCGGCGCAAAAACTTGGGCAAAGCTTTTGAAATAAAAGCTTATCCCCGCACCGGCGGCGCCGACGGCAGCTTAACAGCGGAAAATCACCGGCTGAGCAGGGCTCGGTCGGTGATTTTTTGCGCCTTTTGTGCATTTGGAGAGATTTGTGCGTGCAATCTTGTGAAAAGTTTGATAGAATGAAATATAAAATATTTTGTCAGGGTGATCACTTGAAAAATACTTTTAAATTGTTCGCAGGTGATGTGCGGGCGATAACGAGGCACTTTTTCGCCTTCGTTATCATTATCGCCATCATGATAATACCCGCACTTTATGCGTGGTTCAACATCTACGCCAACTGGGACCCGTACGGGAACACCGGTAATGTCGCCATAGCCATTGCGTCCGATGACAAGGGATACAATGAACGAGACCTCAGCCAAGAGGCCATAGAGACCATTACGGAGTCCAAAAGCATCAAGTGGGTCGTGATGAACAGCGGCGACGAGGCCAGACAGGCCGTGCGCAGCGGCAAATACTACGCCGCCATCGTCTTTGCCGACGATTTCAGCCGCCGTATGCTCGACCTCAACTACGCCCTTGAAAACAGCGGCGCCGCCATGAGCTTCATCGAGAACACGAAGAAAAACCCCGTTGCCAACAAGATAGTCGAGACGGCGGCGGAGACCGTGCAGCACTCGGTTCAGGTGCAGTATCTTGACGAGCTGTTCAAGACGGTGCTTAAAAATGCCCAGCAGGTCGCCGACGAGACCGACCCTGAGAGCACGGTAAATTCGGTCATCTCGCAGCTGACCACGCTGCGTGACAGTCTGCGTCAGGCAGGCACGGCCATCGACAGCTTCACGGCAAAAAGCGAGAATATCGACAGTCTCTTAAACGGCGTGGGCAATGCCGCCGGCACGATCGGCAGCCTTGTCGAAAACGGCCAGACCGGCGTCTCGCAGGTGCAGCAGAGCATCGATTCCGCCGCCAACGCCCTCAGTGTGCTTGAAAAGGGGCTTGACGGCAAGCTGACCGAGATAAACAAGCAGCTCGACGAGCTGTCTACTGCATTAAAGCGCCTTGCCGAGAACAAGAAGCTCATCGAGGCAGGCGAAAAGTGGGATGCGATGCTCGAGGATGCCGAGGACGCCGCAGGAAAGCTGCACGACCAGCTCACGGCACTCAAGGACGCTCTGCCCGAGACCTCGGCGACTACATATGTCCGCTCGACGCTCGACGGACTCATCCTGCGCACCGAACAGCTGCAGTCGCAGCTTAAAATGCTCAAGACCGGCACGCCCATTTCCAACGCTGCCGCGATTATAGACTCCTGCTCGAATATCGTCGGCACCATGGATGACCTGCTCGTCAACACCCTACAGCCCGCCGTCAAGGCCATGACCGATTCCATGCAGACGCTGCTCAAGTCCATGAGTCCGGTGCTCGACAGTCTTTCCGTCACCATTGACGGCATTGCACCCGTTTTGAGCACCACCGGCGACACCGTCAAGGACATTGCCGCCGTACTCAACCGCCTCAAGGTCGTCACCGACAAGGGCGCAGATGCGCTCGACGAGGCGCTCGCAAAGATAGATAAGCTCAAGGGCGACGACAGGCTCAACGCACTTATCACGCTGCTCGGCGGCGACACGGAGAGCTATGCGGAGTTTCTCGCAGCGCCCGTCAAGGTCGTCGAAAGCGCCGTGTACCCCGTGGGCAGCTACGGCACGGCAATGGCGCCGTTCTACACCTGCCTTGCGATCTGGGTCGGCTGCGTCATCCTAGTCTCCATCGTCAAGGTCGAGGCAGATCCCAAGGGGCTCGGCTATATCACCGAGGGGCAGAAATACTGGAGCCGCTGGCTGCTGTTTGCGATACTGAGCCAGATCCAATCGGCGGTCATCGTGTTCGGCGATGTGTACCTTTTAGGCTGCAGCTGCGACAATCTGCTTGCGTTCTGGGGCGCCGGTGCGTTCACCTCGCTGGTGTTCATAACGCTCATCTATTCGCTGACGCTGGCCTTCGGCGACATCGGCAAGGCGATAGTCGTCGTCATCATGGTCGTGCAGATAGCCGGCTCGAGCGGCTCTTACCCCATCGAGCTTCTGCCCGATGTTTTCGGCAACATCTATGTGTTCTTCCCGTTCCCGTACGGCATCAATGCCATGCGTGAGGCGCTGTGCGGCTTCTACGGCATGGATTACTGGATCTACATAGGCGAGCTTCTCATCTTCGGCGTTGTCGGCGTTCTGGTCGGCCGTCTGGTGCGCAAGCCGTTTATCAAGGTCAACGCATTTGTCGAGCATGAGCTTGAAGAAACGGAGGTGCTGTGATGAAGAGAAAGTCCAACACCGACAAGCTCTACGCAAAGCTGCTGATATTCGCCGAAGAGCTGCACATGGGTAACAAGCGCCGCATCCGCAACGGCTTTATCAGTCTTGCGGTGCTGCCGGTGCTGCTCATTATAATAAGACTTCTGACCGACAGCTCCCGTGTCGTGTTCCTGATTATCTGGATACTCACGATGTTCGTTGCAGCGGCGTTTCTTATCTTCGTTGCCTATGTCGACAGGCAATTGCAGGATACGCTCAACGCGCTTGCCGAAAGCGAGAAAAAGGAGTTTGACAGTCTGCTTGAGATCAGAGGCAGATCCGTTGCAAAGCCCCGCAGAAAGCCCGTCGAAAAGGCGGTCGTGAAGGTCGAGCAGCCGAAGCCGGAGGAAAAGCCCGAGCCGAAGCCCATCGAAAAGGCGATAGAAAAGGCGGTCGAAAAGCCCGTTGCATCGGCTGTTGAAAAGGCCGTGGAGCAGGTGGTCGAAAAGGCCGTTGCACAGGCGGTGGAGAAAGCGGTTGCACAGGCGGTCGAAAAGGCCGTCGCTCAGGCGACCGGTCAGGCACAGCAGGCGACCGAGAAAACCGAGGAAAATGCGCCCGAACAGGCTGACGGAAAGGCGGATGAGAAATGAAAAATGTACTTCGTATCTGCAAAAACGACCTCAGCCGTGTGTTCAGCAGCGTCGTCGCAATCGTCGTCGTGCTCGGCCTGTGCGTTGTGCCGTGCCTGTATGCATGGTTCAACATCTTCTCCAACTGGGACCCCTACGGCACGGAATCGACCTCAAGGATAAAGGTCGCCGTGGCCTCCGAGGACAAGGGCGAGACCATTCTGGGCCTCGATATCTGTGTAGGCGATCAGGTCATTTCCGCCCTCAAGAGCAACGATCAGATAGGCTGGGTGTTCTTTGACGACACCGAGGATGCGCTCGCCGAGGTACGCAGCGGCGACTGCTATGCGGCGCTCGTCGTGCCCGAGGATTTCACCACCGGCGTTCTGAGCATTCTCCGTGGCGACCCGAAGAACCCGGAGCTTAAATACTACGAAAACGAAAAGAAAAACGCCATCGCACCCAAGATAACCGGCAAGGCGCAGACCTCGGTGCAGGAGCAGGTAAACTCCGTGTTTCTTGAGACTATCGCAGACTCGGCAACCAAGCTCATTTCCGTTGCCGAGGCAAACGGCATCAGCGCCGAAAGCGGTCTTGATAAGATAATAAGCGGCGTTAACTCCCTTGCCGATAAGCTCGGCTTTGCCATCTCGACCATCGACTGCTGCACGCAGCTTTCCGACTCGTCGGTGAACCTCATGAGAGCCACCATCACCCTCATGGGTACGACCTCAAATACGCTTGATTCCACAAAGGATTATCTTAATAAGATAGATAACTCCGCCGACGGCGCAAATGCACGCTATTCCGACACGGCCGATGCCGTCACGGCGGCGATAAAGCAGACGGACGCAGAGCTTTCTTCCATGCAGACGAGCATGAAGTCGCTGTTTAAGGATCTTAACAAGTACAACGAGTTTGTCTCGGCAGACCTTGCCTCCCGCATCGCCCTTGTAAAGAGCATGCAGGCAAGCTACTCCGAGATGGCGACGGCGCTTAATAACGCAGGCTTCACCACGCTTGCAAATCAGGTGCAGAAGCTGTGCTACCGCCTCGGCGAGCTGTGCACGAAGCTTGAGAGCCTCAAGACCGCAAATGACGATAATCTCAACGAGATAAAGTCGGCGCAAAACGGCGTTCTCAACGAGATAAGCTCCGTTCGCAGCACCCTCAAGACCGTGCAAAAGGCTGTCAACGAGGATCTTACCCCCGCCGTCAACAAGACGGTCGATGCCGTGCACACGGCGTCCGACGGTCTGGGCAAGATACTTTCAAATTCCAAGACCGGCCTCAACTCTATATCCAAAACGCTCGACGGCTATATAAACACCGTGCTTTCGCTCAAAAACGGTCTCGGCGGCGCAAAATCCGCTGCCCAGAGCGCAGTGACCGAGCTCAACGATGTAGCAGAGTTCCTGACGGTGTTCAAAAACTCCGACCAGTTCAAGCAGATAGTCGAGGCCGTTGACGGAAACGGCGACAAGATAGGCAGCTACCTTGCATCGCCGATACAGTGCCAGACCGTGCGTGAGTACGATGTCACCTCCAACGGCTCGTGTACCGCACCGTTTTACACCGTGCTTGCGCAGTGGGTCGGTGCTCTGCTGTGCGCAGTCATGCTCAAAACGCAGGTCGGCCGCAGCTGCCCTATCGAAAAGCCCAATGTGTTTGAGCGCTTCTTCGGGCGCTACGCCCTGTTCTTCCTTGTCGGCATGGCGCAGGCGATAATCGTCTCGCTCGGCGACTTGTGGTATGTGAAGGTACAATGCCTGTACCCGTTCAAATTCGTGCTGACGGCAGTGGTAACGGGCCTGTGCTTTTCAATGATCAACTATGCGCTGGTATTTGCGCTGGATAATATCGGTATGGCCGTTTCGGTCATCGTCATGGTCGTGCAGGTCGCAGGTTCGGGCGGCACTTACCCCGTTGAGGTGCTGCCGGAGATATTCCGGGATCTCTACGAGTTCATGCCCTTCCGCTACGCCATGAATGCAATGCGTGAGACCATCGGCGGCATGTATGCCAATGTCTATTGGGAAAACATACTCGTGCTGCTCGGCATAACGCTGGGCTCGGTCATCCTCGGTATTGCGCTTTATTATCCCTGCCTTAAGCTTAATAAAATGATCTCAAAAAGCAAGAACAGGAGTGAAATCATGCTATGATAATTGACTGGAAAGCGCACATCCTGCCCGGTCTCGACAGAAAATGCGACAGCCATGTCAAGGCCATCCAGCTCATGATCTACGCAAAAAGAGCAGGCGTTGACAAGCTGGTCGCAATGCCGTTTTACGAGGCGGGAACCGATCTGAGGCAGTTCATCGAAATGCGTGACGAGGCGTTCGCCTCCGTGCGCGGATTGGTCGGCGAGGATATGCCGGAGCTTGTGCTCGGTACGGAGTTCAAGTACGATAAGCAGATACTCGACACCGACGGTGTGGAGCTTCTCAAGGAAACTCCCGTGCTGCTCGTCGACTTCGGCGGCAAGCTCCCGAGTGACGAGGAGCTCAAGGCTCTGCACGATTATTTCGGTGACAGGCTCATGGCATCCGACGCCGACTCTCTCAGCGATGAGGATAAGCTGAGACTGACGAAGTTAGGGTTCCAATCGGTGGTCGATCTGTCGGAGATCCACCACAGCAAGGACATCAAGAAGCTGCTGCCCTTTGTCGAGAGCGGCTTTGTCCGCGGCTTCGGCGGCGACAAGCTCGCAGGTCACGACCCCTACCGCCACCTTGAAAAAACCAAGCGGCGCATGGGCGAGTGCTTCGAAAAGCTCTGCAAAAAGCACTGCTGAGCAAAAGCCCGGCAAAACCCGCAGGAATGAAAGCTCCTGCGGGTTTTTTCGGCGTGTAAAAAAGTCTTGTGACTTTTTTACACGCTTCAAAACACGCCACATTTTTTGTGAA
>HF986865.1 GCA_000431075.1 Firmicutes bacterium CAG:555
TTACCTGTTGCGCCTATTTTTCCTAGTTCTTTATTATGTAATGTACGACTCAGAGGCCCTTGTTTCCCAGCCATTGAGCTATTGCAAGGATGATGTTCTGCTCGTAGCCGTCGTTGGTCCAACCGAGGATCTTTGCTACATGCTCGAGAATTCCGCTAAGCATAATTATCTCTCCCTTCTTTGTTTTTAGCTGATGCACTTTTGCACTTTTCACCGATAATAACGGCGAAATTTACCCAACATTTCAAATTTAAAAGGTAGTTTTGCGGTAATATACTCTTGCGCACCTCCCAGTTTTGGGTTATAATCGTAAAGCCGACCGCCAAGAAAGCGTAAGGCGCACCATATCCGGGTGTAGCGCAGTTGGTAGCGCGCCTGCTTTGGGAGTGCCGTGGCGGTATCCGGAACAGGGCAAGGCGAAACGCCGCAAAGCCTTGCGGCACGGGCAATAGCGGGATTTTTCCCGGTTGCCAAAAACGGCACAAAAACGGTTTTGACCACAGGAATGACCACAGACAGAAAAAACTTTGATTTTCTCCCTGCCGTGATATAATGGCAGAAATTGAATATCCGGG
>HF986866.1 GCA_000431075.1 Firmicutes bacterium CAG:555
GGCTTTGTCAAATAATGACCATACGGATCAATGATGCAGCTTCCGCCTCTGCACACAAATTCCGGAAGTTCCGATACGATATTTTTCTCACACAAGTCAGAAGGATATGAGCTGCGTCTGATGATCATATCAGCGTTTACAAAGAAGCACTTCCCCTCGATTGCAATGTGCTGAATGGTGGCTTGCCATTCCGGATTGTCATTGGTATTTGGCGAAATGTAAATGGTGATCCCCTTTTGATAGAGCGCTACCCGAGCAAGCGGCATATAGCTTTCCCAACAGATCATGCTGCCGATCGGTCCCCACGGCGTTTCGGTAACAGGGAAATAATCCTTATTCGCATCTCCCCACACAACTCGCTCAGAGCCTGTCGGCTTCAGCTTTCTGTGTACCTTATACGACCCATTCGGTTCAAAAATGACATTGCTGTTGTAGAGCGTTCCGCTGACGGCGTCCCGCTCGGAAAATCCGAGGCTGATATACGCACCGGCTTTTTCGGCTGCCTCTGCGAGTTGTTGAAACTCCGTCTCTCCGGCAACAACGGAGGCATCGTAGTATCGTTTCCAGTCTTTTCGACCCTCCTCGCTTCGTTTTCCCATGCTAAAGCCGAAATTCATTCCAACAGGGTATCCCGGAATAAACAGCTCCGGAAAAACGATCAGATCCGGTTTTTGACTTGCAGCTTCACGAATATATTGAAGTACCTTTTTAAGCGATGCACTTTTGTTGAACATAACAGGCTCTGCCTGTACTAATGCGATCTTACAAGTGGTTTTGATATCCTTCATAAAGACAGCTTCACTCCTTCACAAATTGCGATTTGTCAGCTTCATTATATCACATACTCGGCATGTTTTCCAGCCTGCGTATCACGGCATCAGTACGACGGATCACGAGTTGTAGCTTTCGTTCTGATTTGAATGCACTACACCCACGGCTATTACAAGGTCAACGAGCGTGTGGGCGAGGCGTTCCGGGACGGCTTGAAGCTGAAAAAGTAAGGTATGCGGCGCAGAAGTGCTCTCCGGAGTGGATACGCACCCAAAGTCTGAGCCCCGACTGCGTGGCATTGCTTGCAAACAACGATACAGGCGTTCAGCCGCACATCATCAAATTTTAAAAGACGAGGGAGGTTCCCTCGTCTTTTGGTTTACTTATACAGCTCAGGGCGGCGCAAAGTGGTGTACGGACGCTTGCGGCGGATATTGGCTGCCTGCGGCAGGTCAAGGTCGGCATAGACGATCTGCTCGGTGTCGTCGGCCTTGATGACGGTGTCACCGTTCGGGTCGACAACTATCGATTCGCCGGAAAAGGCCATGTCGCCCTCCGTGCCGACACGGTTGCACATGGCGATGAACACGCTGCTGTGGAACGCCTGCACCTTGAGCTCCCACTCGAACATCTCCGAAGGCTCTGCCTTGGTGTTGACGGTGGGGATCAGGATAATATCCGCACCCATGAGCGCCTCGGTGCGCACGCTCTCGGGATAGTGGCGGTCAAAGCACACAACGATGCCGATCTTGCCGAGCCCGGTGTCAAACACCTTGAAGCCGTCGTCGGCGGGGGTATAGTAATCCTGCTCGAAAAACTTATCGGCCTGTGCGATGTGTACCATTTTCTGCACGCCGAGTATCTCCCCGTCCGAATCTATGAGAAGGCTTGCGTCATAGGGCTTGCCGTTTTCGCACAGGTACACATTCGGCACTGCCATGATGTGATTATCCCTTGCGGCATCGCAAAACGCCTTGATTACCGGCGAATCACGCTCTATCCTGTAATGCGCCACATCCTGACCCGGATACTGCGGGAAAAACTCCGTCAGCTGCACCTCGGGAAACAGGATAAGCTGCGCACCGTCGGCGGCAGCCCGCTCGATGGCTTTAATGCTCTTTTTGAGGTTTTCGGAGACGCTCCCCGAGTTTGACATCTGGCAAAGCGCAATTTTCATCATGACATCCGTCCTTTCATAGCGGTAGAATAGCACTGTCTCAGGCGCTTGTAAACTGCTTGTTTTAGCAACAACGGCGAAAAACGCCCCCGTGTCACCACGGGGGCTGCTGCGGGGCGAAAAACTGCGTTTCACAGCCCCAGCGAGGCTATCCACTTGTGCACCGAGGCGGCGGATTCTCTGCTGCTCAGGCGTTTGCCGGGAAGCCACTTGGTTTCCGGCGGGCAGAGCTTCTTTAAGATGCTCTCGGTCTTGCCGAGGGGGCTTCCGCCGGAGGTGGCAAAGGGGACAACCGTCTTGCCTGCAAAATCGTAGCTCTCAAGGAAGGTCTCGATTATGCGGGGTGCCTGATACCACCAGATGGGGAAACCGACAAACACGGTATCGTACCGTGCCATGTCCTCGACCTTGCCTGCGATGGCGGGGCGGCTCTTTTCGTCGTTCATCTCGACGGAGCTGCGGCTCTTGGGGTCGTTCCAGTTGAGGTCGGCCGGCTTATACTCGGTCTCGGGCTTTATCTCAAAAAGCTCGCCGCCGGTGACCTCGGCGATCGTCCTTGCTACACGCCCTGTCGATCCGCTTGCGGAAAAGTATGCGACTAATGCTTTCATGTTAATTGCTCCTTTACTTTAAAGTTGAGTAGACCTCATCCGTTACCGGCTCAAGCCACTCGTTTGAGCCGTTCTCGCCCGGGACCTCTACCGTCAGGTGCGAGAACCAGCTGTCGGGCGCTGCACCGTGCCAGTGCTTGACACCGGCGGGAATATTCACGACATCGCCCGGGTGCAGCTCACGAGCGGGCTTGCCCCACTCCTGATAATAGCCCCGACCGGCAACGCACACGAGGATCTGTCCGCCGCCCTTATCGGCATGGTGGACATGCCAGTTGTTGCGGCAGCCCGGCTCAAAGGTGACATTGAAAATGCCGACCTGCGAGGTGGAAAGCGGCGCAAGATAGCTTCTACCGGTGAAATACTGCGCAAAGCCGTCGTTGGGCTTGCCGATGGGGAACACCATGGAATTTTCGTGCTCCGCCTTGGCGCTGCCGTCGTTATCCCCCGCCCAGACCTCGGTCGCCATGCGGAAGGCCGCCCACGCCTTCGGCCAGCCTGCGTAGAACGCTGCGTGGGTGAGTATCTCGGCTATCTCGGTCTTTGTAATGCCGTTATTTTTTGCGCTTAAAAGGTGATACTTGAACGACGAATCGGTAAGACCCTGCGCCATGAGTGCGACCACCGTTACCAAGCTGCGGTCACGCAGGGAGAGCTTGTCCTCCCGGCTCCAAACCTCGCCGAAAAGCACATCGTCGTTGAGCCGTGCAAATTCAGGGGCAAAGCCGCCTAACTGATTTCTGCCTGCGGTCTGTTTTACTGCCATAGTACTACCTCCTGTTTTCTATTTTCCTCATTAAGTTTAACCCCGCATAAATTCTGATTCAACGGACAAATTGTTAATTTTTCTGCTAATCGCCCTTGCGATTTAATACGATCTATTATATAGTCTATGTAACAGGTGTATGTATTTTGTATATACATCGGACGGTCAAATCTATTAAGGAGGGATCATTTGATGGAGGTTAGAGAAAATCTTATAAAGCTCTGCGAGAAGATAGGCGACGGGCATTATAAGATAACGCCCGACTGCGCCGAGTACAAGGTGTTTGAGAAATGGATCACCGATGAGCAGATAGCGCTGCTCATGGCGATAAAGGGCGCAATGAAGCCGAATTTCCTGGGCGGCATCGCAAGGAGGGCGGGAATGCCCAAGGACAAGGCTCGCACCATGCTTCAGGAGCTTACGGAGATCGGACTTTTGGTGCAGGTGCTTGTACCGAAGATAGGTCTGGAGATATATCTTCAGCCGCTGTACACCCCGGGTGTGTTCGAGTTTCTGCTGTTAAACGAGCCGTTTTGCCGTGCCCACCCCGAGATAGCCTACGCATTCGAGCAGCACGCAACGGACAGCCAGACAGAGCACGCCATGAATACGCCCATGGGAGCCGGAATCATGCGTGTCATCCCCGTTGAGGCCGCCATTCCCGCCGAGGCGCAGCAGATAGACAACGAAAGGGTCAGCCACTACATCGAGCTAAACGCCGACCACCTGTGCGCTCTGCCCTGCCAGTGCCGCCGTGTGCGCAAGCTCATGAACGAGGGCGCAGGCGATCCGGACGAGAGCTTCTGCCTGTTCATGGGACATTGCGCCGATATGTTCATCCGTCTCGGCAGGGGCAAAAAGCTCACCAAGGAGGAAGCGTACGAGATGATGCGCCATGTCGAGGAGGTCGGCTGCGTGCATCAGATAACGACGCTTGAGAGCGGCAACACCTTTGCCATCTGCAACTGCCAGCCGGAAAGCTGCCTTGCCCTGGGCGTTACGCAGTATTACAACACTCCGGCATTTTCGCAGAGCAACTATGTTGCCGAGATCGACAAGGATAAGTGCGTTGCCTGCGGTCAGTGCACCGACAAGTGCGCAAATAACGCCATTCAGATGGGTCAGAAGCTGTGTATGAAAACGCCCGTCGAGTATAAGCAGATGGATCTGCCGGACGACCTTGATTGGCCGAAAGAGCGCTGGAATCCCGAGCACCGCACGAACAGAAAGTATGTCGCCGACTCCGGCACTGCTCCCTGCAAGACGGCTTGTCCGGCGCACATCGCCGTGCAGGGCTATATCAAGCTTGCAGCTCAGGGCAAGTACATGGACGCTCTCGAGCTTATAAAGAAAGAAAACCCCTTCCCCGCCGTCTGCGGCCGCATATGCAACCGTCGCTGCGAGGATGAGTGTACAAGAGGCAGCATCGACAAGGCCGTCGCAATCGACGAGGTCAAGAAGTTCATCGCCGACAGAGAGCTTGACCGTGCCACCCGCTTTGTGCCCAAGAAGCTGCACCACTTTGGAAAGAAGATCGCCGTCATCGGCGCAGGCCCTGCGGGCTTGAGCTGCGCATACTACCTTGCCTGCGACGACTACAAGGTCACGGTGTTTGACAAAAACGCACAGCCCGGCGGCATGCTGCGCTACGGCATTCCGGCATTCAGGCTCGAAAGAAATGTCATCGACGCCGAGATCGATGTCCTGCGTGAGCTGGGCGTTGAGTTTAAGTGCGGCGTTGAGGTCGGCAAGGATATCACCATAGACGAGCTGCGCAAGCAGGGCTTTGAGGCGTTCTACCTCGGCATCGGCGCACAGAAGTCGGCAAAGTTAGGCATCCCGGGTGAGGAACTTTCGGGCGTTTACGGCGGCATCGACTTTTTGCGTGCCGTCAACGACGGGCAGAAGCTCAAGCTCGGCAAAAAGGTCGTCGTCATCGGCGGCGGCAATGTCGCAATGGATGTTGCCCGCACGGCGGTGCGTCTCGGTGCCGACACCACGGTCGTCTACCGCAGAAAGGAAAAGGATATGCCCGCCGACCCCGCCGAGGTCGAGGAGGCCAAGGCCGAGGGCGTGAAGTTTATCTTCGAGCACAAGCCAGTTGAGCTCAAGGGCACAAAGGGCAAGGTCACGGAGCTTGTATGCGACAAGGGCACGGTAAAGTGCAATGCCGTCATCGCCGCCATCGGCCAGACCGCCGATTGGGGCAAGCTCGATATCGGTGCGCTCAAGAAAAACGCCAAGGGCTACGCCGTGGCAGACGGCATGACCTATCAGACTAAGCAGCCCGACATTTTTGTCGGCGGCGATATATACACAGGCCCGAAATTTGCCATTGATGCGATAGCCGCAGGCAAGCAGGGCGCGATCTCGCTCCACCGCTATGTGCAGGAGGGGCAGAGCCTCACCATCGGCAGAGACAGGCTCGAGTACCGCTCGCTTGATAAGGATAACCTCGACTTTGATGGCATCAAGGCTGATTACGACAGCACGCCCAGACAGGTGCCGCACACCGTCGATGTCGCAAGCTTCAAGGATAACCGCCAGACCTTCACCGAGGAGCAGCTCAAAAAGGAGACCGCACGCTGCTTAGGCTGCGGAGCTTCGGTCGTTGACCCGAACAAGTGCCTCGGCTGCGGCATCTGCACCACAAGGTGCAAGTTCGACGCTATCCATCTGAGAAAGCGCACGAATGTCGAGAGCATCGAGTACCCGCTCCGCAAAAAGGTGCTGCCGGAGTTCATCGCCGAGCGGCAGCAGAAAATTCAGATCCGCAAGCTCCGTCAGGAGAAATAAACCTACATAAAACAAACAGGCAGCATCACCGGTGCTGCCTGTTTGTTTTATGATGCTGCCTGTGTGCTGTTTGGTGCGTGGAGAAAAAGTGCGGAATAAATAAGCTTGACAGGATGAGCGCTGCGCCGAGGACGCCCTCGATGTTCATCGATTCGTGCAGGATGAGAACGCCGAGGATAGAGGCAAACGCCGGATTGAGGGCGCACATGAGCCCCGCTCGCTGGCTGTCCATGTGTGACTGCGCAACGGGCTGGAATGTAAAGCCGAAGGCTGAGCACACAAGTCCGAGCATGAGCACACAGCCCCACTCCGTGCCGCCCGAGGGCAGACGGGGCTGCTCGAAAATGAGCGCAAGGATAAGCCCCAGAACACCGATGGTGCCGACCTCGACTATGCCGATGAGCAGCGCATCGCCCTTGTGGGAAAAGCGGTCGGTCACGATGATGCCGGTGGCGTAAAAAACGGCTGCGCACATGCACAGCGCCTCGCCGTGCGTGAAGCCGAGCGCACCCTTGCGCAAAGTCAGAAGCGCAACTCCGCCGAGGGCAACGACGGCAGTGATGAGGTTAACCGGCTTGGGGAGCTTGCGGATAAGCGCCGCCTCGATGAGCGGCACCCAGACTATCGCCGTGTTTTCCACAAACGACACCGTGCCCGTATCGGTGGTCTTGAGCGCCGTAAGCTCAAAGGTCATGACGCCGGTGAACACCGCACCGATGATAGCGCCGCCCAAAAGATCATGGCGGCTTATGTGCTTAATCCGCCCCCAAAATATCACGCCCAAGACCAAGAACGCAAGCAGGAATCTCGCTGCTAAAAGATTAAAAGTCCCGAGGGTCTCAAGACCCGTTTTGCTGAAGATATATGCGCTCGAGCGGGTCAGAATGACGACTGTCATCAGTGCCTGCGCCTGTTTTTCGCTCATACGGTTCACTTCCTTGCTGACACGAGTATAATACGATTTTATACTTGAGTAAAGCGAGAGCTAATCAATTTTTATATGACTGTCAGTCATACTTCGGAGGTCAGCATGGACAGCGAAAAATGCACGATAATCATGAGCATACTCAAAAACGGCAGCATGTCGGCGGCAGCCGAGGAGCTTAACTACACACAGTCGGGCATAAGCCGAGCCGTGGAGGCGCTCGAGTGCTCGGCGGGCTTTCAGATAATCACCCGTGGGCGTGGCGGCGTGCATCTTACGAGTGCGGGCGAGGCGCTGCTGCCTGCGATAAGGGAGATAGCCTACTGGGCGGAGCAGTATGAGCAAGAAGTGCAGCGGCTCAACGGTGCCGTGACCGGTAGGCTCGCAGTCGGCTCGGCTTATGCAAAATTTTTCCCGTGGCTTACAAAGGTCGTCTCCGGCTTTCACGAAAGTCATCCGGGCATCACCGTTGAGCTGTGCTCGGGCACGAGCACGGAGCTATCTGAGCGCATGAGCGCAAAATCGCTCGACTTCGGCATAGTCAGCCGCCGAGACGGCACATTCGAGAGTACGGTGGTCAAAAAGGACAGCCTTGTCGCCATGCTGCCGCCAAATCATCCCCTTGCGCAGGCAAAAAGTGTGCCCGCCACGATATTCGAGCGTGAGCCGTATATCGAGATACACACGGGGCTGCAAACGGACAACACCCTGTGCTTCCGCTCCCGAGGTATCGTTCCGAAGCTGAGCTTTTCCACGCCCGACAGCATCATCGCCTGCGGCATGGTCAAGGCGGGCTTGGGCGTTGCGCTCGTAAACTCCGTTATCGCAGACGAGCTTCGGGGCGGCGTTGCGTATGTGCCGCTCGACCCGCCGGAAAATGTGGATATCTGCGTCATAACCCCCGCCCGGAAGGTCATCTCCCCCGCCGCAAAAAGCTTTGCGGCCTACGCAATGGGTTTCATTTCCGAGCTGTAGGGCTTGACTTCGGCGCATATCGGTGGTATGATTCTATCGTGGACATTTGTCCGAGATAGAAAGGAGCTGCCGATATGCGCCGTCTGAATGAGGAAAACTTCACGCTGCTTGAAAATTTCATAAACGACTACGCCGAGGCAAACGGAGTATCGCCCACCGTGCGGGAGATGGCCGCCGGAGTGGGGCTTTCAAAGTCGACGGTATCAAAGTATCTGAATCTCATGAAGCAGCGGGACATGCTGCAAATGGGCGGCTGCCGAAGCGCCGCGACCCGACAGATGCAAAACGACGGCTGCTTCCGTGCGCCGGTTCTCGGCGCCGTTTCCTGCGGCATCCCGAAGCTTGCCGAGGAAAACATTGAGGAGTATGTCAGGCTCCCGCTCTCCCTTTTCGGCCACGGTGAATTTTTTCTGCTGCGTGCCAAGGGCGACTCGATGATAAACGCCGGGATAGACGACGGCGACCTTGTCGTCGTGCGGCAGCAGCCGACGGCTGTGTACAATCAGATTGTCGTTGCGCTCGTCGACGACGAGGCGACGCTCAAGCGCTTCCGTCCGCAGGCCGACTGCGTGTATCTGCATCCGGAAAACCCGAGCTATGACGATATCATCGTCCGTGACTGCGTCATACAGGGCGTGGCGGTGAAGGTGCTCAAGGACTTGTATTGAGGTGCATTATGCCGAAGCAAAGGACATATTTCTGCATCGACATGAAGTGCTTTTACGCTTCGGTCGAGTGTGCGGAAAGGGGGCTCAACCCATTTGAGACGAACCTTATCGTTGCCGATCTCAGCCGTGGCAGCGGCACGATATGCCTTGCGATATCGCCGAAGCTCAAGGCGCAGGGGGTGCGCAACCGATGCAGGCTCTACGAGATACCGAAAACGATAGAATACGAGGCGGCGGCGCCGAGGATGCAGCTTTACATCGAGTATGCCGCCGACATTTATTCGATCTACCTTGACTATTTTGCGCCGGAGGATATCCATGTCTACTCCATCGACGAGGCGTTCATCGACGCAACGGACTACCTCAAGACCTACGGTACGGACGCAAAAGCGCTTGCCAAAAAGCTCATGGACGAGATAGCGCAGAAGCTGCACATCCCGTCGACCGCAGGCATAGGCACGAACCTTTTTCTCGCCAAGATCGCCCTTGATATCACCGCAAAGCACTCAAAGGAGCACATGGGCTATCTCGACGAGGAGACATTCAAGAAAACGCTGTGGGACCACCGGCCGATAACGGATTTCTGGCAGATATCCGTCGGCACGGCACGCAGATTGGAGCGCTTCGGTGTGACGACGATGCGCAGCCTTGCCGAGTGCCCGCAGGAGCTTGTGTACAAGGCCTTCGGCGTGAACGCCGAGCTGCTCATAGACCACGCATGGGGTCGGGAAAGCTGTCTGATGGAGGATATTAAAAGCTATCAGCCCAAGACCCGCTCGCTGTCAAGCTCTCAGATACTGCCCTGCGACTACGGCTTTGCCGAGGCACGCACGGTGCTCAGCGAGATGGTGCTGCACGGCTGTCAGAACATGATGCGCCAAGGGGTCATCTGCCGCAGCGTGTGGGTAGGCGTGGGCTACAGCCGCGACACGCTGCCGAGCGCCCACGGGCAGGTGCGCCTGATGAGCGCAACGGCGGTAAACTCGCTCATAGCGCCCCATGCGCTGGAGCTTTTTGATAGCATTGCCGACCGTGACACGCCCATCCGCAAGCTGTCGATAAGCTTCGGCAACATCTGCGACGAGCTGTGCGAGGGCTACGACTTTTTCACCGACCTCGAAGCGGTCGAGAGCGAAAAGGCACGGGAGAAGGCGGTGCTCGGCATCATGGACAAATACGGCAAAAACGCCGTGCTGCGGGGCATAAATTTCATGCCCGGGGCGACACAGCGTGAGCGCAACGGAATGATAGGAGGGCACAGAGCAGGCTATGACGAGACAGGAAAGGGCTAAGCAGTTCATGGCCTTTGATGCAATGAAGGGCTTGAGCGAGGCGCTGCGTGACCGTGAGGAGCGGCACCTGCGGGTCGAAAAGCACGACATTTCCGACGAGGCGATAGAGCAAAACTCCCGTGTGCTGTGCGCACTCGGCCGCAGCATGCAGGTGCGCATGGAGTATTACCGTGCATTCCACGATGTTGTCGGCGAGGGTGCGGTGACGGAGATAAGCATCCCGTTTAAGTACCTCAAGCTCGACGGCGAAAAGGTGCTGTTCGAGGACATTTATAAAATTGAGATAATCGATACATGAAAAGAACGCATTGCAGCCGCAATGCGTTCTTTTGGTTTATGTGTTTATTGTGTTTGTGATTGCTCGCTCCGACTTCTCGCTGCTGCCGTTGTAGGCAAAGGCGGCCATGACTACATAGTACGATGCACCGGTGGAGCCGGTATAGCTCTTGGTAAAGCTCATGGAGGTAGTATTATAGGCCATTATGTCCTCCCATCCGCTTAGGGTGTAGAAGAAGTAGGTGTAAAACTTACCGTCCTTATAGATGTTTACCGAGGTTGCGCCGAGCTTCTTCATCTTATACCTTGCCGTGATGGAGAAATATATGCTCATTTTGCCGTTGCCCTTATTGGTTAGTCTTGCGATCGGGGTATTGTAGTAGTTGTTTGAAATCGGAGCAACTGCGTCAGTTCCCGTCTCGGCTGTCTCGGCGGGGGCGGCATCATCGGCATAGGAAGCGCCGCTCAGGGTCATTGCCGCTGCAAGAAAAACGGCCAAAAATCTTTTAAGCTTACTCATTTTACATCTCCGTATACAGAATCAATAATCTTTATCATTTCATCGTGCGACACCTGCGCACCGATAGAGCACTGCACATTTCCGTTGACCCACACGACTTCGTAATAACCTGCGTTCGGCATGATGTAATGGGTTATGCCGTTTCTGACATACCGCTCGGGAGCAACGCTGTTTTTGGGTATGCCGAATTTCATGGTCTTGTCGTAAACTATCTGGCAGACGACCGTCATATGTCTTCCGCTTTCGCCGTCGGACAGCCAGCACATGCCGCCGGCAAACCACTCGGTGTCGTTGGTCATCTTCGTTTCGTCCACTGCAAAGCCCTCGGGCAGGTAGCTCGGAAGCAGGTTCTCCGGCCCATCGACATACCCCGACAAAAGCTTGCTCAGCTTATCGAGCCGGGCATCGATCTTAATCGAGCTGTGCTTCATGGGATATACATCCATGACGGTCCAATCGAACCAAAACTCGCCGTCTGTCCATCTTGCGGCTCTCGGATCCGGGTCAGCCTCGCCTGCCGAAACCGGCATCGTGCACATCACGATGACGGCGGCAAACACCGCAGCCGTGCGAACTACGGCATTGTGCACACGCATGAGGCGCTTGTGTCTGGTGCAAAAGCTTGCCTTCGACACGGCAGTAATGCACTCGGGGTGCTTCGCCCGAAACTTTTCAAGTGAAGCTTCGGCATCAGGGTACACCTCGCCGCTTTCCGTCCGATTTATGGAAAGCGTTCTAAGTGCGACGGTGCGCAGCTCGTCATCGAGCAGGTCACCGTCCAGCTCAAGGTCTCTGAGCAAAAGGCTTTGCAGTGTCTGAATATCCATGTTTTCGACTACTCGGGTATTAATTTCGTTTTTGTTGAAACTTGACATCTGCATCCTCCTTTCACTTTAGTCTTCGGGCTTTTATTTCCTTCTACTAATAATATGTACCGAAAGCCGTGTTAGGGGACACCGCTTTTAAATTTTTTCGGATAAAATTTTTCTCATCCGCTTTTTTGTCCGCTGGAGTCGCTTTTTGCATGCCTCCTCGGTGATCCCCATGGCTGCGGCAATGTCCCTTACCGGAATTTTGAACAGTGTCTGCCACTTGAGCATGCTGTACTCTTCGTCGGTCACCAGATCCGAAAACTCTATCTCCGCATACTCGTTTACCTCGCCATCTCCGACGAGGTGATGCTCCTGCTCGTAAAGCTCAAGGTCCGTGTTCTCCCTGCGGCGCATGTTCGTACGCTTCATGTTTTTCACGGTGTATCTCATCGCTTTGATGAGCCAGCCCCTTGGATTATACGATCCTATGAGCGCCTCCGGCTTCATGCAGGCGATGCGAAAGCTCTCCTGCACCGCCTCTTCAGCGGCAGTCTCGCTGCCCAAAAGCGCCATTGCGTAGGTGAACAGCATATCGTATGAGCTTACATATAATTTTTCTATATACTCGCTATGCTTCCGTTCCAACTTGCCTCACATCCCCACTATACACTTTCCAGTTTCAGTCTACTGATAGGAACTATTTTAAAGCTTTTAAGCGAATTGTCAAGTGCATTTACAGCCCGTTTTCCGCCAGCCGCTGCTTTGCCATGCGCACGGCGTAGATATCCTTATCGCTCTCGGCAACGGTGCGATACTCCCGCTCGGCCTCGTCCGAGCTTCCGAGCGCACGGTAGACCTCGGCAAGTCGATAGTGCGAGGCGAGGAACGCAAGCTCGTCCGACGGGTTTTCGCACACCCACTCGAAAAAGCCGACGCACTCGTCAAATTTGCCCATACCCATGAGGTAGCTGTTGTACACAGCGTCCTTAAACAGGTCAAAATTGCTGCCGGTGATGCCTATCACGCCGCTCGGCACATTGAGCACCTTTTCCTTGAACTTCGCAAACGCCTTCTGCGCACCGGCGGCATTCTGCGCATCGCCGTACAGCATCGTCAGCCGCCCGAGAATGGCGCAGTCCTCAAGGTCGTCGGGGTTTTTTCGCCTCGTGTTGTTGAGAAATTGCAGATACAGCGTCTCTTCCTCCTTGTACCTGCCCTGCGCATGGTACGCCTGTGCGACAAATTCAAGCACCGCACCACGCCATTCTTCGCTCCTGCGGCTGTAAAGCTCCTTTGTGAACTGCGCAAGGAAGCGTTCGGGGTCGCAGTCGTCATACAGTATCTTGAGCAGCGCATTGAGCTTGCGCTCAGCCCATCTGCCGCACAGCACGGTGCCGCCAAAAAGCACCGCAAACACTATCGGCAGCGTGAGCAGCTGATACTCGTCGCCGATATATCTGCCAAAAAACAGCGGCACGGCAAACGCAAGCCCCAGCATCAGGCCGAGCGTGAACGAGGTCTTTTTCAACATGAATACGAATGTTCTTCTTGCGTTAAACCGCTCCATTGCTCAAGCCCTCCTTTACCGGCGTAGGCATGCTCGAGAACATGAGCTGCAAAAACTCGATGAACCCGTCCGAGCAGTCGCCGTCTACCCGATAGTAATTGCCGTTGTGCGCCACCTCAACATACGCCTTGTCCGTCGCCATGTCAAAGCCTGTGCGGTATTCGGTTCCGGTCGTGGGGAAGCTTTCGTCCGAGACATCGAACATGTACCGCCACGCCAGATCCTCGCTGTCGAACACGAAGGCCGTGACGGTGTAGCTTCCGCCCTTGTAGCTTATATTGGCGCAATAGCTCTCCTTAGCGCCGTCCGGCAGCAGGCGGTCGACCTTCTCGGTCTCATAGAGCTTCAAAAAGCTCAGCTCTGAGATATCGTCAAAAACGCTGATATCCCTGCAAGCCTTGTCGAACGGAGCCGAAAACGGCAGTGTGACAGCGATGCTTGCGGCCATCACCAGCACGATACCGACCACGACCCCAATAATAAACGGTTTTCTCATCCCATGCTCCTTTAACTAAAATCTTTACCCCGATTTTAGCCAAAATTGGCGTATATGTCAACTTGTTAAAAGTTTATTAATATTAACAGCTTGTTCACTTGGAGATGATGAGCCCCGATGCCATGAGCGCAATTGCGCACACAAGGCAGATGACCGCAAAACCAAATATCACGAATACAGGATATATTATTGATTTTTCCGTTGATAAAAAACAATCTGCTGTGGATAGGAGCAACAAACAACGGACGCAACGGCAAGGTGTGTTTCAAACTGCCCGCTTTGCGCCCTTGGCAGCGACAACAACAAGCAACGTATCTATAAGTTGAAAGAAATGGATGCAGACCATGTTACCGCATGGAGCAATGGTGGTGCGACGGATATTAGCAACTGCACCATGCTTTGCGCCACTCATAACCGGGCGAAAGGCAATAAATAATCCTGTATCGGCAATTATCTTTTTATATCTGCTTGCAGATTTAAGCGACAAACAAGCGACAAGCAGGAATAGAAAAACGGCAGAAGTCCTTTATTTTTAAGGGTTTCTGCCGTTTTGAATATACTCTTTCTCAAATAACAAGTCATGTCAAGACGGAGTTTTTACAATTAGTCAATTGCAATTTAATGCATTGGGGATTATAATTTTCGTACCGTTTTGGAGGATAATATGAGCGATTTTGTGTATTTCAAGCCCTACGAGGGCGATAAACCGTATATTTTCGTCAGCTACGCACACGCCGACAACGACAAGGTGCTGCCCGTTCTGAGCGATATGCACCGCCGTGGCTACAACATCTGGTACGATGAGGGCATCGAGGTCGGCAGTGAGTGGCAGGAGTGCATAGCCTCGCACCTTGCCGATGCGCACCTGGTCGTTGCGTTTATCTCGAACGCCTATATGCGCTCGGACAACTGCCGCCGCGAGATGCACTATGCGCAGTCGAAAAAGATAAAGACCATCAACATTTTCATCGAGGAGACGGCGCTGACCCCGGGCATGGAGCTTCAGATAGGCAACATCTTTGCGCTGATGAAGTACACCTACCCCAGCGACGAGTATTTTTACGAAAAGCTCTATGGCGCACCGCTTCTGAACAGTGAAAACTTTGCCGATACTGCGCCCCGCCCCGTTTCCGAGCCGCCGAAGCCCGCTCCCGCTCCCAAGCCGAAGCCGAAGAAGAAAAAGAAAAGCAAGGGCAGAAAGATCGCTCGCTGGTCGATAGCCGTTGCCGTACTCGGAGTTATAATTGCGGCGCTCATTGTAGGCTACTTCACAGGCTATATCGAAAGGCTCACGACCCCGACGACGCAGGTACAGACGCTGCCGAGCGACACGGTGTGCAAATTCAAGTCAGAAATTTTCGAGAAAGCCGCCCGTGAATACACCGGCAAGGAAAGCGGCGACATTACCGTGGGCGAGCTCAGCGGTATGACGGAGCTTTACATCATCGGCACGGAGTTTACCCTGCAAGAGCCGACAAGCGGCGTAGGCAGCGCCGTGAAGCTCGCCGATAATTCGGCAGGCTACACCGATTGGCAGGATAAGACGCACACGGTTAGCCGAGGCGGGATAAACGACCTCAGTGACCTTGCGTATTTCACGGGGCTTAAAACGCTGTGGCTCCAGTTCCAGAGTCTTAGCAGCCTTGAAACGCTGCCTGCCTGCGGGGTGACGAGCCTTGACCTTGACGGCAGCCGTGTAAGCTCGCTTTCCGGCATAAGCAATCTGCCGGCACTTAGAGCGATAAGCGCAGACTGCGCCGCACTCTCGTCCTTGGGCGACCTCAACAAGTGCCACGAGCTGACGCAGGCCTCGTTTGTCGGTGCAAAGTGCTCCGACCTTGATGTGTTCAAGCCCTTGACGAAAATTCAGTCCGTTGCATTTTCTAACTGCTCGCTGGGCGACATTGCGCAGGTGCTGGACATGAGCTCGCTGCGCTCGGTGAAGCTTTATAACTGCGACCTTATGGGCAGCTTCTTTAAGTCGTTTGACCGTGAGCGTGCGATAACCGAGCTTGAGCTTGTCGACTGCACGCTATCGTCCTCGAGCGGTCTTGACGGCTTCACGGGTCTGACGATGCTGCGCCTTACCGGCACAAGGGGTGTTTCCGACTGGTCGGAGCTTGATTCATTGACGGCGCTCAAGACCGTGTACGCAGACAAGGCCCTCGCCGCCGAAATCGGCAGTGAGCATGATTTCAAGCTTATAATCGAATAGAAAAAATCCCGCTCGATGAGCGGGATTTTTTCATATCAAATGTAGTCCGTTCTCGGCAGCGAGCCTTGGCGCTCGGGCGGAAGCTCGGTGTTGTCGGGGGTCTGCTTTTTCATGCCGACCTTTAACAAAAGCGGCGTTACGAGCGTCGTCACGATGACCATGAGGACGATGGCGGGGAACATCTTTTCGCTGACAAGCCCCGCCTGTGCGCCCTTTTGCGCAACGATAAGGGCGACCTCACCTCGTGAAACCATGCCGAGGCCTATCGACATCGAGTCATACGAGCCGAAGCCCGTGAGCCTTGCGCCGATGCCGCAGCCGATGATCTTGGTGACGATCGCAACGACGGTCAGCGCAATCGCAAACGCAACGAGCGAGCCGCCGAAGCCCGACAGGTCGGTCTTTATGCCGATGGAGGCGAAAAATATCGGGGAGAAGAGCATATAGCCCATGACATTCATCTTCTTTGCGGCGTACTGCCTTGTGTCGGACAGGTCGCAGAGGATGAGTCCGGCAAAGTATGCGCCGGTGATATCGGCGATGCCGAAGAAGCCCTCGGCGCAGTAGGACAGGATGAAGCAGAACGCAAGCGCATAGATGGCTATGCGGCGGTGCTCGCCCCACAGGTGCTCAAATCTTGCAAAAATCTTGCGCACGATAAAGCCCACGACACCGATGAACACGAAGAATGCGATTATGCGCACAAACACCATGACGGGGTTGACGCTGCTGTCGGTGAAGCCGGTGAGCACCGTCAGAACGATGATGCCCAGCACATCGTCGATGACCGCAGCGCCCATTATCGCCGTGCCGACCTTGCTTTTGAGCTTGCCCATCTCACGCAGAGTTTCAACGGTTATCGACACCGAGGTCGCAGTCAGCACAACACCGATGAATGCCGCCTTGAGCATATTGAGGGTATCGGCAGCATCGTTATAAAACGCAAGGTAGCAGGCGGCGCCGCCGATAAACGGCACGACAACGCCGATAGAGGCGATGACGAGCGCCGAAATGCCGGTGTTCTTGAGATCCTGCATATTGGTGTCAAGACCGGCGGTGAACATGAGCAGGATAACGCCTATCTCGGCGGTCTTGGTGAGAAAATCGCTCTCGCCGACGACACCGAACACACTCGGTCCGATGAGCAGACCTGCGATGAGCGCACCGACGACCTGCGGCATATGAACACGCTCGCTTGCCAAGCCGAGAATTTTCGTTGACAGCATGATCGCAGCGATTACGAGCAGAAAGCTATAATCCATTTTACTACCTCGCTCTCTCTTATTTTGCGGGATGTATTATAACGCTGCCCGAAACTGTATTCAACCCACAAAAATTCATGAGCTTTTGCACCGATTTTCGTCGTTTTTTATGAGATATTACAAGTCATGATTAAATGCGCTTTAGGGCATGATTATTCGGAATGTATTGGGTAAAAAATTAACGGCTGCCTTAACGCAGCCGTTAATTTAATATCAGAGTGATTTCTTGTTTCTTGCCGATTTTATGCCCTTTCCGGCGAGGCTCAGGAGGAACGAGCGAAGCTCGGGCGCCTTGCGGAACTGGTTTGCAAGCTCGAGCGATTTGCGCAGCGACTGCTCGCTGAACTCGGACAGCGTGAACGCTCCCGTGGAGGTGAGCACATCGAATATCTCCTCGACGAGCTCACGGCGCTCGTCGGAATCCATGTCGGCTATCGCCTCATCGATCGCGGCGTTAAAGATCTTGCTTGCGTCACTAAGCTCCGGGCGGTGGATGAACCTGTCACGGAACACATCCCATGTAAAGCCGTCGTGTCCGGCTGCGCCTGCGTCGCTGGCCTGTATGACATCGAGTCTGCCGACCTGTGTGAGCAGCATGCCGACGATGGACATATAGGGAACAAAGGTGGTTATCTTATCCTTCATTCGCTTGTAGCCCTCGGTCTCCAAAAAGGCGGGCATGAAGCCCGGACCGTCGTAGCAGTTGACCTCAAGTATCCTGTCCTGTATCTCCTCGGACACGGTGCAGGCGGCGTAAACGGCGAGGTTACCGCCCTTGGAGTGGCCGCAGACGATGATGGGGCCGTCGTAGGTCTCGGCCGCCCATTCGAGGTACGCCTTGGCGTCTGACTGTGCCGGCACGACCTCTTTGACGGCAAGCTCGCAGTTTTCCTTCCAGCCGACTATCGTGTCGTCGGTGCCTCTGAACGAGACATACTTCACGCCGTCCGGTGAGAACACCGTCAGCGCCGAGAACTGCTCGGTTTTCTCGACGACTATCTTATTTATAAAGCCCGAGAGCTTTATGTTTCTGAACCTGTCCGACAGCGCAATTTTGCGCAGCATGGGCAGCGTGCTTGCCGATGCAATGAGCCCTAACTTGTCGCCTGCGTCCTCGTGGGTGGCAAAGTAGCTGCCGACGGCCTCGTTGACGGTCACGGTCTTGTCGTCTGCGGGGATTATACCGGTGTAATCGGGCTTGCCGATGCAGGTAAAAATGTACTTATCTATCTCGTTGACGGGTACAGTGTCAAAGCTCAGATCGCCTCGCCAATCGACATAGTCCAATGCGTTTGCCATAAATCACTTTACTCCTTTCGGGGTTTGGGTTTACTTATTATAACATGAGCTGCTCCGCCCGAAAACGGGTCATGCGCAGAATTTACACTAATTTTACGGGGTCGACCGTCTCGTCGAACTCGGCCTCGGTCATGCAGCCGAGATCGAGCACCGCCTGCCTGAGGCTGATGCCTTCGGTCTGTGCCTTTTTGGCGCACTTGGCGGCAAGGTCGTAGCCTATCTTCGGCGTAAGGCAGGTGACGAGCATCAGCGACGAATCAAGAAACTCCTTCATCCTCTCTGCGTTCGGCTCGATGCCGTCGGCGCAGTGGATGCGGAACGAGTTCATTGCGTCGGTCAGAAGCTCAGCCGACATGAGAAAGTCATACGCCATGACAGGCTGGAACACATTCAGTTCAAAATTGCCCTGACTTGCGGCAAAGCCGATGGCGGCGTCGTTGCCCATGACCTGCACAGCGACCATCGTCAGCGCCTCGCACTGGGTGGGGTTGACCTTGCCGGGCATGATGCTGCTGCCGGGCTCGTTTGCGGGGATGCTTATCTCGCTCAAGCCGCAGCGGGGGCCGGCGGCGAGCCAACGCACATCGTTTGCTGTCTTCATGAGGTTCGATGCAAGCGCTTTCATAGCGCCGTGCGCAAACACCAGTGCATCACGGCTCGTGAGCGCATGGAACTTGTTGCGGTCGGGGGTAAAATCGCTGCCTAAAAGCTTGTTTAGATGTCCGCACACGCATTCATCATAGTCTGCCGGAGCGTTCAGTCCCGTGCCGACCGCCGTGCCGCCGACGGCTAATTTTTTAAGCTCGGGAAGCGCCGTCTTTATCATCCCGCACGGCGCTTCGACCGATCTTCGCCAGCCGGAGACCTCCTGCGCAAACCTGAGCGGCACGGCATCCTGCAAATGCGTGCGGCCTATCTTTATAATGTCTGGATACCTCGCCTCGAGCGCCGCAAAGGACGCAGCCAGCGCCTCGCAAGAGGGTATGAGCTTTTCCTCAAGCTCGGTGACGGCGGCGATATACATCGCCGTGGGGTAGGTGTCGTTTGACGACTGCGAGCGGTTGACATCATCGTTGGGGTGAAGCTTCACCCCACGCTCGGCGGCAAGGTGCGCAATGACCTCGTTGACATTCATATTCGTCTGCGTGCCGCTGCCGGTCTGCCACACGGCGAGCGGAAACTCGCTGTCCCATCTGCCGTCGGCAATTTCCTTGCACACTGCGCAGATAGTCTCCGCCTGCTCCGGCGTTATGAGGCCGTGCTCCATGTTTGCCATGGCGCAGGCGGCCTTGAGGTGCGCAAAGGCATGTATCACCGCAAGCGGCTGCTTCTGTGTTCCGATCCTGAAGTTTTCAAAGCTGCGCTGGGTCTGAGCGCCCCACCGGTGCTCTGCGGGCACCTCGACTGCGCCCATGCTGTCAAATTCGGTTCTCGTTTTCATAAAATCACCCACCGATATTATTTTGCCTTTTTGGCATTTTGTCAATGCTTTTGTCTTGAATTAGGTGATGATTTTTGCTACAATCGGGGCATAAATTTCAATATATGGACTAAGGGTTTGGCGAAGCACGGACGGAAAGCTGTCCGTCAAAACCGATAGGGGCTCGGCTCCGGTCAACTTAAATATCAAGGAGTGATATGCATGAAGCAGTATGTTGTTGACGCTTTTACCGACCGTGTGTTCGGCGGCAATCCGGCGGCCGTGTGCGTTATGGACAAGTGGCTCGATGAGGAAACGATGATGAACATCACCCGTGAAAACAATCTCTCCGAGACCGCCTTCTGTGTCCCCGAAAACGGCAGGTACCGGCTGCGCTGGTTTACCCCGGGCGGCGAGATCGACCTGTGCGGCCACGCCACGCTCGGCACTGCGTATGTGATAATGAACTATGTTGAGCCGGAAAAGGCCGCCGTGTCGTTTGACACATTAAGCGGCGAGCTCACCGTCGTGCGCAGGGGCGAGCTTTACGAGATGGACTTCCCCGCTTACGATCTCAAGCCCGTGGAAGTCACGGACGCCATGGCCGACGCTATCGGCGTGCGGCCTGTAAAGGCATTCATGGGTCGTGACCTGCTGTGTGTTCTGGAAAACGAGGAGCAGGTGCGCTCTTTTACCCCCGACGGCGAGAAGGTCAAGGCGCTTGACGGACTTCTGCTGCACACCACCGCAGCCGGAAGCGGTGAATTTGACTGCGTCTCACGCTCATTTGCGCCGAAGCTCAATGTCGCCGAGGATCCTGTGTGCGGCTCGGGTCACTGCCACATCGTGCCCTACTGGGTCGGTGTCAAGGGCAGCAGCGAGATAACTGCGTATCAGGCAAGCCGCCGCGGCGGCACGCTCTACTGCCGCCAAGAAGGCGAGCGCATCAAGATGAGCGGTAAGGCGGTCACCTACTCGGTCGCGGAGATCAATTTTTAAGAAATCATACTTCTCTTTGAAAAAAATCCAAGGCTTCCGCAATATCATGAAGTTTTTCCCGTCCTTATGTGTAGACGGGCTGCTTGTCAGCTCTCGGTAACCATTTGAAAGGAGAATATGGAACATGACTAATAACGTTATTTTAGACGACTACGACGATCAGTTTGCTAAGTTTGGCAAGCTCACATTTTTCTGGATTCTTCTGAAGATCATCTTCTGATCAATCCCGGAAAAACGAAAACAACCGCTCGGACATGATCCAAGCGGTTGTTTTTATATGTGCCGTATGGTAAAATAGCTGCAAAAACGGGAGGTCGGCATGCCGAACTTTAAGCTCGTTGTCTGCTACGACGGAAGCCGCTACAAGGGCTGGCAGAGGCAGGGCAACACTGAAAATACCATACAGGCAAGGTTAGAAAACGCCTTGAGCGGCATACTGGGCGAAGCGGTCGAGATAAGCGGCTCGGGCAGGACGGATGCCGGAGCGCACGCAAAAATGCAGGTAGCATCGTTCCGTGCGGCGACTGAAATGCCGCCGGAGGAGATTCTTAAAAGGCTGCGGGGCGTGCTGCCGGAGGATATAGGCGCTGTGTCGCTCGACATTGCCGAGCCGCGCTTCCATGCACGGCTCTCCTGCGTAGGCAAGACCTATGTCTACCGTGTGTGGAACAGCGACTGCCCGAATGTTTTTGAGCGCAAGTACCTGTACACGGTCGCAGACCCGCTCGACCTTGCAGCGATGCAAAAGGCCGCCGGGCATTTTACCGGCAGCCATGATTTTTCGGCGTTTTGCTCGCTAAAGCGCATGAAGCGCTCCGCCATCCGGCGCATTGACGGACTGCGTGTCGAGCGGCTCGGAGACGAAGTGCGCTTCACCGTTTCCGGCGACGGGTTTTTGTACAACATGGTGCGCATCATAGTCGGCACCCTGCTTGAGGTCGGCAAGGGCAATTTATCGTCCGATGCCATCCCCGATATTCTCGCCTCGCTCGACCGGCAGAACGCTGGTCCCACCGCGCCGGCAAAGGGACTGCGCCTCAACGAAGTCAGATACTAAAAAAGCACCCCTCGGGGTGCTTTTTCGTTTATTCGTTTACGAATTGTGTGTTTGCCGTCTGGGCGTTTTGGAATTTGACCTTGGAGACGAGATAGGCCACGAGACCGAACACGGCGGCGGGGGTCACCCAGCCGAGGCCGAGCGAGGCCAGCGGCAGGCTGTCGATAACGGGTACGCTCATTCCGTAGAGCGAGGCGGTTGCGAGCACGCTTGCGATAAGCGAGCCTGCGACCGAGGACACATACACGCTCTTGTGCAGCTTGTCGCCGAACCACGACAGCAGTATCAGCACCAGCATTGGCGGGTACACGATATCGAGAACCGGAGTTGCGATAGCGATTATCATGTCGAGACCGAGGTTTGAGATAACTGCCGAGGACACGCAGATGACGACGACGAACACGCCGTAGCTAATCTTATCGTTTGCAAGCTTTGCAAAGAAGCTTGCCGCCGAGGACACCAGCGCAACGGCGGTGGTGATACAGGCAAGTGCAACGACGATGGCGAAGATGATAAGTCCCGCCTTGCCCAGCAGCAGCTCAACGATGCCGATGACGAGGTTTGCACGGCTGATATCGGTCGGGAACACGGTGCTTGCGGTCGCACCGAGGTAGGTAAGGCCGAAGTAGACTATCATGAGCAGCACGCCCGACAGTGCGGCGGCGATGCCGATCATTTTTGCTGCCGACTTGCTGTCGGTGTAGCCCTTTTCGTCGGCGCTGCTGAGGATGATGATGCCGAAGGCCATGGCGGCGAGGACATCCATCGTCTGATAGCCGGACTTGATGCCGTTGACGGTTACCTCCGATGCGCTCACGCCGGTATCGACGATATCGCCGATGGGCGAAACGAAGCCCTTGACGATGAGGACGAGAAGTCCGATGAGCAGTGCGGGGGTGAGTATCTTGCCGACAATGTCGATGACTGCCGACTGCTTGATGCTCAGAAGCAGGATGACGGCAAAGAAGATGATCGAGAACACCACGGGCGACATGCCGCTGAAGAACGGCGTTACGCTCATTTCCAATGTGGTCGCTGCGGTTCTGGGGATGGCGACCATGGGGCCGATGCACAGGATAACCGCACACATGAGGACATTCGATGCCGCATGGCCGATGCGGCCGGTGATGTTATCTGCCCCGCCTGCGTGCAGGATGGCAAACATCGCAACGAGCGCAAGACCGATATCGGCGATAAAGTAGAATAAAAAGCCGTTAGCCCATTGCTCGCCTGCGTGCATTCCGAGGTACGGCGGAAACACGACATTGCCCGCTCCGAAGAACATCGCAAACAGCGCAAAGCCGACCACAATGCTGTCGGTAACAAGTTTTTTTCTGTTCATGCTAAAATCATTTCCTTATCTCTATCTATTTTGTGATATGAATAATTGTAGCATGGATATGACGGTTTTAGTTACCCTGTCTTATAATAGCCCTATTCGCAAGTCGGGCATCCACCAAAATAGAATACCAGGTATAAGTTTTACTCATACCTGGTTATTTTTCAGTATTTCAGCTTTTTGGCAAAGGATACGAACGACTTTGCGGCCGGTGTCAGGCTCTTTACCGAGCGGGTCGCAATGCCCAGCTCGCAGCCGACCGGAGTCTTGAGCGGTGCGGTCTTGACGCTCTGCTCGTAGCCCCGCAGCGAAAGCTCCGAGAGCACCGAGACGCCGAGGCCGGAGGCAACCATCGAGATGATGGTCGCATCGTCGGAAGCGTCTATCATAAGGCGCTTATGGCTCGTGACCTCCGGAAAAATGAGCTCGACATACTGCTCGGGCGAGGAGATAAATGTCTCGCCGAAAAGCTCGTGGATATCGACCGGCTTATCCGTATCACGGTCGTCGTCCTTGGGGAGCACCGCAACCAGCGGACTTGAAAACAGCGGTATCCAATCAAAGCCCTGTGCGCCGTATGCGTCCATGAACGCAAGCTGCACCTCGCCGTTTAATAGTCTGCGGTCAAGGTCACGGCCGCCGACGATGACATCGACGGCGATGTTCGGGTACATCTGCTTGAATTTGCTGAGCACGCCGGGCAAAATGGTGCGGGATATGCTTGAAAATGCGCCTATCTTTATCTGCTGCGGTGTCTGCTCATTTATCTCGGCCACGGCAGCATACAGTGCATTCGATGCGGAAACGACATCTTCGATCTTCGAATACAGCGCCTTGCCCTGCGGCGTGAGCCGCACGCCCTGATAGCCACGCTCCAAAAGCGTACAGCCAAGCTCGGCCTCAAGCTTATCCATCATGTGCGTCAGTCCCGACTGGGAGTAGTCTAACTGCTCTGCCGCCTTGCTGAAGCTGCCGCAGCGCACCGATGCTATCAGAGCTCTGAGCTTCGTATCATCCACGAGCAACACCTCCTGTAATTTTATCGTGCTTTGCATACAGGAACAAGTATATGCTCAAATTGTTAATTTTTCAACGGCTTTTTTGGAATGTTTAATATGACCGCCCGTCATTTTGCCTGCTTCATCGACAGGGAGATGCGTTTTTTCTTCTCATCGACATCCAAAACGACGACATCGACGATATCACCGACGGAGACGACCTCGGACGGGTGCTTTATAAACTTGTTGCACACCTGCGAAATGTGCACGAGTCCGTCCTGATGCACGCCGATATCGACGAACACGCCGAAGTCGATGACATTGCGCACCGTGCCGGTGAGCTTCATGCCGGGCTTGAGGTCGCTAAGCTCTAAGACATCCGTGCGCAAAATGGGCTTGGGCAGATCGTCACGGATATCTCTGCCGGGCTTTAACAGCTCGGAAACGACATCACGCATGGTCGGCACACCGATGCCCGCTTCGGCGGCGGCGGCTTCCTCGCCGTAGGCCTTGAGCTTTGCGGGAAGATCGGACAGCGCCGAGTTTTTGACATCGGCCATGCTGTGGCCGGTAAGTGTGAGCAGCGTCTCGGCAGCGGCATACGACTCGGGGTGCACGGCGGTGTTATCCAGAATCGTCTTGCTCTCTGGAACTCTCAGGAAGCCTGCGCACTGCTGATACGCCTTCGGTCCAAGCTTGGGTACTTTTTTTATCTGGCTGCGGGAGGTGAATGCGCCGTTTTCCTCACGGTAGGCAACGATGTTCTTCGCCGTGGCGCTCGTGAGCCCCGAAACACGCTGCAAAAGCGAGGGCGATGCGGTGTTGACATCGACACCCACACTGTTGACGCAGTCCTCGACAACGGCGTTGAGCGCCTCGTCGAGCCGCTTGGGCGGCATGTCGTGCTGATACTGCCCCACGCCGATGGCCTTGGGGTCGATTTTCACAAGCTCCGCCAGCGGGTCTTGCAGCCTGCGGGCTATCGACACGGCAGAGCGCAGGTTGACATCAAACTGCGGGAACTCCGACGCCGCAAGCTCGCTTGCCGAGTACACCGACGCTCCGGCCTCGGAAACGATCATGTATGCAAGCTCATGCCCCGCCTCCTTTTCACGGCGGATAAGCTCAACGGTCATCTGCTCGGTCTCACGGGAGGCCGTGCCGTTACCGATGGCGATATTCACGACATTGTGCTTGCGTATCAGGCGGGACAGCGTGCGGATAGCGTCCTCCTTTTTGGCATCGCTGAAGGTCGGGTACACGACGGCGGTGTCGAGCACCTTGCCGGTTGCATCGACGACGGCGACTTTGCAGCCCATGCGGTAGCCCGGGTCGAGACCCATTGTGACCTTGCCCTTGACAGGCGGCTGCATGAGCAGCGGACGCAGGTTCAGCGCAAACTGGCCGATAGCGCCCTCGGCGGCGGTGTCTGTAAGCTCGGAGCGAATTTCACGCTCGAGCGACGGGAAAATGAGCCTTGTGTATGCGTCCTCGCACACAGACTTTATAAACTCCAACGAGGGGCTCGGCCCTTTGAACACGGCACGGCGCAGAACGACGAGTGCTGCGTCCTTGTCGAGCACGACCGAGACCTTTAAAAGCTTCTCCTTTTCACCGCGGTTGACAGCAAGGGTCTGGTGACCCTGCATTCTGCCGATGCGCTGCGAAAATTCGTAATACTGGCTGTACACGGAGTCGTCCTCCGTGGCGGCACGGCTCTCGATAAAGCCGTTTGACTTTATAAACGCACGCAGGCTCTTGCGCACGGCGGCATCGTCGCTTATCCGCTCGGCAAGGATATCGCTCGCACCCGAGAGGGCGGCTTCGGCGGTGTCAACGCCCTTTTCCGGGTCAATGTACTTTGCCGCCTCCTCGATGGGCACGGGTCCGTCACGGTGCTGGGCAAAGAGAACATCCGCCAGCGGCTCAAGCCCCTTTTCCTTTGCAATGGTCGCCCTCGTGCGGCGCTTCTGCTTAAAGGGTGCATACAAGTCCTCGACCTCGACCAAGGTCGTTGCGGCGTCTATCGCCTTTTTAAGCTCCTCGGTGAGCTTGCCCTGCTCGGCAATGGCGGTCTTGACCGTCTCCCGCCGCTCGGCAAGACCACGCAGATACGCAAGGCGCTTTTCGAGCGTGCGCAGCGAGGTGTCGTCCATTGCACCGTGCAGCTCCTTGCGGTAGCGTGCGATAAAGGGGATGGTGTTGCCCTCGTCGATGAGTTTTATTACATTTTCGATGTGCTCGGGCTTTTTGCCGAGCTCAGCGGCAAGAATTTTTATAATGTCGTCCATATGCTGATCCTTTCTGAAAGTACCACCGATTATACCACACCCCGCCCGCAATTGCCACTTGCGAATTTGAACAAAAGCTGGTAAATTGGTGTCAGGAGAAAATGCGAATGAGGTCGGATGATGGAACAGCAGTTTGTGAGTATTCTCGGGTCGGCGCTGTTTTCCCGCTGGGGGATTGTTGCCGTTGTGTTGTTGATCGGTCTGCTGTCACTCCGCAGCGATCTCAAATCCGCTTTAAGCGCAAAGAAGAAAAGCACTCAGAAGAAGCTGAAAGCCGCCCTTAATTCTGTAAGCGTATTGACCGGCTGCATTTTCATTGCGGTCATTTTTATGGCGGCTTGGGTAATACACATAACCATACCGGTAGTCCGTGACATTAATAATGAAAGCTATTGCTCGGTGCACGGAGACTTCGTCGAGGCAAGAGGCAGAGGCGGCGGGTATATTTCCGTAACTGCCGATGACGGCGAGAAATTCGACTTGAACATCCCGTTTGCCATAGGCACAAACATTCGTGACAATCTTCCGCCCTACGAGGAGTATACAGGCACGATGTGGTACGGCGAAAATTCGCACTATGCGCTGAAATTTGTACCCGACATGGATTAGCTTGCAGGAGGTTTGCCATGCATTTGTGGCAGCTTAATAAGTGGCGAAAATTTTATAGCGGTGTTGAGTGTCGGCAGGGGCTGCGCCTGCGCTTCGACAAGGGTGTCGACCCCGAGCTGCGGCTGGCTATACTGAAATTTGCAAATTGGGTGCGGCGGGAGTTTGACTTCCCCATCCGTGTCGTGGCGTACATCCGCTCGACCGAGTACATAAAAGCAAAAGACGGCGACTTGGTCTCGGGAACCTTTTGGGGACCTTACGACCGCACCGAAGAGCCGTGTATCAGGGTCGCCGCCGGTGACTTTTACAAGCTCACGAAAAAATGGGGCAAGGACAAATCCATCGCCGCAACGCTGCGCACGCTGGCGCACGAGCTGTCGCACTACTACCAGTGGCTCAACGATCTAAAGCTCACGCCCATCGGCGAGGAGCGCCAAGCGACCTCGTATGCAAACGCCATAGTTTACGAATACGAAGAAGAAATTAATAGCGAATGGACATAAAAAATCAGGCTCAGGTGAGCCTGATTTTTTATTTTATCACGACATTTTCGCTGCCGAGCATTTCCTTGAGCTCGTCTACAAGCGCTTCGTGTATCACGCACTGTGCGCCGATGCGCTTTTTCTCCTTTTGGCAGTAGATTATCATCTGCTGCGTGCCGGGGAACATGGTCAGAATAAGCTCGATGCGCTTCAGGGCGGGGTCGTTTTCGCTTTCTAACTTCACCCAGAGCTTTGCTCCGGCGCCCGGCGTTTTGACCGGCGCAGGGCGGCTGCTTTCGGCCTTCAATTTCCCGATCTCGGTGATGGGCTTTATGACATCGACCATGAGCTGCGGCTCTTTCTCGTCACGCACGGAGATGCGGCCGGACACGACGAGCGGGGCGTTATCACGCACATAAGCGCCGCCCGTATCGAGCGCCTTTTGGAAGGCGATAAGCTCCATTGCGCCCGTATCGTCCTCAAGGTCGATATAGCTCATGAGCGTATTTGACCTCGTGGTGCGGGTCTTTGACGACTGCACGACACCGGCAACGGTGACACGCTGACCGTCGGAAAAGCGCTTGCTGCCCTCATCGGAGGCGAAATCCGACATAATAGCCCCGATGGGGACTGCGCCGGCCTTTCGCACGGCGTCACGGTACTCGTCCATGGGGTGGCCGCTCAGGTACAGACCCGTGGTCTCCTTCTCCATCGCCATGAGCTCTTGGCGAGAAAACTCGGTGACATCGGGTATCTTCACCTGCGCAGACTCGTTCTCGGCAAAGTCCGGCTCGCCGAAAAGATTCATCTGCCCGTCGATATTATTGCGCTGCTCGTGCTGGATGCTGTCTATCAAAACGGGGGCGACCTGCAAAAGCGCACGGCGGTTGACGCCGAAGCTGTCGAATGCGCCGGAGCGGATGAGATTTTCCACGGCACGGCGGTTGAGATCCTTGCCGCTCATGCGGCGGCAGAAGTCCTCAAAGCCCTTGAACAGACCGTTTGCGCTGCGCTCGGCGATAAGCTCGTTTACAAAGCCGCGGCCGATGCTTTTTATTGCGACCATGCCGAAGCGGATGTTATTGCCCACAACGGAGAAGTCAGCTCCCGATTCGTTGACATCCGGTGGCAGGAGCCTGATGCCGAGTTCTCTGCACTCGGCGATATACTCGGCTATCTTCAGGCTGTTGTCAAGAACGCTCGACAGAAGCGCTGCCATATACTGCTGCGGGTAGCGCCGCTTCATGTACGCCGTGCGGTAAGACACGATGGCGTAGCTCACGGCGTGCGCCTTATTAAATGCGTAGCTTGCAAAGTCCAATATCTCGTCATAGATGCTGTTTGCGACATTTTCGGGAACGCCGCGCTTTACAGCGCCGTCAATGCCCCGCTCGGGGTCGCCGTGGACGAACGCCACACGCTCGGCATCTATGACCTTGTGCTTTTTCTTGCTCATTGCACGGCGGATCATATCCGCCTGACCGAGCGAGAAGCCCGCCAAGCGGCGGAAAATTTCGATGACCTGCTCCTGATAGACGATGCAGCCGTAGGTGACATCGAGTATCGGGCGCAGCAGCTCGTGCTTGTAGCTTATCTTCTTTGGGTCGTTCGAGCACTCTATAAATCTCGGGATGCTGTCCATCGGCCCGGGGCGGTAGAGCGCTATGACGGCGGTGATATCTTCAATGCTCTTGGGCTTTAAGCCAACGCACACGGCGGTGATGCCGGAGCTTTCAAGCTGGAACACACCGCTGGTTCTGCCGGCGGAGAGCATCTCAAACACGGCGGGGTCGTTTTCGGGTATCTTGTCGATCTCGAAGTCCGGCTCGTGCTCACGCACCATTTTTGCCGCATCCTCCAGGACCGTGAGGTTTCTTAGACCCAAAAAGTCCATCTTGAGAAGTCCAAGCTCCTCAAGCGTGGTCATCTGATACTGGCACACGACCGATTCGTCGTTTTTCGACAGGGGAACATACTCGTACACGGGCTTGTCGGTTATGACAACGCCCGCAGCGTGCATACTGGCGTGTCGGGGCATTCCCTCTAAGGCCTCGGCGACCTCGATGAGTCGGTGCATGGTCTCGTCGTTTTCGTACATTTCCCGCAGCGGCTTTGAAATTTTAAGCGCCTCGCTTATGGTCATGCCGAGCGCCATGGGGACATTTTTTGCGACATTGTCGGTGTCGGCGTAGCTCACATCCAAAACTCTGCCCACATCACGAATGGCCGCCCTTGCCGCCATCGTGCCGAAGGTGACTATCTGTGCCACATGGTCGTGGCCGTACTTGCGATTTACATAGTCGATGACCTCTCCACGGCGGTTCACGCAGAAATCGACATCGATATCCGGCATGCTGACACGCTCCGGGTTCAGAAACCTCTCAAAGAACAGGCTATACTTAATCGGGTCAACATCGGTGATGCCGAGGCAGTACGACACCACGCTGCCCGCTGCGCTGCCGCGCCCCGGGCCTACGGGTATCTTCTGACTTTTTGCGTAGCCGATGAAGTCGGAAACGATGAGGAAATAGTCGACAAAGCCCATCTGCTTTATCATCGAAAGCTCGTAGTCGAGCTGCTTGCGCACCTCAACTCTGTCGGCGGCATAGCGCTCGGCAAAGCCACGGTCGCAGAGCTTTTTAAGGAACTCAAAGCTATCCGTCTCGCCCTCGGGGAGCTTGAAGCGGGGCAGCTTATAGTGGCCGAACTCAAAATCGTAATTGCACATCTGGGCGATGCGCACGGTGTTGTCGGCGGCCTCGGGGTACTCGGGAAAGAGCGAGCGCATCTGCGCCTCGTCCTTTATATAAAACTCGCTTGTTTCAAATTTTAAGCGTGCCGGATCTGCGACGGACTTGCCGGTCTGGATGCACATGAGGACATCCTGATAGTAAGCGTCGTCCTTTTCGATATAATGCGCATCGTTCGTCACGGCAAGGGGAATGCCGGTCTCACGGTGCAGGCGCAAAAGCCCCTCGGCGGCTTTTTTCTCTATCTCAAGGTCATGATCTTGTATCTCAAGATAGAAATTGCCCTCGCCGAAAAGCTCGTTGAGCTCTATCGCCTTGGCTTTCGCCTGCTCGTAATTTCCGGCGCACAGCATGCGGGGTATCGCACCGGCGACACAGCCGGAAAGGCACACCAGCCCCTCGGCGTGCTCGTGCAGAAGCTCCCAGTCTATCCTCGGCTTTATATAAAAGCCCTCGGTGAACGCCGCCGATACAAGGTAGCAGAGGTTTTTGTAGCCCGTCTCGTTTTTGCACAGCAGGATAAGGTGCGTGTACTCGGCATCAACGGAGTGATCCTTGTCAAAGCGGGTGCGGGGCGCAACATACACCTCGCAGCCGATGATGGGCTTGATGCCCTCGGCAAGGCAGGCCTTGTAAAACGCAACTGCGCCGTACATAACGCCGTGGTCGGTTATCGCAACGGCGGTCTGTCCCAGCTGCTTTATGCGCTTTGCAAGCCGCTCTATGCGGCAGGCGCCGTCAAGCAGCGAAAACTCGGTATGAACATGTAAGTGAACAAATGACATATCCCGTCCGCCCTTTTAGTCTATACCCTCCGGCTTGTAGTCAAGAAGCTTTTTGAGCCTGTGGCTTAAGCAGCTTTTGCTCACGGGAGGGTAACTGAGCATCGCAAGATCGGCAAGGCTCGCCTCGGGGTTTGCAAAGCGCAGAAGCGCCGCCTCCTGAAGCTTATCCGGCAGCGAATCGAGCCCGTAGAGCTTGTCTATGCGGCGTATCGCCTCCATCTGCTGCGCCGCTGCGGCAACGACCTTGTCGGCATTTGCCGAGTCGCAGTTGACCTTGCGGTTGATGCTGTTTTTCATATCCTTTTCGATCTTCGCCGACATGAGCTCCATTGCGCAGGTCGATGCGCCGATGGTCGTCAGAAGATCCTCTATATGCTCGCTTTTTTTGAAATACAAAAGGTGATTGCCCTTGCGCTCGGCCTCCTTGGGCGAAAAGCCCATGTCGAGCAAAATGGAATACGCCTCGCGGCTGACGCTGTAATGGCTTGTGGCAAGCTCAAGGTGATAGCGCTTGCCGGGATCTGTTACGCTGCCGCCGGCTAAGAATGCGCCTCGTATGAACGATGCCTTGCAGCACGGCTCCTCCAGAACGCCGAAGTTTATGTGCAGTGACGGGGTGTTTATGTCGTTGCCGAAGGTGTCGTATATCGTTTGTATCTTCTTCTCGTCCGTTATCCTGAAGCTGCGCTTGCCGCTGCCCTCGTCAAGCTCGTCAAAGCTCACGCCGAATGCTTTTTTGAACAGGTGCGGCAGCCTCTGCGCAAGCTCGCCGCTTGCAGTTATGATGCGGATGAGCTTGGGCGAAAATGTGTGGCAATACAGCAAAATGCCGTAAGCCTCGGCGACGGCGCAGCATTTGCGCTCGACCCGGGGCTCACAAAGCTCCGCCTTGACCTGCTGCGAAAAGGTCATGTCAGCCACCTCTCGCAAGGTCACGGTTGATGCTGACTACCGGCACGCCCATTTCCTTCAAATGCTCTGCCAGCGCCGTTGCGACGGCCACGCTGCGGTGGCGGCCGCCGGTGCAGCCGATGGCGATGGTAAGACTGTACTTGCCCTCCTCGATGTACTGCGGCAGCAGGTACTCTATCATATCCGTCAGCTTATCCATGAAAACCTGCGCCTGCTCGAAGCCGAAAACATAGCTGCGCACATCCTCATCAAGGCCGCTGTGGTGGCGCATATCCTCGATGTAATAGGGGTTGGGCAGAAAGCGGACATCGAACACGAGGTCTGCGTCCAGCGGCATACCGTACTTAAAGCCGAAGCTCACAACATTGACCATGATGGAGCGGCTGTTCGGTGCATCGGAAAAATAGGTGTACAGCTGATTCTGAAGCTGGCCGAGCGTCAAGTGCGAGGTGTTTACGATGTAATCGGCAAGCTCCCTTATCGGCTGGAGCTGCTCCCGCTCACGCTCAATGGCGTTCTCGATAGAGCCGCCGGATTTTATCGCCAGCGGGTGGGGTCTGCGTGACTCCTTGTATCGCTTGACGATGACCTGCGTGTCGGCCTCCATGAAGAGTATCTTATAGCCGAAATCCATCTCACGCAGGCTTTTTAAGGCGTTGAACACATCCTTGATGCCGTTTTTTTCACGCACATCGGTGACAAGGGCGACCTTTTCGTAGCGCCCCTTTGTCGCTGCGCACAGCTCGGCAAACTTCGGGATGAGCGCAACGGGCATATTATCCACGCAATAGTAGTCCAGATCCTCGATTATATCCGCCGCCTGGCTCTTGCCGCCGCCGGACAGTCCCGTAATTATAAGAAACTCCATGTTATCTCCTGTTTATTGCTCCTCATCCGGCTTTGCGCCCTTCTCCTTTGCGAGCCTGAGCATCTCGTCCAAAGCCATCTGCTTTCTTCTCTTCCAGTCGTCTATGAGCACAACGCCCTTGGGATATATCCTTATCTCCGGCTCGAGCGTTATGCCCGATTTTTCGTACACCTCACGGCGCACATGATCCATGAGCGCAACGATATCGTCGTAGCTGGCGCCGCCCTTATTCACAACGAAGCCTGCGTGCTTTTCCGACACCTGAGCGCCGCCCACGGTGTAGCCCTTTAAGCCGGCCTCGTCAATGAGCGCCGCAGCGTAGCCGCCCACGGGGCGCTTGAATGCGCTGCCTGCCGAGGGCAGGTCGAGCGGCTGATTTTTGCGTCGCTTTTCGTTCATCTCATGCATTCTCGCCGCTATCGCCTCGGGTTCATCCTTTGTAAGCTTGAACACGGCGCCGGTTATTGCGCAGTTGACCTTCGTAAAGCTGCTCTGACGGTAGCCGAAGCCGCAGTCCTCGTTTTTCACCTCGCACAGCGCCTGATCGGTGAGGTAGTACATGACGACAGACTCCACAACATCCTTCATCTCGCCGCCGTAAGCGCCAGCATTCATCAGAACACCGCCGCCGACGGAGCCCGGGATGCCGCTTGCAAACTCAAGACCGGCAAGCCCGTTCGCCTGCGCAAACTGCGCAAGCCGTGCAAGCGATACGCCCGCTTCGGCGTAGATGGTGTCGTCCGTTGTGCCCAGACGCAGCTTCGTGAGCTTCTCGGTGCTAACGACGCAGATATCAAGCCCCTCCTCGGGGATTATGAGGTTCGTGCCCTTGCCGACGATGAGCGGCAGCACCTCGTTCATGTGCAGGTAGTAAAACACCTTCGTCATTTCCCAAATGTCCTTGGGTGCGATGAACGCTCTGACCTCGCCGCCGACCTTGAACGAGCAGTGTAAACGCATACTCTCGTGCTCACGCAGGTCGAGGTCTGGTATGTTTTCAATTATGCCGCTGAGGGCCTTTTCTAAATTTTCCATGCTGTCTCCTTTAAAGTACGCCCTCGTCAATGGCATAGTCGTGATTTGCAGCCAGGGTCTCGGCCGCATTGTAGCCCATCTTCTTCTGGCGGTTGTTCATTGCGGCAAGCTCCAGAATGACCGCAAGGTTTCTGCCCGGTCGGACGGGTATCGTGAGGCTCGGCACGGTGACACCGAGGATATCCTGCGTTTCGTTCGTGAGCCCCAGACGGTCGTAAGCCTTCTGGTCGTCCCATATCTCCATGTTGACGACAAGGTCTATCGCCGATTCGGGCTTGACGGAGCCCACGCCGTACAGATGGCGCACATCCACAACGCCGATGCCCCTTAGCTCCATGTAATAGCGGATAAGCTCGGGCGCAGAGCCTGTCAGGCTGTCCTTGCCGACACGGCGGATATCCACCGCATCGTCGGCGATGAGCCTGTGGCCTCGCTTTATCAGCTCAAGCGCCGTCTCGCTCTTGCCGATGCCCGAATCGCCGGTCAGCAGCACGCCCTCGCCGTGAACCTCGACGAGCACGCCGTGTACCGTCGTGCGGGGCGCAAGGTGCGTGTGCAGCGAGCTTATGATATTGGCCATGAAGTCGGAGGTGTCCTCGCTTGTTGTAAACACATTGCAGTCGTACTTTTCCGCCATCTCAAGACATTCGGGAAACGCCGCTGCACCGTGGCACAGAACAAGCGCCGAAATGTTGTATTTCATGAGCTCCTCAAAGCTCTGGCGGCGCTCGGCCTCGGTCTTTAGCTCAAGATATGTGCTCTCGACCCTGCCGATTATCTGCAAACGCTTGGGGTCAAAGTAATTATAAAAGCCCGCAAGCTGCAATGCGGGACGGTTGACCTCCGCTAAGGTGAGCACCCTCGTGTCATAATCGGCCGATGTGTGCAGCGGCTTGAGCTCATGCTCGGCCACTAAGGTCTTGAGCTTTACGGAATACTTGCTTGGCATTTGTCCGGCTCTCCTAACAACAATATTATATATTATACATATTACCCTTTTTAGCCCGTTTTGGCAATGATTTTTGCGCAGACGGCGGCAATTCACGGAATCTTAAAAATTTTACTTGCATTTACGGTTACATTCTGTTATTATTAAAAAGCTGTTTTCAGCTAAACACAAGCAAGGAGGTGCTTCAATAATGGCAAAATGTCAGTTTTGCGACAAGGGCGTAGCCTTTGGTATTCAGGTTTCCCATTCCCACAGACGCTCCAACCGTACTTGGAAGCCCAATGTGAAGCGCGTCAAGGCCATCGTGGACGGAAGTCCCAAGCATGTTTATGCATGCACTCGCTGCCTGCGCAGCGGTAAGGTCACCCGCGCTGTGTAATATTTTTATTACCCGAAACAAGCTCGCCAAAAGGCGAGCTTTTTTCGTTGTCAGCGTGCAAAAAGTCCTGTGACTTTTTGCACGCTAAACACGCCACATTTTTTGTGAAGCTTTGCTT
>HF986867.1 GCA_000431075.1 Firmicutes bacterium CAG:555
AGGGCGATTTATCCTTATCTGAATCCGCCCTTGAAACCGGCCTGTTTTACTATACAATTTCTTTAATGTGTCGTAATAACGCAAAAAAAGACTTTTATTTTTCACCGTTTTCTGCTTTAATATAAATAATGCAAAATAATTAACAACTTTTCTGATGTGTAGTATTTTCTACAGGTTTATTTCCTGCAATCGGATATAATTTAATCAGAGGAAAAAGCGATAAAGGAGATCAATTATGGAACTGTATAACCCCCTTATTAATTCAACAAAGGAGATACTTGCAAAGGGCAAGCCCACCGTGTGGGACTACAATCCCCGCAAGGCTTGGAACGACCTCGGTGCGGCCGAGCTCGTGCTCCAGAAGGAATCTGCCTATGAGCTGGGAGCTCTCGGTCTCGGCTCTGCCAACTACATCTGCACCACCACAAGCTCCGAGCTTGTGAACAAGGATCAGGTGCTGCTCTACGGTCCCGACCTCAAGGCCATTAAGAAGGACACCCCGTTTGCAAGAATCGTGCTTCTGCGCATCGGCGCACTTGAGGGTGAGGATGAGGAAGTATACCGCGCTCTCAAGGATATCGAGTTCTGCAAGTACCATGTCTATCCTGAAGGCTACATGGTCAGAATGTCCCCTGAGAGCCACCGTGAGCAGGTTCGTGTCAGCAAGAAGGCAATAAAAAAGGGCATAAGCTTCGAGGCTGTCGGCAATCGCTACATCGAGGCATACAAGAAGGATGTTAACGTTCTGAATGTCACCGTCATTTTTGTGACTGACCCCACCATGGACTTCAAGGCCATGCTCGAAAACTCCAAGAAAGTCGATGCTATCACCAACACCCTGACCCACATCATGGAGGGTCTGCCCACCGACTGCAACGTCTGCCAGCTGAAGGATATCTGCGACGAAGTTGAAGGTATGAAGGAGCTGCACTTCGGTGTCGGCGACAAGGGCACGAATGCGAATCATTGAAGCTTTTCATTATTCATCAGCGAAGCGGCTTCGCCATTCATTACTCATTAAAAAATCCTGTTTTAATTAAATGAATAATACAAAACGAAAAATCCTGTCGGCATAAGCCAACAGGATTTTTCGTTTTGGTGCGAGTGGCGATACAGAACTTTTTGAAAAACATAGTAATATCAATGGTTTCTGGCTTTCGGACAACAAAATTTCTTGCTTGTAACTTCATATTCAGTCCTCAAATTCAAGGCGATTGTTGAAAAACAGTCGCCTTTTTCTATACCCAAGTGAACCCCATCAAAGATGTTGAGATTAGGGTGGAAAAACCGCTGTTTTATCCGCTGTGGTTTGCGTTCCAAAGCGAGCATGAGTGTTTTCCTATGTGGTAGTCTGCGGAGGCATACGGGCGGAGAAACCACCCAAAATCAACACTTTTTATCTTCACAGAAAGACCTGCTAAGAAAAGTCAAGTAGAAATTTCAAGGTAATGCGGTATGCAAAAAGGCCGCGCCAAACCAAGCCGCTTCGCATCTCAGAAACGAAATGGCGGCCAGCCAATGCTTTATGGTGAGATCAGGCGGTGTGTTCCAGCGACTCCAGATAGGCTTTTACAGTGGCGTAGTAGATCCGCAGAAACTTGTTGGCAGAGGCCATCATGTAGACGCGGTAGGGCTTACCCTCGGCGCGTTTCTTGTCCATGAACTGGTAGACCGATTCATCCAGAGGAGCGTTCTGCAAATAGACACTCATGACAAGGAACAGCGTTCGCCGCAGAGACGACGCGCCAACTTTGCTCATGCTCTTGTGTCTGCCGGTCACATCACCGGAATCATTTGGTGGAGCATCCAGTCCAGCGTAGGCCACGAGCGCTTTCTTGGAATAAAAGCGGCGCACATCCCCAATTTCAGCCATGAGTTGCGGGCCGAGAGTCGGGCCTACGCCGAACATGTCCATGACAACGGGATATTCCGGCAGCATGGAAGCCAATGCTTGCATTTCGTGTTTGAGCGCAGCAAGCGCGGCAGAGGTTGCTCTGAGCTGCGCAACCGCCTGTTCCACGAGCAGCTTGGTCGTTTCAGATTTTGGTATGACGTCAATGTGTCCGCAGGCCTCGGCGTGAATGGTATGCGCCTTTGCTTCACTGAAGTTGTAGCCGTGCTTTCTGCACCAACGTTGGTATTTGTTTGTGAATGCCTTTTGGGATTTCTCACTGACGCAGCGGCAATGCCAGAATTCAGCCACAAAATCCACCCACTTTTCACTCCCATCCCCGCGGATTGGGCTTGAAAACAGGCGGTTGACGTTTGGAAACACCATATCCAGCAACGAGATCAGGTTGTTCTTCAAAACCGTCTGCACCTTGGAATACTGCCGGTACTGGCGGTAGCAGTTCTTCAGCAGCAGCCTGGTATCTTCCTCTGGAACATATCTCGGCAAAGTGAGCCAGCGGTCAAGGCCGTAGTTTGCCAGTTTTACGGCATCCTTTCGGTCTGTCTTGACCCGCCTTAAATCGTTGTTCCCGTAGCCATGCACCAGTTTTGCATTGATGACGGAAACATACAGCCCTGCGTCGTGAAGCAGCTTTGCCACCGGCGCATGGTAATTTCCTGTGGCCTCCATGACCACGCGTGTCTCACCGTTCAGGCTTTTGAGCTGCCTTGCCAGTTCGCTCAGTTCACTGTCGGTGTGCCGGACCTCAAAGGGCGAGATGACGACCTCTCCAAAGGGGACGCATAACGGCAATCGTGCTTCTGCCTTTGGAAATGTCAATGCCAACAGAGTTCACTTGCATTCCTCCAATCTGTGAATCGCAACCGGAATCCATCTTTTTCTCATTGCCGATTCAATCTATTG
>HF986868.1 GCA_000431075.1 Firmicutes bacterium CAG:555
GTCGCCCCCGCACCGAAGTTCGCCGACCTGCTTCCGGCCTCGACCGAGAAGCTCACGGCGTATCTGCCGGTCGATGCCCGATGCGGCAAAGTCCTCGCCGTCACGCCCGACTTTGAGGACGAGCTTTCCGACGCACTGGAGACCGATGAGGTCTTAGTCGCCGTGCGGCTCGACACATGGGAGGAGGTCGAGCTTTTCGCCGACTGCCAGTACATGATATCCAAGCCCCTGTGCATCGTGTGCGACGACGCCGACATCCTCGAAGCGGCGCTGCGTGCCTACCAGGGCCGTGCCCTGTATGAGGGCGCCCTCCCCGACACCGCCCTCGCCCCGCTGGTGAGCAAATACGGAGTGATAATTTAAATGGAAAGCTCCACCCTCTCGGGTGGAGCTTTCAGCGTGCAAAAAAGTCTTACGACTTTTTTGACACGCTGAGGGGCTGCCTGTTACTTATTTGATGCTATACACGATGGCTGCGGTGCTGAGGTGCATAGCTTGCCTTTTGCATTATATGTATCCGCAAGACCCCGTTTGGGAACAGATATTGCAAAAAACTTCATTTCCCGTTAATTGACTTTGTGTAAAGTTTGGTATATGCTTGGTTAAATATCAAACAAATCCGAGGAGAAAGCGGGAAATGGGAAGCTATTCTTACAGGTACAATGCGTGGTTCGGCTCGATAGTCTCGCAGGCGAAGTTTCTAAGCGGGCAGGCGGGGCTGCTTCCGGAGTTGTACTACGACTTTCTGTACCGTGACGGCAGACGCACGGCGATAGCAATGGCGGGCGGCGGCTCAAGCTTTAATGACGCTGCGCAGTGCGTGAAAGCGCTCGGCAGAGCAAGGCTCGTTCCGGCGTACGATGCCGTCTCGGGCGGCTATGCGATAAGCTTTGACGGCGGCAAATTTTCCGTTGACGCAGCGGAGTATGACGAGGACGGCTTTGTGCATTTCCTCGAAACTCTCGGGCGTGAATATGTCCTGACCGAGAGCTTTGCCGACCCCGCCGACGGCACGGTGAATGTGGTAATCCTCAGCCACTCCGAGCCCGAAGGCATGGTCACAACGCCCGTTGAGGCATTCATCACCCGCACCGGCGGCTGCACGCCGCTTGCGTCCGATGAGCACTCCGAGCTCATCGCCAAGGCCAAAAGCGCCGCCGCATATCTTGCGTTTTTCGAGCTTTTGCAGTTTAAGTTCGTCCCCTGCGGCGAGGGGCATAAGCTCATCGATGTGTCGACCAAGCTTACGCTGCCCGAGGGCTATGCCCCGAGCGAGGCGCTGGCGCAGTTTATCGCCGACTGGGACGAAAAGAGCGCCCACCCCGACCCCGAGCACGCCGAGATCGGGCGCCGTGAGCGGGAATTTAGCGAAAAGTGGGCGAAAATTGCCGATACCGAGCACCGCAGCGGCATGCGCCCGTACATGGCGAGTCTGTGGGATGCCGAGCTTCGTGCCGACATGGCAGACGGCAGCATCACCGATGCCGAGCGTAAGTGGGCACACGAGCGTGGCTTTTTCGGCTACCGCATCAGGGAGCTCGGCCTGACTGAGGATAATTATCGCCGCTATGTCCCCGATTACGACTATTTTTGGGTCAATCGCATTAACCCCGAGTACCAAATGTGGATATCCGATAAGCTCGCAAGTCGCTTTGCGCTTGCGGAATTTAAAAGCGTGCTGCCGGAGCATTACTATGCCGTGGCAAGGATAAACGGCGCAAGCCGCATCCTGCCGCTGCCGGAGCTGCCCGAGGGGTATAAGCTGAGCTATGCCTCGCTTTTTGCGCTTTTGGAGGAGAAAAGACTGCTGGCCGTCAAGCGCACCTACGGCTCGCACGGGCAGGGCTTTAACAAGCTCGAGTGCCGTGACGGACGGTATATCCTAAACGGCGTGCCCATGTCGGCGGATGCCATTGTCGCAGAGCTTTTCTCCGCCGAGGGAGTATACCTCGTGACGGAATATGTGCTCATGCACGAGTGGTTTAAAAGCTTCTACCCCGAGGCGCTAAACACCGTGCGTGTAAACTGCTTCCACCGCACGGGAGAGCTGCCGCAGATAGGCGCATGCTTCATGAAGCTCGGCCACTCAAAGGGCGGCTTTACCGATAATATCAACACCGCCGAGGGCGGCATAATCATAAGCCTTGACAAAGAGACCGGCCGCATAATCGAGCCGGAGTTCAAAAGCGGCGACCACTACACACCCTGCCCGGTGCACCCCGATACCGGCGTTGCCATCGAGGGCAATGTGCCGCACTGGGACATGATACTTGACGGCGTGCGTGATGTTTGCCGCAGCATGCCGCAGCTTCAGTATTTCGGCTTCGATGTCGCCGTCACGCCGACGGGGTATAAGATCATCGAGGTAAATGTGTTCCCCGACTACACGAAGTATCTTCTGCGTGACGAGAAAACACAGGAGTTTCTGACTGAAAAAGTGCGGCAGAAATTCTACCGCTACCGCATCGACCTACCAGAGCTCTACCGCATGGACGGCAAAGCGCCGAGCAAGGGATTTAAGTTCACCGTAGTTGCGCCCGATGAGCCGACCGCCGGGCAGTTTGCCCGCCAGACCATGGGCTTTAAGGAAAATGTGCAGCTCATCGTGACCGGTGAGTGCGGCGCTCTGCGTGAGCACTATCCCAAGAATGTCGCCCAAGCAAATGACCGCAGCGAAGCGCTGCAAATGGCCGAGGGCAGGTATATTTTGTTTGCCGACAGCGGCGACGCTTGGCCGCAGAACACACTTGCCAAGGTGTGGGATTTCTTCGAGGCAAACGGCGACAAGACCGATGTCGTCGCCTGCCGACAGCGCTGGACGGGCGGAAAGACCGGCTGGATAAAGCTCGATTATAAGTTTGCGGCCGGCAGCGGGGTTGTCGATATCACCGAGCGCCCCGACTGCATCCAAACGAGCCTGTGCTCGGCATTTCTGCGGACGGAAAAGGCCAAGGAGCACGGCTTTGACGCAGCTCTCCCCATGCTCGGCGGAAGCCTGCTCATAAATTCGCTCGTGCTGCAAAAGGGCACGATAGGGCTTTTGCGTGAGCCGGTGTGTACAAGAATTTTCGTTGACGCACCCGAGCACGAAGCGGACGCTGCGGCCCTGCCGGAGCGCTATTGCGCTGCGCTGTTTGCACTGTCCGAGCGCCTGCACGGCAGGGTCGGGCGCTATGCGCAGTATCTTGCCGTGGACGAGCTGCGCACGCTCACCGTGTCCGACAATGCGGCACTGTGCGGCGTTGTCAGGGAACTTTTGCGAAAGTGCGATGCGCATGTCCTGGCGACCGCCAGAAACTGCGCCCTCGGCACGAAGGCTGCGCTTCTGCGCCTGCGGGATGGCAGCGTTACCGTGCGCCTTGACGGCGAAGAAGCCTTTGCCGGAGACGAAGCTCTCGGCAAACTCAATGCCGCCGGTGCGCTGACCGTTGACGGCATCGAGACCGGCAGCAGGTACCATATCACCGGCCATGTGCTGCTGCCCGGGTTCGTGACGAAGCCGGTGATCTATCTCGCCGATGCCGAGACCGGCAAAAAGCTTGCCGATGTGCCGCTCACCCCGGCTCCCGAGGCGAAGTACCGCTGCCTTGACGGCGGTTACAGCTATGTGCGGTATGAGTTTGCGGTCGCCGTGCGGGAAGCTCACCTTTCCGCTTTGACCCGCTTTGAGCTCAAAACCGACACCGCACCCGTGAAGCTGAGCATCAAACTAAAAAAGGACAGTCCACTTGCCGCCCTCCGCCGCTCCGGCGATCTGTGCGTCCCCAAACGCACGCTCCTCGAAAAGCTCAGGGGCAAATGAACCGGACCCCGTGCTTTGTGTACGGGGCCTTTTTTCGCTTTTGGAGCGAATTTGCCGAAATTAAAACTGTGCGGAATCGATGATTTTCTATCTAACAAGCGTTGCTTTTGTGCGTCATCGGCGCTTGTTGGGGACTTGAAGAATTTCTGAGCGCATTCGTTTTCACATTGATCATCGGCGGCGTATTTTCGCTGTTTTATATGATGGCTAAAAAGGAGCTGAAGTTGCGGCTGCTTAATGTATTTAATTATTTTAAGACAATGGTACTGACCATGCAGTTCAGAAAGTATACGCCGGTCGAGGGGCTGAAAAACGACATGCCGTTCTCCGTTTTCATTCTTTTGGGAGCGGTTTCTTCACTTATTTACAAAGCTATATCTTAATTGCTTTTACGCATAAACAAAAAGGTCAAGCGAATAAAACCGCTTGACCTTTTTTTCAGACCAGTCAAAATTATGAGAAGTTTCTAAAATTTTTCGAATTCCCTATTGCATTTGCTGCATTTTTTTTGTTATAAATGGTATTGAAACTGTGCGAAATCGACGGTTTTTGACCTTGCAGCAACACAATCATGTTGCAAAATGACGGAGGTGGAGCGATGGAGGAGCAATTTATTGCCCATATATCCGACAGCGGGAAGGTGCAGTCCGTTGCCGAGCATTCGCTGAACACGGCGGCGGCAGCGGCTGATTTTTCGATAGCCGAGCTCAGGCAGATAAACTATCTGTGCGGCCTGCTGCACGATGTCGGCAAGTATTCAAGCGAGTTTCAGCGCCGCATCAGGGGCGAAAATATCCGGGTCGAGCACTCGATCTGCGGTGCGCTCGAAGCGGCGAAGCTCGAGGGCAAAGGCACGCCCCTGACGCTGCTGCTGCAGCTTTGCATCGCTGGTCACCATTCCGGCATCCCCGACTGCGGAGTCAAAAACAACACGCCGGACATGCCCACGCTTTTCGGGCGGCTGCGCCGCAATCCCGGTGACTTCGGCGGATACAGCTCCGAGCTTGATATCGAGCGAGTAGCCCCCGAACCGTTCACGGCACTGCTTATAAAAGACTGCAAGACCACTGCTGATGTGGTCGAGAAATTTGCATTTTTCGTCCGCTACTGCTTTTCGTGCCTGACCGACGCAGACTCGCTGGACACCGCAAAGTTCTGCGAGGAGGCTCTGCCCGATCCGCTCAGATGCAGCTTTGAACGGTGCGAGGCATCGCTTGACGCAAAGCTTGGCGGCTTCAAGGCGATGACCGAGCTTCAGACGGCCCGAAGTAAATTGCAGGAGCAAGCGTTTGCACGCATAGGCGAAAGCTCGAACATTTACCTCATGAATATGCCGACCGGCAGCGGCAAAACGCTTGCCAGCATGCGCTGCGCCCTAAAGCGGGTGCTCGCCTCGAACGGCAGGCTCCGGCGCATCATATATGTCATCCCATATAACAGCATCATCGACCAGACCGCCCTGACCTTTGAGGGGCTTTTCTCCGAGCACACGGACTTTTTGCGTCAGCAGTCGTCGTTCGTCTACGAGGAGCAGAGCGAACTCAGTGAGGACAGCAAGGCGGCTTTTTCGGCTGCGTGCGAAAACTGGGATGCGGGCATCGTCATCACCACGGCGGTGCAATTTTTTGAATCGCTTTACGGCGACAAGCGCGGCAAGCTGCGCAAGGTGCACAACATGGCAAACAGCGTCATTGTACTTGACGAGGCACACCTCATGCCGAGGGAATATCTTGAGCCCTGTCTGCGCGGCATCGGCTACATAACGAAATATCTGAACAGCCAAGCGCTTTTCCTCACGGCGACCATGCCGGACTTCCGCTCGCTACTTGAGCGCTGCGCCGAAGGGGGCTTGAGCGTCACCGACCTTATAGACGACACCTCCGACTTTGAAAAGTTCCGCAAGTGTCGTTTTTCCGACCTCGGCGAGATGTCGGACGAGGTGCTCGTGCAGAAAGCGTCGGGCTATGCGTCGTCGCTCATCGTGGTCAACAGCAGGAGGAAGGCCGCCGAGCTATACAAGCTGTGCCCCGGCGAAAAGTACCACCTTTCGACCTACATGACCGCCTATGATCGAACGAGGGCCATTGAGAATATCAAGGCTGCGCTCAAGCGGCTGTATGACGATTACCCCGACCTTTCGGCCGTGCCGTCGGAGCGGCGGATAACGGTCGTTTCGACCTCACTGATAGAGGCGGGCGTCGACCTCGACTTTGTGGCGGCGTTCCGTGAGCTTGCGGGGCTCGACAGCGTTTTGCAGACCGGCGGGCGCTGCAACCGAGAGGGACTGCGTGCCCCGGGCGAGGTGTTCGTGTTTGAATCGCCCGAGGCCGGACGCAGGAGAACCGAGCAGGAGCTCACGAAGGGCCTGCTGGCGGAGTATGAGGACATCTCCTGTGAAGCGGCGATAAGGGCGTATTACGACCGGCTGTTTTGCATCGACGACGAGAAGATACATTCAAAAAGTGTGGGCCGAAGCTGCAAGAGCATCGACATGATACCGTTCAGGACATACAGCGAGAACTTCCGGCTCATTGACGACCGGCGGACGGTGTCGCTTGCCGTGTGCCGTGACGACTACAGCAGAAAGCTGTACGACACGCTGTGCGCCACGGGGCGTATCAGCAGCAGAAAGATAAGCAAATACTGCTGCACGGTGTACCTTGACGAGTTTGAGCGGCTGCGGCAGCAGGGCGTTGTCGCCGACCACGGCAGCGGCGTGTTTTTCCTGACGAACAAGGAGTATTACAGCAGCGAGCTGGGCGTTCAATTTGAAGGAACGGACTATTTTATATAAAAGGAGTGGAGAGCTTGTACGGATTTAAGATAATGGTCGAGGGCGACCTTGCATGCTTCACCCGACCGGAAATGAAGGTCGAGCGTGTGAGCTACGATGTGCCCACGCCGAGCGCACTCGTGGGCATGCTCAAGAGCGTTTATTGGAAGCCGGCGATACGCTACGAGACAGACAAGATCGTGGTGTTCAACCCGATAGACTTCATGAATGTGCGCAGAAACGAGATAAAGGATAAGGTTGCGCTGCGCTCGGTTATGGCGCAGATGAAAGACCCCGAGCGGGACATTTGCATTTACTCGGACGAAAGCAGAAACCAGCGTGCATCGCTGCTGCTTAAAAATGTGAAGTACGGCGTGGAGTTTCATTTTGAGCTCACGGGGCTCAAGGACGAGCACGAGGACGAGTGCGAGCAGAAGCATTTTGGCATCATAAAGCGCAGACTCGAAAAAGGCCAGCATTTCAGGACACCCTGCCTCGGGTGCAGCGAGTTTCCGGCAAAGAGCATAAAGCTTGTCGACGAGTTCCGCCTTGAGGATATCTCGCCCGAGATACTCAGGATGGGCGATGTCGACCTCGGCTACATGCTGTACACCATGCGATTTGTCGACGGCGGCAAGCCGATAAACGGCGATTGGAGCGCACCGAAGTTTTCCGATGAAGCGGATGCGCAGTTTTACCGCCCGCACATGGTCGGCGGCGTTATCGATGTGAAAAAATTTGCGGAGGGGACGGTATGCTGATAAGTGCGCTTTGCGATTACTACGATGTGCTCGCCAAAAAGGGCTTGGTGCTGCCCGACGGCTACTCCGGCGTGGGCATACATGCGCTAATTGCGCTAACCGAGGACGGTGCTGTCGATTCCATTGTCGACTGCCAAGAGACCGAGATCTACACCGTGAAGGACAAACCCAAGGAACGGAAAGTTCCAAAGACCGTGATGCTCCCGAAGCGGACGGAGAAAACGGCGATAGACGCAAATATCATCGAACACCGTCCACTGTACATTTTCGGACTGAACTACGATGCAAAGGCTGCGGCGCTGTCTGCGTCCGATGGCAAAGACAAGGCGAAAAAGTCGCACGATGCCTTTGTCGAGAAAAACCTTGAATTTATAGACGGCATCGACACTCCGCTCGTGAACGCCTACCGCAGCTTCATGAAAACATGGAAGCCGGAGGAGCAGGAGCACAACGAGACCCTTTTGGGAGCGGGCAAGCTGCTCGTCACGGGTAAATTTGCCTTTTGCCTCGCCGGTAGGCCCGATAAGCTTCTGCATGACGAGCCGAAGATTAAGGAAAAGTGGGAGCAGATGTATGCCGCTTCCACCGAGAGTGACGATGCCCAGAGCGCACAGTGCTGCATAACCGGCGAGTACCTGCCGATAGAGCGTGTGCACGCCAAGATAACCGGCCTGCCGGGCGGCTCGCCCATGGGAAACACCATGGTGAGCTACAAAAACGCCGCAGAGGAGTCCTACGGCAAAAAGCAGTCGTTCAATAGCTGCATTTCAGCTAACGCCGTGAAAAAATACACCGAAGCGCTCAATTATCTGCTTGCCGACAAGCACCACCGCACGCTCATAGACGAGACGACCTATATCTACTGGGCGGCCTCCGGCGACGAGGCGTGCAATAGCATTTTCAGCGCCTTGGCATTCGGCGACACCATGGACAGCGAACACACGGACGAATGGCTCGATTCGGTGTTTGACGGCATAAAAAGCGGCAGGGCAACACGGGAGATAGTCGATGGCATCGACAACATCGACAGCGATGTCAGCTTCTATGTTGTGGGCATAAAGCCGAACTCGGCAAGGCTTGCGCTCAAGTGTATTTACCGCCAGAGCTTCGGCAAGGTTCTGCAAAACACCATCGTGCATTACTCGGATATGCAGATTGGCAGCGGCGGCGGAAAGCCCATGTCGGTGCGGACGATATGCAAAGAGCTCGTGTCTCCGAAAAGTAGCAACGACAAGGTCTCACCTGCGCTCATGGCAAAGCTGTTTGATGCCATAATAAACGGCACGGCCTATCCCGATGCGCTGCTTACGGCGGTCGTTAGGAGGGTCAAGACCGACACGGATGACGAAAAGAACAGCTATATTAAAATGAACAATGTCCGAATGGGACTTATAAAAGCCTGCATAAACCGCAGCGCAAGACTGAAAGGAAAACAGGAGGAGATAAAAATGTCACTCGATCTGGAAAACAGAGATCCGGCGTACCTTTGCGGCAGACTGTTCTGCAAGCTTGAAGACATTCAGCGCCGTGCGTCGAACGATACGCTCAACCGCACGATAAAGGATGCGTACTTCTCGTCGGCGGCAACAAGACCGGCGGTCGTTTTTCCAAAACTGCTCTCGCTGTCGCAGCACCACCTTGCAAAGCTCGAGGATAAAACGGCGTACTTCATGGACAGAGAGGTCACCGAGATACTCGGCATGATGGGAAGTGTATTTCCCTCGCACCTCACGCTAAAGGAGCAGGGCGTGTTCATGCTCGGGTATTATCAGCAGAAAAACCAGAGATTTGAAAAGAAAGCAGCTGCAAAAGCAGCCGATGAATAATAGGAGGAACTGTCATGGCCATATCTAACCGCTATGAATTTGTAATGCTTTTTGATGTCGAAAACGGCAATCCTAACGGAGACCCCGATGCCGGAAACGCACCCCGCATTGACCCCGAGACCGGCTTCGGCTATGTCACCGATGTATGCCTCAAGCGCAAGGTGAGAAACTATGTCGAGCTCGTGAAAGAGGGCGAGCCCCGCTACAACATTCTCGTCAAGCCCGACAAGGCGATGAACACCAAGTTCACCGAGGCGTACACCGAATGCGGCCTTGCGACCGGCAAAAAGGGCGCAGTCAAGGACGATGTACTCAGGGCAAGGCAGTATATGTGCGAAAATTACTTTGATGTTCGTACCTTCGGTGCAGTCATGTCGACCGGCGATGACCCCTGCGGCATAGTCAGAGGCCCAGTGCAGATCAACTTTGCACGCAGCATATCGCCCGTTATGTATCAGGAGATAACCGTGACCCGTCAGGCGAGAACAACCGAGGACAGACGCTCCACCGGCGACACCGAGATGGGAAAAAAGAGCATCATCCCCTATGCTCTGTACCGTGGCGAGGGCTATATCTCCGCTGCCCTTGCGCAGAAGGTCACCGGCTTTGACGAGGACGACCTTGGGCTTCTGTGGGAGGCTATCCGCAACATGTTCGAGAATGACCACAGCGCCGCAAGGGGCAAAATGTGCATGCGCAGACTGTATGTATTTAAGCACGACAGCCTGCTCGGCAACGCACCCTCGGGTGAGTTGTTCGACAAGATAGTTGTCCGTCAGAAGGACAAGGACGCACCTCCCAGAGTGTTTGCCGATTACGCCGTCGAGGTCGACGAGACCATGCCTGAGGGCGTAACGCTCAGCCGCATGGTGTGATGGAGACGATCTCCGTCCGCAGCCTGCAGCACTACCTGTACTGCCCGCACAGGTGGGGGCTGCTCGAGATAGACAGAGCGTGGGCGGAAAACTATTTTGTCGTCAAGGCAAACGCCGTCCACGAGCGGGTGCACAGCGGCGAGAGCTTCTCCGCCCGTGGCAGAAAGCGCTATACCGATGTCGATGTTTGGGACGATGAGCTCGGCCTTTTCGGCAAGCTCGACTGCCTTGAGGAGTCCGCCGCCGGACTTTGTATCGTTGAGTACAAGCCCACAAAGCCCAAAACGGGCATGATCCGGCACGATGACGCAATGCAGCTTTATGCGCAGAAGCTCTGCGCCGATAAGCTGTTCAAAACCGACTGCACCGCCGAGATATATTATGCGGATGCCCGAAAGCGCTTTGTGGTGTCATTCGATGCGTCGTTTCATGATGAGCTGCTGACGCTGCTGGCGCAAATGCGCTCGTATATCGCTGAGGGGCGCATACCCGATATCAGAAAAGGGCAGAAGTGCAGCGGCTGCTCGATGAAGGATATGTGCATGCCGCAGGTCACAAGCCGCCGAAAACACAAGAGCGTTGCCGACTGCGTGCGAAGGGAGTGTGGGCTATGAGGAAGCTGCTCAACACCGTTTATGTGACAAATGAAAACACCTATCTGTCGCTTGAAAACGACAACCTCGTCTGCCGCATCGATGGCGAAACGAAGCTGCGCATCCCATTTGCGAATGCCGAGGCTATCGTCTGCTTCGGCTATCTCGGCTGCTCTCCGGCGCTCATGGGCAAGTGCGTTGAGGAGCAGGTGGCGCTGTCCTTCGTTTCGCCGCAGGGGCGGTTTCTTGCCAAGGTCAGCGGCGAGACACGGGGCAATGTGTTCCTGCGGGTCGCGCAGATAGATGTGATCCGTGAAAAGAGCGTCGCCCTTGCGAGAAACACCATCGCAGCGAAGCTTGCAAACTGCATAAGTGTCCTGCGCCGCTCACGGCACGATATCCCCGCTCTGCGTGAGGACGAGGAGGTCACCGCCGCCATTGATTATCTCAAGGACGGGATAAGCAAGGTCTGCGAGACCGACAGTCTGGAGACCGTCCTTGGTATCGAGGGCAACTGCGCAAAAATGTACTTCGGCGTTTTCGGCAAGCTGTTTACCGGCCCGACAAGCTTCGATTACCGCAGTAAGCGCCCGCCGCTCGACCCCGTGAAAGCCGTGCTCTCGTTTGTGTACACGCTTTATACGAATGAGTTTGCCGCAGCGCTCGAGACAGTCGGGCTCGACAGCTATTTCGGCTTTTTCCATCAGCTTCGCAGCGGCCGCAGTTCGCTTGCCTGCGACCTCGTCGAGGAAACGAGGTGTCACGCCGAGCGCTTCACGCTGACGATGTTCAATCTCGGCATGCTCACCGATGCCGACTTTGAGTTTAAGCCCACCGGTGCGGTCTGGCTCAACGATGACGGCAGGAAAAAAGTGCTCACAAAGTGGCAGGAGAAAAAGCGCAGCGACATTGAGCATCCCTATCTCAAGCAGAAAATTCAGTTCGGCCTGCTGCCGTATGTGCAGAGCAATCTTTTTGCAAAGTTCATCCGCGGCGAGCTCGACGAGTACCCGTGCTATATCAATAGGTGAGAGCCATGATGGTTTTGATAAGCTATGATGTGAGTACGCAGAGTGCCGCCGGTCGAAAGCGGCTGCGGCTCGTCGCAAAAAAGTGCCAAAGCCGTGCACAAAGGGTGCAGAACTCGGTTTTCGAGGCCAACCTCGATTACGGCGAGTTCATGAAGCTCAAAAACGAGCTCGTGCAGATAATCGATGAGGAGCTCGACAGCCTGCGGTTTTACTATCTCGGCAACGATTGGCACAAAAAGGTCGAGCATATCGGCGCAAAGGGCGGGTATGACCCCGAGGGCGTGATAATCGTCTGAGGTGAACTGCCCGTGATGTGATTTCTGCGACGGGTTCGCCTGTGATTTTGCGCAGAAATTGCAAGAAACTAGCAAAAAGCGCCTGCAAAAGGTGCAAAATAATAAAGTCCGCCCCAAGATGTAGAGCGTGACCGCCATGTTACCCAAAATGTTGCGGTCACGCCCCGCAAGGGGCGTGTGAGTTGAAATGTCACGAAACCAGTCATTAACGATTTTAGCATATAGAGCTACGGGCAGCATAATTTGTATGGTTATGTGCATAACTTACAATATATGACGGCGAGGATGGATGCATAACCGCAGATAACGAGGAAACAGCGACAGGGTCACCTGTCGCTGTTTCCTTTGTTGATGCTTGTATATTCGGATCCGGAGGATCGCACGGGACCGGTTACAGCCTCTATAGTAAATATGTACAATGAGGGACGCTTGAGGACAGGAGGTTGAAAAACTTTTTAATTTTCAAAATGCCACGCAGAGACTGCCGCAACGGGGGCAATTTCACATCGGGATGCGGAGAAGCGCTTCGGACAGATAAAAACCTTGCCGAAATGCGTGTTAAGTTTTTTGCCGGATGCATTAAGACTGCGTTAAGACGGGTAAAATATTCAAATTCGGCTTTTGAGCGATTTGAAATGTTGTTGATGATGCTTTGTCGAAAAATAGCGCTCAAAATCGCATTTTCGACAAAAATACAGATTCATTCGACAAAACACCGCCAAAAGCGGTTACAAAATGTGATAATTCATGTAAAAAATGGTCTTGAAATGGACTTGGTAACGAAAAAGTAACGATCCTTACCTGATATATCCAGAAAATTAAAGACAATGACGATTTTTTAACGCTCGGCGCGACGCTTTTTGGACTATTCTTTTTGTATGCACAAAAAAGGGCCATAATACCGGTACAAAGGACAGAAAAATGCCGGATTTTGCGATGCAAAAATTGAGCATTTGCTCAATCAAGATGCGTTAAGCAAACGGTGTGCCGGTTTGACACTGCATTAACGCAAAATCCACGAAACCTTTGAAAATTCAAGATTTGTTCATAATTCAGGCTTTGTGTCTACGGTGCTTGAAGCCGAAAAATCGACGCCTTTTCAGCACTCCAAAATGATTTGCAGCGCAGCGCTCAAACTGGCAGCTTCCCGGCCTGCACGGAGCGTTTCGCTATGCATTTGGCGCCCGCTTTTGGGGCACCATTCTTGTTGTGTTAAGCTGCTCAATACAGAAACAAACTTTTTTAACATTTAATGTCTTGACATAATTCGACATAAGATGCAAAATAATAGCATCGTTCATCAAATTTTAACATTTATTCGTCGAATTATGTCAACAATTCCTGACAAGGTCGACAAAATTCGTGCGAAAAAAGTATCCGAATATGGTAAATTTATATCGCAAAAGCGGTAGTTTTTGCTTAAATAATACATGGATGCCGTTTCGGCTATTTAATGGAGGATAATTAATTATGGAAACCAAAACCCGTGTACTTATCGCAGACACAAACGATGACTTCAAGCGCTTGATGACCGAGGTGCTGCGCAACGAGGAGGATCTGGAGCTTGTTGGCTGCGTCGGCGACGGTGTGGACGCACTCGCCATGGTGGCAGAGAGCAAGCCCGATGTGCTGGTGCTCGATCTCGTACTGGCCAAGCTCGATGGCATTGAGGTGCTGCGCCGCCTGCCCGAGGCCTGCCCCGACACCAAGGGGCTCGTGGTGTCGGGCTTCTACAACGATAAGATCATCACCGAGTGCGCAGCGCTGGGTGCAGCGTATTTTGTCACCAAGCCCTGCGACATCGTGACGCTGCTCGACCGCATTCGCCAGATCAATGCGCCGAAGCTGCCGGCCGCACAGTCGAAGGGCAGCGATGCTTCACTCGAAGCGCTCGTCACCGAGATCATCCACGAGATCGGCGTTCCGGCACACATCAAGGGTTATCAGTATCTGCGTGAGGCGATCATTCTGACCATCAACGACATGGACATCATAAACGCCGTCACGAAGGTGCTGTATCCCGAGGTCGCCAAGAAGTTCAACACAACGCCGTCGAGGGTCGAGCGAGCCATCCGCCATGCGATCGAGGTCGCATGGGACAGGGGCGACATCGAGGTATTACAGAAGTTTTTCGGCTACACCGTGTCGAATATAAAGGGCAAGCCCACGAACTCCGAGTTCATCGCCATGATCGCCGACTGCCTGAGTCTGCGCCAGAAGCAAGGTGTGCGGTGAGGGAAAGCGAGATATCGCAAGGCTCTGTGGCTTTTTGCTTGCCGCAGAAAAACCGACCTATAATTCAGCTTTTCAATGATTGCCGATTATGAAAAAGGAGTAAGAAACATACATATTTCTTACTCCTTTTTTGCATCTATTATGCGTCAAGGAAACTTGTCAAGAAAAATGGACAGATAGAAGAGTGAAAAAGCGATTAGGCACGGAATAGTTGATGCCGGAGTGCAGTCTTTCCGAGTTGTAGTATAACTCAATGTACTCTACGATCTTCCTTGCCGCATCATCAAAGCTCAGCTGGCTTATATGCGCTCTGCTACGCTTTTCACCTTAAGACCGTCTTTGAGCACCAATTCGCAGGCTTGCACTTTGAATTCTTTAGTGTAATTGCGTTTCTCTTTCATACAGTCCACCTCTTGAATTTATTATATCATTTTTTCACTCTTCGGACTGTCCACTTTTACTGTACAACTTTCAAGTTTAAACTTTTCATCTATCTCTTTTGCACACTCTTCGAGCTCCGCCATCTTAATAAACATGAGTTCTGAAAGATAGTGGTCTACACGAGAATTTATTGCAATATCAACATCGCCAAGCAATGAGAATATTTCTTCAATGTCCTTAATTTCAAATCTGAAGCAGTCTATATTTCTCCAATCACCATACCTTTCATTAAGAGCGCTTTTGCAGCACTCGACCATGTTTCTCGCTTCTTCGAGACCGGCTTCAGCCAAATAATCATCTTCAAGTACCTTTGTCTTTGCATAATTTAGGCCTTTAAAAATATCCACCATTTTCTCGTCTTTAAATTTTTCCAAGTGCTTTCTCCATCCTTCATCAAGCAGGTCACATATCTCGGCGAGGATTGCCTGCATGCTTTTACTTTGTTCGTCAATGCATTTGCGCAGATCAACATGTTCTTCCTCAAATTTAAAATTGTTGGTATCCTTATATATCGCATATCTGAAGCCGTCTTTGTGCATCGAAATTTGCGTGATCTGAACATATGAGAGATTGCAGTCATCCTTGCGATTTCGTCCGGTAGGGTGCCCTGTTGCGTCGTTTCTGATTTCCCTGATTTTATACAGAGCAGGGTACTCTTTGCGGAAGTTTATATTCTTATTCAGCAGAGAGCTAGAAATACCTTTTGCGGCGTCCTGCTGTAGAAATAACGCTTGTAGCAAGCCGTATGTATATAAATACTTGCCCTTAACATCAGAGGGATATTCAAGCTCAGTGTAGGCATCAATGGCAGATTGCGCATCCACAATTGCATACAAGGAGGCACAAAGCTGATTCCACTTTGGCTTGTCCGCCAAGAGTGAGTAAAAATTCTTGCCTCGCTCCATCTTTTTGCGGATCAAATCAACTAAATCATAAAAATTTGCATCCATCAATACATACCCCTTATCGTGTCCAAGTACCGTTTAAAATCGGCTATGGTGTCTTCGTGGCCGATGAGCTTGACTTTTTCGCCGAAGCCGCAAAGCCATGCAAAGAATTGCTCGCTGATCTCCACATTTGTTGTCACTGTGAAATGGTCGTCGTCCTCTTGAAAATAAAATGTGTCTTTACCCTTGCCGAAGCGCTCGACCCTGTATTTGCGGATGTCCTGAGACTTGCCACCGGATGCGAGCAAGTAATAGTTGCTGTCGTTAAACAACTACATGCTTATGTTCTTTTGGGTTTGTTCTTTTTTATAAATGCTCGTTGCAATAAAGTACCCTGCTATCCCCACTATATCAAGCAAAAGTAGGGCGGCGCTCCAAAAAATATCCATCGCAGATATGTCGTTTATTCGGCCTTCGATTGAGTAATTTAATGCCTTATCTGTAATTTCATCAACTTCTAGCTCAACATAATACTCATTGCCGTTATATTTCACATCGAAATCACACGGCAATGCTTCTTCAAGCTCACGAGTTACGGTGAATTTGTTGTTGTCGAAATATGCCAGCGTTACACTGGATACCATGACATTTGTATAGTGAATTGTTTTGACATTACCCCAAGATGCCTCGTTGGCATCTAAGAAATACTCTTCATTTTCGATATGAACTGTTATTGGCGCAGTACCGCAAGCGATTTATGAAAACGAAGCATCTTTATTGTAGACGCTTATCGTATATCTAACATTCATAACATAGTCTCCGTCCGGCGCCGGATGAGTGAACACAGTGTAAACAAACTCTGCAGGAATGAGTATCAAGAGAAGTACACAGAGTACAAATCAGATATTAATGGAAAGTGGTTAAACACGGCGATGCATCAATTTTTTGACGCTGCCAATCTTGAGGCTTATATTTACAATAATATTATATTTTTCATCAAACGCAAGTGCTATCAGCTCAACAAAGCTCTCCTGTTTCCAAAGCAGGAGAGCTTTTTGTTATTTCCCGAATTCGACGGAGAAGTAACAGACATAGTCGTTGGCGGGGGCGGTGGTTTGGCCGTACTCGTCGATGACGGAGGTGTAGACACGCTCTTTACCGCAGACGAGGGCGAAAAGCCCCATCTCCTTGTCGTATTCGATGGGCGTTTTGCCCGCTAATCCGAGCATGGTGCGCAGATTGAACTCATCCTTGTCGACATCGGTGAAGATGGGTATATCCAGCGAGCCGCTGCCGGCGGAGATGAACTTGACGGTGGAGTGCTCAACATCGGGCACAAAAAACAGCTTGCCGCTTTTGGGCGAGCCGAGGGGCTGCTCGTAGCCGATCGAGCCTATCGCTTCCTTGCTCACGAGCTTGCCTGAGACATACTCATAGCGGTAGATTATCAGCCGCTTATATTTGTCGCTCGTTTTATAATCGTAGACGAGCGCACCATCCGGGCCTGAGAGCATTTTGACGGTCTCCATCTCGACGCTTTTGGCATTGCTGACGGGGTAGATGCAGTTTTGCGGCCAATATTCATTGACGAGCATCACGCCGATGACCGACAGCGCAAGTATCGACACGGCAAGCAGGATGCCGATGACGGACTTGAGCTTTTTCTGCCGGTGCTTACCGGCGGTGGCGACGCCGATGATGTTCTCCTCGGACTTTTGCACCACGCTCTCCTGCGGGATATCCTCGCCGGCGAGAAATTCGTTGATGCTGATGCCGAGGATGCCGCACAGATCCGAGTACAGCGCCACATCCGGCAGGCACACGCCACGCTCCCACTTGGACACCGACTTGTCGCTCATGCCGAGCTTATCGGCAAGCTGCCGCTGGGTAAGCCCCACCTCCTTGCGCTTGCCTGCTATATATTTGCCTATCTTAATTAGATCCATGTTGAAACCTCCTTTTGCTGAGCTAATACTATCTGCTCACGGCGAACAAATACACCCCTCGGAAGTAGAATTGCATTTATCCTAACACATCAGTCACTCTCAGCGCAAGCGGGGGACTGTGTATCTTGAAACAGCGCCGTATATATGATAGAATTATATATTAAAGAAATCGTTCGGAAAGGATCTCTGCATGAAAATCGTAATTATCGGCGGCGGCAAGATAGGCTTCTCGCTCGCCGAGGAGCTTGCAAACGAAAATCACGACATTGTGCTTGTCGACAACGACAAGGAAAAGGTCAAGATGATATCCGAAACGCTCGATGTCATGACGCTTTACGGCAACGGTGCGGCGATAGCCACGCAGCGTGAGGCGAATGTCGATGAGTGCGACCTCATGGTGGCGGTCACGGCGAAGGACGAGGTGAACCTCCTCGCCTGCATTTTGGCACGAAAGCTCGGCTGCATGAACACGATAGCCCGTGTGCGCAACCGTGAGTATTCCGAGCAGCTTTATGTCCTCAAGGACGAGCTGGGTCTTTCCATGTCAATCAACCCCGAGCTGCTCGCCGCCAAGGAGCTATACCGCCTGCTGCAGATTCCGGCGTTTATAAAGCGAGACACCTTTGCCGAGGGCAGGGCTGAGATAGTGGAGCTCGGCATCGAGCCGGAAAGCCCGCTGTGCGGCCTGCGCCTGTCGGACATGGGCAGCAAGATACGCACCCGCACGCTCGTGTGCGCCGTCGTGCGTGACGGCAAGGCGTTCATCCCCGACGGCCGATTTGCGCTCGAAGCCGGCGACAGGATATATGCGACCGCTCCCGCATCGGCGCTCGTGGAGCTCACGCATGAGCTGAAGCTGCGCTCGAAGCGGTCTAAAAATGTGCTCATCGTGGGCGGCGGACGCATTGCCGAGTACCTGACCCCGATGCTCGCAAAAAGCGGAGCGCATGTGAAGATAATCGAAATGGATCGCAAGAGGTGTGAGTATTTATCCGAGGCGCTGCCGGAGGCGACTGTCATTTGCTCGGACGGCTCGAAGCAGGCGGTCTTGAAAATGCACAACATCGCCCGCATGGACGCCGTGCTGCCGATGACGGATATGGACGAGGAGAACATCATAATCGGCATGTTTGCCCGCAAGGTGGGCGTTCCGCAGCTTCTCACGAAAATCAACCGCAGCGAATACGGCGAGATACTCGGCGACCGTGGAGCGGACAGTCTCATAAGCCCGAAGCAGATAAGCTCCCGAGCCATCGTGCGCTATGTCCGTGCGATGGAGAACACCGGCGGCAGTGCGGTGCTGACGATACATAAGCTTGCCGGCGGCGGTGCAGAGGCGCTCGAGTTTGCCGTGACCGAGGCGACAAAGCATCTTAACGAGCCGCTCATGGATATTAAGCTCAAGCCCGGCATACTGCTTGCGTGCATCAACAGCATGGGCAAGATCAAGATACCCGGAGGCCGTGACAGGCTCTCGGCGGGCGACACCGTCGTCGTCGTGACAACGGCCGGGCGTGATATTTTGGACCTCAATGATATATTTGCCAAGGAGTAAGCGGCGGATATGAATTTTAAAACGATAAGAAAAACCGTCGGTACGATTTTGTGCATGGAGGCGGTATTTATGCTGGCGCCGCTGCTGCTGGCATTTGCCGACGGCGACCGAGCCGCAATGCACGGCTTTGCGATCGCGATCGCGGCGGTGCTCGTCGTGGGGCTTCCGCTTGCACTCGTAAATCGGTCGAGCATGAGCTTAGGGTCAAGAGACGGCTGCGTGACCGTTGCGCTTGCGTGGATAGTCATCTCCGTATTCGGCGCTATCCCGTTTTATGTCAGCGGTGTCATCACCGCCCCGGGCGATGCGATATTCGAGACCGTGTCGGGATTTTCGACGACCGGCGCAACGATATTGGACGATGTCGAGGCCGCACCGAGGGCGATCCTGCTCTGGCGCAGCATCACGAACTGGGTCGGCGGCATGGGAGTTCTGGTGTTCATGCTTGCGATCGTGCCCGCTGCCCGTGAGGGCAGCTCGATGTTCCTGCTGCGGGCTGAGTTCCCCGGCCCGATGGCGGGCAAGCTCGTCCCGAGGATGCAGAAGTCGGCAAAGCTTCTGTACGAGATATACATCCTCTTGACCGCTGCACAGGTTCTGCTGCTCGTTCTCGGCGATATCCCGCTGTTTGACAGCGTGAATATTGCCCTCTCCACCGTCAGCACCGGCGGCTTTGCGATCAAAAACGGCAGCTTGGTGTCCTACGGCAGCTATGTACAGACCGTGACGCTGGTGTTCATGACGCTGTGCAGCATGAGCTTCAGCATTTTCTACTGTCTTATCGCCCGTGAGCTTCTGCGCATAAAGCGCAATCACGAGCTGCGGGTGTTCGGCGTGCTCGTTCTGGGCATGGCGCTCGTCATCGGCATCTCGTCGGCTGCGCAGTTTGCGACTGCCGGCGAGGATATCCGCCATTCGCTGTTCCAGGTCATTTCAATTATCAGCACCACCTGCTATGTGTCGGTTGACACAGGGCTGTGGTCGCCGTTTGTTTGGTCGCTGCTGCTGGTTCTCATGATAACCGGCCCCATGTCGGGCTCGACCGGCGGCGGCATGAAGCTTTCAAGGGTCATGATCCTTGCAAAAAGCACCTACCGAGCCATCGCCAAGGCCATCACCCCGGGCTCGGTGCACCTTATCAGGGTCGATGACGAGGTCGTCGACGAGGAGACCGTGTCATCGGTAAACAGCTTCGCTGTTGCGTATCTCATGGCGCTTGTTATTACGGCAGTGATACTCTCGCTTGACGGGCTCGACTTCGGCAAGGGCATCGTCGTTGCGATATCGAGCATCGGCAATATCGGCTACGGCATCGATGCAAACACCTTCACCTACGGTGTGTCGGGCCTGTCGGTTCCGAGTAAGCTCGCCCTGTGCTTTGACATGTTCCTCGGCCGCCTTGAGATATTCCCCCTGCTTATAATGTTCGCCCCCGCAACATGGAGAAAGTGAGATAACATTAGAATAATGAAGAAAGCGACCGGTTTCCGGTCGCTTTTGCGTTACTTTATCTTGCATATCTCACAATGTATCTCGCCTGTGGGGCCGAGTTCGAGCTTTGCCCAGGTGCGGTTGAGGCCTTGACCGGCGGTGCCGGGGTTGAGGACGAACAGACCGCCTATGTTGTCATAACCTGCCCTGTGCGTATGGCCGAACATGACAATCTGCGCACCGCTGCACTCGGCGGCGTACAAGAGTGTGTCGAGCCTGCCGCTGCGGACGGCGTAGCGGTGGCCGTGCGTCAAAAACGCCTTCATGCCGCATAGATCAATGACCTTGTACTCGGGGTCATAGCTGTCATAATCGCAATTGCCGGGCACGGTGCACACGGGTATTTCAGGAAACTCACGCATCAGGCGCTCGGCGTCACGCATACCGTCGCCGAGGTGGATGACCTGATCGGGGCGATACTCCCGCACGGCGTCTATCATGCCCTGTGCCAGACCGTGGGTATCGGAAAAAACGGCAATTTTCATTGTAAACCTCCGCAGTATAGGTGAATATAATAGACCGGGTGATGACTTATGAAGGACTTGGAACGGCTGGGCGAGGAGCTCAGCCGCAGCGGAAAGGGCGAACGGCTCAAAAGACTTGCCGACACCGCCGAGGGTAAGGCGGTCAGCCGCATGGTAGATCAGGAGAAATTAGAGCGAGCCGCAAAAAGCGGCGACACCGCAGCACTCAAGGATATTCTCTCGCAGGTACTGAGCACCGACGAGGGCAAAAGGCTTGCCGAAAAGCTTAAAAAAGCGATGGAGTGAAAGGAGCGCTGCCTGTGAGCGAGTTTGAGGATAAGCTCAATGAGCTGCTGAATGATCCGGGACAGATGGAGCGGATAGCAGGCATTGCAAAGTCGCTCATGGGCGGCGAAGCACCGCCGGAACCTGCGCCGGACACGGGGTCGGATGAAGGACTTCTTAAGAAAATAAGCGGGCTTATGAAGAGCTCGGAAGCTAAGACCTCGAACGACAAAAAGCTTCTCGAGGCCATGCGCCCGTATCTGTCGGAAAAGCGGCGCAGCAAGATGGACAAAGCGATGAAGATAGCAAAGCTTGCGTCCATAGCGTCAATAGCGGCGCAGTTCGGAGGCGATGACGATGGCAATGTATAACCGCTACCGCGGAAATTCCGGCAGACCCGAAAAGGTCGCCGAGCCCAAGGAGCAAAATCGCAGACCGCCGCCCCCGCCGCCGAGACCTGCGCAGAAAAAGCCGCCGAACCAAATGCCGCTTTTAGGCGGCTCGCTGTCACGGCTCATCCCGGAAAAGTTAGGCGAGCTTGAGACGGAGGATCTGCTTTTGATACTCATCCTCTATCTCATGTACCGTGAGAGCGGGGATAAAGATCTGCTTATCATTATGGGTGCGATGTACCTTTTGTAATATACTTAAGAAGCCGTCCTGCTGGGACGGCTTTCAGGTGGTTTTGAAGTGTTCGATTATCGCATCGGCGATTCGCTCGGCGGCGTGACCGTCACCGTAGGGGTTTACGGCGTTCGCCATGCGCTCGTAGGCTGCGGGGTCTGTGAGCAAAAGCTCTGCGTCACGGAGAATATCGTCACGGCGCACACCGGTGAGCTTCACCGTGCCCGCCTCGACCGCTTCGGGGCGCTCGGTCTCACGGCGCAGAAGCAAAACGGGCTTGCCCAGCGCCGGAGCCTCCTCCTGCAGGCCGCCGGAGTCGGTCATGACAAAATAGCTGCGGGAAAGCAGAAGACGCATATCCAATGCGTCCAACGGCTCGATGAGCTTCACATTTTGCGTGCTGCCGAGAATTCTTTTCGCCGCACTGCGCACCTCGGGCGCACTGTGCACGGGGTAGATAACGGTAATATCGCCGTGCCGCTCGGCAAGCTCTTTCACGGCGGAGAAAATGCTCTCCATCGGCTCACCGTAGTTTTCACGGCGGTGGCAGGTGAGGGTCACGATCCTGCGTGAAAAATCGAGCTGCGCAAGCTCCGGCGAGCGAAACGCCGTGCGCTTTGACGGCATTTTCATCGCATCGATGACCGTGTTGCCGGTGACGAAAATTTCGCCCGGGACACGCTCACGCCGCAGGTTCTCGGCGTTGGCCTCGGTGGGCGCAAAGTTCAGCGCCGCAAGGCGGGATATCAGGCAGCGGTCGGCCTCCTCGGGAAAGGGGCTTTGTAGATCATATGTCCGCAGACCGGCTTCGACATGGCCTACGGGAATTTTTGCGTAAAATGCGGCGAGGGCGGCGGCGAGCGCCGTTGCGGTGTCGCCGTGGACGAGCACGAGGTCGGGCTTTGCCTGCGCAAGGCAGCCCTCCATGCCCGTAAGCACCTTGGCGGTGACAGAATACAGCGACTGTCCCTCGGTCATGATATCAAGGTCATAGTCCGGCTCAAGCTCAAAACAGCGCAGCACGCAGTCGAGCAACTGCCGATGCTGGGCGGTGACGCATACAATGCTCTCCGTCTCCGGACGCTTTTCCAGCTCCCGCACGAGCGGGAGCATTTTTATTGCCTCGGGTCTTGTCCCGAAGACGGACATGACCTTAATTTTCTTCATTTTTCTCTTCCGTTTCCTCGGCGGCAGGCGCTTGGGCGGCCGGCTCGTGGTGGAGATGGATGTTTTTATTGTGCCTGAACACGAACCACCAGATGCACACGGCAATCGCAAAGGCGATGGCGGCGAGGATGTTTCTTGCAGGCCCCTTTGAGGTTATCAGCACGGCGGCAAGGCCGAGGATCGCCGATATCGCATACAAAACGGCGACTGCCTGCTTCTGATTCAGACCCATGTCGAGCAGCTTGTGGTGGAAATGGCTTCTGTCGGCGTGAAACGGGCTTTGACCGTGCAGGATGCGGCGGGTAAAGGCGCAGATGGTGTCCGAAAGCGGGACTGCCAGTGCCAGCACCGGCAGGATAAAGGTCACGATGGCATAGAACTTGAACATGCCGATGACCGAGGCCGTTGCGAGAATGTAGCCTAACAGCAGAGCGCCCGTGTCGCCCATGAAAATTTTCGCCGGATTGAGGTTATACGGGATAAAGCCGAGGCACGCTCCGCACAGGGCGGCGAGTATCGTCGCAACATTGCTGTTGGAGTCGGAAACGAGCATCGACACGACGAGCATAGTCAGCGATGCGATGGCGGAAACGCCGCAGGCAAGTCCGTCAAGCCCGTCGATGAGATTAACGGAGTTTGTGCAGCCGACTATCCACAGTATCGTCACGGGGACGGAAAGTATGCCGATGGTAATGGCCTGAGAGCTCGTTATATGCAGGGGATTGGTGACGACATTTATGATGATGCCCGAGAGCACCGCAATGACGGCGGCGAGTATCTGCACGCCGAACTTGAGCCATGCGTTGAGGTTAAGAACATCGTCTATCGCACCGACGACGGCGATGAGTATCGCACCGACTAAGATGCCTCTGACCTGCGTTGTTATATTTGCAAACAAAAGCACCGAGATTAAAAATCCTGTAAATATCGCCAGACCGCCCATGCGGGGTATCGGGTGGCTGTGGATATGGCGCTTTTTGTCGGGAATATCGATAGCTCCGACCTTGACCGCAAAGTTCTTCACGAGCGGCGTCGCTATAAATGAAATGGCAAATGCAATAACTAATGCAAGGATTATCTTTATCCAAGCAGCCGTGCTGTAATCGACCATAGCTGTCTCCGAAAAAATTTATATCTTTAAAATTTCCGTTAAGTTAAACCGTCGGATAGTTTACCGTCGGATATTTTCGCTCAGGCAAGGCTGGGCGTGCAGGGAATACCATGGCGTATTTCCCGGCGCTCCAACGCAGCATGAGCGAAAACAGACCCGTCAGAATTTAGGCTTTTCTACTAAACCTATCTTCTTGTAAACCTTGCGCAGGGTCTTGCGGGCGATGCAGCTTGCCTTCTGAGCGCCCTCTGTGTAGACCTTTTCAAGATACGCCTTGTCGGCGAGGATGCGCTCTGCCTCCTCACGAATGGGGCGCAGCATCTCGATAACGGCATCGCCGACGGCGGGCTTGAACGCACCGTAGCCGAGACCGTCAAATTCTTTCTCGATTTCGTCAAAGCTCTTGCCCGTGACGGCGGCGTAAATGTTCATGAGGTTGGAAACGCCGGGCTTGTTCTCGGGGTCAAAGCGCACGCAGTGCTCGGTGTCGGAATCGGTGACGGCACGCTTGAACTTGCGTGCGATATCCTCGGGCTTTTCCAAGAGGAACACGCAGCCGCTGGGGTCGGACTTGCTCATCTTCGAGGAGGGATTGCCAAGACCCATGACCCTTGCGCCCACCTTGGGGATGTACGCCTCGGGAATTTTGAAGGTCTCGCCGTAGAGGTTGTTAAAGCGGGTGGCGATATCCCTTGTCAGCTCGCAGTGCTGGCGCTGATCCTCACCGACGGGAACGAAATCCGCCTGATAAAGCAGGATGTCCGCCGCCATGAGAGCGGGGTAGGTGAACAGGCCGCCGTTAATGTTGTCGGCGTTCTTTGCGCACTTGTCCTTAAACTGCGTCATGCGGCTTAGCTCGCCGAACATGGTGTAGCAGTTGAGTATCCAGCCGAGCTCGGCGTGCTCGTGCACATGGCTCTGCAAAAACAGTGTGTTCTTCTCGGGATCGAGACCGCAGGCGATGTACTGCGCAAGCTGCGTGAGTGCACGGCGGCGGAACTCCGTCGGATTCTGGCGCACGGTAAGCGTGTGCAGATCGGCCATGAAGTAGTAGCAATCAAACTCATCGGCAAGCGCACTCCAGTTCTTCACCGCACCTAAGTAGTTGCCTAAATGCAGGTCACCCGAGGGCTGGATGCCGGAAAGCATTATCTTCTTCGTAGTATTTTCCATTTTAATTATCGCCTTTCAGGAAATTATATTATGCTAATCTCGCATTGTATCATTTTACTTCTCACTTGACAATAACGAAAATGTAAAATAGTATATAGGAGTATAATAATTAAGCTGACTTCGGATCAAACGGAGGTAAAAATGATAGACGAAAAATGGTTTTCCGAGCAGGAGGCACGCATCCCCAAGGGCGAGGTGCGCACCCGCTTTGCTCCCAGCCCCACGGGATATATGCATGTGGGCAACCTTAGAACGGCGCTGTACACATGGCTCATCGCCCGCCACAACAAGGGCAAGTTTATCCTGCGCATCGAGGATACCGACCAGGAGCGCCTTGTCGAGGGTGCAGTCGATGTAATCTACCGCACGCTGACAGAGTGCGGCCTTGATCACGACGAAGGCCCGGATATCGGAGGCCCCGTAGGCCCTTATGTCCAGACCGAGCGCCGTGGGCTTTACGGCAAATACGCCGAGCTTCTGGTCGAAAAGGGCTGCGCCTACCGCTGCTTCTGCGAAAAGAGCGAGGCTGACGAGGATGCAGGCTTTGAAAAGGTCGCCGACCCCTGCCGCAGCATGAGCAAGCAGGAGAGCGACCGCCGTGCCGCCGCCGGTGAACCGCATGTCATCCGCCAGCGCATCCCCGAGGAGGGCACGACCACCTTCCATGACGAAATTTTCGGCGATATCACCGTTGAGAACAAGACCCTTGACGATCAGGTGCTCATAAAGCGTGACGGACTGCCGACCTATAACTTTGCAAATGTCATCGACGACCATCTCATGGGCATCACCCATGTCGTTCGCGGCTCGGAGTATCTGTCGTCGTCGCCGAAGTACAATCTGCTGTACGAGTCGTTCGGCTGGCCTATCCCCTGCTATGTTCACTGCTCGCCGGTCATGCGTGATGCGCACAACAAGATGTCCAAGCGCCACGGCGACCCGTCTTATGAGGATCTCATTGCACAGGGCTACCTGACCGACGCCGTCGTCAACTATGTCGCCCTGCTCGGCTGGAGCCCCGGCGGTGAGCGTGAGGTCTACACCATGAACGAGCTTGCCGAAATTTTCGAGCTCAAGGGACTTTCCAAGTCTCCGGCCATTTTCGACATTGAAAAGCTCAAGTTCTTTAACGCCGAGTATATCCGTGCAATGAGCCCCGAGGCCTTTGCCAAGGCCGCAGAGCCGTTTATCCGTCAGGCGGTCAAGAATCCCGACATTGACCCGGCTGCCATCGCCGCCCTGCTCCAGCAGCGCACCGAGGTTTTGACCGATATCCCCGAGAAGCTCGATTTCTTCGACACGCTTCCCGAGTACGACACGGCGCTGTTCGTGCATAAAAAGTCCAAGACCGACGAGGCTGGCTCGCTTGAGATGCTCAAGGCGATGCTGCCCGTGTTTGAGGCGATAGACGATTGGTGCGATGAGAATATACTCGCCGCCATGACCGATATGGCCGCACGCTGCGAGTGCAAAAACGCCAAGGTCATGTGGCCCGTGCGCATCGCCGCAGCCGGCAAGGCGGTCACGCCCGGCGGCGCAGTCGAGATCTGCCGTATCCTCGGTAAAGCCGAGACCCTGCGCAGAATGAATGTCGCCATCGAAAAGCTTGAAAAAAGCCTCGGATAAATGGCTGATATTATAATCGTCGTTGACGACGAAAAGGAAATTGCCGATCTTATCGCTCTTTACCTTGAAAACGACGGCTTTGAGGTGCATAAGTTCCTCACGGGTGCCGATGCGCTTAAATTTGTCGAAAAATGCGAGCCGGCGCTTGCCGTTTTAGATGTGATGCTGCCGGACACGGACGGCTTTGCGCTTTTGCGCAAAATGCGCGAAGCTCACGATTTTCCTGCCATCATGCTCACTGCACGCACAGCCGATTCCGACAAGATATTTGGACTGACCCTCGGCGCGGATGACTACATAACAAAGCCGTTTAACCCTCTCGAGGTCACGGCGCGTGTCAAAACCGTTCTGCGCCGCTGCCGCAGGAGCGTCGATGACGGCTGCGAAAGGGATATCCGAGGTCTTGTGATAAACCGCGCAAGCCGCCGCTGCACGCTGTTCGGCAGTGAGCTTGCCCTCACGCCGACGGAATTTGATATCCTGTGGTATCTGTGCGATAACGCAGGCAAGGTGGTTGCGTCCGAGGAGCTGTTCGAGGCGGTGTGGAAGGAAAAATTCCTCACGAGCAGCAGCAATACCGTCATGGCGCACATCGGTCGACTGCGCGAGAAAATGCACGAACCGGCGCGAAATCCGAAATTCATAAAAACGGTGTGGGGTGTGGGCTATGAAATCGAAAAGTAAAAGCGCCCTGCGCTCAGCGCTCACCCTGCTTGCCGTGCTTATAGTCGGAGCAGCGCTCATAGTTATGCTGCTGAGCTTTTTCGACAACAGCTTAGACGGCGTGCTGAGCAACTGGTTCACTAGAAACTACATGTTGAAATACTACGACCAGAGTGCGTCAACGAGCTATATTGAACCCGATTGGATCGCCATAAAGGGGCTTGCACTCAGGCTTTCACTTGCAGCCTTTGCGATTTTTGTCATTGCCGTTGCCTTCGTTTCGCGGCTTCGCGTGAATGCCGAGCGCCGCAGCATAGGCAATGCGGTCGGGCAGTTCATGCTCAGCGATACTCCCGACGGCAGCCTGCCGAACGAGATAGCCGTTCCCCTGAGCAATGCCAAGGTCGAGCTGATGCGCTCGCAGCGCCTGCTGCAAGAGGAGACCGCGCGCAAAAACGACCTTGTCATGTACCTTGCGCACGATTTGAAAACGCCGCTGGCATCCGTCATCGGTTATCTCACGCTTCTGCACGACGAGCAGCAGATAAGCCCCGAGCTGCGCGAAAAATACCTGTCGATAACGCTCGACAAGGCGCAGCGGCTCGAGGATCTGATAAACGAGTTTTTCGAGATCACGCGCTTTAATCTCTCGACGGTTACGCTTGATTATACAAGCATTGACCTTGTGCGCCTGCTCGAGCAGCTCAGGTTCGAGTTCATGCCCATGCTCAGGAAAAAATCGCTTACCTGCACACTGTGCACGCCCGAAACGCTGCCTGTGCGCTGCGACGCCGGCAAAATGCAGCGCGTTTTTGATAATCTTCTGCGCAATGCGGTGCTGTACAGCTATCCCGGCACTGAGATCGTGATAAACGCACAGCTCGAGGGCGAAAATGCTTCTGTCAGTGTTTTAAACCGTGGGAATACCATCCCCGAGGAAAAGCTGCGGCGCATATTCGAGCAGTTTTACAGACTTGATGCCGCACGCTCGTCCTCCGGCGGAGCAGGGCTGGGGCTTGCCATTGCAAGCAACATCGTTGCCCTCCACGGCGGCAGCATAAACGCACGCAGTGTCGACGAGACGATAGAATTTACAGTCACCCTTCCCGTTTTGGCAGGCTGATTTCCGCCCATGCTGCGTTAAAGCCCTTGACAATACAGGCAAGTATTGCCTGTGCGCTTTGCCTTGTCTGAACGAAAATCATCTCTCCCAAAATTGCAAGCTCTGCCGACGGAAATAACTGCCGACAGGCGTCCAACTCTCATCTGCTGTAGGAAAATCGTAAGATTTTCGCGCAAAAAGCATCATAATTTCATAGGGTGAAACGGATAAACAAAGCTCCTGTTTTTGCTACGATAACAGCGAAAACAGGAGCGTTTTTTGCTCTTGGGGAGGAAGCCAATGAAAAAAGTTTTATCCGTTTGTGTTTGCGTGTGCATTTTACTTTTGCAGCTTTCCGGCTGCTCATATGTCAAATCGCTGCCGCCCGGCGAGCCCAGCGACGCCGAAAAGCTCGAGCAGATTCGCTCAAGCGATGAGTATCCCGAAATTCTCGTGGAAACGGCGGAAAAGTGTCCGCAAACGATAGACTATGTTTACAACTATCCGAAGCTGAAGGACAAGCACTTTACCATCGACCTTAGTGCCGATGCGCACAGCGGCACTGTTCCTCTGTTCATCCAATGGGATGAGCGCTGGGGCTACGAAAGCTACGGCAGCGGATTCATCGGCACCGCCGGCTGCGGTCCGACCTGCCTGTCGATGGCAGCTGTTTATCTTACGAAAAATGCAGCGTATTCGCCGCTTTTTGTTGCCAGGATGGCAGAGGAAAACGGCTACTGCGTACCGGGAAACGGCAGCTCGTGGACGCTTATAAGCGAAGGCAGCGCCTTGCTGGGGCTATCGGCAACCGAGCTGCCGCTGTGGGAGCAGTCGATGAAAAATGCGCTGGATTCCGGCGCGATCATAATCCTTGCGCTCGGTCCGGGCGATTTCACAAGCAGCGGACATTTTGTCGTCGTGACCGGCTGCGACGATTCAGGCTTCACGGTAAACGACCCGAACAGCATCGACAATAGCCTCCGTCACTGGAGCTATGAGCGCCTGTCGAGGCAGATATCGAACCTGTGGAGCGTGTCAATTAAAAATTAAGTTAATATTAAACACCTCTTGAGGACAAGATATCCTTGAGAGGTGTTTTTATGTATATCAAGAAGAAAACCTTTATTTTAATAATAACATATCTGTCGGCGGCGGCGATCGCCTTCGGGGCGTACTCGGCAGTGCTGTCGGTAGGCAGCGCAGGCTACCGCAACACCGCACGCTACGGCTATGAGCACGCCTTCGGCGAGGTAGTCACGGCGGCAGAAAAACTGAGCGACGCTCTGCACAGGGGCGCTTACGCAACCGGTGCGGAGATGTCGGCCTCGGTCTGCGCCGATGTCTACGGCAGCTGCCTGACGGCGGGCATGACCATGTCCGAGCTGCCGTTTTCCACGCAGGAGCTTGAAAACACCGCACGCTTTGTCGGCGTTGCGGCGGATTTTTCACAGTCGCTCATGGGAAGCGGCGGCTTTGACGATAAGACCCGGAAAAGCTTTGCGGAGCTTTACAAGACCGCCGAGAGCATCACCGAAGCGCTCGATGAGCTGCGTGACGATATCGACAACGGCACGGTGAAGATGGACGAGCCGGAGGCGCTGTTTGACGACACCGGCGCATCGCTTTTAAGCACCGCCATGCTCGAAATGGAAAGCGGCATCGGCGAGCTGCCGGAGCTGAGCTACGACGGCAGGTACAACAAGGCGGCCGCCGAGGAGTGCAAAGACCCTATTACCGAGGATGAAGCACGCACGATAGCCGCCGATTTTCTCGGCCTTGAGGGCGACGAGATATCGCTTCAGTACCGCAGTGAGGCCGGAGCAACGAGCTTCGAGCATGAGGATAAAAGCATCCTTGTCGACGGCTGGGGCAATGTCGTGTCATTGAGCTCATCCCGAATCGTCACGGGCGACATGCCGGCTGAGGACATGGAAAAAGCGGCAAAAGAATTTTTAACAAAGCATGGTTTCAACCATATGCATTTAGCGTCCTCGGAACGCATGGGAAATTTGCAGTCCATGCGCTTTGAGCGCCTTGACGGCGGCGTGCGCTGCGAGAAAGACAGCGTCAGAATTTCCGTCGCCGCCGATGACGGCACGGTCTATTCCTTTGACGCAAGCGGACATTATTCCGATACCCAAAAGCACGCAAAGCCCGGGAGCATCGTGACCCAAACGCAGGCGGCGTCGGCGCTGCCGAAGGAGCTGAGCGCAAAGCCAAAGGGCATGGTCTACGCCGAAACGGCGGGCGGCAATGAGCGCCTGTGCTATGAGTTTGAGTGCGAAAGCAAAAACGACGACACTCTGCGCATCCTCGTCGATGCCGAGTCCGGCGAGCAATATCGCATATCGTTTGTATAATATCGTTTGTATAATTATAATTATATAATAAAAAAGCCTCGCTTCTTCGGAAGCGAGGCTTTTGAATGTTTCAGGTATTACTGCTGCTGAACAGTGTTGGTCTTCTTGCCGACGGTGGAGCGGAGGATGAACAGCACAACGATGGTCATCACGATGCCGATAGGCAGGCAGATCCATGCGTTCTTGACAAAGCCTGCGATGATGAAGTTCACGAAGCTCAGTGCTGCAACGGTGATCGCATACGGAAGCTGGGTCTGGACATGCTCGATGTGGTTGCAGTTTGCACCGGCGGAAGCCATGATGGTGGTGTCGGAGATAGGCGAGCAGTGGTCGCCGCAGACAGCACCTGCAAGGCAGGCGGAGATGCCGATCATGAGCAGAGGATCGCCGACCTTGAAGATAGGCAGGACGATGGGGATGAGGATACCGAAGGTGCCCCAGCTGGTGCCGGTTGCGAAAGCGAGCAGGCAGGCAACGACAAAGATGATTGCAGGCAGCATGTTGAACAGACCTGCGGAAGCGGCCTTCATAACGCCCTCAACATAGGTGGCTGCGCCGAGCAGACCCGTCATGTTCTTAAGCGTAACTGCGAAGGTCAGAATGAGGATAGCGGGAACCATTGCGTTGAAGCCCTTGACTACGCAGCTCATTGCGTCCTTGAAGGTGGTGACACGACGGCAGCAGAGGTAGATGATGGTGAAAACAACTGCCACGAGAGAGCCCCAGGGCAGACCGACGAATGCGTCGGTGTTGCCGAATGCGCCGACAAAGTCGCCTGCGACGCCGCTTTCGGGATCCCAGAAGCCGCCGACATACATAAGGCCGATGATGCACATTATGATAAGTACGATGATGGGGATGAGCATATCCCACAGAGTTGCCTTGGTATTCTCGACCTCTTCGTCGCCGCCGAGGGAGCCGAGATTGCCCTTGAGAGCCTCAAGCTCGCTCTTTGCCATGGGGCCGTAGTCAAAGCCCATGACGATCATGCCGATGACGAACACGAAGGTCAGCAGGGAGTAGAAGTTAAAGGGAATAGCCTGGATGAAAAGCTGGATGCCGGAGATGCCTGCGTCAAGGTCTTCTGCAACGCCGGAGACCGCTGCCGCCCAAGAGGAAACGGGGGCGATCATGCAGACGGGAGCTGCGGTAGCGTCGATGATGTATGCAAGCTTTGCACGCGAGATATTCTGGTTATCGGTCAGCGGACGCATGACGGAGCCGACGGTCAGGCAGTTGAAGTAGTCGTCGATGAAGATCAGAACGCCGAGAACGAAGGTTGCAAACAGCGTGCCCGCACGGGTCTTGACATGCTTTGCCGCCCACCGTCCGAAGGCTGCGGCAGCGCCCGTGGAGTTAACGAGAGCGACCATGATGCCGAGGATAACGAGGAACATGAAGATACCTGCGTTGCCGGTGATGGCTTCCGTGAAGCCGTTCTTGATCATGGCGTCAAGTGCGCCGATGGGGTTAAAGTTGGAGACGAACAGTGCACCGACCAAAATGCCGATGAACAGCGAGCTGAAGGTCTCCTTAGTGATAAGCGCAAGGACTATTGCGACTATCGGCGGGACCAGCGCCCAGAAGGTGTTTACGAATTCCATAACGGTTTTTCCTTTCTTTTGAACAAAAAAATTGAGCCATGACGCTTCATGACTCAACAGGAAAAACAATTCATGCCGATCATGACAGCTCTCCGCATTTGCGACAGTCCGCAGGATATTCTCCTGCGTCCCAGACACCGGCCATTCGGGAAAATGATCGGCTCTTCGGCGGAGGCCCCTTTCGCTTAACGCTTCCCGGCGTTTTACTAAGCTACTGATGGCGACCGCGCCTCTATCATGCTCTGTTCAATTCACCGCCATTATAACCGCAATTCACGATTTGTCAATACCTTTGTGAAATTTATTTTGCTTTTAACAAGAAATTCATGCAGAGCTTGTCTATTTTAATTTATAATGTTAAAATGATAAAAAACGATAAAACGCAAAGGACGGCTTAACATGAAATATTCATTTATAGGTCTGGGCAACATGGCATCTGCCATTATCGCAGGCATGGCTGCCTCGGGTAAATTCAAAAACGACAACATTTACGGATATAATCGCTCGGAAGGAAAGACAAACACTCTGCGTGACCGCCACGGGCTCATTCCCTGTGCCTCGGCTCTCGAAGCCGTGGAAAAAGCGGAGGTCGTTGTGCTGTGCGTGAAGCCGCAGGTCATGCCGAAGCTGCTTGACGAAATAGCCGGAGCGATAACAAAGGATAAGCTCATTATTACCATTGCAGCAGGAAAAAGCTGCGGCTGGTACGAGTCAAAGCTCGGCAAGGGCGTTCCCGTCGTGCGTGTTATGCCGAACATAAATGCTAAGGTCAAGGCCTCCGTCACCGCAATTTGCGGCGGCAAAAACGCCAAGGACGAGCATATAAAAATCGCCGACGGCATTTTCTCGACCGTCGGCAAGATATATCATATTGAGCAAGCGCAGTTTCCCGCATTCGGCGCACTCGGCGGCGCTTCGGGCGCATTCGTGCTTTTGTACATAGACGCACTTGCCGAGGCCGGCGTGCGTGCGGGCTTTGCCCGCCCCATGGCCGAGGAGATCGCCACGGCGACCGTCGTCGGCAGCGGACTGCTTGCCATGGACTCAAGCGAGCACCCCGTTGCGCTCATGAACAAGGTCTGCTCCCCGGGCGGCACGACCATCGAGGGCGTGTGCAAGCTCAAGGAGCTCGGCTTCGAGACCGCCGAAGGGGCCTCGGCTCCGACCCCGCCGTTCAGCAGGGGCTGAAGGCAATCATCGAGAAAGACATTCAGCTTTCGCAGAACTGACAAACGCTCTTTAAGCAGCAATTTTCGCACATCGGCTTGCGTGCGGTGCACACCGCTCTGCCGTGCAGGACGATGCGGTGACAGAAGTCGGAGCTTTTCTCCGGCGGAAGCTGCCTGCGCAGCTCAAATTCTATCTTGACGGGGTCTTTGAGGTTATCGACCAAGCCGAGCCTGTTTGAAATGCGGATGCAGTGCGTGTCCACGACCGTTGAGCCCGGGATGCGGTATACATCGCCGAGAATGAGGTTCGCCGTCTTGCGGCCTACCCCGGGAAGCTTCAAAAGCTCATCCATGCTGTCGGGCACCTTGCCACCGTAATTTTCGACAAGCATTTTCGCACAGGCGACAATGTCCCGGGCCTTGGCACGGTAAAAGCCGCAGGAGCGGACATATTCCTCGACATCCTCGACCTTCGCCGCGGCGAAGCTTTCAAGCGTCGGGAAGCGCTCAAACAGTGCGGGCGTTATCATGTTGACCCTTGCGTCCGTGCATTGAGCGGCAAGACGCACGGAGATAAGAAGCTCATACGGCTTTTCATAGTCGAGCGTGCAGTCGGCGAGGGGATATTCCTCCTCCAAAAGCCGCACTATCTCAAGAACCTGTTCTTTGCTGCGCATATAATCACTCCGTTTCGGCAAAAACATATCACATTTTCACCCAAAACACAACAGCGAGGTATTGGCAATGTATAAGCCTCTGGCAGATGAGATAAGACCCTCCAGCCTTGACGAGGTCGTCGGGCAGGGGCATATTTTAGGCAGAAACGGCATGCTGCGCCGCATAGTCGAAAGCGGGCAGATACCGAACATGATATTCTACGGCCCGTCCGGCACGGGCAAGACCACCGTCGCAAGGATAATCGCCGAGAAAACCAACCGCACACTGCGCAAATTAAACGCCACCACGGCGGGCATTGCGGATATAAAGGCGATAATATCGGAGCTTGACACGCTCCTTACTCCGAGCGGCGTGCTGCTGTATCTTGATGAGATACAGTACTTCAACAAAAAGCAGCAGCAGTCGCTGCTGGAGTTCATCGAGGACGGCAGGATAACGCTCATCGCATCCACGACGGAAAACCCCTATTTCTGCGTGTTCAACGCAATTTTGAGCCGCTCGACCGTGTTCGAGTTCAAGCATGTGCCGGCCTACGAGGTCGAGCCCGCCGTGCAGCGTGCGATAAATATTCTCGCCGAGCGCAACGCCGTTACGCCCGAGATAGAGCCCGGCGTTCTGCGCAGGATAAGCTCTGCCTGCGGCGGCGATGTACGCAAGGCGATAAACTCCGTGGAGCTGCTGTTCTCGGCGGCAAAGCGTGATGACGGCAAGGTACTCTTGACCCTCAATGACGCCGATGCGATCTCCCAGCGCAGCGCCATGCGCTATGACCGTGAGGGGGACGAGCATTATGACATTCTATCGGCGCTGATGAAATCGCTGCGAGGCTCCGACCCCGATGCGGCGCTGCATTATTTAGCACGGCTTCTGGAGGTCGGCGACCTTGTGGGCGCCTGCCGCAGGATACTGTGCTCTGCCAGCGAGGATATCGGTCTTGCCTATCCGCAGGCGGTGCCCATCGTCAAGGCCTGCGTTGACTCGGCGCTTCAGCTCGGGCTTCCCGAGGCAAGGCTTCCGCTTGCCGAGGCCTGCATCTTCCTTGCCACCGCACCGAAGTCAAACTCCGGCATCATGGCGATCGATGCTGCCATCGCCGATGTCAAGGCGGGCAAAACAGGCCCCGTGCCCCGTGAGCTTCAGAATGTCCATGCCGACGGCACGGGCTTTGAGCGTGAGCAGGGGTACAAGTACCCGCACAGCTTTGACCGCCACTGGGTGCGGCAGCAGTACCTGCCCGACGAGCTTAAAAACGCCCGCTACTACGATTACGGCGATAATAAGATAGAGCAGGCGGCGAAGAAATATTGGGACGAGATAAAACACTGACGGAGGTTCAGATGGATATTCAGGTCGGTGATATAGTCACCATGAAAAAGCAGCACCCCTGCGGCGAAAAGCGCTGGCAGGTGCTCAGGATAGGCGCGGATTTCAAGCTGCGCTGTCTCGGCTGCGGCCACGAGGTCATGGGCGCAAGAAGCAAATTTGAAAAAAACATACGCAGTGTTGAACGAAACGGAAAAGAATGATAAAATGAATAATGTTGAAGCAATAAGAAGCAGTCTCATCGCCGCCGAGCTCGATGCGGCGCTTATAACGGACGAGAAAAACCAGCGCTACGCAACGGGCTTTGCGTTTACGGACGGCGCCGTGCTCGTGACGAGGAAAAGTGCGTTTTTGTTCACCGACTCCCGCTATATCGAGGCGGCTTCAATGACGGTGGCGGATAATATCACGCTCCGCCTTTTCGGGGCGGGCAAGCGCCTTTCGCAGCTGATAAAAACGGAGCTTGACAACGAGCATGTCGAGCGTCTCGGCGGCGAGGAGGGCACGCTCCCGCACGGGCAGTATCTTGCCTATGAAAATCTTTTGGGCAGGAAATTGATCCCCTCCCAGCACATTTTCAGCTCCCTGCGTGCGTCGAAAACCGCCGAGGAGCAGGAGTATATGCGCCGTGCCCAGGCGATAGCCGAGCTTGCGCTGAGTGATGTTTTGCAGATAATCAAGCCCGGAGTCAGTGAGCGGGATATAGCCGCCGAGATAACCTATCGGCTTTTGAAGCACGGCGGCGAGGGCAACTCCTTTGACCCCATCGCCGTTACGGGCAAAAATTCGAGCATGCCGCACGGCGTGCCGGGCGACGCTTTAGTTCAGAACGGCGACTTTGTCACCATGGACTTCGGATGCTTAAAGTATGGCTACTGCTCGGACATGACCCGCACGGTCGCCGTGGGCCATGCAAGCGATGAAATGAAAAATGTGTACGACACGGTTCTGCGTGCTCAGCTTGCCGGTATCAAGGCAGCCAGAGCGGGCGTTACCGGCCGCAGCATAGATAAGGCCGCAAGGGATGTCATCGCCGATGCCGGCTACGGCGAATATTTCGGTCACAGCTTCGGACACAGCCTGGGGCTCGACATTCACGAAGCGCCGCCCGCTTCACCGGCAACGGAGACTATCATGCCCGTCGGAGCGGTCATCTCGGCAGAGCCGGGGATATACCTGCCCGGCAAGTTCGGCGTCCGCATCGAGGATGTGCTCATCCTGCGTGAGGACGGCTGCGAAAACATAACGCATGCGGATAAAAACCTGATAATACTTTGAGGAGGACGGCAAATGGCAAGCAACAAGCCCAAAAAGAAAGACAACGACAAGGATATACGCAGCAAGCTCATGGTGCCGCTTGCGGTGATGGGCTTTCTGTTCATCTTCGGCACGGCGATAGTGCAGGCGCTCGTTCCGGGCTTTCCGGCGTCGGTGCGAAACATCCTGTATCTGTTCGGCGTGATATCGTTTGTGGTGTATATGATACAGATCGCCTTTGAAAAACGCACCGGAAAAAGCGAAAAAGGCGGCAAACCCGCGCAAAATCGGATTTCGGGCAGAAAATAATCTTGCATATTTATGCTATTTAATGTAGAATACATAAGTTAAGACATTTAAACAGAAAATTTACATTGGAGGATTATCTATATGATCACAGCAGGCGATTTCAGAAACGGCGTTACCTTTGAGATGGACGGCCAGGTCATGCAGGTCATTGAGTTCCAGCATGTCAAGCCCGGCAAGGGCGCAGCCTTCGTTCGCACCAAGATGAAGAATGTCATCACCGGCGCCGTTACCGAGACTTCCTTTAACCCCACCGCAAAGTTCGAGAATGCCACCGTCGACCGCCAGACCATGGAGTACAGCTACAACGACGGCAATCTGTATTACTTCATGAATCCCGAGACCTACGAGTTGGAGCCCGTTGACGAGTCCGTTCTGGGCGAGAACTTCAAGTTCGTCAAGGAAAACATGGAATGCACCATCTATTCCTACAAGGGCAAGGTGTTCAATGTCGAGCCGCCCTTCTTCGTTGACCTCGTCGTCACCGAGACCGACCCCGGCTTTGCAGGCAACACCGCTACCAACGCAACCAAGCCCGCCACCGTCGAGACCGGTGCAGAGATCAAGGTCCCTCTCTTCATCGAAGAGGGCGAGAAGATCCAGATCGACACCCGCACCGGCGAGTATCTCGGCAGAGCAAAGTAAGTTATAAGTTATTTATAATTGATAATAAGCAAAAAGCAAATAAGCTGACGGAAGTCGAGCTCTATCGTCTGTCGGCTTAAAAGTAAGGAGGTTTGACTTGTGACCGCATCTGAAAAAGTAGCATATCTGAAGGGTCTCGCCGAGGGCCTCGGCATTGACGGAGAAACTTCCGAGGGCAAGCTCATGCTTGCAATGATCGATGTTCTCGACTCGCTTGCAGACGATGTCGAGGATCTCGAAGCGACCGCCGCCGACCTTGCCGACAGCATAGATGATATCGGCGAGGACATGGCGTATCTTGAGGATCTGTGCCTTGACGACATGGACGAGGACGACGAGGACGATTATGACGATCCCGATGACTGCGACGGCGAATGCTCCGGCTGCTGCGGCTGCGGTGATGAGATCGAGTATGAGGTCACCTGCCCGCAGTGCGGCAAGACCTTGACCGTCTATGAGGACGACCTCGACTTCGGCAGCATCCGCTGCCCCGAATGTGACGCAGAGCTCGAATTCGACCTCGACCACGACGACGAGGACGGATCCGACGAATAAAGCATAGCAAAAAAGCTTCCCGAAGGGCGGATTCAGATAA
>HF986869.1 GCA_000431075.1 Firmicutes bacterium CAG:555
GCCTTCGAGCATTTTCATATCTTTTTCCTCCTATAACTTATTTATATCTAACTTAATTTAACCACGAATCTCCCCGGACGAAAGCTCGTCCGGAGAGTCATGTTTTGCTAAATTTTAGAAAGGATGTAGTAAGCTTAAATCTTGGTTGCGCCCCACTTTTCGAGCAGTGCCTTGGCCTCTTCCTTGGTCTTGCCCCACTCCTCGAGGACCTCGTAGTTGTTCTCACCAATACGGGTGGAGATGTTGGCGGGACGGTTCTCGGGATGCTCGTCGATGCTGGAGAAATCGGCAAAGTATGCGCAGTGCTTATTGGAGATGATGTCGGTGCCCTCCCACTCGGGGTACATGGGGAAGTTGACCCACCAGCCGAGACGGTTGTACTCCTCATCGTCCCAGACCTCCTCTGCGGTCATAACGGGAGCAACTGCGACGCCGGCCTTTTCCATCATTTCATATGCGTCACGGGTATTGTCGAAGGTCATGAGCCAATCGGTGATGATCTGCTCGACCTTGAGGTGGTTCTTAGACCTCATGGGCAGAGTTGCAAACTCGGGGTCGGTCTTGAGGTCGGGGCGGTTCATGCAATCGCACAGGGGATTCCATGTACTCGGTGCAACAGCGCCGATGACGATGGACATGGTCTTGCCGGTGTAGATGCCGTAAGGAGACATATTGGCGTTGTGGTTTCCGGAACGGTACTGGATGTGACCCTTCTTGTTGTGGTACTGGAGGGTGTCGTTGATGTGGACGAGGTTGCGGACGAGAGAGAAGTCAACGAACTGACCCTCGCCGGTGCGCTGCTTGTGGAACAGTGCGAGCATAATTGCCGCAAAGAAGCCCTCTGCACCGATCATGTCGCCGATAACGGAGCCGATGCGGGTGGGGTTGCCGTCACGCTCACCGGTCTGTGCGTTAAGGCCGCTCATTGCGACAGCGCAGATATCGTATGACGGCTTGTCGCTATACTTGTTGGGCTTGTAGCCGAACGGAGTGAGTGCAGCGTAAACGATGCCGGGGTTGACCTTCTTGACATCCTCATAGCCGAGGCCGAACTTCTCAAGGAAGCCGGGCTTATTGGATGAGATGATAACATCGTAATCCTTGGCGACATCCAGCAGCAGCTTCTGTGCGTCGGGGTCGCTGAGCTTGATCTCAATGGACTTCTTGCCTCTGTCCTTGCCGCAGGCGTAGGTGGAGATGCCGTTTACATAGAAAGCAAACTTTCTGCCGCCCTCGCCGCCGGGTACCTCGACCTTGACGACCTCTGCGCCGTAGTCTGCGAGATAAGTGGCGGCCTTGGGTCCTGATGCGTTGGTGGTAAAGTCAAGGACTTTGATGCCTTCGAGCATTTTCATATCTTTTT
>HF986870.1 GCA_000431075.1 Firmicutes bacterium CAG:555
CTGCGCTCAAAAAACAGCGCAACTATCCTCTCGTCCTCCACCGCAGCACCCTCTTTCTTGCTAAAGTAATTTGATAGCCATCATCTATTAACTACCCATCCGGCGGCAAATGCTAAATCGAAACGGAGTTTTTTAATTATACCGCCTTTGTTGACAAAATTCGACACATATTTTACAATGGACACATCAAATTAAAAGGAGATACGACTATACTGGTCATAGAGCTGCTGTCTCAGAGTTTACGGCCGCAAGGTCGCCTTCAAGCTGCGCAAGCTTCTTAGTTTGGTAGTCGGCAAGCTTATCTATCCTCTTATATCCCTCGATAACGCCCTCCAGCTTTGCCTTTCGCTCGTTGAGCTTACGCAAGCTCTCGCCGGTGACTATTTTTTGAAAGTCTCGCCTGTGCTGCGCTTCCTCTTCGGTGGTTATTGTATCGTCAATGGAATAGCTATCCCCGGTATTATATTCACGCAGCTTTTTCTTCCACTCCGGCTCGGTTTTTGAGTTGCTGTCAAAGATCATTTCGGTCTTGCCTGATTTTTTCCACTTGACATTATCCCAGAAACTGCGTATATTATCAGTGAAGTCAGCTTTCCTTCCGACTGTTGGGTAATTGGCACCCTTCACCACCGGAAGATGTGTCTGACTTCTTTTTTCGTCTAAATACAGAATTCGATTATCTGCCATTGCCTCCTGTATTGCAGACTGCACATTACTTTTTGGGTATACAGTTATCGACTTGTTTGCCCTAATATGCTTTCCGCCCTTTAGAGCATATGTATCCATTTCCTCAATAACTACTCCGAGGCCGCCGTCTGCTTTCACATCCGTGACAAGCACGATGCGGTTTTCTCTTTTATTATTTTTACTCGGAGTGTCGGCAAATGCCGCTATCGGATTTTCCGATGCATTGAGTATTTCTATAAGACCGTCCTTGCCGAGACCGTGATAGTTTATATTTTGGCCGACCGGCTTGCCGTCACGAATTGCTTTGCCTTCCGTGGCCATAGCTCTGTATGCTTTTTCTGCCGGCATATAAAGGTCAAGGGCTTCTGCGCCTATCTTTTCGGTCAAGAAGTTTGAAGTCGTGCCGATATGAAGCTCGTTTCTTTTCGAGTCAAAATCACCGTTGAGGATAAGCTGAAGGTTTATCGGAAGATCTTCATCGACGGAATAGCTGTTGACTTTTTTATTGGTCTGTGATACCTTATCATCGGGAGCAGTCCCAACAGTCGCTTCGGGCGTTGTGGTCAGGGCATCAGCATTGGCCATGTTGGCTATGCTCTCTTTTTTTGTGCCTGCATACATAGTCTGAACAAATAAATCTAAGCTTCCGCCACTGTCCACCGCAACAACAGAGAGTTTGCTTCCATCTATATTTTTCACGAATATGGCTGCATCCCTGTTTTTGTAGGTGGCTTTTCTTATTTCATTGGGCTCACCTATAACCTGTGGAATGAATGCATAGTCATTTGGCATAACAGCTCTTTGCCCTCGACTGCGCTCTTTTATCTCGTTGCCATGATCTTTTGTGATTTTTCTTATATTATCGGCTCTTAGAGTGACATTTTTCCCTGAAAAATCATATCCAGTGTCTGCTTTTATTCTGTTTGCAAGCTTTTCTCCAACGATGCCAAAATAAATCTTCGATACAAACGACTTATCTGTAATAGCCTTTTTCACAAACTCGACGACTTGTTCCCCGTTCTTGAAGATAACTATGCGTTTACTGTTTCTCCAATTATCAAGTTGGGTAGCCGAATAGTCGTCGAGACTGTATTTGTAGCCGCTCGGCGGCGCTTGTGCTTTAGGCTCGGTGACGGTGTTCTGCGCTTCATTCTGCCTTGCTTCTGTGGCAGCGGGTTGCTCATCGGCGAGCAATGCGTCGATATCGAGGCCGGTGTGCTTGTAAAACATCTTTCTTTAATAGATTGACCTTTTTGCGGTTATACTCTATAATGAAAGCGCAAGGTCGTTAAAAAAATAACTATTCTTGCGGACGCTACATCTTAAACGGACATTTCATTAAGGAGGTTGTTTTATGGATCGCAAAATCAGAGTTGTTCAGTACGGTGCGGGCAAGATGAGCCGCTATCTCATGCGCTATGTTATCGAGCATGACGGCGAGCTGGTGGGCGCATTCTGCCGCAACAAAGGCCACATCGGCAAGGATGTGGCGGAGATAATCGGCGACGGCTTCCCCCATGTCGGCGTGGTGGTCGAAAATTCCGCCGATGCCGACAGACGCATAGCCGAGCTCAAGCCCGATGTGTGCATCATCGCAACACGCAGCACCGTTGCCGAGCTTGAGGACATTTTCACCATCTGCGCAAAACACGGCGTGAACGCCATCACCACCTGCGAGGAGGCGCTGTATCCGTGGAACTCCTCGCCCGCACTCACCGCAAAGTTAGACAAGCTTGCCAAGGAGGGCGGCTGCACGCTCACGGGCGTGGGCTACTGCGACCTGTACTGGGGCACGATGGTCACGAACTTAGCCGGCTCCTCGCACAAGATAACCAAGATCGAGGGCAGCAGCTGGTACAATGTCGAGGACTACGGCGTGGCGCTTGCCGAGGGTCACGGCGCAGGGCTTAGCATCGACGAATTCAACAAGACCATCGGCTGCTACAACGACACCCCGTCGGACGAGATGAAGGAGCTTGTAGAGAGCGGAAAATATGTGCCGTCGTATATGTGGAACCAGAACGGCTGGCTTTGCAGCAAGATGGGGCTGCATGTCACCTCGCAGACGCAAAAATGCATCCCCTGCGTCGACAGGGAGGACTTAAAGTCCGAGACGCTGGGCATGGTCGTCAAGGCCGGTGACGCCACCGGTATGCGTGCCGTCGTCACGACCGAGACCAAGGAGGGCATCACCCTCGTGACCGAGTGCGTGGGCAAGATATACAATCCCGAGGAGACGGACAAGAATGTGTGGACGCTGCACGGCGAGCCGAACACGACCTGCATCGTCAACGAGCCTGCAACGGTGGAGCTGACGTGCGCAACGCTCGTTAACCGCATCCCGCAGCTCATTGACGCTCCCGCCGGATATGTCACCACCGACCGGTTCCCCTACAACGAATACATGGTCCACCCGATGAACACCTATGTGAAAACGAAGTAAACCGACATGACAAAAGGACAGCCTCTCGGCTGTCCTTTTCAGTTTGTCAAAGAACTAGGAAAAATAGGCGCAACAG
>HF986871.1 GCA_000431075.1 Firmicutes bacterium CAG:555
GCCGTTGACACCGGCTCGCCAATCAAGATGCCCGTTGGTGAAGGCACGCTCGGCCGCATGTTCAATGTTGTCGGCGAGCCCATCGACGGTAAGGGACCCGTCGATGCAGAGGACTATATGCCCATCCACCGTCTCGCTCCCGAGTTTACCGAGGTCACTCCCTCGACCGAGATACTCGAAACGGGCATCAAGGTCATCGATCTGCTTGCGCCTTACTCCAAGGGCGGTAAGATCGGCCTTTTCGGCGGCGCAGGTGTCGGCAAGACCGTTCTTATCCAGGAGCTTATCCGCAATGTCGCTTACGAGCACGGCGGCTACTCCGTTTTCGCCGGTGTCGGCGAACGCAGCCGTGAGGGCAACGACCTTTGGCATGAGATGACAGCGTCGGGCGTTATCAATAAGACCGCACTCGTGTTCGGCCAGATGAACGAGCCGCCCGGAGCAAGACTTCGTGTGCCTCTGTCCGGCCTTACCATCGCAGAGAACTTCCGTGACCAGTCCGGCCAGGATGTTCTGCTGTTTATCGATAATATCTTCAGATTTACGCAGGCAGGCTCGGAGGTCTCCGCACTGCTCGGCCGTATGCCGTCCGCCGTCGGCTACCAGCCCACGCTGGCAACCGAGATGGGCGCACTGCAGGAGCGTATCACCTCGACGAGAAACGGCTCCGTAACCTCCGTTCAGGCCATCTATGTTCCCGCCGACGACCTTACTGACCCCGCACCCGCAACGGCTTTTGCCCACCTTGACGCAACGACTGTTCTGTCCCGCTCGATATCCGAGCTCGGTATTTATCCCGCCGTTGATCCTCTGGAGTCAACTTCGAGAATACTCGACCCGAATATCCTCGGCAAGGAGCATTACGATACCGCCCGTGCCGTTCAGGCCGTTTTGCAGAAGTACAAGGAACTGCAGGATATCATCGCCGTCCTCGGTATGGACGAGCTCGGCGTTGAGGATAAGGCTGTCGTCAACCGTGCACGCCGCATCCAGCGATTCCTGTCGCAGCCGTTCCATGTTGCGGAAAACTTCACCGGCATCTCCGGCAAGTATGTCAAGATGGAGGATACCATAAGAGGCTTCCAGGCAATCCTCGGCGGCGATTGCGATGATCTTCCCGAGCAGGCATTCCTCATGTGCGGCACCATCGACGAGGTGCTTGCAAAGCGTAAGGATATGTAAGCCATGGAGAACAAAATTCATCTTCAGATCACCACGGCCGGCGGCACGGTCTGCGACGAGATGGCAAACTATGTCGCCGTGCCCCTGACCGACGGCGAGGCAGGCATTCTCGCAAACCACGCCAATATGATAGGCGCACTCAATGAGGGCGTCGTGAGGTACAAGATCGATGACGAGATGCACTTTGCGGCGGTGTCCGGCGGCGTGATGAGCGTTGCGGATAATGAGCTTATCATTTTAGCCCGCAGTGCGGAAAGAGCCGAGAACATCGACCTTGCCCGAGCTCAGGCGTCCGCAGCCAGAGCGAAGGAACGCATTGCGACGAAAGCCGACAATCTTGATCTTAAGCGTGCAGAGCTCAGCCTCCACCGTGCGCTTGCAAGAGAAAAGGCATATACGATGCTTCATAAGAATTGAGGATATTTTATAGAACTAAACGGTATATATAAAAACTGAACACCGAAAGACCGACTATGAAAGGAGTCACGAAACCATGTTTGCACAGATCACTGCACTTGTAATATTTATTGCTATGTTCATCTTCATCGTCATGGATAAGATACAACGGCATATCGTGACGCTAATAGCCGGTCTTTTGACTTGCGTGCTGGTATTCGGCGTCGGTATGCACAGCTTTGACGCAGTCAAAGAGACCTTGAACTTACATAGCATCGTCTCGACGCATTTCTGGTATTCCGCCGGTGCGCAGGCCGCTGTGAGCACCGGTATCAACTGGGAGACCATCATATTCATAGCAGGCATGATGATAATGGTCGAGGGCATGGCGGAGGCAGGCTTCTTCCGCTGGCTGTGTATGCGCATTGCAAAGGCCGTGCACTATAAGCCCATTGCAATTTTCATGACCTTTATGCTGCTGTCGGCGGTGCTTGCCATGTTTATAGACAGCATCACCGTTATCCTGTTCCTTGCCGCAGTTACCATCGAGCTTGCACGGCTTCTGCGCTTTGACCCTGTGCCGTTTATCTTGGCCGAGATATTCTGCGCAAACCTCGGCGGCAGCGCAACCATGTGCGGAGATCCGCCGAATATCATAATCGGAACATCGTTGGGTTACAGCTTTGGCGATTTCCTCACCAATACGGGCGAAATTGCGCTTGTTGGCATGCTGTTCACGCTTTTGTACTTTTACCTCGTGTTCGGCAAATCTATAAAGAGACAGACCGTCTCACTCAGCGAGATAACGGTCATCGAGCCCAGACAGGCGATAACCGACAAGGGCAAGTTCATTGCAAGCTGCGTCATTTTCGGCGCTGCCGTTGTACTTCTCGTGAGCCACGCTGCGACAGGCCTCACCGTCTCGACCATCGGCGTTTTCGTCGCCGTTCTCACGATACTTACTCATCTAAAAAATGCGGGCGAGATACTCAAAAAAGTAGATTACAAAACGCTTTTGTTCTTCGTCGGCCTGTTCATAGTTGTCGGCGGACTTGAGATAACGGGCATTTTGGAGATGATTGCAGGCTTTATCGAGGATATCTCCGGCGGTCAGCCGCTGCTCATCGTGGTCATAATCCTGTGGGTGTCGGCGTTTGCCAGCGCCATTGTGGATAATATACCGTTTGCGGCGACCATGATACCTGTCATCAGGAGCTTGGCGGCCACCACGGGCTTTGACCTGAGCGTGTTTGCGTGGACGCTCGCCATGGGCACCGACCTTGGCGGCAGTGCAACTCCGATAGGCGCATCGGCCAATGTCGTAGGTGTTGCACTTGCAAATAAGTCCGGCCATAGGATAGGCTGGGGCAAATACTGCAAGTACATGATCCCCGTGACCGTCTTAGCCGTACTTATCTCGATGATAATGCTGTACATGAAATACTTTGCATAAGAAAGAGCTCGCTTCTTTTGAAGCGAGCTCTTTCATGTGAATGCGACTTCATATAGAACTTTTATGAAGAATATCGTAAGCACCAGTATCATGATGGGCTTAACCGATTTTCCGCCGCCCTTTTCAAAGTGCTTTGCGCCGAGGAGGTTGCCGGCTATCGAGAAAACGCCGGCGGCGAGGCCGAGCGGATAGAGCACCTTGGAGCTTAGGATAAATACCGTCAGTGCCGAGATATTCGTCGTAAGGTTAATCACCTTGCTGACACCGTTTGCACTTGTGAGCGGCATATGCGCCGCAGCGGTCAGCAGGAGAATGAGAAATGTTCCCGTGCCCGGGCCGTAAAACCCGTCGTATGCGCCGATGACAAGGGCGATAGCACAGCTCAGAACCGTCGTTTTCGTAAAGGAAAGCGGCGGCTTTTCAGTAACCAGCGCCTTGCTTTTGAACACATATATCGCCGTGACCGGCAGAATAAACAGCATTATGATCTTGAAAACATCCGCATCGAGCATCAACGCAAGATCCGCACCGCAGGCCGAGCCGATAAGCGCAAATATGACGCAGAAAACAGCCTGCTTCCAAGGAATAAAGCCGTCACGAGCGTAGCGGATGGTCGTGAGCGTCGTGCCCATGGCGGAGCTAAGCTTGTTTGTGGCAATTGCGTAGTGCGCCGGAAGACCGGATATGAGATAGGCCGGGAGGGAGACAAGGCCGCCGCCACCAGCAACCGCATCAATGTATCCGGCGAGAAAAACAAGCGGGCAGACTATTAAATAGTGTGTCAGTGTAATGTCCATGTCTAAACAGCTCTCCAAAGCAGCAAATTATCTTCAAACGAAACGGCAAGCTTGCCGCTATCGAGCAGCCAGCTCAGATACGAGCGTAGAGTGCTGCCGACGAGCGCATACTGCTCGAAATTGAGCGACAAACCGTAATCGGTAAAAATGCGCTGCAAAATTGCTTCAAAGCTCGCAGGTTCTGCGCATATAGATAGTATCTTGTCCCGCACATCTGACACGCAGCGGCGGTTTATATCGGTAAGCTCATGGATGTCCTCGGTAGGCTCTGTATGCGAGGGGACAAAGAGCTTGGCGGTCAGCGTATCGACATAGTCGAGCGTGTCGAGGTATGCCTGCACATCGTAAAGATAGGCTATTTTGTACTTTTCGAGCGTGGCTTCACTCGAAACGCAGTCGGCGAGGAACACGACATCGTCCGGCGTGCGGTAGCCGACCATGTCGAAAATGTGTCCAGGCAGGGGAATGACCTCAATTTCTGCGGGAAAATCCGGGGAAGTGATGTCATGGCACTCGGATTCCTGCGCCATCAAAAACTTGTGCCTGAGCGCCTTGCAGGGCGCACCGCCGTACAGCAGAGCAGGCTCCAAAATGGGGTGATTTGCGATGCATGCTTCAATGCCCGGGGCGAAAATTTTGCAACCGGTGTTCTGCTGAAAATATCTGTTGCCGCCGGTGTGATCGGCGTGGGAGTGCGTGTTGAGTATGGCCTTCACCTGCCAGCCCTCGGCCTGTAACACACGGCGCACCTTGCGGCCTGCGTCTTTGTCGTTGCCGCTGTCAATGAGAAAAATGTCCGTGTTATTGCAACGATAAACGCCGATTTTCGCAGGACAGTTAACATAATAAGTATTATTTGCAACCTGAATCAGCTCGTACATGGTTATCACCTCTGCGGTATTTTAACACCGAGCGCAAAAGCAATCAACATTATCTGAAATTTGACGATTTTTGTCCTTGAATTAGTCTGCCGGAGTGTTATACTGGGAGCTGTTTGATAAGAGGCGATTAGATGAGCAACAATAATAATATCGGTCAATACAGACATTTGGCGTTCGCTGCCGTCGGCGGATTTTTCGCAGGCTATGCCATTTTGTGCCGCAGCGGCCTGCTTGCAAATGCGCAGACGATGAATCTTCTTGAGCTTGTGATGAATGCACTCAGGGGCGATGTTGTCGCCGTGCTGCTGCATATCGGTGCGCTGGTGCTGTATGTCACGGGCACTATGCTGACGGTGCTGCTGCCGCATTATCTGAAGGTGGATATGCAGCGAGCCGTCCCGTTTGTTGACGCTCTGGCGTGCATAATTTTGTGCTTCATCCCCGCCGACGCAAACCCAATGCTGGGGCTGTACCCGATATTCTTTGCCATGAGCATTCAGTGGAGCAGCTTTTCCGGCGCAAAGGGCTACACGAGCTCGACCATTTTCTCGACTAACAATGTTAAGCAGGCATCCCTCGCCTTTGCAAGCTACATCACCGACGGCGACAGAAAGCATATCGATAAGCTGCTGTTTTATGTATTTACGATACTTGCGTTCAGTCTGGGCTCTGCTGTGAGTTTTATTGCCGTGCTTTTTATGGGAACCAAGGGTGCGTGGGTGAATATCATCCTCATCGTCAACGCCTACTACATGGTTGCCTGCGAGGAGGGCTACAAGCTCGCCGAGTTCAAGCGCAGCGAGGTTGTGCAAAATCAAATAGCCATGTAAATAGCATAATAATCACTCCTGCACGGCAGTGCGGGAGTGATTGCATTAATAATCGATTTTTATGCTCTCCGGTATCATTTGTTGCCACCCCAAAATCCGGCAAAGATACTTAGTGAAGATTAAAAAGGAAAAATCCCTCGAACGAAAGTACGAGGGATTTTTGGAGGCGTCACCCGGATTTGAACCGGGGAATCGCGGATTTGCAGTCCGCTGCCTTACCACTTGGCTATGACGCCATATAAGTTTGCAGGCTTTCAAAGCCTGCAAACTATTTCTTGGAGCGGGCAACGAGACTCGAACTCGCTAC
>HF986872.1:0-11868 GCA_000431075.1 Firmicutes bacterium CAG:555
GCATGGGCGGAAAGCTGCCCGTCAAAACCGATGGTGTTCGGCTCCAGCCAACTTAACAATATCGCCCACACCGTCGAGTACCATCGTCGGGCGGTAGGCAAAGTGCTCAAGCGTCTTGCGGGTGGAAATGCCGGACATAACGAGCACCGTGGACATACCGCTTTCCATGCCGGAAATGACATCGGTGTCCATGCGGTCGCCTATCATGACCGCCTCGCCCGAGTGGCAGCCGAGTATCTTGAGCCCCGTGCGCATCATGAGCGGGTTCGGCTTTCCGCAGAAATACGCCTGCGTGCCGGTCGCCATCTCGATGGGCGCAATGAGCGCACGGCATGCCGGTGCGATGCCGTTCTCGATCGGACCCGAGATATCGGAATTTGCGCCGATGAGCTTTGCGCCGGCCATAACGAGGTTCGTCGCCTTCGTGAGGGTGTCGAGCGAATAGGCCTTGCCCTCGCCGACGATGACATAGTCGGGATTGACATCGTTCATTGTGATGCCTGCATCGTACAGGGCGTTTAGAAGTCCCGCCTCACCTATAACATATGCCGAGCAGCCCGGGGACTGCTCCTTGATAAACGCCGCCGTCGCAAGTGCGCTCGTGTAAAAGTGCTCCTCGGGGACATCGAGCCCCATGCGTGTAAGCTTTTGGTTGAGCTCCTTGGGCGTGCAGCCGCTGTTGTTGGTCAAAAACAGATAGCCCTTGTCGTTTGCCTGGAGCCAGTCTATAAACTCCACCACGCCCGGCAGAATGCGGTTGCCGTGGTAGATGACACCGTCCATATCGCAGATAAAACCCTTTTTTGCGTTAAAATCGATCATATTATCACATCCTTTCTCTCTCTTGGCTCTATGTTACCGCAATTTTGTAAAGCGGAACAGACCCAATGTGTAAAAAGACTGTAAAAAGTAAGCTGACGGTAGCCGACCCCCCTATCGTCTGTCAGTGTGCCCTTTCGGCGCTTTTCGCCTTTTTTCGCCTTGCCGGGCACAAAGCCCGACCGCACCAAAATAAAGCCGAAAATCCCTCAAAAACACGACTGACAGATGCTGCGCAGTTTTGCCGGAATAGATTTTTTCTCAGCAAAAAGCTTCTGCACAACATGGGCGGAGATCTGCCCGTCAAAACCGATAGTTGTTCGGCTCCCGTCAGCTTAAGAAAAGATGATGTTTACGCCCCTAAACTTGAGGTTTTCGGTGACGGATTTTGCCTCGGTGCCGGTGATGACCGCCTCACAGTCGGCAAGGTCTGCGATGCTCGCAACGGAGCTTTTGCCGAACTTTGTCGAATCACACAGGACATACTTTTTCCTTGCGTTGCGCAAAACGGCACGCTCGACCGTGGCAACGGCGAGATTGTCGCTGTATACGATGCCGTTGTCGTCAACGGCGTCGCAGCTTATGAAGGCGTAGTCCACATCTACATCTATATTATTAAAGAAGTTGTACGCCTCGCTGCCGATGATGGTACCCGTTGCGCTTCGTATTATGCCGCCGCAGATGTGGGTGTTGAGTATCGCCCAGTTGGCAAGATACTCGGCGGCCTGCATGGAGTTCGTGTATATCTCGGCCGAGCTGAGGTCGTCGAGCAGGTTGCTCAGTGCATAGACCGTCGTGCCGCTGCCCAGGGAAAGCGAGTCGCCGCTTTTTATCAGCGAGCGGGCCTTGGTGGCGATGCGGCGCTTTTCGTTGACATTTTTATGGAGCTTGCTGTCAAAGGTCTCGTCCGGCACGGGATTTATGCTCATTACGCCTCCGTAGGTGCGGATAATGAGCTTTTTCTCCTGCATGTCCGCAAGCTGCTTGCGCAGAGTTGACACGGAAATGTTGAGGATAGCGCCCAGCTCGTTGACCGACATTTCGCCCCGACTTTCGAGGATGCTGATGATCCTTTGCTCTCTTACTGCGGTTTTCAAGTGTATCACTCCGATGCTGATAGTTTGGCTGTGTAAAAAATGATTTGTGGATTTTGTCGATATCCACCAAGAAAAAACGCTCAAAAAACGCCAAAAACGAGCGAAACACGCAAAAATACTCTAAGCTGTGCAAGCACTCGTTTTGCCCGAATTTCGCACGGTTGACAATGCATTGACCGCCGAATAATATATAAGATGTCAGCTGAAACTCGGCGAAGTGCGCATTTTTTTCATAGGGAACAATATACCACAAATAGTATAAATATTTCAAGGATTTTTTTGAATTATATTTAGCTTGCGCAAAAGGCATACTTATTATAAAATTAGGTGAACTTTCTTAAACGGAGGTATAATGATGGAACAGCTCACTATCGGACAGGCTCAGAAAATGACGAGCCCGGCACCGTTCGCCCTGCTGTCGTCTGTTGACGAGACGGGCAGAACAAATCTCATGGCGGTGTCGTGGTGGACATACCTGAGCAATCATCCCGTCAAAATAGGCGCATGCCTGAGCAACAAGGGCTTCAGCGGCGACAATATCCGCTCGGCCGGCGAGTTTGCGCTCAACCTTGTTGACGAAACGATGAAGCAGAAGGCGCTTGAGTGCGGCCGCTGCTCGGGCAGGGATACGGATAAGGCCGCAAAGCTCGGTATCGAGCTTGTCGATGCAAAGGCGATAGCCCCCAAGGTCGTGGAGGCCAGCAAGGTAGTTTTCGAGTGCCGCCTGAGCGACACCGTCGCCGTCGGCGACCACACCTTCTTCATCGCCGATGTCGTCGAGATATACGGAGACGAAAGCAAAAAGCAGCTGTTTGCGATAAACGGCTACGGCAAATTAGATACGGTAGAAATGTGAGGTAAATTGCTATGATAATGGATTGTGCCAAATACGCCGGCCTGTGCGAGTGCGGCCGTGACCACGAGCTTGAAACGAAGATGGTCGTCGTCGAGTACGGCGCTATCAACAACTTTGAAAAGTACATGGCCGATGTCGGCCTTGCGGGCAAGAAGCGTGCCGTTGTGTACGACTCGGTCATTTATAAGCTCACCGAGGGCAAGCATGTCGCCGCCGATCAGGAGATAGTGCTTGAGGCTCAGGGCCTGAGGGCTGAGGATACGCTCATCGAGGACATGATGAAGAAGCTCGATGACCCCGAGGTCATCGTCGCCTACGGTGCGGGCACCATCATGGACTTCGGCCGCTATCCGGCATATAAGCTGGGCATCCCCTTTGTTGCGATACCCACGCTTGCATCGTCCGACGGCTTCACCGCCAACATCTGCTCGGCTATCATCAACGGCCAGAAGAAGTCGACCCCCATGTGCGCTCCCACCCTTGTCGTGACCGACCTTGACATCATAAAGGGCGCTCCCATGCGCCTTGTCTCCAGCGGCATAAACGACATTCTGTCCAAGTATGTTTCCGTGTTCGACTGGAAGGTCTCGCACATGGTCGCAGACGAGTATTTCTGCCCCAAGGTGTGCGAGCTTGCCGAGCACGCACTGAAGATCATGCGTGACGCCGCCGATAAGCTTGCCAAGACCGGCGAGGTCGACCACGAGGCCATGACCATGGCTCAGATGGAGTCGGGACTCACCATGCAGCTTCTTAACCACTCCAGAGCGGCCTCCGGTGCCGAGCACCTTGCCGCCCACCTTGTCGAGATGCACCCGCCCCGCTTCGAGGAGGCCGAGGGCATTCACGGCGAATGCGTCGGCGTCGGCACCTACCTGTGCATCAAGGAGTACCACCGTCTGGCATCTCTCCCCACGCCCAAGGCAAAGAAGTTTGAGCCTCTGAGCGAGGAGTGGATAAGAGAAAAGTTCGGCGACCGCCTTGCTCCGGGAATCATCAAGGAAAACGCAAACGATGTCCTCGGCACTTTTGACCCGCAGAACATCGTCGACCACTGGGACGAGATAAGGGACATGATAAACAAGCTGCCCTCGGCAGAGGAGATGGAGGCACTGTACAAGGCCTGCGGCTGTAAGTACCTGCCCGAGCACATCGGCATAAAGCCCGAGCTTGCCGACGAGATGCTCGCCGTGTCATCTGCAATAAGAAACCGCAATACCCTCATCCGTATGCGCAGAGTCCTCGATTTCGGCGAATGATCATATAACGATCGGTATCCCCGACGGCTTGCCGTCGGGGATCTTTCATGCTCTGACCGGGCAGTGAAAACGCCCTTGCGGCGGCGAAATTTGCGCAGTTTTCTATGCGCTTACATTCAAGGAAATATTTTGACAGAAAAATCAAGAGAATGACATTTTTTTGACGACCGAATCTGTAGAAATTGAGCGGTCGGATTTAGTTAAATTGCAAAAATGAACGGACTGAAAACACGCAGTTTTATTAAAAAACTGCGTGTTTTGCGCAAAAGTCAAAAATGCTTGATAAGTCAAGCGTTCGCGGAGCTTTTTGCGTGCAAATTCTGCGTTTACACTGAGAAAAAATTGCTCTAAAATATAAATGTCCTAACAGAGAAATACAGCGTGGCTGTATGACCAAACATATCATTTTTTGCAAAGGAGAAACCTGAAAATGAGACCTGAAATTATCATAATGCTGACCCATCACGATGTCACCGTAAAGAATGCCGCAGAGGTGTTCGAGCAGTGCAAGGACATTGAAGAGGTAAAGTTCTGGGGCTTTAAGAATGTCGGCCTTCCCAAGGACGAGATGAAGGCTCTGGCAGGCGCAATGAAGGCTGCCGGCAAGACCACCTTCCTTGAGGTCGTCACCTATGACGAGGCAAGCTGCCTTGACGGCGCTCAGACCGCTATCGACTGCGGCTTCGATTACCTCATGGGCACCATTTACTACGATTCCGTCGCAAAGCTTCTCAAGGACAACGGCATGGAGTATCTGCCCTTCGTCGGCAAGGTCTCCGGCAGCCCCAGCATCCTCGAGGGCACCAACGAGGAGATCATCCAGAACGCAAAGGATCTGATGGCAAAGGGCATCACCGGCTTTGATATCCTTGCTTACCGTCATGTCGTCGACGGCGAGAAGCTGGCATATGACTTCTGCAAGGCAGTTGACGCAAAGATCTGCATCGCAGGCTCTATCAACAGCTACGGCCGCATCGACACCATGTTCGATATCGGACCCTGGACCTTCACCATGGGCTCTGCTCTGTTTGAGAAGAAGTTCGTCGCTGACGGCGACTTCCGCACCAACCTCCAGGCAGTTGCCGATTACATGGCAAAAAAGTAATGTAAGCCGCCTGGACAGCGGTTACAATAGAAAGTAAAAAAGGATAATAAGGAGGACCCACCAATTGGAAGACAACAAACTTAAAAAAGCCCTGACCGCAGCCGGTATATGGGCAGTCGCCGTCGGTGCAGTTATTTCCGGCAGCTACTACGGCTGGAACTACATCTTCAGCGAGACCAACTTTGTCGGCGCTCTCATCGCAATGGGCATCGCAATTTTGTTCTACATCCCCTTCGCATTCATGTTCGCAGAGCTTGCGACCGCTATCCCCAGCTCCGCAGGCCCCGCAGCCTACACCGAGAAGGCATTCGGCAGAGGCGCAGGCTTCTTCGCAGGCTTCAGCTATCTTGTTGAGTCGCTGTTCTGCACTCCCGGTATCTGCATTGCTATCGGCGCATATGTCCACACCCTGTTCCCGGCATGCCCGGCAGTTGTGGCATCCGTAGTTGCTTACCTCATCTTCCTGTTCATAAACATGAGAGGCATTGAGGCAGGTCAGACCATCGGCCTTATCGTCACTGTCATCGGTGTCGCAGGCGTCGTGCTGTACGCAGCCATCGGCCTGCCCACGCAGACTTCAGCCTGCTCGGCAAGATGGGCGACCTCGGCGGCGTAAAGGGCATCTTCGTTGCTATCCCCTACGCAGTATGGTTCTTCCTCGCATTTGAGGCAGGCGGCATGGGCGCAGAGGAATGCAAGAACCCGTCCAAGGATATCCCCAAGGGCTTTATCGTCGGTATCTTCACTCTGCTCGTCGGCGGCATGCTGATGCTCATCACCACCGCAGCAGCTCTGCCCAAGGAGGAGATCCTCAAGAACGACGCTCCCGTTGCAAATGTCATCAACCACCTGTTCGGCGAAGGCTCCACCATGAGCATTGTCTTTATTGTCATCGCCATGATCGGCCTTGCCGCATCCCTTAACGGCATCATCATCGGCCAGTCCCGTCAGACCTACGCTCTTGCACGCTGCAAGTGCCTGCCCGGCTTCCTCGGCAAGCTCGACAAGAACGGCACCCCGATGAACGCACTGCTCGTCACCTCCGTCATCGGTATCGCACTGACCCTCATGGGCTCTGTTGCTGTTATCGTTGTCATCGCAGGCATCGGCTCTGCATTCATGGCTCTGTGCTGCTTCGCTTCCTGGATCAAGCTCAGCAAGGATCAGCCCGATATGATTCGCCCCTACAAGTGCCCCAAGTGGCTCGGCTACCTCGGCATCCCGTTCTGCATCCTCGTTGCTGCCGCTTCCATCTACAGCGCAGTTGCAGGTCAGTCTCTGCTTCTGGCAGGCATCGCCTTCGGCTTCTTCGTGCTGGCTATCATCTACTACATAGCCGTCTGCAAGAACAAGAACGGTACCTTCCTTGTAGAGCCTGAGGATCAGTGATACAATAGCTTCAATATTTCAAATGTCAATCGCGGCATCGTGTTTAACGCGATGCCGCGATTTTGCATACGGACAAAATTAAGGAGAATAAAATGGGCAAATATGTAATAGGCATCGACCTTGGCACACAGTCCCTCAAGGGCTTCCTCGTCGACCCGAACGGCAAGATAGTCGCCGAAGCGTCCCATGCGCACGACTACTCCGCCCCGCACCCCAACTGGGCAGAGTCCAAGGTATCGGACTATATAGTTTCCTTCACCAGCGTTATAAATGATCTCGTCGCCAAAAGCGGCGTCAATCCCGAGGATATCGGCACCATCGGCATGGATGCGATCAACGACTCGGTCATCGCAGCCGACGCAGACGGCAACGCAGTAGGCGACCTTTGCGTTATCTGGATGGATCGCCGTGCCGAGGCCATCACCGACAGAATTAAGGCTACCGTTGACGAAAGTCATGTTTTCGATGTCACCGGCCTTAACCTTGACTCGACACACACCGCAGCAAAGATGCTGTGGATAAAGGAAGAGCGCCCCGACATTTTCGAGAAGGCAAAATACATTCTCAATGTCGACAGCTACATGGTCTACTGGATGACCGGCGTCGCCGCAGTCGACTATGCTCAGGCCTCCGCTTCCATGCTTTACAATGTTGCAAAGATGGATTGGGATCCCGAGATGTGCGCACTGTTCGGCCTTGACCCGGCACTGCTGGGCACCCTTCAGAAGGCAGAGAATGTCGTCGGCACATTGAAGCCCGATATCGCTCAGCGCCTGCACCTGACCCCGAACACCAAGGTCATCGTCGGCACCGGCGACGAGCACAGCTCCTGCCTCGGCTCCGGCCTTGTCAAGAGCGGCATGGTCTGCGACATCACCGGCACGGCAGAGCCCGTCGCCGCAACCTTCAACAAGCCCGTTTTCGACAAGAAGGGCCTTGTTGAGACCCACCACTCGGCACACTCCGGCCTGTGGCTCATCGAGAACCCCGGCTTCGTTTCCGGCGGCTCGACCAGATGGTTCATCGACAACATCCTGCGCAAGCCCGGCTACAAGGAAATGAACGAGATAGCAATGGGCGAGACCTCCTTCCTCGGCAAGGTAGATCCCGAAGCAAAGGAGACACTTGTAAACTACATCGCCCCCAAGGATGTCGCCATCGGCTCGAACGGCCTGACCTTCCTGCCGTGCATGGGCGGCGCAATGACCCCGACATGGAACGGCAAGGCAAGAGGCACCTTCATCGGTCTGACCCTCAGCCACGGCATCGGTGAGATGGCAAGAGCCGTTTTCGAGGGCATCACCTTCGGCCTTAAGGACAATGTAGACCGCTTCGCAGAGCTCGGCATCAATGCCGACACCGTGCGTATAGTCGGCGGTGCGACCAAGTCCCCGTTCTGGTGCCAGATGAAGGCCGACGCACTCGGCAAGCGCCTTGAGGCCACCAAGAGCTCCGAGGGCGCTGCGATAGGCGCAGCGATGCTCGCCTCCGTTGCCGAGGGCAACTTCGCAAACCTCGAAGAGGCGGCGGAAGCCATGGTAGAGCTCGGCGCTATCTACGAGCCCGACTACAGCAAGAAGCCCGAGTACGACGAGGCATACGCCCGCTACCTCGAGTGCTACACCACTCTCGAGCCGTTCTTCAACAAATACTACAAGGCATAATTCACTGCAAAGGAAGTTCAGAAAAATGATAGATTCTCGTTTGATCAGAGCGGATGCGACAAAGCTTCGTGAGCTTGAAAAGGTCATGAAGGAGCAGGAAAACTCCGAAATTCTCTGCTCCATCGATATGAAGGATATCTGCATTTCCTCCGGTGCGGTCGAGGGCATCTGCGATGCCGTCGCATCGCTCACCGAGGGCAAGAAGGTCCTTCTTGTTACCGGTCCGGTCGACTTCCGTGACAGCGCCGACCGTTCGGTCAAGCAGCGTGTATATGAGCTGCTCAAGACAAAGTATGAGGTCGAGTGGTTCGTCGTAAGAGAGCCCGATGACAGCATCGTCCATTGCACCCCCGAAAACGCAGCGGCCGTTGCGGAGCATTTTGCGGGCGTTGACTGTGTCGTCGGTATCGGCGGCGGCACCATCTGCGACCTGTGCAAGTATTCCACCTACACAGCAAACCACGAGCACCCGCTGCCGCTGATAATCGTGCAGTCGGCTCTTTCCGTCAACGCATTTTCGGATAATTCCTCCGTCATGCTCTTCTCCGGCGTAAAGAGGACCGTACACTCCCGCTACCCCGACATTCTCATCATCGACCTTGACATCGTCGAGGCCGCTCCGGCGGAGATGAATGTCTCCGGCTACGGCGACCTTATCGCAACATGGACGGCGCCCGTTGACTGGTATCTCGGCACCGTTCTCGGCATGAGCTCGGGCTTCCACACCGCTCCCTCGGACATGATCCGTACCCAGTGCGAGGAGCTGCTGGAAAACTCGGCAAAGCTCGCCGACGGCGACGGCAAGGTGCTTTACGACCTTGCAAATGTGCTGACCTTAAGCGGCCTTTCCATGGGTCTTGCCGACCAGAGCTCTCCTGCTTCGGGCTCGGAGCATGTTATGAGCCACCTCATCGACATGGCGTCCAAGGTTCGCCACACCGGCATCTGCTACCACGGCACGCAGGTCGCCGTTTCCGGCATCAATTCCTGCATCATCTGGGATTACCTGCTCAACGAGTTCGACCCCAAGAGCGTAGACCTTGACAAGTGCTATCCCAGCGCCGAGGAGATGGAGCCGAAGGTGCGTGAGGCCTTCGATTGGCTCGATGACACCCATTCGGCAGCCGACGAGTGCTGGTCCGACTATCAGAAGAAGCTTGCAAAGTGGCATGAGAACAAGGAAAAGTTCAAGGCGTTCCTTGATAACTTCGATGAGTTCAAAAAGACCGTCGAGCCGTGGGTCAAGAAGCCGGAGTACATTGCCGCATGCATGCACAATGCAAATGCTCCGACCCGCTACAGCGTCCTCAACTACCCCGTCGACGCAAAGACGGCTCGCTGGGCAATGACCAACTGCAACCTCATGCGCAACCGCTTCTCCGTCATCGACCTTCTGTACTTTGCCGGCATTTGGAACGACGACTTCGTGCAGATGATAATCGACAGAGCCGAGGGCATGGACGCAGGACTATGACAAATTACGCACCCGAGGTAATTCTTGAGTGCTCGCTGAACGCACGCGACCTCGGCGGCATCCCCGCCGCCGAGGGTCTGCGTGTGCAAAGCGGCAGACTGATCCGTTCGGGCGAGCTGAGCAGGCTCAGCCCAAACGATGAGTGCTACCTGCGCAGCATCGGACTGCACACGGTCATCGATCTTCGCACCGATAACGAGCGTGAGCTCAAGTCCGATCGGCAGATCGACGGCGTGCTTTATATGCACCTGCCCGTCATCGAGGGGCTGCTGCCCGGCATAACCCGTGAGTCGATAGAGGACCCCTACAAGGCGTTTTCCCGACCCGACTATGCCGAGAAGCTCGGCTCAAACGGCTTTGCCGTTATGCGCTCACTGTACCCGCTGCTCGTAGAGAGCGACAGCGCAATAAAAAACTACAGCCGCTTTTTCCGCCTGCTTGAAAGCAGCGAACAGGGTGCGGTGCTGTGGCACTGCGCCATGGGCAAGGACAGAGCGGGAATAGCGTCGGCGCTTATACTTTATGTGCTGGGTGCGTCCATGGACAGCATAGTCGAGGACTATCTCCTGACCGGCACACGCTGCGCCGAGGAGATACGATCGGCGACCGAGGCCTGCCGTGAGTTTACAAACGACGACAGGGTCATTGAGTCTGTCTACTGGCTCAATACCACGAGCGAGGAGTATCTTGCCGCAGCGTTTGACACCATGGTGCGCATGTGCGGCAGCGTTGACGAGTATATTCGGCAAAAGCTCGGCGTGACCGAGGAAAGAAAGCAAAGGCTCAGGCGTAACTACCTGATTTAAGGAGCTGCCAATGAATGAGGTTATAAATAAATTGGCCGATGCCGGCTGCGATATCGGCAAGGGACTCGAGACAAGCTATGACGAAGAGGAGCTGTACATAAGCAGTCTGCGTCAGTTTGCCGAGGACGACACCCCGCAGAAGATGGAAAGGGCGTACCGCAGCAACAATATCGATAAATGCAGAATGTACGCCTGCTCGTTCAGCAGAGTGCTGTACAATCTCGGCATGCGGGAAATGTACTATCTCAATGACAGCATTTTCGCCTCCGCCGAAAACGGCGGCAAGGAGCTTGGCAGGCTTGTCCGCCTGCTTGTCGCAAAGAAAAATAAAATGAATGAAATAATCTACTCGGCATAAAAAATCCCCGACAGTTGTCGGGGATTTTTCATTATTCCGCACTCGGGAAGTGTATGGTGAAGGTCGTGCCCTTGCCGGGGACGCTGTCAAGCTCAAGGCGGGCACGGTGTATCATGAGTCCGTGCTTTACGATGGAAAGTCCCAGACCCGTGCCGCCGACTTCTTTGGAGCGGCTCTTGTCAACTCGGTAGAAGCGCTCGAATATGCGGCTTTGGTGCTCCTCGGAGATGCCGATGCCGGTGTCGGCGACGCATAGGCGCACGCCGCTCGGCTCTTTTGCGACCGTCACGCTCACCTTGCCGTCGGGGCGGTTATATTTTATTGCGTTGTCGCACAGGTTGTACACGATGCTGTAAAGCACCTGCGGGATGCCGCGCACCAAGGCGCTCTCGCCGCTGACCGTGAGCTCGACCGAGTTTTCCGCAGCGGCGCTTTGCAGGCTGTCGGCGGCGTTCTCGGCAATGGAATTGAGGTCACACAGCTCCCACTGCATGCCGTCGGCACCGCCGTCAAGCTGCGTAAGGTCGATGATATCGCCAACAAGCTGCGTCATGCGCTGCGCCTCAAGGCGTATCTTTCCGGCGAACGGGCGGATGTCCGACTGCTTGACCATGCCGTTTTCAAGAAGCTCGGCATAGCCGGAAATTGCGTGCAGCGGAGTTTTCAATTCGTGCGAAGCGTTGGCGGTGAATTCCTGCCGTATCTGCGAGGTTTTTTCCAGCTCCGCCTGATTTTTCGCTATCTCGTTCTGCTGCGCCCGCATTTTAAGAAGCAGCGGCTCTATCTCGGCGTAGGCCTCCTTGCCGATGTAGTCCGAGGGCTTGTCCGGGTCAAGGGCGTTTATAGGCTCGATTATCTTTTTGGACAGGCGGGAGGCGAGCCAGAAGCTCAACGCAAGTGCGAGCACCGCAACGATGGCGATAGGCTGCGCAAAGCCGAGCAGCAGCATGAGTACCGTTGAGCGCACGCTCGAAAGGCGTATCACCGTGCCGTCGGGCAGAAGCTCGGCGCAGTACAGCAGCTCCTCGGACAGCGTCTTGG
>HF986872.1:11897-13965 GCA_000431075.1 Firmicutes bacterium CAG:555
TAGCGGCTGCTCTCGCCGTGGCCGGTCTCGAGCGCCTGCCGGACCTCCTCACGCTCTAAGTGGTTTTCCATCCCGGCGGAGTCTGCCTGACTGTCGTAGAGCACCGTGCCGTCACGGTCTATCCATGTGATGCGGTAGTTTTTCTGCCCGAGCCCTTCAAGGTAGTCAGTGCCGCCCATGGCGGTGCCCTTTGCCGCAAGCTCGGTCTCGATGCGAAGCTGCGCCTCCTGCACATCGGAGAAGTAGCTGTAGCTCATGCCCATGATGAACAGTAGGGAAGCCAAAAACACCGCAAGTGCGACGACCCATATGGAATTAAAAATTTTCTTACTCATGCTCACACCTCAAGCTTGTAGCCCACTCCACGCACGGTCTGTATCTGCCGTCCGGCAGCGCCTAACTTCGTGCGCAGCGTGCCGATGTGTACATCCACCGTGCGGCTCTCGCCGATAAAGTCCGAGCCCCAAACGGAGGATAACAGATGCTCTCTCGTAAACACCTGACCCGGGTGCTCCAGAAGGAGCTTCAAAAGGTCGTATTCCTTGAGCGTCAGGACGACCTCACGGCCGCCCGATGACACACCGTGTCTCGTCGGGTCGAGCGATATATCGCCCAGTGACAAAACCGCCGGTGCAGCGGACTTGGGGTTTGCCCTGCGCAGCACCGCCTTGATGCGGGAGACCATCTCCATCATGCCGAACGGTTTTGATAAGTAGTCATCTGCTCCTAAATCAAGCCCCACGACACGGTCATACTCGCTGCCCTTGGCCGTCGCCATGATAACGGGAATGTCGGCCGTCACCGGCGAAGACCGCAGTCTGCGCAGTACGGCGATGCCGTCCTCGCCGGGCAGCATGATGTCAAGCAGAATAAGCTCCGGACGCTCTTTTTTCATAGCGTCCCAAAACGGCTCGCTGCTTGCAAAGCCCTGCGCCTCGAAGCCGGCCATATTCAAAGTGTACAGCATCAGATCACGGATGCTGCCCTCATCCTCAACGCAGTAAATCATGCTTGTGCCTCCATTGCTTTTCTTTATGGCAAGATAATACCCCATAATTGTAAAAATGGACAGACGATAATTGTAAAATCCGTGTAAAATGCAAAATTATTCGCTGATTTCAACCTGCAAATCGCAGTTTTCAGTTAATTTTTTCTTGCCGGCACATAGCCGACACCGGCGGGGGCGGTGATTGGGTGCTGCGGGGTGCGGGCGTTGTAGGCGGCAAAATATTGTTCGGTCATGGCGGCATTGTTAAGGTGCTTCTCGATTGCAAGGCAGCTCACCTTAGCGGTCATGTTATCCATAAATGCACTCCTTTCGTATGTTAAGTACACCTACGGCAACATGAATACAAGACTTGAAATTTTCCTCAAAATGTGGTAATATAAAGCCGTCGGAGAAAGAAATTTCTCCGATTTCCTGCGTCCTGCGCAAAAACTGTTGATAAATAAGAAATTATTAGTTATAATAGCCCCACAAGTGAATTGATATGGAAGTACGGTTCTAAAGCTGTAGAAATGAGTTTAGCTTTAAGCTGACTCAGAGATGGATTCCTATCGCCTGCCGCCCGAGAGCTTTGTGAGTTCTTGAAGTTTGCTTCCGGCAGGTGCTTGCAGTTTTGACTGTGCAATTTTTCGTTCAGGCAAGGCGAAGCTTGACGGCAATACTCTTGCGTGTATTGACGAGAGCTTTAACGCAGCATGGACGGAAAAGGGCCGGTCAAAACCGATAGGTATTCGGCTCTGGGCCAGCTCGATTAAAAGGGAATCCGGTTCGAGTCCGGAACAGCCGCCATTACTGTATTTGACACAACGGGAGTCCATTTTGCCATTGGTGCGGCCTGTCCTTCGGCGGGCGCATCGAGAAGGCGGGCTTTCCGGTCATAAGTCAGGAGACCTGCCGTGCTTTTTAGGTTTACATTTACTTTGGCGTGAAGAGTGCAGCCGATTTATCATTGTCCGTTTGGCTTTGGTCGGGGCGCTCGTTTTTTATGCCTCACGCTAAGGCCAAGCTTGTGATGCCCGTCTCCGGGGATAAATTGCTGCGCTCTTTCGAATAGAAAGAGTG
>HF986872.1:14017-30589 GCA_000431075.1 Firmicutes bacterium CAG:555
ATGAAAAACACCGGCAAAAGACTGCTCGCCGCCGTGCTTGCGGTAGTGATGCTCGCATCGCTGTCGTTCGTGGCATTTGCGGCGCAGGGAGATGACGACGAATTTAAGGTCGTCGTGTCCATGGAGGGTCTGACCCTTGGTCAGGGCCTGTATTATGAGCCGCAGGCGTACACGCTCGATGAGATAAACGCTCTGCTTTCGCAGGAGGGCTACGGACCTCTTGACCGCAGCGAGGTGACCGCAGGCCTTGCAACGCTTGCGTTCTTCATCGATCACAATATCGATTACACCATGACCGGCGACTGGGCGGACACCGCCTATGTGTCGGGCGTCAAGGACATCGACAAGGGCTATCTTGATATCCCCTCGGTAATCACCGAAAACGGCGGCCCGTCCAATGACGAGAACGACGGCAACGACGACGAGTACCTCGGTGAGTTCGACTACAACAGCATGTCCGGCTGGATGATCACCGTCAACGACTTCATGATCAATGTCGGCTGCGCAAGCTGGTACCTTGAAAATGAGGATCAGAAGGCGCTTTGCCCGTCCGACCTCGGCAACACCTATGTTGTCCGCTGGCAGTTTACGCTGTACGGCTACGGTGCCGACCTCGGCGTTGACACCGGCTGGGGCATGCCAGCATATTTCGAGGGCGCAAAGAAGGCTGAGCTGTACGCAGCATACGCAAACTGCACCGACGCCGCCAAGAAGGCGCAGGTCATGTCCGTCATGGAAAACCTCACCGCAACTCAGGACGAGGTTGACGCAGCGGTCGCAGTCCTCACTGCCAACAACGGCGGCGACAAGGCCGATTACAAGACCGCTCTCAACGAGACTATGGCGCAGCTTGCCGCCACCGTGACAGAGCCGAGCTTCGGCACGGGAGCCGGCGAGTGGACCGTTCTGTCCCTTGCAAGAGGCAATTACTACCCCACCGGCGACAAATATTTTGCCGATTACTACTCCCGCATAGAGCAGACCGTCAAGGAAAAGGCGGCCTCCGTCAACTTAAACGGTGCACTCCACAAGGTAAAGAGCACCGAAAACTCCCGCCTCATCATGGCGCTTTCCGCAATCGGCAAGGACCCGACCAAGGTCGGCGGCGTTGACCTTGTCGGCGCATACAGTGCAAACGGTTTCAACTGGATAAAGAAGCAGGGGCTCAACGGACCGGTGTTTGCCCTCATCGCCCTTGACACCTATAACTACAAGACCTCGGATGCCACAATTCGTCAGCAGTGTGTAAACTACATACTCGCAGCGGAGCTATCCGGCGGCGGCTGGGCGCTTTCCGGCACTGCCGCAGACCCCGACATGACCGCAATGACGCTGCAGGCGCTGGCACACTACGCCGACAACGCCGATGTCAAGGCCGCAGCCGAGCGTGGCTTTGCAGCCCTTTCGAGAATCCAGAAGGATAACGGCGGCTACGCATCATGGGGCAGCGTGAACTCCGAGAGCATCGCACAGGTCATCGTTGCCTGCACCGCTTGGGGCATTGACCCGAGCACTGACAGCCGCTTTGTTAAGTCCGGCGGCTCGCCGATCGACGCTCTGCTTGAGTTCTACATCCCCGACGGCAAGGGCTTTGCCCATGTTCTCGAGACCACCGGCGGCTACACCGGCGGCGAGGTCAACGCCATGGCGACCGATCAGGCCTGCTACGCACTCGTTGCATACGACCGCTTTGTAAACAATAAAAATGCACTTTATGACATGACCGATGTCGTCCGCCCCAAGCCTGCCGGCATCTCCGCAAGCATCTGCCTGCCCGCCGAGATCAGCAACAAGAAGGGTACGACCTTCAACGCAATCGTCAGCGTTTCCGATTGGGACAGCGAAGCAGGCTGGAAGCTCGTTGACGCAACCCTCAGCGTTCCCGAGAATGTCACCGTCACCGGCGTCACCGTGGGCAACCGCGTATCCGGCGGCAATGTAATGTACAATCTCGATAACGGCAAGCTGCGCATAGTCTACTTCGATGCCGAGAAAAACAGCACCGTCGAAGTCAGCGGCACAAGCTTCCCGGCAGAATTTTTCATCATCGGCCTTGAGCTCACCGACGATATCAGCGTCAAGAACAAGGGCGAGATAACCGTTTCCATTGACGACATGAATCTCAAAAAAAGCTCCGATGAGAGCGACGACAGCGCAGTCACCGTCGTTAACACCGCCACCGCCAAGGCGACCTGCGATGTTGTCAAGGGCGTATCGTTTACCGCAAAGTGCCTGTATGTCGGCGACGGTGTTGACCTCATCTCGACCGACAAAATGGCTGTCGCAGTTTCTGCGACCGAGCTCGAGAACGGCTCGCAGATAAGCTACAAGGACGGCACTGTGAAGCTTCATTACAGCCGCCTTTTGAGTGAAAAGCTCGGCGTTTGCACCTATGTTGCAATGGTTTCCGCCGACACCGACCTTGGCGAGTTTGCCAATGCCGCAAACTACACCTATGACGAGAACGAGACTGCCGATGCACTCGACTTCGGCGACACCAACTCCGACGGCGTTATAAACGCCCAGGATGCGCTCAACGCCGCAAACGCATGGCTGCGCAAGACCGACGCTCCCGATGACGAGAGCATCCTGCGCACCAATGTCACCGGCGACGGCCGCATCAACACCTCCGACGCACTGGGCATCGTTGAGAACTTTGTAAACGGCGATGACTTCGGCGTTGTCGCAAAAGCAGCGGCATAAGCTATGGAAGAAAAGAAAAACAGCAAGAAAAAAACAATAATCATCGTTCTGCTCGTGCTTTTGGCACTTGCGGTGCTGGCGTTTTTCCTGTTCAGGGACGGTGGGGCATTATCTCTTGCCCCCGCCGTCACCGTCGAGACTCCGAATAAGATGAGCCAAAGCGACAGGGATGAGTTCACGCTCGATGTCACGCTCTCCGACCTCAGGGACGGCCTGTATCCGGCGGCGAGCTTCTCAATTAACTTTGACTCGAACAAGCTCGAATTTCTCGGGCTCGAGGAGGGCAATGTGCTCGTTCCGTGCGAAAAAAAGGCAAACGGCGCCGTGACCGAGCTTCCCGACTGGGGCGTGAATGTCGGGCGCAGCAACGAGATAGGGCAGATAAATGTCATGTACATTGACCTTTCCGGCGGCAGACGGGCATTCTCGAAAGACCTGCTGCCCGACGGGGACAGGGTACTGTTCAGGCTCAGGTTCAAGCTCCGGGGCAGCGTACAAAGCGGCGATATCATCGAGATATCGTTTGCCGATGCGGTGTTTGCCGCAAGCGATGAAAAAGACAGCCTTGCATCCGTAAAAAACACGCTCAAGACCCGCAACGGCAGAGTGGTCATAGGAGACTGACATGAAGAAAATTATAAGCCTTATTCTCTGCCTCGTGATGCTGTTTTCGGTCACGGGCTGCGATAATTTTCTTGCCGCAAACGAAAATATTCTGCAGGGAAGTATTGACCTTGCCGAGGACGGCATCGTCCCCGAAAGCACCGTACGGCAGATAAAGGACGAAAATGCCGTGGTAGTGTTCTGCGGCCAAAGCGGCGCTTACCGCTACGAGTGGACTGTGTTCGGCAGCGACATTACCGAGGTCAAGGCGCTTGACTTCGGCCTTGATATCAATAACGCCGAAAACGGCATTTACATTGACCTTCACGCCACGGAGAGCTTCGGCTTTGCGCCGGTTTTGTCCGTGTATCTTGACACGCAGTGGGACTGCCAAACGGCGACGGTCTACAAGTCCGATGAGAAAACGCCGCTGTGCTCTGCGTCCGTCACCGGCGAAAAGACGAGTATCCTGAACTTCGCAGTCGCCGAGGTCGGGCCTAACCTGCTCGTCAAGCCCGACGGAACGCCGACACCTGCCGCCTCAACCAATCCCGACACCTCGACCGATACTCCTGCGGCATCGACCGACAGGATCGTGTCCGACGGCAAGCAGACCGGACAGGATAAGTACAAAACAGACCCCGTGCCTGCGGGCAAGCCCATGCCGGTCGAGCCGGAGAACACGACGGTCGACAAGCGCACAAAGTATACCTGTACCTTCTCTATAGAGTGCTCGACGATACTCAATAATCTTGACATGCTCGAGCCGGACAAGCTCGACGCCGTGCCGTCTGACGGCATCATCCTGCCTGCGCAGACGGTCACCTTCTACGAGGGCGAGTCGGTGTACGATGTGCTAAAGCGCATCTGCGCCGAAAAGGGCATACACATGGAAGCGTCCTTTACGCCCATGTACAACAGCGCCTATGTAGAGGGCATCCACAACCTGTATGAGTTCGATTGCGGACAGGCCTCCGGCTGGATGTACCGTGTCGACGGCTGGTACCCCAATTACGGGTGCAGCCGCTATCAGCTCAAGCAGGGCGAAACCGTCGAGTGGCGCTACACCTGCGCCTACGGCGACGATATAGGCGGCGGCTACGCAATGGGAAGCGACTGGAATGGCTAATACCGACACCTTTTCGGGCTATCACCCGACGGTAAACTTCATATATTTTGCGCTGGTTTTGTTCTTCGGCATGATATTCATGCACCCGGCCTGCCTTGCCATTGCACTTTTCGGTGCAGCGGCCTACGCCGTGCGCCTGAAAGGGCGCAAGGCTGCGGGCTTCGGCGTAAAATTCGTACTGCCGGTCGTGCTGCTGGCGGTGGTCATAAACCCCGTCTTCAACCACGCAGGCGAGACCGTTTTGGCCTACCTTTCAAACGGCAACCCGATAACAAAAGAGAGCATCGCATACGGCTTTGCCGCCGGAGCGATGCTCGCTGCGGTACTTATGTGGTTTTATTGCAGCACCGAGGTGCTTACATCGGACAAGTTTGTGTACATTTTCGGCCGTGTGAGCCCGGCTCTTGCGCTCATTCTGAGCATGACCCTGCGCTTCGTGCCGAAGTTCAAAAGGCAGATGGAGCTTACCCGGCAGGCTCGCCGCAGCGTCGGCTGCGACACGGCAAACGGCAGCGTGCTAAGCCGCACGAAAAATGCGATAACCGTGCTCTCGGGTATGATAACATGGTCGCTCGAGAACGCCATCGACACTTCCGACAGTATGAAAAGCCGTGGCTACGGGCTAAAGCACCGCAGCTCGTTTTCAATTTACCGCTTCGACCGGCGGGACAGGCTCATGCTCGTGTGGCTGTTATTGTGCGGCGGGATAATACTCCTTGCAGCCTTCACCGGCGGCCTTGGCTGGCGGTACTTTCCGAACATTCGTGGGGCGCTAAGCCCTATGACGATTTGTGCGCTCGCAGCGTATCTTGCGCTGTGCTTAACGCCGACTGCCATCGATCTGAGGGAGGAGCGAAGATGGAAGTCTTTAATATCGAAAACTTAAGCTTTGCCTACCCCGAGCAGACCGAAAAGGCGCTTGACGGTGTGAGCCTGAGCGTCAGAAAGGGTGAATTTCTCGTCCTGTGCGGCGCATCCGGCTGCGGCAAATCGACGCTTCTGCGCAACCTCAAGACCGCCCTTGCTCCGCACGGAACAAAAGGCGGCAGTGTCATGTTTTGCGGCAAGCAGCTTAACGATGTCGACCTGCGCACGCAAAGCGCCAAGATAGGCTTCGTGCTGCAATCGCCGGATAATCAGATAGTCACCGACAAGGTCTGGCACGAGCTCGCCTTCGGGCTTGAAAGCCTCGGGCTCGACACGCAGGTCATCCGCCGCCGAGCCGCCGAGATGGCTGCGTTTTTCGGCATTGAGGACTGGTTTTATAAAAATGTCTCGGAGCTGTCCGGCGGGCAGAAGCAGCTGTTAAACCTCGCTTCCGTCATGGCGATGCAGCCGGAGGTGCTCATTTTGGACGAGCCCACGAGCCAGCTCGACCCCATTGCCGCCGGTGATTTTCTCGCCGTGCTCGGCAGGATAAACCGTCAGCTCGGCACGAGCGTTCTTCTGACCGAGCAGCGGCTCGAGGAGGCGCTGCCCTTGGCCGACCGCTGCGCCGTCATGGATAAGGGCAAGATCATCTGCTGCGGCGATGTCAAAACCGTCGGCAGGGCGCTCAAGGGCATGGAGCACACCATGTTTGACGCCATGCCCGCCGCCATGCGCATATGGGCAGGGCTTGAGACAAACTCCGACTGCCCCGTGACAGTTTCCGAGGGCAGGGCGTTTCTTTCGGAGTACGCCGAGCACCATGAAATTTTCCATGTACCCGAAAAAACCGCAAAGCCTGTGGGCGAGACTGTGATATCGGCAAAGCAGATGTGGTTTCGCTACGAAAAGGACGGACGGGACATTATAAAGGGTCTCGACCTTACTGTGCAAAGGGGCGAAATGGTCGCAATTCTGGGCGGCAACGGCGCAGGCAAATCAACGACGCTAAAGCTGCTTTGCGGCGCACTTACCCCGTACAGGGGCAAGCTTCAAACGCATGGCAGGGTGTCCATGCTGCCGCAGGATCCGCAGACGCTGTTCGTCAAAAAGACCGTGTACGAGGACTTGTATGCCGTTTCAAAAAATGACGAAAAAGTGCGCAATATCGCCGCACTGTGCTGCCTGACGGAGCTATTGGACCGCCATCCGTATGACCTGTCCGGCGGCCAGCAGCAGCGTGCTGCACTTGCAATGATATTGCTGCAGGAGCCGGATGTGCTGCTGCTCGACGAGCCGACAAAGGGACTCGATGCGCACTTTAAGCGACTGCTTGCAAAGATTTTGGGCAGGCTCACGCAGAGCGGCGTTTCCGTCGTCACGGTAACGCACGATCTTGAGTTTGCCGCCGCCTACGCCGACCGCTGCGCCCTTTTTTTTGACGGCAGCATCGTGTCGCAGGGCACGCCCACACGCTTTTTCTCCGACAACAGCTTTTACACAAGCTCCGCTAACCGCATCTCCCGTGGGATCGTAGCTGACGCCGTCACTGCCGAGAATGTCATCCTCGCATGCGGCGGAACGCTTCCGCCCGAGCCGGAGCTTCCGGATGTGCCGGAGTATACCCGCACGGTAGAGCCGAGCCCCGGGAAAAAGGCCGAGCCCCTGCCGCCGTACCGCAAAATAATTGCGCTGTTGTCGCTCGCCTCGGCGCTGGCAATCTTCGTCTACGCCGTGCGCACCGTCGATCTCAGCACCCTCGTGAACGCCACGGGTGTTACGAAGCTTGGGATAGACTCCGTGAAGATATACGCAGCGCTCATTGCCTCGCTTTTGGTATTCATGCTCGCCATCGGCCGCAGGTCGCCTCCGCCCGTCACAGTGCAGACACCCGAGAGCCGCCGCAGGCTCACCAAGCGCACCGCCGCAGCGGCGCTTTTGGTGCTCGTTTTTGTTCCGCTGACGCTGTTTTTCGGCGTGTATTACCTCGATAAAAAGCAGTATTACATCACGGCGACGCTCGTGCTTATAGAGTGTATGCTGCCGTTTTTCATGATTTTCGAGGGCCGCAGGCCGCAGGCGAGGGAGCTCGTCATCATCGCCGTGCTGTGCGCCATCGCAGTTGCGGGCCGTGCCGCTTTTTTCATGCTGCCGCAGTTTAAGCCTGTGCTTGCACTGACCATCATTGCCGGCATAGCCTTCGGCGGCGAGACCGGCTTTTTGGTCGGCGCAATGACCATGCTTGCGTCGAATGTCCTGTTCTCGCAGGGGCCGTGGACGCCGTGGCAGATGTTTGCCATGGGCATCTCGGGCTTCCTTGCAGGTGTGCTGTTCCGCAAGGGACTGCTCCGGCGCACCCGCAGCTCGATGTGCGTTTTCGGTGCGCTTTGCGCCATCGTCGTTTACGGCGGCATCATGAACCCCGCCTCGGTGCTTTTGTGGGGCGGCGGGTCGATAAACGCAAAAATGATTTTGACCTACTACATCACGGGCTTTCCCATGGACTGCATCCACGCCTTTGCCACGGTGTTTTTCCTGTACATCGCCGCAGAGCCCATGCTCGAAAAGCTCGACCGCATAAAGGTCAAATACGGTTTAGTCGAATAAATTACACTCTCCGGTGCGTACCGGAGAGTGTAATTTATTCTTTGCCTTTTCGCTCGTACTGCGTGCCGAAGTAGAAGGCGATCACCATCAGGGTGACATTGTTCACCGCATCGGCGCTTATCGCACCCGTGACGGCAAGATACGCCCACACGGCCAGTACGATGATGGTCACGATGGTCTTGACCTTAATAAGCTCCACGATATTCTTTAACATGACCACTCCTTGAGCCTGCGGCTCAGTACATTTTACTGCGCCCGTATCCATGCTGTGAATTACGGAAACGCAAAAAGCTATGCACCGTTGTGCATAGCTTTTTGCTTAGATGATGACCCCCTCGCAGTGGTCTATCTCGTGCTGTATTATCTCGGCGGTGAAACCCGTGAAGGTCTTGATGCGCTCCTGAAGCTTCTCGTTGAGCCAGCGCACCTTTATCGTGCGGTAGCGCCGAGCCTTGCGGGTGCCGTCAAGCGACAGGCAGCCCTCCTCGGCCTCATATGTGCCCGACTGCTTTATAATTTCGGGGTTGAGCATGACCTCAAATTTGCCCTCGTTGTCAAAGGCGATGATGCGCTTGCACACGCCGATCATGTTCGCCGCCATGCCCACGCAGCCGTCCTTGTGGGCGATGAGCGTGTCGAGAAGATCCTGCGCCGTGCCGAGATCCTCGGCACCCGCCGCCTCGGCCTTTTGAGCGAGAAATCCCTCGTCCCTGCAAATTTCACAAATCATCGTTATCAGCTCCTATCACGCCCAGTTTACCACACACATCGGGGGGAAATCAACTTGACAAGGGCGGCGGGGAAGTATATGCTGACCGAGGGTCGGAAGCAAGGAGGAAATTATGAAAAACACAGCAGTATTGTACATTCACGGCAAGGGCGGCAATGCGGCCGAGGCCGAACACTACCGCAGCCTGCTTCCCGATGCCGAGGTCATCGGCTTTGACTACAGGGCGGAAACGCCGTGGGACGCAGCGCCGGAGTTTGCGGCGTTTGTTGCCGGGCTCGGACATGAGCACATCGTGCTGATAGCAAACAGCATCGGCGCATACTTTTCGATGAGCTCCGGTATCGCAGACAGCATCGAGCGGGCGTTTTTCGTCTCACCCATCGTGAGCATGGAAAAGCTCATCGAAAGCATGATGACATGGGCAAATGTCACCGAGCGACAGCTCGAAGCGGAAAAGACTATCGAGACGGCGTTCGGCGAGACGCTGTCGTGGGACTACCTGAGCTATGTCCGGACGCACCCGATAGCTTGGGATGTACCGACGGAGATTCTGTACGGCGAAGCGGATCATTTGCAGTCGCCGGACACCGTGCGCAGCTTCGCCGAGGCGCACAACGCCGGCTTCACCGTCATGCCCGGCGGCGAGCATTGGTTTCACACCCCCGAGCAAATGCGATTTCTCGACGAATGGATGAAAGAACTCCTCTGAATTTCAGAGGAGTTCTTTCAACTCAATTTTCGCGGCTATCCCCGTGCTTATCGCTATCGAGCTTCTTTTCAAGCGCCGACTGCTTTGCGAGGATGGCGTTTACCTTATCGTACAGATCCTCTATCATTATCTCGGTCTTGAGGTTGACTTTGTAGTCGTTCTCGGCACGGCGGCGGTCCTTCTCCTCCTGACGGTTCTGGCTCATCATGATAAGCGGTGCCTGGATGGCGGCAACGCAGGACAACACGAGGTTGAGCAGGATAAACGGGTACGGGTCGAACGCTTTTGCCGCCAGCACGGCGTTGACGACCATCCACAGTATCAGAACACCGGTGAATGCGAAGATGAACGCCCAGCTTCCGGCGAATTTCGCAATAGCGTCGGCGGCACGCTGACCGAAGGTGTACTTGGATTTGCCCGATTCGGGGCGGGCGGAAATTTTGCTGTCGGCAAGGAGATTCAAGACCTCCTCGTCTGTCATGTCGTGGCGAATGTCCTTGAGCACTTCCTTGAGAAGCTTCCTGTTTTCTTTCATGTTTTTATCCTTTCATATCCGTCGGCGGCAGGAAATAATCCGCCCCTTTTTCTTCAAACAAAACCATCGATACGCCCAGCAGCAGCTGCGGCAGAGCATACGGCTCGTCCAGCGGCAAGGCGAAGTCCTCCTGCATCCGGCGAATGCGGTAGAGCACCGTGTTGCGGTGAGTGAACATTGCGTCGCAGGTGCGCTTTAATGACCTACTGCTGCACAGGTAATGGTACAGTGTTTCGCAATACTGCGTGCCCTTGTCCCTGTCGTGGTCGGCAAGAGCGCTTATCTGCGGCGGGATGAGGTCACGGCGGCACTCCAAGCTTTTTAGCATCAGCACGGTGCGAAGCTGCGCCACAGTGCAGACGCTGCCGCCGTGGAAGTCATCGCCCGTTATGAGCTCCAGCGCCTCATGCGCAGTTTTGTAGTGCTGCGGAAGCTCGTAGAGGTCGCCCAGCCCATCGGCGGCTATGATCTTCAAGCTGAACTCGTCTGCAAGCTCATTTAAGCCGCCGAGACTGTCGCCGTGTAGGAAAATAAACACATCGCCACGGAACAAAAAAGGGTGCGAGTCGGGGAAACGGGCGAGAATCTCCTCACGCAGGCGATGCTTGCCAATGTAGCGGTCGTGGTAGGCGGTGAGCTCAAACAGCGCAAAGCCCGTCGGGTGAAAATCGGCAAGATAGGTCGAAGCCGCCTGTAATCGGAAGTACGCCGCCGAGGAAAAGCCCTCGTCAAGCAGGTGCATGAGCACATCCTCGGCAGTCTCGAACGGCTTGTCCTGACGGCTCGTTTCAATAAAAAGCTGCTTTGCCAGCACGCTCTCGACCGTGCGCCATGTTTCCTCCGGCACCTGCTGCAGGTGCCCGTCGGTTTCAATACATATAAGGTAGCCGAGGCGCACACCGGCGCTTATGAGCGGCGAAAACCGCCGCCTGAACGGACTGCCGTCAAGGGTGAAAAAGTCCGCACGCCCCGCCGTCAGCGCCTCGCTGCGGCTCAACATGGCGCCGGCCTCGTAGCTTATCTCGCCGTTATTCACCGCCGTGCGGAAAAGCGTGTCCGAAAAGCCGAGCGGGCCGAAGTGCGACGAGACATGAAACGCATCGTCCACAACTAAGATAGGGCAGCCCAAAAGCGTCCCTGCGTCCAAGGTGAGATCCTGCAGATCGTCAAGCGAGAAAAACTTCTCCAAAAGCGCCCATGTGCCCGATGCCTGTATCTGTTCCGGCATACAACCACTCCTTTGTGCTGTGAGCACAACAACATTTTGCTTTATTATACTCCCGTACCGTTGCACTTTCAAGTCAAAAGAGTAAAATCGTTTACAGAAAGAAGGAAAGGGGATTTGAAAGTCCCCCCCAGAAAAGGCAGTGATTTGAGCTATGGGCATAAAATCAGAAACGCACATCAGAAGCTGATGTGTCGTTGACCGCATAATTTGAATGCGCTTGTGCGGTCGGAACATGCAGTGGCGCACCGCAACAGACTTAACTGATAGATTTTTGAATGGAGTGAATTATTATGTTACCGAGAATTTACGGTGAAAACCTTTTTGATGATATTTTTGACGACAGCTTCTTTACCGGCCATGACCAGCTGTTCGGTAAGAACGGCAGAAACCTCATGAAGACCGATGTCCGTGAGACCGACGATGCCAAGAGCTACCGCCTGTCCATCGATCTGCCGGGCTTTAAGAAGGACGAGATAGTCCTTGACCTCAAGGACGGCTACCTCACCGTCAGCGCCGCAAAGGGCCTTGACAAGGATGAGGAAGACAAGAAGGGCCGCATCATCCGCCAGGAGCGTTACGCAGGCGCACTGTCCCGCAGCTTCTATATCGGCGAGGTAAAGCCCGAGGATGTCAAGGCCACCTATGAGTCGGGCGTTCTGACCCTGCTCATCCCGAAGGCCGAAGAAAGCAAGGCCGAACCCGAGACGAGGATCACCATCGAGTGATCCTCGTTTTGCTCTTAAACGGTTGAAAAGAGTGCTGAGGTATGGAGGCCAGGAGAAATGTTAACATATGGACGAGCCTGCAGATGGTGCCGGCTGGCACTTCCATTACCTGAGCCATGATAAGACCCAGGGCGGTCATATTCTCGGGCTGTCGGCCGACGAGCTGAGCGCAAGGCTCAACAAGGTCGAGCGCTTTGAGCTGACCCTGCCGACAAATCCCGAGTTTGCAGCCCGTGATCTGTGCGAGGATCTGAGCGCCAAGACCGCCGCTGTCGAAGGCGTGAAAAAGTAAAGTCTAAACAACAAACCGGCGTGACGGCGTGTGCGATTTGCACACGCCGTTTTTTGCTGCCTTAAAAATCTCCGCCCCGTTGCAGCGCATGACAAAATATGCTATCATATCAGCAGATAAGCTATTTTTCTTCAAAAACGGAGGCACAATTATGGCACGACCGTTCAGTTCGGATGAGGCTAAACGACTGTTACAAATACACCACGATACGCTTAAAATGCTGCGAGAGGGAGAAGCGTCTGAAAACGAGTACCGTGAAAAGGTCAAGGCGGCAGCGGATGCAATCGTTGCGCAGGGCGTGTTAAATGTGCTCAAAGAGGCTCCTGTCGAGGAACTCGGCCGCAGCAAACGGGGACTTCGTGTAAAGGCACTTAGGGAACACGGATATAACACCGTTGCGGATGTTGCAGCGGCATCGGTTCATTCGCTCGCATCCGTCTACGGCATCAGCGAGGACACCGCCTATTCGATAAAAGGCATCGCAAACGGAATGGCGGCTGAAGCGAGGAAGGGCGTAAAGATAAGCCTGAGCTCGGATAACCGCACAAAGGAAGCCACCGCTCTTATTTTGGCGCTTTTTCAGTACCGCCGCAGCATACCGGCTGCGGATAAGTGCCATGCGCTGCTGACGGCAAATGCGAAAAAGATAAAGTACGCCGAGGAGGATCTGAACGCAGCCCGAGGTAGCGTGAAGTGGCTGTTTTCCTCAAAGGCGAAAAAGCAGAAGGCGGTCGAAGCATTCGATATGCTTTCCGCATTGCAGGGTGGCGATTACGGCAGCCAAGCCGAGGCACTGTTTGCCGAACTGGATGCGATCGAGAGAAGCCGTGGCAGCGATGCGTGGCAGGCGTTTTCGGAAAACCCAATCCGTTTCACAAACGATTTGGAGGACATTGACCCCAGTGTGCTCGGAAACGATGACTCGGTGTACGGGCTTCCCGAGGATCTCGCAAGGGAGATACAGGAGGAGTGCTTCTTCCCGGAGGGCTTGCTCTGCGATCTGCGAAAATATCAGATGTGGGGCGTAAAATATGCTCTTCATCAGGAACGCATACTTCTCGGCGATGAGATGGGCTTAGGAAAAACCGTTCAGGCGATAGCGACCATGGTGTCTCTACGAAATACGGGAGGAACGCATTTTATGGTCGTTTGTCCGGCGAGCGTTTTGGCAAACTGGTGCCGTGAAATACGGAAGATGAGCCTTTTGAGCGTGACCAAAATACACGGCGCAGGGAGAAGATCGGCGTTCGAGGCATGGCTAAAAACCGGCGGTGTTGCCGTGACCACATACGAGACGACGGCTTATCTTGGTTTGCCGTTTGACTTTAAGTTCAAAATGCTTGTCGTAGATGAAGCGCACTACATAAAGAACCCCGAGGCACGGCGCAGCGAGAATGTCAGAAATATCAGTCTGCACGCAGAGCGCCTGATGTTCATGACCGGCACGGCGCTTGAAAATAAGGTCGATGAGATGATAAATCTGATACGAATCCTGCAGCCAAATGTTGCACGGCAGGTGCAGGGCTTGGCCTTCATGTCGGCAGCTCCGCAGTTCAGAATGGCCGTTGCGCCGGTGTACTACAGAAGAAAACGGGAGGATGTTTTGACCGAACTGCCGGATCTCATCGAGAGCGAGGAATGGTGCGCCATGGGCTACGAGGAGGAGATGGCCTACGAGCAGGCGGTCATGTCCAAAAACTTCGCCGAGGCTAGGCGTGTGTCGTGGAATGTTGACGATATCAGAGCGTCCTCGAAGGCTGCACGCCTTGTCGAGCTTGTAAACGAGGCTGCGTCAGAGGGAAGAAAGGTGATAGTTTTCTCGTTCTTCCTTGATACGATCCGCAAGGTGTCCATGCTGCTTGGGAGCAGATGTATAGGGCCGATAAACGGCTCGGTTGCCCCGCAGCGCAGGCAGGAAATAATCGATGAGTTTGACAATGCTCCGGCCGGCTCTGTTCTTGTCGCTCAGATACAGTCCGGGGGAACGGGACTGAATATCCAGTCTGCAAGCGTGGTCATAATTTGCGAGCCGCAGTTCAAACCGTCCATCGAAAATCAGGCGATAGCCCGTGCGCACCGCATGGGACAGCATAGAGATGTTTTGGTGTATAGGCTCCTGTGTGAAAACACGGTCGATGAAAAGATGCTGGAGCTTCTAGCAACCAAGCAGGCTGAATTTGATGCTTTTGCAGACAAATCGGCCGCTGCAATGCAAACTCCGGAGCTGGATGACCGAAGCTTTGGAGAGATCATCAAAGAAGAGATCGACAGGATAAACGCAAAATACAAGACGAGCGCAGAATAATGCGCACGCCGTTGCAACGCATGACAAAATATGCTATCATGGAGAAAAACGGTGTCAAAGCATTTCGCCGCACCTCGGCGATTACATCAAGGCTTAAAATACTTGGAATGAAATAGGAGAAAAAACATGAAATTTATCTGCTACCCCAAGTGCAGCACCTGCCAAAAGGCACGCAAGTGGCTGGACGATAACGGCATCGCATACAAGCTGCGGGATATCAAGACCGAAAACCCCACATACGAAGAGCTTGCCGCATGGCACGCCCTCAGCGGTCTGCCGCTCAAGAAGTTTTTCAACACCAGCGGCCTGCTGTATAAGTCAATGAATCTTAAGGAAAAGCTCCCCGAGATGAGTGAGGATGAGCAGCTCAAGCTCCTTGCCACAGACGGGATGCTCGTCAAGCGCCCGCTCTTTATCTCCGACGACTTCGTCCTCGTCGGCTTCAAAGCCTCCGAGTGGGAAGCGAGACTGAAACGATGAAAAAACAGCCGCTGCGACGGCTGATTTTTTACGGGAAAATGCATTGACTTAGGGGAAAATCCGAGTATAATGTCAAATCATTTGAGTGTCAGCGAGGTGAGATGTGATGGAGCAGACGAGCTTGTTCGGGACGGAGAGAATCAGCAAGATACTGCTGCGGCTTGCGCCGCCGGTGATGCTGGCGCAGCTTATTCAGGCGCTTTATAACATCGTCGACAGCCTGTTTGTCGGCAGATACTCGGGCAGCGGTTTGACTGCATTGTCCATCATCTACCCTGTGCAGCTTTTGATGATAGCACTTGCCGTGGGCACGGGCGTCGGCATCAACACCGTAATGGCAGCAAAGCTCGGCTCGGGCAGGCAAAAGGAAGCGGACGAATACGCCGGAGTCGGTACACCGCTGGCCATTGCGCTTTGGGCGATCTTCGCTGCCGTTTGCTGGGCGCTCATGCCCCTATTGCACGGCTGTCCACGGACTCCGAAGCGGTCATCCGTGACGTCGTCGTCTACGGCCGCATCGTCTGCGTGTTCAGCTTCGGCCTGTTTTTGGAGAGCGTTTGGACGAAAATTTTACAGTCGGTCGGCGACATGAAAACGCCGATGAAAGCGCAGATACTCGGCGCTGTCACCAACATCATTTTAGACCCGCTGCTCATCTTCGGCCTGCTCGGCCTGCCGGAAATGGGCATCGCCGGTGCAGCGGTCGCAACCGTTGCCGGGCAGATAGTAGCAGCGCTGGTCGTGATGAAAAAGGGCTATCACCCCTCGCCGGACAAGGCACTGTATGCGCACCACATAAAGAAAATTTTCCGCCTCGGCATGCCGAATATACTCATGCAGTCGGCATACACCTTTTATATATTCGGCCTCAAACTCATCCTCTCGACCTTCTGCGACGAGGCGGTCACGACGCTGGGACTTTACTACAAGTGGCAGACATTCTTCTTCATCCCCTTGGGCGCAATGCAGACCTGCATCGTGCCGGTGATAAGCTACAACTATGCCGCACGCAAGATAGACCGCTGCCGCAAGACACTGTCGATCTCTGTGCTGTTCGGCATGGCGCTGATGGCACTGGGGATGCTGTGCTTCGAGCTTCTTCCCGAGCAGATGCTGCGGGTGTTCACATCCGACGAGCTCGTCGTCGAAATCGGGCGTGTGGGCTTTCGCATTATCGGCGTGAGCTTCCTGCCGCTTGTGACCTCGCTCACTTTCCCCGTGTTCTTCCAAGCGACCGGCATGAGCCTCAAGAGCTCGGCGCTGACCGTCGTTCGCACGGTGGTGCTCTTTGTCCCGCTGGGCTATGCGTTCTCACGCTTCGGGCTCGACTGGTTCTGGCTGACCTTCCCCGTGACCGACACCGTCACGAGCATCGTGGGCTTCGTGTTCTATCGCCAGTTCCTGCGCAGGGACTATGTCGCTAATTCCAAGCCCGTGCGGGCCGACGACGGGGAGGAGGCTGCACTCAAGCCCTCGATGCCCGGCGTTATCATCACAATTGCCCGTGAGCACGGCTCGTCCGGCAAGCAGATCGGAAAGCTCGTCGCAAAGAAGCTGGGCATCCCGTTTTATTATAAGGAAATGGTCGCCCTCGCTGCGCACGAGAGCGGCTTGGACAAGGAGTTTATCTCCGACATCCACAAAAACGCCCCCGATGCG
>HF986872.1:30722-44810 GCA_000431075.1 Firmicutes bacterium CAG:555
CGAGCCGCCGACTATGTGCTCAAGGACTACGACAATGTCGTGCGTGTGTTCATCCACGCCCCGAAGGAGTTTCGCATGCGGCGGGTCATGGAGGTCTACGGCGACACGCCGAGCGAGGCAAAGCGCAACATACGACGCTCCGACAAGGCCAGAGCATCGTATTATCGGCACATTTCCGGCCAGCGCTGGGGCGATGCCCGCCAATATCAGCTCACTCTCGACTCATCTGTCGGCATCGAGGAAACGGCGAATATCATCGTCAAATATGTCTCCGAGCAAAGATAAAAAACCGTCCATTGGACGGTTTTTTATCTATATCAAATCAGTCAACTGCGCTGCTTGCCCGCATGGCGAGAATGGTTTGGGAGATGAGCTTATCAAGCTCCCAGCCGAGCATTGCGGCGCCACGCTCGATGACTTCTCTTGAGCAGCCGGCGGCAAATTTCTTGTCCTTGTACTTTTTCTTCACGGACTTGACCTCCATGTCACTGACGCTCTTTGACGGACGCATGAGTGCGACCGCTCCAATGAGGCCGGTGAGCTCGTCGGCGGCGTACAGCACCTTTTCCATCTCGCTTTCCGGCTCGACATCCACCGTCAGCTTATAGCCGTGGCTGACAACGGCGTGGACGAGCTTTTCGTCGACACCCGCCTGCCGCAGGATCTCCGGCTCCTTTGTGCAGTGCTGCTCCGGCCACTTCTCAAAATCGAGGTCGTGGAGAATTCCGACGGCCTCCCAAAAGTCCGCCTCATCGCCGTAGCCGAGCTCTATCGCATACCAGCGCAGGACATCGCCGACGATGCGCCCGTGCTTTCTGTGAAATTCTCCTTCGTTATATTGGCACAGCAGTGCCCAAGCTTCCTCGGGTGTCGGTATCATTGAAAATCGCTCCTTTTCGGCAAGTTTTAGTCCGCAAACAGCGGGGTCGACAGGTAGCGGTCACCGGTATCCGGCAGCAGGGCAACGATGGTCTTGCCCTTGTTCTCGGGGCGCTTTGCAAGCTGGATGGCAGCCCAAACGGCAGCGCCGGAGGAGATGCCGACCAGAACACCCTCACTCTTGCCGATGAGCCTGCCGGTTGCAAATGCGTCCTCGTTTTCGACGGGGATTACCTCGTCATAGACCTTGGTGTCCAGAACATCGGGGACAAAGCCTGCGCCGATGCCCTGAATTTTGTGGCTGCCCGCAACGCCCTTGCTCAGCACCGGGGAGCTTGCCGGCTCAACGGCGACGACTTTGACATCGGGGTTTTGGCTCTTGAGATATTCGCCTACGCCGGTGACCGTGCCGCCGGTGCCGACGCCTGCAACGAAGATATCGACCTTGCCGTCGGTGTCATCCCAAATTTCCGGGCCGGTGGTGGCTCTGTGAATTGCGGGGTTTGCGGGGTTCACGAACTGTCCGGGGATGAAGCTGTTGGGGATTTCCTTTGCAAGCTCGTCGGCCTTGGCGATCGCGCCATTCATGCCCTTGGCACCGTCCGTGAGCACGAGCTGGGCACCGTAGGCCTTCATCAGCTGGCGGCGCTCGACGCTCATGGTCTCGGGCATGACGATTATGATGCGGTAACCTCTTGCGGCGGCGACGGATGCAAGACCTATGCCGGTATTGCCGGAGGTCGGCTCGATTATAACGGAGCCTTCCTTGAGCAGACCCTTCTGCTCGGCATCGTCAATCATTGCCTTTGCAATGCGGTCCTTTACGCTGCCTGCGGGGTTAAAATACTCGAGCTTACCGAGGACCTTGGCTTCGAGGCCCTCGGACTTTTCAATATGGACAAGCTCCAGCAGGGGGGTCTTGCCGACAAGCTGATCTGCAGATGTATATATCTTACTCATGATTAGTTCCTCCAAAATGATTATTTAAATGATTTAATGATGTCTGATAGTTTGTACAGCATTAGTGCCGACATCGGTATCTCCATATGAAGGTCATTTTCAATAACCAACCTTTCCTGTAGGTTTATACGGATTATAAGGCTGCTTCGCGCATTTGTCAATAGCATTTTTCAACATTTTATTGATTTACCCACTTTTCCGGTGTATAATAGGATTAATCAAAAGAAGAAGGTGAAAAAATGCTGGTTTCAACCAAAGGACGGTATGCGCTTCGGGTCATGATCGACCTTGCCGAGCATCAGGCGGACGGGTTTATCCCGCTGAAGATCATTGCCGAGCGGCAGGAGATATCGGAAAAATATTTGGAGAATATCATAAAGCTTTTGGTCAAGGCGAAGCTGTTGACCGGCGTGCGAGGCAAGGGCGGCGGCTATAAGCTTGCCAGAGCGCCCGAGCAGTACACCGTGGGGAGCATCCTTCGCACAACCGAGGAGTCCATGGCGCCTGTCGCATGTCTCGACTCGGATGCCGAAGCCTGTCCCCGAGCCGCCGAGTGTCGCACGCTCAACATGTGGCGCGGGCTCGATAAGCTTATTAACGATTATCTTGAGAACATCACCCTTGCCGACCTCATGCACAGCGACCCCACAGGCTTCGACTATGTGATATGAAAAAGACCACCTTTCAAAGGTGGTCTTTTTCATATCACCGCACAAGCTCGTGATAGCAGCGGCCGAAAATTTCGTATGCTCCGGTATGTGCGCTATCCTGCCGCCGACCACGGTGGAACCGTCGTACAATACAAACGGCATGCCCCACGGCCACGGCTCGCTGCTGCCCGTCGAACAACAGCTGCACGCTGTCCCCGCCATCGGGATAGCGCCTGCCTGAAATCGTCAATAATATCCTTGTTCCGCCTTCAACATATTACATTGACACAGTATTCTTATGGGTAAATATATGGTAACATACCGAAGCCGCAGGTTGAGATAAAAACTAAATATTGACAACACCGCAAACCGCAACTATACTGAAAACACAAACAACGATGAACAGGGAGGTGTGCCCAATGACAGCGACAGAGTGGATAGAGGAATGGTTGAAGGAGTTCCCGAGCGACAAAATATTGGTGGAGAACGCACGGAAGATGGGCGATACGGACGAGGATATCAAGCACTTTCTCGAAGGGATCTAATCCAAAGCGCATATAGTTTGCCGATAAAAAAACCACACCTTTCGGTGTGGTTTATTGTGGTGGACGATACAAGACTCGAACTTGTGACCTCCCGCACGTCAAGCGGATGCGCTACCAGCTGCGCCAATCGTCCATTTATCGGCACGGGTTATTGTACCCGATACCGATAAATTTGTCAATAGTTTTTTATATTTTTTTATCCTCTGACATAAACCACGCAGGTGGCGGTCTTGCCGTAGCAGGTCAGGGTGATGGTCGCAGAGCCGGGGGCAACGCCCTTGACGGTGCCGTCCTCGGAGATAGTGGCGACGCCCTCGTCGCTTATCGACCACTGGTAATCGGCTGCTATCGTCAGCGGGAAGTGCGAGCCGGACAGTCCGACCGAGTCGCCGACATGGCAGGTGAAGTCCGTGCCGATGGGGTTTCCTGCGTAGGTGATCTGAAGCTCGGTCACCTCGGGCGTGGGCGTAGGTGTCGGGGTCGGCGTAGGCGTGGGGGTCGGAACGGCGGACACCTCAGGCGGCGTGGTCGGCATGACCGGCGCATTGGGATTGTCGGCGTTCTTGAGGCTGATGCTTATCATGACTATAAGGGCGATGATGATCGCAGCTATCAAAATAGCTCCGAACACGAGCTGCCACTTTCTGTTTTCATTAGCCGCCTTGTTGGCGGGAGTACCCTTAACGGCGCTGGGGGTGGTGCCGGGGGCACGGCTGCTGCTTTTAACTCTGCGGGTGCCGCAGGCGGGGCAGCGGTGGCGCATGCCGGAGAACTTCGTGCCGCAGCGGCGACAGGTGACCTGAGGAATAAGACCCATATTAGTTCCTCCTTCGTAAAAATACACAATAATAATACTGCATTTGGCCAACTTCGTCAAGCGGAAAGCCGCAGCGGGCGCACGATGTGGCAGGGAACTTGATTTTTATCGGGAAATATCGTAAAATATAGAAAAAAACAGGCTGGAGTGTGAAAACGGAAAGGGGTACCCAAATGTATATTATCCTCACAATTATCCTTCTGCCGATCTTGGTCTTGATCGAGTGCGTGAAACTAAACAAATAAGCAGCGCAGCACCGCCGGACACGGCGGTGCTGCGTTTTATACGACCTGGAATATGTAGAACTTGAGGTAGTCCGTCTCGGGGACATTCCAGAGTATCGGGTGGTCGGGGGACTGCTGGCGGGCCTCCATCTGCCGCAGCTCGACACCGGCATCGAGCGCCGCCGATCTGAGCATCTTCACGAACAGCTCCGACGGCATGAAGTGGCTGCACGAGGCGGTGGCAAAATATCCGCCCCTCGGCAGCAGGCGCAGCGCACGCAGGTTTATCTCCTTATACCCACGCTCGGCGCTGTGCACGGTCTTGCGTGACTTCGTGAACGCAGGCGGGTCGAGAATTATAAAATCAAAGGGCTTTCTGCCCTTGGCTTCAAGCTCGGGCAGCAGGTCAAACACATTGGCGGCGATAAAATCCATGCGCTCGCTCAGCCCGTTGCGCTCGGCGTTTTTGCGTGCCATCTCAATGGCGCTTTCGGACACATCCACGGCCGTCACATGCTCGGCTCCGCCCATTGCGGCGTTTAACGCAAACGAGCCGGTGTGCGTGAAGCAGTCGAGCACCCTCTTGCCCTTTGCAAGGCGAGCCACGGCGAGACGGTTATATTTTTGGTCGAGGAAGAAGCCGGTTTTCTGCCCGTTTTCGACATCGACGCTGTAATACACGCCGTTTTCGCAGATCTCGGTCACGCAGCTGCCGGGGTGCTCGTCGCCGAACCAGCCCTTGCCCTGCGCAAGCCCCTCAAGCTCACGGATCTTCACATCGTTGCGCTCGAAAATGCCGCTTATCTCATGCCCGTCGGCACGCAGAATTTCGGCGATGAGCGGGAACAGCACGGGCTTTAGCTTCTCCATGCCGATCGAGAGCGTCTGCGTCACAAGAATGTCGGCAAACTTATCGACCGTCAGACCCGGGAAACCGTCGGCCTCGCCGAAAATGACACGGCAGCAGTTGAGGTCGCCCGCCATGACGGTCTTGCGGTAATCCCATGCGTAGCCTATGCGCCTGCGCCAGAACGCTTCGTCGAATTTGTCGTTTGCGTTGCGGGAGATGAGGCGGATGCGGATCTTGCTGTTAAGACTCAGAAAGCCCGTGCCGAGGTACTTGCCCTTTTCACTGACGGCATCGACAAGGCAGCCGTTTTCAAAGTCGCCCTCGGAGCGGACGACCTCCGCTTCGTATATCCATGGGTGACCCTGCTCGACCCAGCGGGTGCCCTTGGCGGTGATGGTGAACTTCGGAAAATTTCTTTGTACTTTCATTTATAACCTCAGAAAATCCCGGCAAAACTGCCGGGATCGTAGTTAATGCTGTCCTGTGCAGAACGCCGACTCGTCGTTTGTCCAGCCCTTGCCCTCAAGCCAGTAATCCTCATCGTCATCCTCGGCGGCGAGATCCTCCTCGGTGAGCTCGACATCCTTGTGCTTTGCGTGGCGTTTCGTGGCCTCGTAGACCTTGAGATCGACCACGGTAAACGGCAGACCGAGCTCCTCGGCAAACGGCAGCAGGCAGGCCTCGACAAGCGCCTCACGCAGCTCAAGGCTGCCGGGATATGCGTTCACGGCATCGGCAACACGCTTTTGAAGCTCCGGGTCTGCATCGTACTTTTCAAAAAACTTTATGACATTGATATTCATGTTTCCTTCTCCATAAATATAGCATTGGTATGATTATACCTTTGCTCCGTCCGTTCCGTCAAGTGCGGCAAGCTGATAAAATGCGACGGCGCTCGCTGCGGCGACATTCAGCGAGTCCACCCCGTGCGACATGGGGATGAGCACCGTGTAGTCGCAGTCGGCGATGGTGCCTGCCGCTAAGCCGTCGCCCTCCGTGCCGAGAACGATGGCAAGCTTGTCTATCTTTGCAAGGCGGGGGTCGTAAATTGGCAGGGAGTCGGATTTGAGCGCCATTGCGGCCGTCTTGAAGCCGAGCCTGCGCAGATCACTGATGCCACCCTCGCCGAGATAGGTCCACGGCACCTGAAACACCGTGCCCATGCTGACCCTTATCGAGCGGCGGTACAGCGGGTCGCTGCTTGCGCTCGTGAGCACGACCGCATCAATGCCGAGAGCCGCCGCCGAGCGGAAGATGGCGCCCACATTCGTGGGGTTCATGACATCCTCAAGCACCGCAACACGCCGTGCGTTTTTGCAGATATCCCCGACCGTCGGGAGCTTCGGGCGATACATGGCGCAGAGCATCCCACGGGTGAGCTTAAAGCCCGTGAGCTGCGTCAGGACATCAAGCTCGGCGGTGAAAACCGGAATATCACCGCAGCGGGCGATGAGCTGCTTTGCCTGATTCTCGACATGCCTCGTCTCCATGAGGAACGATATCGGCACGCATCCGGCATTGAGCGCACGCTCGATGACCTTGGGGCTTTCGGCAATGAAAATGCCCTTGTCCGGCTCACGGCGGTTTAATAGCTGCACCTCGGTCAGGCGGGCGTAGATATCAAGCTCCGGGTCTGAAAAATCTGTTACTTCTTTTATGTTTGCCATAGTTAATTTAAGTTAACGGTAGCCGACCGCCAATCGTCTGTCAGTGCGCCCTTTCGGTGCTTTTCGCCTTTTTTCGTCTTGCCGGGCACAAAGCCCGACCGCACCAAAAGAAAGCCGAAAATCCTTCGAAAAACACTACTGACAGATGCTGCGCAGTTTTGCCGAGCAGATTTTTGTTTAGGCAAGACTGAGCCTTAAATGACTGTTCTCATGTTTACATGGGCTTCGACGCAGTATGAGCGAAAATCTGCCCGTCAAAACCGATAGTCGTTCGACTCCCGTCAACTTACTCCCCCATAATTCAGTAATTGATCGAATTATAGCATAAACCGGAGACATAAAAAAGCAAATTAAAATTTTATCATAGTTAAAAATTCAGAACTGTTTTGCGGCTTTTTCGAAAATCTTTACTTATTTTCAGCAAAAAAACGGCACAATACGCAAAAAATGATGCTTTTTGCGTGAACTTGATTTGTGTTAAAATTTTAATGCATAATGTCTGCGAATTTTATATGTTGCACTTAATATAATGAAATGATATACTAATTTAAGAAATTTGCGTTTTATAAACTGACATAAATCAAAAGGAAAGGACAAAGAAATGGCTGAGATCAAATTCAACAAGGTGCTGGCGGCCAACCGTGGCGAGATAGCCGTCAGAATTTTCAGAGCGTGCTATGATTTGGATCTGCACACGGTAGCAATGTACTCCAAGGAAGACGCACTGAGCCTGTTCCGCACCAAGGCCGACGAGGCGTATCTTGTCGGCGAGAACAAGAGCCCCCTCGGCGTGTACCTCGACATCCCCGACATCATCGATCTTGCAAAGCGCCGCAATGTCGACGCTATCCACCCGGGCTACGGCTTCTTGTCGGAAAATGCCGACTTTGCAAGAGCCTGCGAGGAAAACGGCATCACCTTCATAGGGCCTCCCAGCGATGTGCTCGGCAAGATGGGCGACAAGCTGTCGGCAAAGCAGATCGCTATCGATTGCGGCGTGCCGGTAGTCCCGGGCTGCAAGGAGCCGCTCAAGAGCGGCGAGGAGGCACTGGAAAAGGCGATAAGCTTCGGCTTCCCCGTCATCCTCAAGGCAGCTGCAGGCGGCGGCGGCCGCGGCATGCGCCTGTGCAATGCGCCCGAGGAGGTCATCCCTGCATTTGAGCTTGTCAAGAGCGAGGCCAAGAAGGCGTTCGGCAACGACGATATCTTCATCGAGAAGTACCTTGTCGAGCCTAAGCACATTGAGGTGCAGATCCTCGCCGACAAGTACGGCAATGTGCGCCATCTCGGCGAGCGTGACTGCTCCCTGCAGCGCCGCTATCAGAAGGTCGTCGAGTTTGCTCCGGCATGGAGCGTGCCCGAGGAGGTAAGAGACAGACTGCACCGTGATGCCGTCAAGATCGCAGAAGCCGTCGGCTATGTAAACGCCGGTACGGTGGAGTTCCTTGTCGATAAGAGCGGCAACCACTACTTTATAGAAATGAACCCCCGCATTCAGGTCGAACACACCGTCACCGAGATGGTCACCAGCATCGACCTTGTGCGTGCGCAGATACTCATCGCCGAGGGCGCTCCGATAAGCCACCCCGAGATAGGTCTCGGCAGCCAGGACGACCTCAAGATAAACGGCTACGCCATCCAGTGCCGTGTCACCACCGAGGATCCGGCAAACAACTTTGCGCCCGATAACGGCAAGCTCGCAGCCTATCGCTCCGGCGGCGGCTTCGGCGTGCGTCTTGACGGCGGCAATGTCGCCACGGGCTCGACTATATCGCCGTACTACGACTCGCTGCTGGTCAAGGTCACGAGCTGGGACTGCACCTTCCCCGCAGTCTGCCGCAAGGCCACCCGTGCGATAAACGAGGAGCATGTCCGCGGCGTCAAGACGAACATTCCGTTTGTCACCAATATTCTCAACCACCCGACCTTCATCGCCGGTAAGTGCCACACCAAGTTCATCGACGAAACTCCCGAGCTGTTCGAGTTCTCCGAGGGCAAGGACCGTGCCACCCGTGTGCTCAAGTACATTGCGAACATTCAGGTCGCAGATCCCGAGACCGAGCGTCATCAGTACGATACGCCGAGGTTCCCCAAGGCAAAGCGTGTCATCACCGCCGAGGACGGTCTCAAGCACCTGCTCGATACCAAAGGCCCCGAGGCCGTCAAGCAGCATATTCTCAACGAGAAGAAGCTGCTCATAACCGACACCACCATGCGTGACGCTCACCAGTCGCTGCTGTCGACCCGTATGCGCAGCCGTGATATCCTCAAGGGCGCAGAGGGCACTGCCGATATCCTTTCCGACTGCTTCTCGCTTGAGATGTGGGGCGGTGCGACATTCGACACCTGCTACCGCTTCCTGCACGAGTCGCCGTGGGAGCGCCTGTGCATGATGCGTGAGCTTATCCCGAACATCCCGTTCCAGATGCTGCTGCGTGGCTCTAACCTTGTCGGCTACGCAAGCTATCCCGATAACTTGGTGCGAGCGTTCATCGGCGAGGCCGCCCGTGAGGGCATCGATGTGTTCCGGGTGTTCGACTCGCTCAACTGGCTGCCGAACATGGAGGTCGCAATGGACGAGGTCCTAAAGCAGGGCAAGCTGCTTGAAGGCACCGTGTGCTACACCGGCGATATCCTCGACCCGACCCGTGACCGCTACACATTAGAGTACTATGTCAATTTCGCAAAGGAGCTTGAAAAGCGCGGCGCTCATATCCTGACCATTAAGGATATGTCCGGCCTTCTCAAGCCCTATGCGGCCAAGAAGCTCATCTCCACCCTCAAGCAGGAGGTCGGCCTGCCGATAAACCTGCATACGCACAACACCACCGGCAACCAGCTGGCAACGCTGCTACTTGCCTCCGAGGCCGGCTGCGATATCGTCGATACCGCCATCGGCTCCATGGCAAACCTCACGAGCCAGCCGAGCATGAACGCTCTCAACGAGGCTCTGCATGGGCAGGAGCGTGACCCGGGCTTCGACCCGCAGCGCCTGCAGGAGCTGTGCGATTACTGGGGCGATGTCCGCCTGCGCTACGAGAAGTTCGACAAGGGTCTCAAGATCCCCGTCACCGATATCTACCGCTATGAGATACCCGGCGGCCAGTACACGAATCTGCAGCCGCAGGTCGAGTCGATAGGTCTGGGCAACCGCTTCGGCGAGGTCAAGGAAATGTACCGCACCGTCAACCTCATGCTCGGCGATATCATCAAGGTAACGCCGTCGTCGAAGATGGTCGGCGACCTAGCGATATTCATGGTGCAGAACGATCTGACGCCCGAGAATATAGTTGAGCGCGGCGAATCTCTTGCATTCCCCGATTCTGTTGTAAGCTACTTCAAGGGCATGATGGGTCAGCCACCCTGCGGCTTCCCCAAGGATCTGCAGAGAGTGGTTCTCAAGGGCGAAAAGCCCATCGAGGGTCGTCCCGGCGACCTGCTCGAGCCTGTCGATTTTGAGAAGCTGCGCAAGGAAGTTGCAAGCTTCTATCCCGGCTACGAGTACCCCCGCTCCCTCATTTCCTACGCCATGTACCCCAAGGTGTACGAGGAGTTTATCCGCCACCGCAAGGAGTACGGCTACATCATGCGCATGGGCAGTCATGTGTTCTTCAACGGCATGGCGATCGGCGAGACCAACCAGATAAACATCGAGGACGGCAAGACCCTCATCATCAAGTACCTCGGCCTGGGCGATCTGAACGCCGACGGCACCCGCAATGTGCAGTTCGAGCTCAACGGTATGCGCCGTGAGGTCGCAGTGCCCGACCCGAAGGCTGCCGACAGCGTCGTAAAGACCGTCATGGCAGACCCCAACGACAAGAGCCAGACTGGCGCATCCATCCCCGGCATGGTCTGCAAGGTCGCCGTCAAGCCCGGCGATACCGTAAAGCAGAACGATGTTCTCGTCGTCATCGAGGCGATGAAGATGGAGACCAGCATCGTTGCCCGCATGGACGGCACGGTCGACGAAATATTCGTCAAGGAAGGGCAGAGCGTCAAGGCAGGCGAGCTGCTGCTCACCATTAAATAATAGCATTCAGCGAGCCGAAATTCGGCTCGCTGACTTTTTTAGACTTGACTATGTGTGTATAATTGGATTAAAATCATATCATAGTTAAACACGCAACAAAGTGTACGGAGGTAAATATCATGAAGAAATGGCTTATCATAGCACCCATCGGCGCAGCCGCCGCCGCAGCGGCAGTGCTGCTTTCCAAGAAGGGCAAGGGCGGTGAGCCCAAGCAGGCCAAGCCCGCCGCAGGCAAGAAGCAGGCAAAGCCCGCAATCACCAAGCCCAAGACCGGCGTTTACAGCTTCGCTTCCGGCTACAAGGATGCAAAGACCGTCGAGGTCGCCCTGACCTACGATGAGGAAAAGTGCACCTTCGGCGAGGTGTCCGAGGGATTCCTTGTCCCCACCGACGACTCCCATGCCGCCATCATCTACGGCGATGACTTCGCAATGCAGGCCGAGTACGCCTCCTACTACGCAGGCGACGATTTTGCAGCCCATATTGACGAGCTCAAGGACCGCTTTTCGCATGTCGACCCCATCACCTATAACGGCAACACCGGCGTTCACTACTTTAACGGCCACAACTACTGCCTTGCCTTCCCCATCGAGGGTGTGACGGCGGACTATCTGCTGATAACGGTCGTTTCCATGGTCGATGAGAGCGACGACGAGGCCGCAAAGCTCCCGACGAACGAAATGGTCGTGGCCATCCTCAATTCCCTCACCGTTTCTGCAAAGTAAGTTAAAACCGTTTAACGCCGCAGGGTCGTTCCTGCGGCGTTTTTTATATAAATAGTTTACAAAATACGCATTGACAAGCGTTTTGCGGTGGCATATATTGAAAACAAAAATCGGAGCGGCAAAGGAGGAAGTATTTATGATATATTATTTTACCGGCACGGGAAACAGCGAGTTTGCGGCAAAGCGCATTGCCGGGAAAACGGGTATGCCGACCGTACCCGTGTATGAGTACATTTCCGAGGGCAAAATTTTTGAGCCGGTGCAGGGGGAAACACTCGTTTTCGTCACGCCGACCCACGGCTGGCGCATACCCCGCATCGTGTCCGACTGGATAAAGGCAGGCTCGTTTGACGGTGCGCACAAGGCGTATTTCGTCATGACCTGCGGCTCGGAGATAGGCGACGCCGAAAAGCACTGCAAGGCGCTGTGCGATGAGTGCGGCTTTGAGCTCATGGGTGTCGGCGAGGTCGTCATGCCCGAAAACTATGTTGCCATGTTCTATGTCCCGGGCGAGGACGAGGCCAAGGCGATAGTCGAAAAGGCCGTGCCCGTAATTGACGGCTATGCCGAGCTTATCGCCGAGGGCAAGCCGCTCGAGCCGAAGAAGATCAGTCTTGCCGACAAGCTCAAAAGCGGTGTTGTCAACGATGCGTTTTACGCAATGTTCGTCAAGGCCGACAAGTTCTACGCCACCGATAAGTGCATAAGCTGCGGCCTGTGCGCCGTGTCGTGCCTGACGCACAACATCGAGCTCAAAAACGGTAAGCCCACATGGGGCAACAGGTGCGTCCACTGCATGAAGTGCATTTGCGACTGCCCCGAGGCGGCAATCGAATACGGCAAGGCAAGCATCGGTAAGCCGAGATACCACTGCCCCGATATTGGTGAGTAATGTGCGGAAAGTGAATAAAGATACATGGTCTCGCCGGGATATATTCGACTTTTTCTCAAAAATTTCGAACCCGTTTTACAGCGTGACCTTCAATGTCGATGTGACGGAGGCATACGCCTGCGCCAAGCGCAGCGGCCTGTCGTTTTACTATGCGCTGGTGTATCTTGTGACGAAGGCGATAAACTCCGTTGAAGCGTTCCGATACGGCATTGTTGACGGGGAGCTTGTGCTTTTCGATGAGCGCAGCCCGAGCTTCACCGATCTCAAAAAGAGTTCGGAGAGCTTCCACATCGTCACCATGCCCTGCGTGGGCGATATAGCGGACTTCTGCTTTGACGCCAAGCGCCGCAGCACCGAGCAGACGACTTTTTTATCCGTTGACAAGGAGGGCACGGACCTTATATACATCTCGTGCCTGCCGTGGGTGGAGCTCACGGCGCTCACCAATGAGCGTGATTTTGACCCCGACGATGCCATACCCCGCATCTCGTGGGGCAAATACTACGAGCGGGACGGCCGAAAAATTTTAGGCATGTCGCTCGAACTCAACCACCGCTTCACAGACGGCGTCCACATCGGCAAATTCGCCGAAGCGCTGGAAAATCTGATATCAGAGCTATAAAAAAACAGGCAATGCACTGCATTGCCTGTTTTTCGTTAGAACGATATTGTGCGTAGTCCACCGTACCCACGGCCGGAGCGAACCGATGGAAGCGGGAGTTCTGCCGCCCTTTACGGGTTTAGTTTTGAGTGAGCTATTTTTCGTTCAGACAAATAAAAAATTCCGGCAATACTTTGTGTATTACCGGAATTTTTTTGTGCGGTATGGGCGGAAAAGAGCCGGTCAAAACCGGTAGGTTTTCCGCTTTCGTCGGTTCGATTCGGCCTTAAGCCTCGCCGCGCTCTTTAAGAGCTTCCTTGCGGGAGAGGTTTACACGGCCGCGGTCGTCTATCTCGGTGACCTTGACCCAAGTCATGTCGCCAACATTCAGAACATCCTCGACCTTCTCGGTGCGCTTGAACTCAAGATCCTTGATGTGGCACATGCCGTCCTTGCCCGGAGCAAGCTCGATGAATGCGCCGATGGGGATGATGCGCACGACCTTGCCGTAGTACAGTGCGCCGACCTCAGGCTCGAAAACGATGTTCTCGATGGTGGTGCGTGCTGCACGGCAGGCCTCGATATCCTCGGATGCGATGAAGATGCTGCCGTCGTCATCAATGTCGATCTTGCAACCGGTGTCGGCAGTGATCTTCTGGATGACCTTGCCGCCGGAGCCGATGACCTCACGGATCTTGTCGGGATTGATCTTCATCTGGATCATCTTCGGAGCGGTCTTTGCAAGCTCCTTGCGGGGCTCGGGCAGAGCCTTGAGCATGATCTCGTCGAGTATCTGTATGCGGGCCTCACGGGTGATCTTGAACGCTTCCTTGACTATCTCGTGCTTGAGACCGTCGTTCTTAAGGTCCATCTGAATTGCGGTGATGCCGTCCTTCGTACCGGCGACCTTGAAGTCCATCTCGCCGTGGAAGTCCTCAACGCCCTGAATATCGATAAAGGTGGTGAAGTCGTCGCCGTCCTGGATAAGGCCGCAGGAGATGCCGGCAACGGGAGCCTTGATGGGAACGCCTGCGTCCATGAGTGCGAGGGTCGTGCCGCAGATGGAGCCCTGAGAGGTGGAGCCGTTGGAGGAGAGTATCTCGCTGACTACACGGATGGTGTAGGGGAAGTCCTCAACGGGAGGAATGACGCTTTCAAGTGCCTTCTCGACCAGTGCGCCGTGGCCGTACTCACGACGGCCGGTGCTGCGGCTCGGGCGCGCCCCGGCGCGGGGGGGGTGGGGCG
>HF986872.1:44815-46481 GCA_000431075.1 Firmicutes bacterium CAG:555
CCTCGCCGGTGGAGTAGGAGGGCATGTTGTAGTGGTGCATGAAGCGCTTCTCTTCCTCTTCCCAAATGGTGTCGAGCTTCTGGCTCATGGAGAGGGTTGCGAGAGTTGCGATGGACAGAACCTGAGTCTGACCACGGGTGAACAGAGCCGAGCCGTGAACTCTGGGGATGATGCCAACCTCGGAGCCGAGCGGGCGGATCTCATTCATTGCACGGCCGTCGACACGCTTGCCTGCAAGCAGCCACTTCTTGACGACCTTCTTCTGCAGCTTATAGAGTATCTCATCCATGTACTGCATCATGTCGGGGTGCTCGTCGGAGTACTTTTCCTCCATTGCGGTGACCCACTCGTTTACACGGGCCTCACGGACATTCTTGTCGTCGGTGTCCATGCAGTATTCCATGCCGGCAAACTCGTTCTCGACGAGCTCGTTGAACAGCTCCTCGTCAAAGGAAGCGTGCTCGTACTCAAACTTGGGCTTGCCTATCTCGGCGACCATCTTGTCGATGAGGTCGAGAACAGGCTGCAGGTGCTCGTGCGCCTGAACGATGCCCTCGTACATGACTTCGTCGGGGACCTGATCTGCCTCGGACTCGATCATGACGATCTTCTTATGAGTTGCGGCGATGGTGGTGGTCATGCGGTTGTTCTTGCGCTGCTCCTGCGTGGGGTTGAACAGGTACTTCTCGCCGTCCCAGCCGAGGACGATGCCAGCGATGGGGCCGTTAAACGGAACATCGGAGATGGAGACTGCTGCCGATGCGCCGATCATAGCGGTGATCTCGGGGCTGCAGTCACGGTCAACGGACAGAACCTCGCAAGCGATGACAACATCATTGCGCAGGTCGCTCGGGAACAGGGGACGCATGGGGCGGTCGATGAGGCGGGAGGCCAGAACTGCGGGCAGGCTGGGCTTGCCCTCACGGCGCATGAACGAGCCGGGGATGCGGCCTACTGCGTAGAGCTTCTCGTTAAAATCGACTGCGAGGGGGAAGTAGTCGATGCCGTCCTTGGGGCGGGCGGAAGCGGTGCAGGTGACGAGCACGGTGGTCTCACCGTAGGTGACTAAAACTGCGGCGTTGCACAGCTCTGCCATCTTGCCGACCTCCATCTTGAGGGGGCGGCCTTCGTACTCGATCTCAAACTTTCTGTAATTGGGGAATTCTTTTTGCTTGATTATCATTTGTTTGCTCCTTTCGTTTTCTTATGAGCACCGGAGCATAGCACTTGAAAACGAGCCTGCGCACGGGCGCATTTTCAAATACTAAGCTTACGGTGCTCGTTGTTTACTTGTTGGGGGTTTGCTTTTCTTCGTCAGAAGGGTGTCGGTGCTTAATTAGAAGGTTGTCAGTAGTTGCATCTTGCTGAAGCCCCACCGGTCGGGCACCGGCAGTAACGACTAGCTAAAGCGTAGCAACGAATTGAAAAACCGGTCGGGACACCGCAAAGACGAATAGCCGAAGCGTTGCAGCGATATTAAAAAAGGGATGGACAATATTAAATTGTCCATCCCTTAAAAAACCTTCATACCCTTCGGAAGTGCCGGACTTACTTACGGATGCCCAGCTTTGCAATGATTGCACGGTAGCGCTCGATGTCCTTCTTAGCAAGGTAGTCGAGCAGACGGCGGCGCTTGCCGACCATCTTGTACATGCCCAGACGGCTG
>HF986872.1:46511-57798 GCA_000431075.1 Firmicutes bacterium CAG:555
GTCGTTGGGATGAACCTTGAGGTGAGCGGTGAGCTGCTTGATGCGCTCGGTGAGGATAGCGATCTGGACCTCGGGCGAGCCGGTGTCGTTCTCGTGGGTCTTGTTCGCTTCGATAACTGTGGTCTTCTGGTCTTTGGTGATCATAATGATACCCCTTTCACGGTTTTTATATTCCCAGTGTCTAAGTAAAGGGAGGAAAGGTCTCCCGAATACTGAGAACACGGACTAAATCATATTACCACCGCCGCCCCGATTTGTAAAGGGCTTTTCAACTATTTTTCCCGCAAACCGCACTAATTTTCCGCTTTCTCCGTTTCCTCTGACTTCACGGGCTCGGCGGGCTTTTTCGGCTCTACAGGGGCGCTTAGGGCGAGCGCCGCAACGATCAGACCGATAAAGGCCACCATCACGCCGATAAGGCCGACTGCGCTTGTCGCCGTTATCACGGTAAACGGGACGAGACAGCCAAATAGTATCAGCGCAATTCCAAACAGCATGCTTTTAATTGATTTCATGGCTCATTCTCCTTTCCAAAGCAAAAAACAATGCACAGGTCCCGAGACATAGACCTGTGCATCTATCTATAATACAAACATCACAAAACACAAATACAAAGGCCGTTCACGCACAAATCTCTGAGTTTTCGTTCGGAGGTTCATCGGAAACACACCCTTTACATTTGCTGACTACATTATATGATAATGAAGCTGGAAAGTCAATAAAATTTTAACAAATGCTGCCTAAATTTTACAAAGACGGCACGAACGAACGCAAAACGCTCTCCATCTCTGCCGAGCTTGCGCCGCCGGTCATGTAAACGCACCATGTTACGCCGTCCGTGTAGGCATAGTATACGCCTGATGTCTCGTCCTTCGACAGATAAAAGCAGGTCGGGTCGCCGTTTTGCATTGCACCGTCGCCGACGGTCGCCCAGTCGGTGTATACACCGGAGATGCTCTCGTCGAGCGTGTCGGTGTGGGCAGCCCTGACGGTATAGTCCTTGCCGCCGAGCACAAAGCGCATCTGATACACCGCAGGCGCAGAGTCGATTATGCTGCAATGCACATCCCCGGCGTTCATCGGCATGACAAAGGTCAGGCCACTTTCGGTGCACAGCTCTTCGGCGTTGACCTCACGCACGGGGCTTGTGACCTGTGCGCTCGGCTCGGCTGTGGCGTCCACAACGGGCGAGGGCTTGTCCTTTTCGGTTATCGGCATCGTCGAGTAGCAGCCGCAAAGCGCCGCCATGCAGCCGAGTGCGAGCAAAATTGCCGTCATCTTTTTCATATCATCTGCTCCTTTCACTTTTACCCTCGGTTTACAAGTGCATGCACGGTTTTGGCAGACTGCTTTCCGCCCATGCTTCGTCAAAGCCATAGTCCATATATATCCATTATGCCCGTCGGGCTCTGCCTTTGCCTGAACGAAAATCAGCTCTCCCAAAACTGCTTCGCACCTGACAGCATCAAATGCTACATGAGACATGTTCTTCTCTAACGAAGATGCTGGAAAAACGCTGTCAGGCGTACATCCCCTTGTCAACCGAGGGTGATTTTTGGCGATTCATATATAGTATAATCATATTACATGTTACATGAAAAATCAACAAGTACCGTGCGGTTGAATTGTGTCGGCGGCTGTGATAAAATATCAAAAAAAGAAACGGACAGGTCAAAAAATGGACAGTAACTTCTTTGCACTGATATCAAGGATGAGATACATCGAGCGCTGGAGTCTCATGCGCAATTCGATACATGAAAATATTCAGGAGCACAGCCACATGGTTGCAGTCATCGCTCATGCGCTCGGCGTTATCCGCCGTGATGTGTTCGGCATCCCCTGTGATGCCGATGCCTGCGCAACGGTGGCTCTGTATCACGATGCAAGCGAGATACTCACCGGCGATCTGCCCACGCCGATAAAATACCACGATGACGAAATTATGAGCGCTTACCGCAAAGTTGAGCAGATAGCGTCCGAAAAGCTGCTTACAATGCTGCCTGTGGAGCTTAGAGGTGCTTTTGAACCGGTTTTGACGGGAGATGTGGTAAAACAGCTTCATCCCGTCGTCAAGGCCGCCGACAAGATGAGCGCCTATATAAAATGCATCGAGGAGCGCAAGGCGGGCAACAACGAGTTTGCCTTGGCAGAGAAGCAGACGCTCGATGCGCTGCACGGCTACAACATGCCCGAGGTCGAGTATTTTATCGAGCACTTTATTCCGGCGTTTGAGAAAACGCTTGACGAATTAGGGAGCATTGACTGATGGAAAACACAAAGATTCAAAGAATAAACGAGCTGGCACGCCTTGCAAAGGAGCGTGAGCTGACACAGGAAGAGCTTAACGAGCGGGACACCCTGCGCAAGGAGTATATTGCCGAGTGGCGCAAGGGCGCCGAGCAGGTGTTGGATAACACCTACATCCAGACCCCCGATGGCAAAAAGCATAAGCTTCAGAAGAAGGTCAAATGAGCAGCTTTGCAGTATGCCTGAACGCCGTCCTGCCGCTGTTTTTGGTAATGGGTCTGGGCTATATCGCCCGATGCACCGGAGCGATAAGCCGGACGGATGTGCCGAAGATAAACAAATGGGCGTTCAGGTTTTTTATGCCCGTGATGCTGTTTTACAATATCTACACCTCGGATCTGTCCGCCGCCGTTCAGCCTAAGCTCATCGCCTACACGGCGGCGTGCCTGCTGGTGCTGTACGGGCTGAGCTTTGCCTATGTCATGGCGACGGAAAAGTGCGACAATATGCGGGGCGTGATGATACAGGGAATTTACCGCTCAAACTTCGTCATCATGGGTATACCGCTGGCGACGCAGCTCGTCGAGGGCGCAGACCTCGGCGCTGTCGTTGTGCTCGTTGCAGTCGTCATCCCGATATTCAATGTCCTTGCGGTCATAACGCTTGAGCTTTTTAACGGCAAAAAGCCGACCATGGGCAGGATGCTGCTCAATATCCTCAAAAATCCGCTCATTATCGGCATTGCGGCCGGTATCGTGGTGCAGCTTTCAGGCATAAAGCTTCCGACGGCGGTCGAGTCGGCGGCAGGCATGATAGGCAAGGCGGCAAGCCCGCTTATGCTGTTTCTGCTCGGTGCGTTTTTTGAATTCAAGGGCATCGGCACCTATAAAAAGCAGCTTGCAACGGCCTGCATCGGCAAGCTCATCGTCGTGCCTGCAATATTCCTCACCGTATCGGTGCTTTGCGGCATACGGGGCGTGGAGCTTGCGGCGATGATCGCCATCTTCGGCTCGCCCACGGCGGTATCCTCGTTCACAATGACCCAGCAGATGGGCGGCGACGCCGCTTTGGCGGGCGATATCGTGGTTTTTACGAGCGCACTCAGCTGTGTCACTATGTTCGCATGGGCGCTGGCATTAAAAAGCCTCGGAATGTTCTGAAAAATAAGCGAAAATACTTGACCTCCGGTCTTGACTATGGTATATTTATCAATACCTGTCGGATGAGAGGTCTTTTTTCGTGCGCAAATTTTTGTGCCGGACAAGATTTCCTGCTCCATACAGGGAGGCAAATGTCCGCTCCGTAATGCGGACAAATAATATAGGAGGTGCCGAAAAGTATGGCTGACAACAGAGTCAAAATCACCTTGAGATGTGACGAGTGCAAGCAGAGAAACTACAACACGGTCAAGAATAAGAAGAATACTTCCGATCGTCTTGAACGCAGCAAGTATTGCCCGTTCTGCAGAAAGCACACCAAGCATGTCGAGACCAAGTAACTTTCTGAAAGGATGAGTGCAAAAATGGCTGAAGAAAAGAAGAATGCGAAAACCGCAGCTACCGCCAAAAACACGAACGCCGTCAAGAAAGAGGATAAGAAGCTTGGTTTCTTCCAGCGCATCGGCAAATGGTTCCGCGATATGAAGAGCGAACTTAAAAAGGTCGTATGGCCCACGCCGAAGCAGCTCGTGCAGAACACCGGTATAGCGCTTGTCGTTATGGCAGTCGCCGCCGTCATCCTGTTTGCCTTTGATAAGGGCGCAGGTGCAGCAGTGAACGCTATCTTCCAGCTTGCAGGTTAACGATTATGGCAGAAGATGCAAAATGGTATGTGATCCATACCTATTCCGGGTATGAGAACGCAGTTGCTGCCGCCATTATGAAGGCAGCGGAAAACCGCAACATGACGGATCTGATCCACGAGGTAAACATCCCTCTCGAGACAGTCACCGAGTTCACCGACGCAGGCGAGAAAACCGTCGAGCGCAAGGTGTTCCCCGGCTATGTGCTGTGCAAGATGGTGCTTACCGATGACAGCTGGCATCTTATCCACAATGTCCGCGGTGCAACAGGCTTCGTAGGCGCAGGCGGCAAGGCCGTTCCCCTCACGGAGCAGGAAATTTATGATCTGGGCGTTGAGCGTCATGAGATCGTCACGGGCTACGGTGTCGGTGATAATGTCAAAGTCATCGACGGTCCTCTTGCGGGCTTCAACGGCGTTGTCGAAGAGCTCGAACCCGAGAAGGACAGAGTTCGTGTCGTCGTCTCCATGTTCGGCAGGGAGACCCCCGTTGACCTTAACCTCGACCAGGTCGAAGAAATTAATGATTAAAGAAAGAGGTGCTGAATAATGGCACAGAAAATAGTTGGCTATGTCAGATTCCAGGTTCCTGCAGGAAAGGCAACTCCGGCTCCTCCTGTAGGCCCCGCACTTGGTCAGTACGGCGTAAATATCGGCCAGTTCACCAAGGATTTTAACGAGCGTACCAAGGGCGATATGGGTATGATGATCCCTGTCGTCATCACCGTTTACTCCGACCGCAGCTTCACCTTTATCACCAAGACTCCCCCCGCAGCACTGCTGATAAAGAAGGCTTGCGGCATCGAGACCGCTTCCGGCGTCCCCCAGAGAGACAAGGTCGCAACCATCAGCAAGGAAGACCTTCGCAAGATAGCAGAGCAGAAGATGCCCGACCTCAATTGCACCGACATCGAGTCTGCAATGAGCATGATCGCCGGCACCTGCCGTTCTATGGGCGTAGTCGTAGGCGACTGATCGTCCCCGTGGGAGGATTTATCCATCCGACGAACCACAATATTAGGAGGAAACGAAATTGTTTAGAGGTAAAAATTATAAAGAGAGCGCAAAGCTCATTGATAAGCAGGCCCTCTATGATCCCATGGAGGCATTCGGCCTGGTAATAAAGGCAAGCAAGGCAAAGTTCGACGAGACCGTCGAGCTGCATGTCAAGCTCGGTGTTGACGGCCGTCACGCAGACCAGCAGGTCCGTGGCGCTATCGTCCTTCCCAACGGCACCGGCAAGACCGTCCGTGTTCTCGTGTTCTGCAAGGAAGAGCGCAAGGAAGAGGCTCTGGCAGCAGGCGCTGATTACGCAGGCGGCATGGATCTCGTCGAGAAGATCCAGAAGGAAAACTGGTTTGAGTTCGATACCGTTATCGCCACTCCCGACATGATGGGCACCGTTGGCCGTCTCGGTAAGATCCTCGGACCTAAGGGTCTCATGCCCTCCCCCAAGGCAGGCACCGTCACCCCGAACATCGCTCAGGCTGTCAAGGAGTCTAAGGCAGGTAAGGTCGAGTACCGTCTGGACAAGACCAACATCATCCACTGCCCCATCGGCAAGGTCTCCTTCGGCGAGCAGAAGCTGAATGAGAACTATGCAGCACTCATCGGTGCCATCATCAAGGCAAAGCCCGCAGCGGCAAAGGGCCAGTACATCAAGTCCTGCGTCACCGCTTCCACCATGGGCCCCGGCATCAAGATCAACGCTCAGAAGCAGCTCTGATTCCCACAAACGGAATTAAAAATCCACCGAACATTTGTTCGGTGGATTTTTTCGCTTGCAAAAAGACTTTTAAATATCCGACAATATCCGCACGGTTTCGACATTATTATGTAACCGATGCTGCACTGCATAATGCCTGTTATCAAGGGTTTTGAACAATTTCAACACGGTTTTCAACATGTTATGTAAATCGCTTGCCGATGACTTAGCGGCTTTTGTCTATTGACATTTTCGACTTTCAAGGTAAGATAATATGGTGCTTAGACAGGGAGGGTATCGGATGAAAAAGATCGGTGCATTGAATTTAGGGCTTGCGTTTGCCGGCTGCTTTCTCGGCGCAGGCTATGTGTCCGGCCAAGAGCTGTGGCAGTTTTTCGGCTCGTTCGGCTTGAAGGGCGCCGTCGGCCTTGCCATCGCCATGGCGATGCTTTTCGGTGTTGGTGTGCTGATGCTCGACCTCAACAGAAAAAGCGGCATAGCCGATGTCGATAAGTTGGTCGTGAGATGGAACATTCCCATACTGCGTGCCGCCGTGACGGTGCTTGAGCTGCTGTTCCTGTTCGGCGTGTGCACCATCATGTCCGCCGGTGCGGGCGCATTGTTAAATCAGCTTTTCGGTATCCCGACGGCGCTCGGCTCGGCCGCTCTGGCGGCGCTGGTGGCGTTCGTGTCGCTCGCCGGTCTCGGCGGTATGGTTGCGGCGTTCTCGGCAACGGTTCCCGTTCTCGCCGTCGTGACGCTCGTTTTCGGCATCATCAGCGTTTCGCAAAACGGCGTGCAGTTTGCGCAGCCTGCGGCGGCGGGTTCAAATCCGCTAATGGGCTCGTGGGTGGTTGCGGCGCTGTCGTTTGCCTGCTATAATACCTTTGGAAATATCGCCATGATATCGCCGCTCGGTGAATTCATGAAAAGCAAAAAAGCCGCCGTCTGCGGCATAGCCGTCGGTGCTGCGGTTCTGCTCGCAATTGCAGGAAGCGTGCTGCTGTCGATAAGCGCCCGGCCGTCGCTGTCGGAGGCCGAGCTTCCCATGCTCGCCCTTGCGCAGTCGAAGGGCAAGGCGGTCGGCATAGTCTACGGCGTGCTGCTCCTGCTTGCGATGTTCGGCACGGCGCTTTCTAATCTCGTCGGCTTCACAAGCATCTTTTTCCGCAAGTCCGAACGCATAAAAAGCCATAAAACACTGTTCACAGTTGCCTGCGCCGCCGCCACCGTATGCGGCAGCCTTGTGGGCTTCGGCGACCTCATCGGCGTGATATACCCGATATTCGGCTATTGCAGCAGCGTGTTCATCGTCCTCATGATAGAGCACTATATAAATGTCAGAAAAGCAGGTAAGGCAAATGAAAAAGTTGCAGATAAAGCTTAATGCGTTTGAGACGCTTGACTCGACAAATACCTATCTTAAAAAGCTCGCCGCCGAGGGTGCGAGCGAGGGCACGGTGGTTATTGCAAATGCGCAGACCGCCGGTCGGGGCCGCATGGGCAGGAGCTTTGCCTCAGCGCAGGGCTTGGGCATTTACATGTCGCTGCTGCTGCGTCCGGACTGCGCCGCCTCCTGCGCCCAGAGCCTGACGGCGAACACCGCCGCCGCCGTGTGCATGGCGATAGAGACCGTCAGTGGTGTGAAGCCCGAGATAAAGTGGGTCAATGACCTGTATCTCAAGGGCAAAAAGATCTGCGGCATCCTTTGTGAGAGCGCCGTCAGCGGCGATAAGCTCGACTACGCAGTCATCGGCATAGGGCTCAATGTCATCACCCGCCCCGAGGACTTTCCCGAGGAGCTGCGGCACACGGCGGGCTCTATCTATTCGCAGACCGGCCTCATCATCGAGCGAGGCAAGCTCATCTCGGCGATACTTACCGAGCTTGACGGTATGTATGCCGCATGGTGCGAGGATAAAAGCGCATACCTGAGCGAGTACAAGTCCCGCTGCACCATGCTTGGCAGAGTCGTCACTGTAATTTCCCCTGACGGCGACTATGACGCACTGGCAAAGGACATTACCCCCGACTTCGGCCTTGTCGTCGAGACCGTGGACGGTGAGACAAGAACGCTGCACTCCGGCGAAATATCCGTAAAAATTTAGGACTGACAAAGTTCCCCCACGATGCATAAGATGACAGTAGCATCGATGGGGGAATTATTTTGACTTATGTACTTATAACCGCCGGAGGCATTGCGCTGTGCAGCTTCGTCGGAGCGGTGATCGGCTTTCTTTTCGAAAATATACCGCCAAGGGTCGAGGATGCGGTGTCGGGTGCGGCGGCGGGCATAATGCTGTGCGCAGCCGTGCTGGGGCTTGTTATGCCGTCAATGGAGTTCTCCGGCGGCAAGGCGGCGTGGCTGCCCGCCCTCGGCATATTCTGCGGTGCGGGATTTCTGACGCTGATAAATCTTGCAGGCCCACGCCTTACGGAAAAACTCGGCATGAAAAGCGGTGACCGAGACAGCCGTGACAGGACGCTGCTGTTCGTCATGGCTATCGCCATCCACCATTTTCCCGAGGGCATTGCTGCCGGCGTGAGCTTCGGCACCGGCGATGTGAGCGACGCCGTGACCGTTTGCTCGGGCATTGCGTTTCAGAATGTGCCGGAGGCAATGATAATAATCCCGCCGCTTCTGAAGGCGGGTACCGGCAAGCGCCGAGCCGCCGTCATTGCATTCATAAGCGGCTTTGTCGAGGTCGTCGGCGTGTTCTTCGGCTACTTTGCCGTCACCTTGTCAACTGCGCTGCTGCCGTTTGCACTGGCCTTTGCGGCGGGCACGATGCTGTATGTGATAATCGACGACATGGTGCCGCAGACTCATGTGCGCGGCAGCGGCCGCCTTGCGACCTACGCCATGCTCTGCGGCTTTTGCCTCATGCTCGCAGTGGATCATTTAGTCGGATAAGCAAAAAACCTCCGAAAATTCGGGGGTTTTTTATTTATGTCCGATGCTTCTGCCGTTTTGAAGATAAGAATTTTTCATGCGGCAGCATATCTTGTTCAATGAGCTTTACCGCCCATTTTATTGCTCGGTCAGATTCTTCATTACATCGGGGTTGTTTTCCCTTATCGTGCCGAGAGTTGCGCACTCGTACACATCCTTGCAGTCGGCGCAGGTGGCAAGTCCCTTGGCGTTTACGCACTTGCGGATAGGGCAGATGAAGCCGCAAAACGGAGTTTTCACGCCGTCAGGGCGGCAGCCGGTACAGTTTATCATCTCCGGCGTTATATCGGCGCTGTTTAGCTTGCTCCAAAGCTCGGCGGTCTTGCGCCGCAGGTCGTCATCGTTATTTAATGTCGCAAGTCTTGCATCGCACTTTTCGCAGTCCAGTCCGCAGCAGCCGATCAGTTCGTTTGTCATTTCTGTTCTCCTTTTTTAATGCACACCGAGCCGGTGGCTGTCTTTGTAAAAGCGCCGGTAAAGCCATCATTTGAGCAGCTTGTGAGCGTTATCATAGCCGCAAGGCATGATACTTACTCATCGGCCTTAAAGGCCTCGAAAAACTGCCGGATGTGCCGCTGTATGAGGCCAAACGCCTCGTCCTCACGCTCCGGCTCACGGTCGCAAAGCGACATCCACACCGATATCGGAAACGCAAACTGCGCCGCCATCATCTGCGTATCGAGCGGCTTGAGCTTGCCCTCGCAAACGAGCCGTTCCATGAGTGCCTCGGCAAAGACAAGCACATCCGTATAGCTTTGCTTTGTTTTTAGCTCGGCAAGCTGCGGATTGCGGTATTGCTCAATGGTGAGCATCTTGCGGGCACGGCTGACATGCTCATCGTGTACGGTGTAGCGTATCTGCTCTGTTACAAGCCGCACGACGCCGTCCGGATCAAGCTCGTCGCCTATGCGGTCGGCAAGCGAGCGCACCGAGTGCTTTGCGTAGTCCTCCATTATGCTCTCGATCAGGCGGTCTAAAATGTCCTGCTTGCTGTCAAAATGACTGTACAGCGAGGCCTTGCGAACACCGACGGCATCGGCTATCTGCGCAATGCTCGTCGCCTCGAAGCCCTGCGTCGAGAAAAGCTCAAGCGCCGCATCGAGAATTCTCTGTTTAGTTTTCTGCTTCTCCATGTCAAACCTCCTTATGGCCGTCTTTATTATAGCTACCTATCGTTCGGCAGTCAAGAGGGCAAGTAAAAAAGGTGCAGAAAAATCTGCACCTTGGCGATGTATTGCGTTATCTTATGACGCTCTCGAACTTTTTCATGAGCGTGTCGGCGAATTCGGCGTTGCCGTCCATGGCGATCTCCGGCTCACGGGTCACGGTGTGCGAGCTGACCTCATCGACGATGCGGGCGCCGTAAACTGCGTGTACAAGACGCACGGAGTCCATGGCCGTCCTTGCGTAGCGCACGGCGGCGGCTGCGTAAACCGCAGCGGTAGGAGCGATCTTATCTGCGACCCTGTCGAGCAGCTCCATCATCTGAATGGAGGAATACATGAGCTCGTCTATCATGATGCAGGCGGTCAGGTAGCCGCTTTCGATCTCCTTCTCGGAAGCGCCTGCGGCCAAGCGCTTTTCAAGGGGCTTTCTTGCCTTGGTATCCTCATCGATTATCTTGACAAAGTAGTCACGCAGCGTCTCGCAGTCGGTCTCGGCCTTCTTGAGCGCTTCATCCTCGGTACCGGTGAGCCTTATGGCTCTGAGCGCCATTGCCGCAGCTTCGCCGGCTGTGACGGCGGCGATGCTGCCGAGGCGGAGCGTGCTGTCTGCGTCGGCGATGGTCTCTATATAGTGCCTGACGGTCTTATCCCCAAAGTATGCAATCTTTAGGTCGGCGATGTTTATCTTCTCTGCCATGGTAAAATTCCTTTCAGCGTCAAATTGACAAGTTGAAGACTTGCCTTTATAATTATTTGCGTTTATTTTATAACATTTTCGGCACATAATCAAGTGCCGTTGACACAGGAGCGGAAGATTATGAAAATTTTGCTGTGCGGTGATATTAATTCAGGCAAAACGACGCTGATACAGCGCCTGCTTGCGGATATGAGCGCCGCCCCGAGAGGATATATAACCGTGCGAATGCCGGAGGTAGACGGCGTGAGCAATGTGTATCTGTATGATATCGCAAATCCGCCCGAGCGTGTCGAGGATGCGGCGGTCATCATGGCGATAAGCGACACCGGCACGGAAAAGCACCCCGAGCGCTTAGACACTCTCGGCGTGCGGTATCTCACCGATATTCCAGCCGGAAGCGTGGTGGTCTTAGACGAGATAGGCTCGCTTGAGACGGCCTCGCCCGAGTTTCAAAAGGCGGTCATGCGCATTTTATCCGGCGACTACATCGTGCTTGCGGCGGTCAAGGCGGCAAACACCGACTTTCTGCGTGCCGTCCGCCGTCATCCCGACTGCGAGCTGTATATAATCACTCCCGACAACAGGGATGCACTCTATGCGCAGCTGAAGGAAGAATACAACATATGAAAAAGCAAGCCCGAAGGGCTTGCTTTTTCAGCGTGTCAAAAAAGTTCTGTGACTTTTTTGCACGCTTCAAAACACGCCACATTTTTTGTGAA
>HF986873.1 GCA_000431075.1 Firmicutes bacterium CAG:555
CGGTCGTGCCGCAGCAGCCGCCGAAGATGGCGACGCCTGCTTTGAGAAACTCGGGAACAAGCTCCACGAACTGCTCGGGCGGGCAGTTATACACGGTCTTGCCGTCAACTATCTCGGGCATGCCTGCGTTGGGCTTGACGATAAGCGGCACACGGGAAAATTCACGCAGGCGCTTTATCTGCGGCAGCATTTCGGCCGGGCCTGCCGAGCAGTTTAGGCCGAATGCGTCGATGCCCATGCCCTGCAAAACGGTCAGGGCGGCGGTGATATCCGTGCCGGAGAGGCTGCGGCCGTTTTCGTCGCAGGTGAAGGTCACGAAAATGGGTTTATCGCTGACACTGCGCACGGCAAGGACTGCCGCTCTGGCGTCCGAGAGCGTCATCATCGTCTCGATGACGAAAAGATCGACGCCCGCCTGCTCAAGGCCTGCGGCCTGCTCGGTGTAGATATCCACAAGCTCCTCGAACGAAGCCTCGCCCAGAGGCGAGAGGAACAGACCGGTCGGGGAAATGTCACCGGCGACAAAGGCCCTGCCGTCGGCGGCTTTCTGCGAAAGCGCCGCTAAACGGCGGTTGTAGTCGGCGGTCTTGTTGAAAATGCCGTGCTCTTCCAATTTGCGGCGGTTTGCGCCGAAGCTCGGCGAGTACAGGACATTGCTTCCGGCTTTGACATAGCCTTTCTGGATGCCGATGATGCTGTCGGGGTTCTCGAGCACCCACTGCTCGGCGCTGACATCGCCCTTGTAGCCGCATTTTTGAAGCTCGGTGCCGGTCGCACCGTCAAGAATGAGCGGAAAGCGGATCTGCATGATTAGTCCTCCGTAATATCAAAAGTCATGTTGTCCGTGAACGCCTCGGTGAATTCCCGCAGGCCGGACAGCTCGATGTATTCGCATTTTTCGGCGCATGAGCGCAGCTCACGGCGGCACTCGGGATCGACCGCCGCCATGGACGCACCGGCAAGCGAGGTGTTGCCGAGGCAGTGCAAGCGCTCCGGCGAAATTTCCGGCAGCATGCCGAGCGTCATGGCGCTTTTGGGGTCGATGTAATTGCCGAAGCCGCCGGCAAGGCAGACCCTTGAAAGGTCGCCGGCCTTTATCCCGTGCCGGGCAAGCAGCACCTCAACACCGCCGGCAACGGCGGCCTTTGCAAGCTGGAGACTGCGCACATCGGCGGCGGTGAGGTACACGCTTTCCGTAAGATGAAACACGCCGTTACCCTGCCCGTCCGGGCGGATGTACCGCCGCAGGCTCCCGGGCGCAAGCTCCGGCGGAAGCAGTCTGCCGCCGTTATCGATGCAGCCGAGCTTAAGCAGCGTGGCGGCAAGGTCGATGAGCCCGGAGCCGCAGATGCCGACAGGCTCGACTGCGCCTATGACATCGTACAAAAAGCCACGGTCATAGCGCACATGGCTGACGGCGCCGCTAAGCGCCGGCATGCCGCAGCTTATGCCCGCACCCTCGAATGCGGGGCCGGAGGCGACGGCACAGCAGGAGACCCTGCCCCCGCTCACGAGCGCCATTTCTCCGTTCGTGCCGATATCCAAAAACAGCGAGCTTCCCCCGGCGGAACACAGATCGGACGCAAGCAGTCCCGCCGTGATATCGCCGCCGACATATCCGGCAACGCACGGGGCGTAGCTTAGCTCGGCTCCGAGAAGCGTATCGCCCGTGGGGGCTTCAAAAAGCGTCACGGGCTTAAAGGGCGCCGTGGCGATAGAGCGCACGGGCAAGCCCGCAAAAATGTGCTGCATGACGGTGTTTCCCGCAAGGAAAACGCTGCGCAGTTCGGCTTTATCCCTGCCGCAGTCGGCGAGGGCGTCGAGTATCAGCTCCTCGGTCTGGCGGCGGACGAGCGCCGACAGCTCGTGCAGGCCGTCCGGCTCATCCATGGTGTAGCGGATGCGGCTGATGACATCGCCGCCGTAGGCCGCCTGAGCGTTCCATGCGCTGAGCGTTCTGAGCTCCGCCGCATTTTCAAGGTCGTAAATGCGCACGGCAACGGTGGTCGTGCCGAGGTCAACGGCGGCGGCTATGCCGCTTTGCGCCGCCTTGGGAGCGGCAATGCTCACGGTGTCGGTGAGTATCGCACCGGCGGCGGCTTCGGGAAGCTCGACGGTGTCGCCGTCCGTGGGGATGACCTTGCACGCAAGGCGCTGCACGCCGTTTATTTTCACCCGGCACTTGCCGCATTTGCCCCTGCCGCCGCAGGCAGCGGGAACGGAGAAGCCCGCTTTGCGCAAAGCCGCCAGCAGCGTTTCGTTATCGTTTACCTGCACGGTATGCACTTTGCCGCCGCAGCTGACTTCGATGCTTGACACGGACTTTCCTCCTTAATATAATGTCATTATATCTTTATTATATAAGCAGTCATCGACTGCTTTGTCAAGAGGTACGACAGTATGACACGGCTGATGACCCTTGCGGCGGAAAACGGCTTTTCGCATTACGCTGCGGCGAATATGGAGGCGTTCACCCCGAGAGCCGATGTGCGGGATATGTGCAGGCAAAACCGCTGCGGAAGATACGGCGCAAGCTGGGCGTGTCCCCCGGGCTGCGCAACGCTCGAGCAGGCGATCACGGATATCGGCTGCTGCAAAAGCGGCATACTCGTGCAGACGACAGGCAGGCTTACCGACGAGTTTGATTATGACGGTATGCAGGAGATATCCCGCCGCCACAAGAAAAGCTTTGAAAGCTTCGTCCGCCAGGCGAGGATGCTCTACCCCGACTGCCTTGCGCTGACGGCGGGCACCTGCACCGTTTGCGCAAAATGCACCTATCCCACGAAGCCCTGCCGCTTCCCGAAAAAGCGGCTTTCGTCCATGGAGGCCTACGGCCTTTGGGTCAGCGACATTTGCCGCCGCTCGGGGCTTGAGTATAATTACGGCAGGCTCACCATGACATACACATCCTGCGTTCTACTAAGGAGTGACCGATATGCAGACTGCAAAGGAAATTTTTCTTGAATTGCTGAAGCCCGACGGCAGGCCCGAAAGGATATTAAAGCAGTACGAGGCGCTGCACATGTGTCTGTACGACCCGATAAATGTCTATCTGCGCGGCAACCGCAAGCGCGGCTCGGTGTCAAAAGACCGCTGGGGCACGACCATAAGCTTCCCGGAGGATGCCCCGGGCGCAACGCCGCTGCACGGCGACGGGCTCACCGTCTGTCCGGATATCACCCGCTGGCGTGAATTTGTCCACGCCCCCGATATCGCCGCAAACTGCACCGAGGGCTGGGCGGAGTGCCGGGCCAAGGCGAGAGCCGCCGCAGGCGATGAGCAGCTCGTTGCCGGCTTCATGGGCACGGGCATTTTCGAGCAGTGCCACTTCCTCATGGGCTTTGAAAACACGCTCACGGCGCTGTACGAGCATCCCGACGAGATGCATGAGCTTATAGAATACATCACCCGGTACCGCCTTGAATATGTGCGGCTTCTTATCGACAACCTTCAGCCGGATGTCATCTTCTCGCACGACGACTGGGGCACAAAGACCGCACTTTTCATGAAGCCGGATATGTGGCGTGAGTTCTTCAAGGAGCCGTACCGCCGCTTCTACGGCTACATTCGCTCCCGAGGCTGCATCGCCGTCCACCACGGCGACGCATACCTTGCCGACATCGTCGATGACATGGCCGAGATCGGTATTCAGGTCTGGCAGGGCACGCTGCCGGAGAACAACATCCCCGCATTGCAGAAGCATCTCAAGGGCAGACTCGTTTTAATGGGCGGCATGGGCGCCGCCATCGACAGAGCCGATGCCACGCCCGAGGAGATAACCGCCTACGCCGATAAAACGCTGCGTGACTGCTGCCCGGGCGGACACTTTATTCCGTCTATCACCTACGGCTTGCCCGGCGCCGTGTATCCGCATATAGACCGGTACATCGACCGTGCGATAGACGACTACAACGCAAAGCTGCACATGCCGCATTTCGACCTGCCGGAGGTACCCCGCCGCAAGCTTGACGGTGCGGTCAAGACCGCCGCAGCCGAGACTAAGACCGAGGAGGCCGGGGGCGATATCCTCACGAGGATAGCATCAGCCATCAAGCGGGGTCAGCAGAAAAAGCTGCTGGCGCTCATAGACGAGGCGCTTAATGACGGCGTGGACGCTCAGGACATTCTCTCGGGCGGACTCGTCGTCGGCATGAACGAATTGGGCGAGGATTTCTCGGCAAACAGGGCCTTCGTTCCCGAAATGCTCATTGCCGCACGGTGCATGGCCGCCGCCACCGCCGTACTCAAGCCGCACATGGTGTCCGAGGACGGAAGCAGCCGCTCCATTGGCTCTGCCTGCATCGGCACGGTGCTGGGCGACCTGCACGATATCGGCAAGAATCTCGTCAAGATAATGTTCGAGGGCAGCGGCATCGAGGTGTACGATCTCGGGGCCGATGTCCCGCCGGAGAAATTCATTCAGACGGCAAAGGAGCATAACTGCAACATTATCGCCTGCTCGTCCCTGCTCACGACAACGATGCAGGAGATGCGGCAGATAGTGGAGCTTGCAAAACAGGCCGGCATCCGTGACACGACGACCATCATGGTCGGCGGAGCGCCCATCAGCCAGAGCTTCTGCGACGAGATAGGCGCAGATATCTACACGCCGGACGCAGCCTCCGCCGCCCGTGCCGCCGTGAAGGTACTCACCGCCTGAACACCTGCCCCTGCGGCTTTTTACCGCAGGGGTTCCCATTTGTGCGAAGTATCGCCGGTTTTCGCAATTTTTGTTCATATTGTGAAGGCCGAATCCTGTTGTTTTTTGCCTGACAATGCGATAAAATGAGGGCACAGTACGGTTATGGAAAGGACTGCGTTATGAAAGGATATGTGACGAGGCTGTGTGACATTGACAGCATCGGGATACCCGACGAAATGCTTGAGGTGCACATCGATAAAGAGCGTATCGAGAAACAGATCGCCGCCCTGTCGCTGCGCTATGCAAACGAGATTAGCTGCATCATCTGCGCCCGGGGCGATATCGTCCGCTGCAAGGCGGACGAGGCAAGCTACCCCGATAAGAGAACGATAATTCTGTTCACCGGCGCTTCCCTCCCCGCCGCCGAGGAGGCCGCAAACGCCGCCATCGGCAAAAAGCTCGGCGAAAGCTTTAAGACCGAGCTTGCCGGAAAGAGCGTGGAGCTGACGGTTTTGAAGATCACCCGCCGCATGCCGGTCGAGGTCACGGATGAGCTCATTGCCTCCATGGGCATTGACGGCGTCACCACCGTTGACGGCTACCGGGCGTATCTCACGGCAAAGGCGACCGAGGATGCTAACCTTGAAAACAGCAAGGCCGTCATGCGCTATCTCATGGACGAGCTGATAAACGGCAGCGAGTTTGAGTATGACGAGCAGGCGATGAAAGCCGCCGTCGAGCAGGCCAAGGCCGATTACGCCGCCATGCCCGATGAGGGCTACGCTTTCACCGACGAGGAGATAGAGCAGTCCGTTGTGTATAACTGCAAGCAGGGCTGGGCGGCCGAGGAGTTTTGCAGACAGCACGGCATCGAGATAGACGAGCAGGCCGTCAGGCAGCAGGCCGGGCAGCTCGGTCAGATGATGGAGCTCATGGGCGAGACCGTTCCCGATGAAGCGGAGCTTCTTGACATGGCCCGCTCGGAGGAGTGCCTCAATCCGCTGTTTGAGCACATAAACGATATGATAACCCGGAAGATCGGAGGTTAAGGGCATGGTAAGAGAGCTTAAAGAAAACCGGTGGAAGGAATTTTCCAAGGCAGAATATGCCGTCATCGACTGCTACGGCGAAAACAGCTTTGCCTGCGTACAGCTTGCGCCGATCTTCGATGCTGCCGCCGACGAGCTTTCGGGCGTGTCCTTCGGCAGAATAAACATTTCGCTTTACCCCGAGATCGCCGACACCTACGGCATAGACGCAATGCCCACGCTGCTGTTTTTCCGTAACGGCGAGCTTGTAAACCGAGTGGCCGGCAGCATGGAGAGCGAGGACCTTTTCGGCGAGCTGTCCAGGCTTTTGTATGAATAAGAGGAGACACAAAAACGGGAAAGATAAGGCTCAATGACGATGCAGCGGCCGTCGCAGGGATAAAGGCCGGCCTCAAGGAGACCGGTGACTACGAGCACACCGACCCCGACGGCATAAGCTACGACACACGCACCGTCCTAAAAAACGACGGCGTCGTCGAGGCCGAGGGCAGTCCTAAGGAGCTTGATGGCTCAAACGAATACTACAAACTTTTCAGCAAGACCCTTTGAAAGGCGAGAAAAAATGATAACCGAAAAAACAAAACTTTGTGACCTTGAGCCCGGCGGCGTGACCGCCGGCTTCGAGCTTGAAAAAAAGCAGTATGTCGAGGCGAAAAAGGCAACGCTCTACACCCTGCGGCACAAAAAATGCGGTGCCCGGCTGTTGTACTTTGACAGAGCCGACCTTAACAAGACCTTTGCCGTCTCCTTCAGGACCCTCCCCGAAAACGACACCGGCGTTTTCCACATTCTTGAGCACAGCGTGCTTAACGGCTCGGAAAAATTCCCCGTAAAGGAGCCGTTTGTGTCGCTGCTGCAAAGCTCAATGCAGACCTTCCTGAACGCCTACACCTTTGGCGACAAGACCATGTTCCCGGTCTCAAGCCGCAATGAGCAGGATCTTTTCAACCTCATGAGCGTGTATCTCGATGCGGTGTTCCGTCCGAGCATCTACTCCATGCCCGAGATATTCATGCAGGAGGGCTGGCACTACGAGTTTGACGAGGAAGGCTCGGTCAGCTACAACGGCGTCGTGTTCAGCGAGATGAAGGGCGCATACGCCGATGTCGAGCGCATCATGGGCGATGCCTGCGACAGGCTCATGTACCCGGACACCTGCTACGGCTTCTCCTCCGGCGGCAGACCCGAGAGCATCCCCGATTTGAGCTACGAGCAGTTTATCGCAACGCACAAGCGCTTTTATCATCCGTCGAACGCCCGCTTCTTCCTTGACGGACACATGGATATCGACGGCGTTTTAGAGTACATAGACTCCGAGTACCTCTCCCGGTACGACTACCTTGAGCCGGACTTTGATTTTTGTGAGCAAAAGCCCGTCACCGGCACTGCGACCGTGAATTTCGAGCCCACCGAGGGTGAGAATGACCGTGCGCACATGGTCATGGGCAAGCTCCTGTGCCGCTTTGACGAAATTGAAAAGCTCTATGCGGCGAAGATAATCGCAGACTACCTCACGGGCTCTAACGAAGCGCCGCTCAAGCGTGCGTTTTTGGAAAACGGTCTTGCGCAGGATGTCGCCCTTGAGATAAACGACGGCATTTATCAGCCGTCGGCGGCGCTCGTGGTACTCAATACCACCGCCGATAAGTTTGACGAAATTCGCTCCTTTGTGCCCGAGACCGTGCGCCGTGTTGCCGAAAACGGCCTTGACCGCAGTGCGCTGCGCGCCTGCATCGAGCGCTTTGCCTTCAACTGCCGCGAGGTCACGGAGCCGTATGGCGTGGAGCTTGCGATAAAGGCGCTCGACGGCTGGCTTTACGGCGGCGACCCGCTGCTGCACATTGATAATTCCAAGGTCTTTGACGCACTGCGCAATAAGCTCGACACCGGCTATTTTGAAGCGCTCATGCTCGAAATGCTCGCAGACCCCGACGATAAGTGCTATGTCTACGCTCTGCCGTCCAAAACGAAGCTATTTGACGACGCTCAGCGTGAAAAGGCAAGGTGCGAGGCCGAGGCCGCCGCATGGGACGACGAAAAGCGTCGGGAAATGATGAACGCCACCCAAAAAATGCAGCTCTGGCAGCAAAGTCAGGATGACGAGGAGGCTCTCTCGACTCTGCCGGTTCTGGAGCTTTGCGATGTGCCCCGTGATGTCGGGCCGATAAAGACAGCGCCGGTAAATATCGCAGGCCGCACGGCACTGAGCGTCGAGACAAGCTCGGACGGCATCGTGTATCTTAACCTGTACTTTGATGTGTCCGACTTCACGACCGAGGAGCTTCGGCTTTTGAACCTGCTCACGAGCTGTCTCGGCGACCTGCGCACGGAAAATCTCACGGCGCTTGAGCTTCAGAACAGGATAAAGGCCACACTCGGCGGCATCGCCGCAAAGGTCGATGTCATCTCGCACGAGGGCGAGCTTGACAGCTGCAAGCCGTATCTTCTCGTTTCGGCAAGCACCCTGCGTGAAAACGCACAGGCGGCCACGGAGCTGCTGAGCGAGCTTCTGCTGCACACCTGCTGGAGCGAGACCGACAAGATAGGCGAAATAGTTATGCAGAGCGATTATTTCATCAAGCAGTCGCTCATCGGAAACGGCCACAGCTATGCAATGACAAAGGCGCTGTCGGGCTTTTCGGCCGAGGCTGCACTGCGTGAAGCGCTCGAGGGCGAGAGCTTTGCCCGCTGGTTTGCAGACCTTGCAGGCAGCTTCTCCGGGCACGCCGAAGCGCTCGGCGAAAGGCTTGCCGGGCTTGCGCACCGTGCCTTTGCCGCAAACAGGCTGTTTGTCGGCTTTGGCGGCGAGCCGTCTGCTTCGGCGATAGAGAGCTTTGTAAAGGCTCTGCCGGAAAGCGAGATAGGCGAAGCTGCCGCTGCGCCCGAGGGCATAAAGACCGACTGCACCGTCGAGATACCCGCCGATGTCGGCTTCAGCGCACTGGGCGGAAATCTCAACACCTTCGGCGGAAAGTTTAGCGGCGCATGGCCTGTTTTGTCGTCGCTCATGACCTATGGCTACCTGTGGGGCGCCGTGCGTGTGCAGGGCGGCGCTTACGGCACGGGCATGAATGTCCGCTCGAACGGCGATATTTTCTGCTACTCGTACCGTGACCCGAATCTCATGAGTTCCGCCGATGCATTTGCGGCGCTGCCCGATGTGCTGGGTGAGATGCTCTCCGAGGACATGCCGCTTGACGATATCATCATCGGCACGGTGAACACCACCGACCCCCTGCTTGACCCCGCCGGACAGTGTGAATTAAGCTGCCGCCGCTATCTCAGGGGCACGACCCCCGAGGATATCGCCCGGCTGCGCCACGAGATACTCGACACCGCCGCCGCAGACCTCCGCTCGCTCATCCCCACGCTGCGGGCCTATGTCGAAAACGGTGTCTTCTGCGCCGTCGGCAGCCACGACGCCGTAAAATTCGTAAGCGGAAAATAATTCCGCAAAAATTTTGTACTTGAAGAATTTGTCCCAAGGCGTTAAACTATACGGGTATTTAATGACTAAGCGAGGGCGAATGCTTTAAAACAGCAAAAAGGACAGCCGAGAGGCTGTCCTTCAGCGTGTCAAAAAAGTCGTGTGACTTTTTTGTACGCTTCAAAACACGCCACATTTTTTGTGAAG
>HF986874.1 GCA_000431075.1 Firmicutes bacterium CAG:555
TGAAAATTGGTGGGAACAACTGGACTCGAACCAGTGACCCCCTGCTTGTAAGGCAGGTGCTCTAACCAGCTGAGCTATGCTCCCCTATCAGCGGCTTGTTCATTATACTAAAGCTCGCCCCAATTGTCAACATCAAATTTCAACTTTTTATGCTTTTTTGGATTCGTCGAGAAGCTTGCGCAGGTCGTCGGGCGTGAAGGTGTAGACCGTGTCGCAAAACTGGCAGCTGACATCGATGTCCTTACCCTCGTTTATCATGCTTTCAAGCTCACCCTCGCCAACGCCGAGTATGGCATCGCCGACACGCTCACGGCTGCAATAGCAGCGGTAGCCCACCTCGTCCTCGTCGACGATGTGGTAGGGCAGACCCTTGAGCACCTGCTCGAACACGGCTTCCAGACCGTCCTCCGAGAGAATGGTCGTGAGCTGATCCATCATGAGAATGTTCTCCTCAAGAACATCGATATACTCATCGGGCGCACCGGGCATGAGCTGGACTATAAAGCCGCCGGCTGCCTTGACGCTCAGGTCGGTGTCGATCAAAACACCCAGCCCGCAGGCCGAAGGCACCTGCTCACTTTCAAGAAGATACGCCGTCAGATCTTCGGCAATTTCACCGGAAACAAGCTCGGTCGAGCCGACATACGGCTGCGTAAGACCAATATCACGGCTTACGGTGAGCATGCCGTCTCTGCCGACGGCACCGCCGACATCGATCTTACCGTCAGACCGCAGGGGAAGGTCAACTGCGGGGTTTGTCACATAGCCGCGCACATAGCCTTTCGAATCCGACACGGCGATAACGCTGCCGATTGGTCCGCCGCCGTTTATGCGGATGGTCAGACTGCCGTTATCCTCCTTGAGGAGGTTGCCCAGCATAGACGCTGCGCAAAGCGTGCGGCCGAGCGCCGCCGCCGTCGTTGGCGTGCAGTTGTGTATATCCTTGGCACGCTGCACCGTCTCCTTTGCGGAAACGGCGGACATTTTTATAAAGCCGTCAGCGGCTGTTGCTCTTAAAATTCTATCCATTTTACTACCTCGAATTAGTGTTCGGTGTTCTTGGCGACTATGAATATCCTGCCGTCGTCACCCTGCGGGCAGTCGGTGCATACCTTGATGTCGATAAACCCATGCTCATTAAGCAGTTTTTTAAGCATCTGCGGCTCGTGGGCGTATTCGATATGCTCCTCGCTCTCACGCTGCCACAGCCTGCCTCGCTTCGAGAAAATGTCCATGCCGTAGCACATGCAGCCGTCCTCAAAATCGGCACGCCAAAGGCACAGCATGTCCTCGGTTTCGTCGACAAACACCTCACCGTCGATGCTTTTAAACCACTCGGGGCTGCGGATATCGAAAATAAAAAGCCCGTCGGGTCGGATGAACAAATGCAGCCTGCGGAACACCTCACCAAGCTCCTCGGGCGGTATATAATCCATGCCGTCGAGCGAGCAGACGCAGGCGTCCACAGTGCCGTACAGGTCGATCTCGGCTGCTTCCTGACACAGGAACAGCGGCGGTATCTTGACCTCCGCCGCCTTGCCGCTTGCCTCCATCAGCATATCCGCCGATGCGTCGGCAGCTATCATCTCATACCCGTGCTCGGCCATGAGCCATGTCAGCGTGCCGGTCCCGCAGCACAGGTCGAGTATCGTGTGAAACTCGCCGCCGTCATCCTTGAACTCACGCTCGTAAAAGCTCAAAAACTCCTCATACGGCACATCGAGCGTCAGCTTATCGTACCACGCAGCCAAAGGACCGTATGCAAGGCTCATTTGTTCTCCTGCTCTCTGAGACGATTAAACGCTATCTCGTAGCCGTCCTTGCCGTACTGAAGCGAGCGGTTAACACGGCTTATCGTTGCGCTGGATGCGCCGGTCTCAGCAAGAATGTCGTTATATATCATGCCCTTGGAAAGGCAGACGGCGACCTGATAGCGCTGCTCCATGGCCTGAATTTCGGTCACGGTGCACAGATCGTCAAAAAATGCCATAGCCTCCTCAACGGTGTTGAGGGTCAGAATGGCCTTGTACATATCGAGATTGCGGGGCTTTCTGTTAAGCTTATTCATTGCGGTTTCATTCCTCCGTTTAGCACTTCACTTCACTACATTGTACATCATCACAGCAGAATTGTAAAGCGTGAAAGTTCGATTTTTTTGAGACGGCAATAGCCGACCCACTACCGTCTGTCAGTGCGCCCTTTCGGGGCTTTTCACCTTTTTTGTCTTGACGGGCAAAAAGCCCGCCTTCACCAAAGAAAGCCGAAAATCCCTCGAAAAGCATCACTGACAGATGCTTTGCAGTTTTGACGGACAGATTCAATTCATGCTGCATTAAAGCCAACGCAAATAATGCGAGCTGCGCCAATTCGCTCACTCTTTCTAAGCCGGATCTGCCCGTCATAACCGATAGCGTTTCGTCTTTCGCCGCCTCAAAAAAATATTATGGATTAAATGCTTTTTTGCTTGCTAAATACGCTATAATGTAATAAAATTATGTATAGAATAACTAATGTGGAGGTAAGGACTATGCCGATGTTTGCCGAAATGTCTATGACGACCTTTTGGATAATCGCAATGGTAGTGTTCCTTGTGATCGAAGCCGTGACAGTCGGTATCGTTTCAGTCTGGTTTGCCATCGGTGCGCTTTTTGCAATGGTGACTGCCATGCTGGGCGCAAACCTGTGGGTGCAGATAACGGTGTTTCTCGTCGTTTCGGCTATCGCACTGTATTTCACAAGACCGCTGGTGAAGAAGTTTGTCAACAACAAGGTCGAGCCGACAAATGCCGATATGCTCATCGGCAAGGAATGCCGTGTTGTTGAGACTATCGACAACCTTTCCGGCACGGGTGCCGTTTATGTTGACGGCAAGACCTGGACCGCAAGGACCGTTGACGAGGAGATAATTCCCGAGGGTCAGCTCGTTAAGGCCGAGCGCATCGAAGGCGTCAAGCTAATTGTATCAAAAATAGCCCCCGAGGCTTAAAACGGAGGATATAATATGGATTTTTTGAATTACATTCCGTGGATCATCGTTGCGATAATCGTTCTTCTCATCATCGTGAGAAATATCCGCATCGTTCAGCAGAGCAAGGTCATGATAATCGAGCGTCTGGGCAAGTTCCAGACAACTTGGGGCACCGGCATCCATCTCAAGATCCCGTTTTTTGAGAGAGTTGCAAAGACCATCTCCCTCAAGGAGCAGGTAGCCGACTTCCCTCCGCAGCCCGTTATCACCAAGGATAATGTCACCATGCAGATCGACACGGTCATCTACTTCCAGATAACCGACCCGAAGCTGTACACCTACGGTATCGAGCACCCCATGGTCGCTATCGAGAACCTGTCTGCGACTACCCTGCGTAACATCATCGGCGACCTCGAGCTCGACCAGTGCCTGACCAGCCGTGATATCATCAACGCCAAGATGCGTAATATCCTTGACGAAGCCACCGACCCTTGGGGCATCAAGGTCAACCGCGTCGAACTCAAGAACATCCTCCCGCCCAAAGAAATCCAGTCTGCAATGGAAAAGCAGATGAAGGCAGAGCGTGAACGCCGTGAGGCCATCCTTCGCGCAGAGGGTGAAAAGCGTGCAGCCATCCTCGAGGCGGAGGGCGAGAAGGAGTCCGCCATCCTGCGTGCAGATGCAAAGAAGCAGCAGCAGATACTCGAGGCTGAAGGTCAGGCCGAGGCTATCCTCAAGGTCCAGACCGCTACCGCAGAGGGTATCCGCCTCATCAACGAGGCAGCTCCCAGTGATGGCGTTCTGAAGATCAAGGCCCTTGAAGCGTTTGCCGCCGCCGCCAACGGCAGGGCAACCAAGATTATTATCCCCAGCGAAATTCAAGGCGTTGCAGGTCTTGCAGAGGGCATCGTGCAGTCCGTTAAGGACATTCCCGCAGAGAAAGAATAATATTTAAGTCTATAATTCGGCGGCATAGCCGCCGAATTTTTTAATGCTATGGATAATGTGAAAAAATTTATGCTGCGTCACGGCATGAACGCCGACCGTGTCGAGCTTGAGCGGTATTCCAAGGCTTTCTGCGAGTGCATGGAGCGGGGCTTAGCCGAAAATCAAGAGAAGGTTCCAATGATACCGACCTATCTGCGCCTTGCCGGGCAGCTGCCGAAGAATAAAAAGGCGGCGGTCATCGATGCCGGCGGCACGAATTACCGCACGGCGCTCATAAGCTTCGGCGACCGTGGCTGCAGCATAGAGAATATCGAGCGCAGCCCCATGCCCGGGACACTTTTACCCGCACATTGGTCTGATTTCATAAAACGCACAGCCTCCGCCATCGAGCCGTTGCTGAGCGAGACGGATCTGATAGGCTTTTGCTTTTCATATCCTGCCGAGGTCACACCCGATATCGACAGCCGTGTGCTTGGTCTTACCAAGCAGGTGAAGCTACTCGGCGCACAGGGACGACTTCTCGGCGCCGACCTCAACGCAGAGCTTGAGCGCCGTGGGCTCGGCAGGAAGAAAATTGTTGTACTCAACGACACACCGGCGACCCTGTTAGGCGGCTCGGCAATGCTCGATAGGGAAGGCTATGGCGGATTTATCGGCATGGTCGCAGGCACGGGAACGAACACTTGCTGCATGCTTCCTGAGCGCAGAATAGCAAAGCTCGGACTGCACGGCGACGGCAAAATGCTCGTCAACCTCGAATCCGGCTCGTTTGACGGCTTCCCGAGGGGCGATTTTGACCTTGAGATGGACAACGCACTGCCCGACACCGGCTATTACATTGCCGAAAAAATGTGCTCCGGCGCATATCTCGGCGAGGTCAGCCGATATACGCTGCAAGCGGCGGCACGGGAGGGACTGTTCTCGGCCTCTACGACAGAGTACCTCCTGCACCTGCCGGAGCTCACAACACCCACCGCCGACGCATGGGCTTCAGGCAAGCTGCCGGAGTGCTTTGAAGCAGTGGACAAGGACATTGTGGTTTACATAATACGCGAACTGTTCGACCGTGCGGCACGCTGCATGTGCTGCAACCTGTCGGCAATCTTGCTGCTGACAGGCGAGGGAACGGATAAGCCCGTGTGCATCTCGGTCGACGGCTCGCTTTTCAAAAAAAGCGCCCTGTTCCGCCCGCATCTCGAAAAGCATATGCAAGAATTTGCGGGTGAAACGCTCGACCGAAAGTTTGAATTTGTCACCTGCGACGAAACCACCCTCCTCGGCACCGCCGCTGCGGTACTATTAAACTAAACAGCACTGAAAAACGGACGGGAAAGGGCGAATTCAGATAAGGATAAATCGCCCT
>HF986875.1 GCA_000431075.1 Firmicutes bacterium CAG:555
TTCGTCTCCCGCCAACTTATCTTATCCGCTCGATCACTATCGCCTTGTCCTGAGTATCTGTGTCTATTTTTTCTGTCCGGCTCTCGCCGGCACGCTGCATGCCAAGAATGTTTTTTGCGTAGTCCTCAATTTCGTCAAGATCTATCTTCGTTTCGTATTCTATTCTGAGCCTGCGGTTTTCCTCCTCTATTCGGCTCAGCTCCTGTTTGGCAGCGATTATCTTATCGCTTTGCTCTGCAAGCTCTATCCGAATAAACAATCCCTTTACCATAAGCCCCGCCGCCGCAAGCGACATGATGGCGGCAAGACAGGTTGCGATAAGGCCTCTCATGCTCTTTCGCCGCTTACGCTTAACGGGCGTTTTGGTGCTTATTTTGCTGTATTCGTACTGATATTCGGGTATTGCGCTTGCTTTTGCCATAAATGAGCCTACACTCTCTCCGCAACTCGAAGCTTTGCGCTTCTTGCTCTCGGGTTATTCTTCAGCTCATCCTCACTCGGCAAAACGGGTTTTCTATGTACGCATTTCAGGGTCTTCACAAAGCCGCAGACGCATATCGGAGCTTCCCTCGGACAGGTGCAGCCGTTTTCACGGGCTGCTATCGAGGTTTTGACTATCCTGTCTTCGAGCGAATGGAAACTAATTACACATAGTCTGCCGCCAGTTTTTAATTTATCGGGTGCGGTGCGCATCATCTGCTCGACCGCTCCGAGCTCGTCATTTACGGCTATCCTTATCGCCTGGAAGCTTCGCTTTGCCGGATGCTGCTTTTCTCTGAGCGCCGCAGCGGGCATTGCGGATTTGATGATATCCACAAGCTCCAGCGTCGTTTCAATGGGCTTGTCTGCCCTGCGTTCGACTATTCGGGATGCAATGCGTCGGGCAAATCGCTCCTCGCCGTAGTCACGCAGGATGCGCACAAGCTCGTCCTCCGGCCATTCGTTCACGACATTCCACGCCGTCAATGCGCTTGTATTATCCATGCGCATATCAAGCGGTGCATCGTTCATATATGAAAAGCCTCGCTCGGATTCGTCCAACTGCGGTGAGGACACGCCGAGATCAAACAGCATACCGTCAACGCCGTCGATACCGAGCTCGTCCAATATCCGTGCAACATCGCAGAAGTTGCCATGAACGAGCGTCATTTTATTGGCGTAAGCCTTCAGCCGCTCGCCGGTACGCTCTATCGCCGTTTCGTCACGGTCGATGCCTATGAGTCTGCCGGTCGTGAGCCGCTTTAATATCTGCTCGGAGTGACCGCCCAGCCCCAAGGTGCCGTCAACATATATTCCGTCGGGCTTTATATTCAGATTTTCTATACATTCGTCCAGCAGGACGGATATATGCTTAGGCTTATCCATTTAAAACTCCAGTTCCTCCATGACAGAGGCGATATTTTCCGAGCTTATCTCGGCATCGTGGACGCTCTGCCAGCTTTCCTCATCCCATATCTCGGCATGGTTATTGCAGCCGACGACCGTCACATTCTTTGTCAGTCCGGCATATTCACGCAGGTGCGCCGGAATGAGCGTTCTGCCCTGATTGTCAAGCTCGCACTTTGCCGCATACGCAAAAAGCGGGCGCATCTTGCGTTGCTTGACATAGCTCATCTCGTTGACCTTAGCGGAAAAAGCCCTCCAGCTTTCGGCGCTGTAGGCCGAGATGCACTTGTCCATCGAGAGTGTTATATAAAACACATCGCCCAGCTCTTCACGGAGCTTTGCAGGGATAAAGAGCCTGCCCTTTGAGTCGAGAGTATGCTTATATTCGCCTGTCAAGCTCTTCACCTCCATAATTCGTGGGTTTTCGATGCACTTTGCACCACTTTCCACCACCGTGGCTTTAATTATAGAAGCTATTGAGGTAAATTGCAAGCCTTTTTCAGTTTTTTACATACAAAAAAATAAGCTCCACGGTTTTTGACCGTGAAGCTTATCGCAAATTCAATTATTCTTCCGTCTCTTCCTCGGGCTTGGCCTCGGCATTTACCGCACCTGCAAGGTTACGGAAGCTGACTCGGGATTCATTTATGGAGTGGAGTGCAGCGCCGACAGTCTCCTCCGTGCGGCGGAGAATATCATCGACATACTCGCTTGCAACACGGCGAAGCTCCTTTGACTTAAACTCGGCGTCGCTGACGAGCTGAGCGCTGAGTGCATTTGCTCTCTTGACTATCTCCTGCTCCTCCAAAAGCTCACGAGCCTTGTCCTCTGCGTTCTTGCGCACAGACTCGGCCTCACGCTTTGCGTTGCCGATGAACTCGTCCTTTGCGGTGACAACACGCTTTGCCTCTGAAAGCTCGACAGGCAGGCGGGTCTTTATCTCATTGAGGATCTCAAGCACCGCTTCACGCTCGACTATGCATTTATCGTTGCCGAGGGGTACGCCCCATGCCTCTGACACCATGGTATAAAGATTTTCGATGAGTTCCATTACTTCAACTTTATTTTCGTTCATATTAACGCCTCCATAACTGAGCTTTTTTCTCTATTTCTTCAATGATCTCATAGGGAACGAAGCCTGTGAGATCGGCACCGTACGATGCCATTTCCCGAACGACCGAGGAGCTGAGGAAGGTGTATTTTTCGCTGGCAGTCAGAAACATAGTTTCCAACTCCGGGTTTATCTTTTTATTTATCAAATTCATCTGGAACTCATACTCAAAGTCGGACGCAGCCCGAAGTCCCTTTACGATTACAGGCTTATAAAACTGCTTTGCATACTCGGCAAGCAGGCCGTTCGAGGTTGCGACCTCGACATTGGGAAAGCGTTCGACGACTTTCTGCACCATCGCCACCCGCTCCTCAATGGTGAACATCGGCTTGGTCTTGGTGGAGTTATACATGATGCAGACGACGACCTTATCAAAAATTTTTGAGGTCCTCCTGATGATGTTGAGGTGTCCGAGCGTTATTGGATCGAAACTGCCCGGGCAAATGGCAAGACTCATATGTCTGTCTCCTTGCTGTAGGTAGTGAGCTTGACCTTACCGTAATTGTACTCCTTGCGCTTAAAATAAGGCAGTTTCATGTCCGGCATAGGCTTTTCACGCCCACTTTCGCACATAATTATACCACCTTCCGACAATATGTCAACGGAATTGATGATCTCAAGTGCCTTATCCAGCAGGTTTGTTGCATACGGAGGGTCTAAAAGTATGATATCAAACTTCTCGCACCTCGACAGAAAGCTTATAGAATCAGCCTGCACAACTCTTGCTTCAAAGCCGCAGGTCTTGAGATTTTGCTTTACGATTCCGATAGAGTCCTTGCTCTGGTCGACGAATGTCACCGATGCAGCGCCGCGGCTCAGGCACTCTATACCGAGCTGACCTGTGCCTGCAAAAAGGTCGAGCACCTTTCGTCCCTCAAGATCAAACTGAATGATATTAAACAGCGCTTCCTTCACCATGTCGGTCGTGGGTCTTATGCTGTAATCAGACGGCTCCCTGAGTTTTTTCCCTCTGACAAGTCCGCTTATAACTCTCATGTTTCTTCATCTCCGGTATGATAGTGTTCGTACACGGCAAGCGCCGTATTCTTCGGCACGACGGCACACAGCTCGTCATAGCTTGCCGCTTTAATGGCTTTGATGGTCTTGAATGTCCTCAAAAGCTCGTTCTTGCGTTTTTCTCCCACGCCCCTAATTTCCGAAAGCTGCGATCCGAAGCTTTCGTTTCGCAATGAGCGCTGGTATTCTATCGCAAAGCGGTGGGTCTCCTCTTGGATATTTCCGATAAACGAGAACACCGCCTGATTTGTGCTTATGCTTATCTCGTTGCCTTCTGGCGTGACCAAGGCTCTGGTACGGTGGCGGTCGTCCTTTACCATGCCGAATACCGGCACAGAAAGTCCCAACTCGTCAAGAACACTCTTTGCGGCCTGTGAGTGGGTAATTCCGCCGTCTATGAGCAGAAGCTGCGGCAGATTGTTAAACCTCTCGTCGCCGTTTTTGTATCGGGCGAAGCGGCGCTCTACCGCCTGACGCATGCTTGCATAGTCGTCCCGAATGTCCATATCCTTAATTCTGAACTTGCGGTAGTCACGCTTTAGAGGCTTGCCGTCCTTGTGAACGGTCATAGCGGCGACAATGCCCGTATCGCCAAGGTTTGAGACATCGAACGCTTCAATGCGCTCCGGGTATTCGGGCAAATTAAGCGCTTTTTGCAGCCACAGCAGCGTTCCGGCCCTGCGCTGTTCGGCGGTCGTCGAGCGCAGTATCTCCTCGGCTGCATTGAGATTTGCCCTTTCGCAAAGCTTTGCCCGCTCGCCTCTTTGCGGTACTTCAACAGACACCTTGCGTCCGGCAAGCGTGGTAAAAAGCTGCTGTAGCTCATCCCTGTCCTCACATTCGCAGGGCAGAAGCACGGTCTTGGGGTAGTTGCCCTTTGCGGTATAGTATTGCCTGACAAGCGCCGAAACAGCCTCGCCGTCCGGTTCAAGGGGCTCGGGCAGAAGCTTAAAGTCCTTTGCCGTGAGCGAACCGTCATTAAAATGCAGCACGACAAAGCAGCACTTTGCACCTCGCTTAAAGCCGACGGCATCGGTGTCTGCAAAGGCGGTGGCAATGACCTTTTGCTTGTTTGCAAGACCGTCTATCGCCCGAATGCGGTCACGCAGCTCGGCGGCCTGCTCAAAGCGCAGCTGCTCGGCTGCTTCGGCCATGCGGTCGTTGAGGTCGTCTAAGAGTTCTTTTGTCTTGCCCTCTAATATAAGGCAGGCTTCGTTTACGGCGGCTCGGTAATCCCCCGCCGTTCCGTTGCCCTGACACCATGCACGGCAATTGCCCATATGGTGGTTAAGGCAGGGTCTGTCCTTGCCGATATCCCGGGGAAACCTCTTGCCGCAGGTAGGAAGCCCAACGGCCTTGGATATTACATCGATTATCTGCCGTGTCATGCTCCTGCCACCGTAGGGGCCAAAGTATTTTGAGCCGTCCTTGGTGGGCTTATTGACGACATTGAACCTCGGGTACTGTGAGTTTACATCCAATTTAATAAACGGATAGCCTTTATCGTCCTTGAGCAGAATGTTATAGTGCGGCTGGTGCTGCTTTATAAGCGAGTTTTCAAGCACCAGCGACTCAAACTCCGAGTCGACGACGATGACATTAAAGTCCGCAACCTTCTCGACCATTGCCGCCACCTTGGGCAGATGGCTGCCTCTAAAGTAGCTGGTGACACGGTTTTTGAGTTTTTTTGCCTTACCTACATATATGACTTCGCCCGATGAGTCCAGCATGATATACACACCGGGCTTCATCGGGAGATTATTGGCCTTTTCAAGCAAAGTATCAAGCATTCTTTTCCTCGACCTTATTACCGAATGCGCACCACAGGGTGACGGATACAACAACTATCACACCGCCGATAAGTGCATATATACCGGGTCTTTCGCCGTCAAATATCAGCACCCAAATTGGGTTCAGAAGCGGCTCAACCGCACCGAGCAGACTGCACGCAAGCGGCGGGCAGTATTCCGATGCCATGCCGTAGAGAATGTATGGGATTCCGAGCTGCAAAACGCCGAGAATGACGATATACAAAACCGGAAGCGCCGACATCTCGGGCTTTGTTGCTATGATAAACGGCAGACCTATCAGAAATGCGCTTAACTGACCGATTAAAATTGCGCTGAAGCGTTCGGCTCCGTCAGTCTTTGCTATCGCCATATACATGCCGCCCATAAGCGCACCTGCCAATATGGCAACTAAGTTGCCGGCGAGGTAGCCTCCCTCGAGCTTATCAAAGAAGAACATCGATATGCCGATCATTGTACACAAAACCGCAGTAATGTCGGCTCTTTTTATCTTCTGCTTAAAGAATATCGCAGAGAAAATGACGATAAAAAGCGGTGCGGTAAACTGCAGGACGATTGCATTTGCGGCGGTAGTGAGCTTATTTGCGCCGACAAAAGCGGTGTAGACGAGCGACATAAGTATACCCGCAGTCAAGGTGCGGCGGTTTATCGATATCTTATAGCCCTTTATTTTTATAAACGCAAAAACCGTGATGCCCGCAAAAAGGCTGCGCAGGCTCGAGATGGCAAACGCATTCCACGGTATGAGCTTTATGAATATGCCTGCTATGCTCCATAGAGCGGCGCAGGTGAGCATTTGCAGTATTGCTTTGTTTTCCTTTTTCATTCAATATAGCAATTAAGGGCGTGTCAACAAACACGCCCTTAGCTCCGTTTTAGTAATTATTCGGTAAAGTCAGATGCGATGAGTTCGGACAGTGTATCAACTGCGGTCGCCTCGTCAGCACCGTCGGCTATCAGATTAACGGCAGTACCCTTAACGATGCCGAGCGAGAGAACACCAAGAAGGCTCTTTGCGTTGACTCTTCTGTCTTCCTTCTCGATCCAAATGCTGCTCTTAAACTCGTTGGCTTTCTGAATAAAGAAAGTTGCGGGTCTGGCATGGAGTCCAACCTGATTGTTAATAACTACTTCTTTTGTTACCATGATCGCCACTCCTCATAATCCTTAAAGATTACCCCTACTTTAGCAAATTATTTAAAAATCGTCAACCGATTTTGTCTATTTCGTAGAATTACACATTATTTTCAAAAGTAATCGGCGGCTTTTACTTCAATTCGACTATTGTCACGCCCGTCTCGCCTTCGCCGTATCGGCCAAGTCTGAACGATTTAACGGCTTTGTTGCGTTTTAGCATCTGGTGTATCGCCGCACGAAGTGCGCCCGTGCCCTTGCCGTGGATGATGGTCACAGTGCTAAGTTTAGCCATAACTGCGTTGTCTATATACATTTCCGCTGCGTTAACCGCCTCTATCGATTCCATGCCTCGCAGGTCTATCTCGGAGCTGACGGCGCTTCTCACGGTACTGCTCTGTATATTGTAGCTGACCTTTTTCTTTGCCGCCTTGCCCTCGACAAGGCAGACCTCACTCTGCTTTGCCTTGACATTCATGATGCCGGCCTTTAGCTCCAAACTTCCGTCGGAGTTTACGCCTACGACCTCGGCCTTGACGCCCATGGAGAGTATCTCCACCGTGTCACCGACCTCGGCATTGCGGGCAGATTTTTTCTCCTCACGGGGTGGCTCGGGCTTTGCAGTCTTGAGCTTGCCCTCATGCTCGTTGAGCTTGCGGCGAAGCTCGCTGCGTGCCTCGTTTACTCTCTGCGCCTCCTCCTGCTCGTTTGCGTGGCGACGCATCTCGTCAAGCTCGGCAAAGGTCTCCTCGGCAGTGCGGCGGGCATCTTCGATGATGCGTTCTGCCTCCCTGCGTGACTTTTCGTCGGCCTTTTCGAGCCTTACGGCAAGCTCCGCTCTCAAAAACGCCGCTTTCTTTGCGTTTTCTTCAGCCTCACGGAGCTTCTTTGCCGCCTCCGCCCTGTCCCGTTCGAGCAGAAGTCTTGTTTGCTCAAGCTTTTCGATGGTTGCCTCAAAGTCTGCGTTCTGAACGCCGACACGGCGCTTTGCGTCCTCGATGATCGCATCGTCAAGCCCCAGTCTGCGGGATATCGCAAAGGCGTTTGACTTACCGGGGATACCGACAAGCAGCCTGTAGGTTGGACGCAGCGTCTCGACATCAAACTCACACGAAGCGTTCTGGATGCCGCTTTCGCTTGTTGCGTAGACCTTGAGCTCGGCATAGTGGGTCGTGGCTGCAATGGTAGCACCGCGCTGTCTCGCATTTTCGATGACGGCGATAGCCAGTGCCGCACCCTCGGTGGGGTCTGTTCCTGCACCGAGCTCATCGAAAAGCAGCAGCGAGCCTTCGCCGCACTCAGCTAATATATGCACTATGTTGGTCATATGTGCCGAGAAGGTCGAGAGATTTTGCTCTATGCTCTGCTCGTCGCCTATATCGGCGAGAATATGCTTGTACACCGGAACGCCGCTTCCGTCCTCGGCGGGGATGTGCAGGCCGCACTGAGCCATTATGTTGAGTAAGCCTATGGTCTTGAGCGTGACGGTCTTGCCGCCGGTGTTTGGGCCTGTGATGACAAGAGTGTCAAAATCCTCGCCCAGTTCAAGACTTATTGGCACGGCCTTACCCTTTTGCAGCAGCGGGTGGCGTGCGTTTCTGAATACTATGCCCTTTTCACGAAGCTCCGGCTGCGAGCAGTCTAGCTTATACGAAAGCTTGGCCTTTGCAAAGATCAGATCGAGCTGGATAAGCAGATTGTAATCGGAAGATATGTCGTTTGCGTGCTCTGCACATTCGGCGGAGAGCTCGGCCAAAATGCGCTCTATCTCCGTTTTTTCCTTTGCCGCAAGCTCACGAAGCTCGTTATTTGCCTTGACAGCGCCCATGGGCTCGATAAAAAGCGTTGCGCCGGAGGATGAGATATCATGCACAAGCCCGGGTATTGCGCCTTTGTGCTCGGCCTTGACAGGGACGACAAAGCGATCCGAGCGCATGGTGATTATAGGCTCCTGCAGCGCCTTGGCGTATGACGGCGAGGAAATTATCTTTTGCAGCGAGTCACGCACTCTTGCGCTTGCCGCTCTTATCTTGCGGCGGATGTTCGCAAGCTCGGACGATGCACTGTCGGCTATCTCATCCTCGGCGACGATGGATGAGGTTATCTTTTCCTCAAGAAATCTGTTTGCGTGCAGAGCCGAGAAAAGATAGTCGATCGTCGTTTTGCCGACGGCATCATCGGCAATATAGGCCTTGACGAGTCTTGAGCACTGTAATACTTTCGCTATGCTAAGAAGCTCAAGAGTGTTGAGGCTGCCGCCAAGGTCGGCTCGTGACAGCGACGCTCTCACATCCTTTACGCCCGAGAACGAGGGGCTTCCACGCACGACCATCATCGTTTTAGCAGAGCTTGTCTCGTCCAAGCGACGCTTGACCTCATGTTTATCGTCCGAGGGCAGAAGCTTGAGCGCCGCTTCCTTTGCCCCGTCGGACACGGCCTCGGCTGCCAGCATTTGAAGCACGGCAGGCAGCTCGAGGGTATTTAGCGATTTTTCGTAAAAGTCCATTATTTCACCTGTTTCCAGTAGTTAAGTGTGTTAAATCTCCGTTCGGTCTGGGTGAGCAGATATGTCTCCGCAACATCGGCTGCCTTTTGGGCAGCGTCCTCCGGTATGGAATACGCCATGAGCTTTCTCGGTTCGGCGTAGAGGATATACCGCAGCGCCTTGAGCGAATCGGGGCAGAGTATAACGCTCGCCTCGTGGATGCTTTTGCGGCAGTTGCGGCAGCAGATGATGCCGTTTTGCGGGCTGAACCGTGGTTCTTTGGGCTCGGAGTCACCGCAGACAATGCAGGCGGATAGGTCGGGCTCATAGCCGGCTATGCGCATAAGGCGAAATTCAAATGCCGTTTTGATATGCTGCTGGTCGTACAAGCCGTTTGACAGGGCAAAAAGGCAGTTTAATATAAGCTGGAGCATACCTGGATCGGGGCTTCCCTCATCGGCAAGTGCTTCTGCGCATTCGGCAAAGTATGCCGCAAGCGCAAGCGCCGATATATCGTTTCTTAAGCCCTTGAACTCCTCAATGGTCGAGCCTTCGTTAACAGACCATCTGCCCTTGTTTTCAAACATCGTTAGCTCGGAAAACGCAAAAAGCTGCGTTGCGGCAGCAACCTTGCTGCCTTTGCGCAGTGCGCCACGAGCCTTGACCGTTATCTTGCCCATGTCCTCGGTCAGAACGGTCAGAATACGGTCGGCTTCCTTATATTTTACCTCTCGGAGTATTAGCCCTTTTGTCGTTTTGAACATATGTACCCTGCTCATCCGAGGGGTCGGGGGTCATCCCCCGCCCCATCTTTATTGTTTGATTTTTCCGCCGCTCTATGCATCAGCCAACACAGCGGATCGCCGGTATCGGTAAAGACCTGCCAAAATAAATCATCTGACATAATGACCACCTCACTGTCATTATTATCTGACGGCGGGGTGATCATATTAGTGGTTATTTATTCCGAATAGCCGAAGTTGCGAAGTTGAGCCATAGAGTCGCGCCAGTTTTCCTTGACCTTGACCCATGTTTGCAGGAAAACCTTTGTGCCCATGAACGCTTCGATATCCGTTCTTGCCATTTCGCCTATCTTGCGCAGCATTGCGCCGTTTTTGCCTATTATGATGCCCTTGTGGCTCGCTTTTTCGCAGAAAATGGTCACATCCATGTCTATTATGCCGTTTTCCCGCTCGGAAAACTTTGTGACCTCGATCGCCGTGCCGTGAGGTATCTCCTTATCAAGGCACAAAAGGAGCTTTTCACGCACGAGCTCTGCGCAGATCTGCTTTTCCGGCTGGTCGGATATCATGTCATCCGGGAAAAGCTGCGGCCCCTCTACGGCGTATTTGTCGAGCTGCGCCATAAGCTCGTCCAAGCCCTCGTTGTTCTTTGCCGAAATGGGGATAATTGCATCAAAGCCATGTGCCTGCGAGTACATAGCCATGACCTCAAGAAGCTCCGATTTCTCGACGGTGTCTATCTTATTTATAACTAAAACCGCCGGGACATTCGTTTCCTTAAGTCGGGCGATGAGCTCTTCCTCCTGACGGCCGATATTGGCGATAGGCTCGACAAGCAGCATGACGGCATCGACATCGGCGACCGACTCTTTGACTACATTGACCATGTAGTCGCCGAGGCGGGTCCTCGGTTTATGGAAGCCCGGAGTATCCATGAGCACGAACTGCGTGTTGCCACGGGTCACAACGGCGCTTATGCGGTTGCGGGTAGTCTGCGGCTTGTTTGAGACTATCGCTATCTTCTCGCCGACAAGTGCGTTTGTGAGAGTCGATTTACCGACATTGGGTCTGCCGCATATGGTTATCATCGCTGATTTGGTTATCATTTGTCATCCTCCATAATCTGCTTTTCTCTTTTGCGCATTTGAGCCTTCATTTTGCCCTCGTCAACATGGTCATAGCCGAGCAGGTGCAAAACCGAGTGCACCGTGAGATAGCACACCTCACGCTCAAAGCCGTGGCCGAGCTCCTCTCCCTGTGCGGCGCAGCGTTCAAGCGATATCATCATATCGCCGAGCATAACGGCACCCGTCTCCGGGTCTTTTTCGCATAGCTCTTCGTCAAAGTGCCCCGCTTCAAGCTCGTTTAGCGGAAACGACAGCACATCGGTCGGCCTGTCCACACCCCGGAACTCACGGTTCACGGCGTGTATGCCCTCGTCATCTGTCAGCATTACGCTTACGATGCACGGCGTGTCTATGCCCTCGGCAGAAAGGGCTTTGTTTATCGATTTTTTTATAAACCCCGCAGCATTTGCGTGGCCGAGACCGCGTTTTTCACGGCTTATATATATCTCATGTCCCATTTACGGTCTTTTTCTCCTATACGCTCCCGCAGGCTTTTTCTCGGCCTCGGGCGGATTTTTCTTATCGTACACCTCGTATGCCTCGATTATCTTCTGAACAAGCTGGTGGCGGACGACATCGGCACCGGTGAGCTTGCAAATCGAGATATCGTCGATGCCCTCAAGCACCTTCATTGCCACCTTGAGGCCGCTGACCTTATCATCGGGCAGGTCTATCTGCGTGATATCGCCGGTTATGACCACCTTTGAGCCGAAGCCTATGCGGGTCAGGAACATTTTCATCTGCTCTCTTGAAGTGTTCTGCGCCTCGTCGAGGATGATAAAGCTGTCGTCAAGCGTGCGTCCGCGCATATATGCAAGCGGTGCGACCTCGATATTGCCCCGCTCAAGGTACTTCTGATAGGTATCGGCGCCCAGCATATCAAACAACGCATCGTAAAGCGGTCTGAGGTACGGGTCGACCTTGCTTTGCAGGTCGCCGGGCAGAAATCCCAAGCGTTCGCCGGCTTCGACGGCGGGACGGGTCAGGATAATTCTGTTCACCTGCTCTGCCCTGAAGGCTGCAACAGCCGCCGCAACGGCAAGATAGGTCTTGCCTGTGCCGGCAGGACCGATGCCGAGCGTGATTGTGTTATTTGCAATGGCGTCGCAATAGGTCTTTTGACCCAAGGTTTTTGCCTTGACGGGCTTTCCCTTTGCGGTTATGCACACGACATCGCTTGCAAGCTCGTCTATCTTCGACTCTTTGCCCTCGGAAACGAGCTTCAGAATGTACCGCACATTCTGAGCGTCGATGCTCTCGCCACGCATGGCGAGTGTCAGAAGGCCGTTTATCGCCTTTTCGGCAAGCATGACATTCTCGGCCTCGCCGCAGATGTGTATCTTATTGTCACGGTCGATGACCTTGACGGAAAGCTCGCTTTCGATGATCCTGAGGTTCTGATCAAACGAGCCGAACACGCTTATGACATGCTCCATTCTTTCAACTTCTATCGTTCTTTCGATCATATTCTACTCCTATATTCTCAATGCACTCCGCCCTGAGCGTGACGGTCAGCAATTCGTCGGTTTTGGATACGCTGAAGCTCGTTTGGCTCACGCTTCCGTCGCCGATGCGGCGCTTGAGCTCGGATAAAAGGTTCTGCTTTAGCCTTTGCGTGGCTGCGTTTTCGTCTATTCTCTGCTTTTGGAGCGTAAACTCGGTAGTCTCCTGCTTTATTATTCCCACAGGCAGCGTAAAAGCCTCGCCTAATGCTGCGTACCTTAATTTATTTATTTTAGCACAGCTTGCGCCGTTATTTCTACTGTCAGTTGAAAATTTTATGAGATTTTTGCCGAATACAAGTGATAAACTCGTTTTACTGTGCCCTTTTTCTGTTTTCACGCTCTCGTATATTGGCGTTTGTGCATTTATTTCGTACCATGTGCGTGCCTGCACGCTGCCCATTGCGTGCACCTGACGGTCGGCGGCGGTCTCGCTGTCCATCGTGCCGGAAATGAGCGTATCGCCCATTGAGACGGTATCACCGATAGAAACCAGTGCTTTTCCCTCCAAGACGGAGAGCTTTGTTATATATCCCGATTTTGCGGCTTTTACATCGGTACGCTCTGTTTCGTTGACGATATCCGGCTTTGCAATACGCTCGTGGATGACTACCTCGACGCATGAGTTATGGACATTTACGCTCAGCCAAGCAATGTCCGGAAGCTTCATGAGCATATCGCTGCGAACCTCGTCCGAGGACAGTGCAGGCCAAAATACGCCGTTTTTCAGGCCGCACTCGGACAGCGCACGCAGGATAACACCGTCGCTTATCGTATCGTTGCCTGTTATATCAATGCGCCAGACGAAAAGCGATGATATGGCAAGCAGCACGATGCAGACCCCAACACCTATACACAGAACAAATCGTCTTTTCATCGAAGCGGTTATGTTTTTGCCGCCCTTAGCGGCAACGAGCCGAAGCTCAATGCCGTTTTTGCCGTTTTGCGACTGCACAAGCGGGTAATCTGCGGCGTGTATCGTTATCTGCATTGCAAAATCCGCTTTCGGGTCTGTATCCCAAAACTCTATGCCGTTTTGGGCGCAGAAGTTTAATATCCGCTCGGGCTCAGCTCCCGATATTTCAAGTCTCACCGTTCCACGGGCAAGGTCATATAGCTTTTCCATCCGACACCTACTCAAATTCGATAGACAGTATTCTTCCCGTTATAAGCATATCCTGCTTATCCATTGCGCCGAGGCCGAGGTCGTCGCCCCTTATAACGGTCTTCATGCCGCCGCAGTCAACGGCGATGACCGTGTCCTCGTATGTGATTATCCCGCAGTGGTTTTCTATGAGCACCCTGCGCCTGCCGTTCACGGTCAGCTTCACCGCTCCCGCAAGGGCATCCGGCGGAAGCTCCAATCTGTCTGCCAAAAGCTCCGCCTTATCCTTGAGCCTGCCCATGGGCACACCACCTCCCGTTGTATAAAACTATGTGCCGTCTCATAGCTTAATACATGGACAAGGAGTTGACGGCTGTGAAAAAATTTGTATCCATAACCTGTGCGCTTATATTTTTTGCAGTGCTTATAGTCTTTCCCGATACGGCAGCGGCTTCGGCTCTGGATGGACTTAAATTGTGCGCAAGTCTTATTATTCCCTCGCTGTTTCCGTTTTTCGTGGCGACAAAGCTCATAAGCGAGCTGGGGCTTGCGCAGTGGCTGGGCAAAGCGTTTGCGCCTTTAAGCCGCAGGCTTTTCAATGTCTCCGGCAGCGGCGGCACGGCGTTTATCATAGGCGTTACAGCGGGGTATCCGATGGGTGCGGCGTACATTGCGTCTCTCTGCAAAAATGGCGACATTTCAAAAAGTGAGGCCGAGAGGCTGCTTATATTCTGCAACAACTCCGGCCCTTCGTTTATCATCGGCGCTGCCGGTGTCGGGGTTTTCAAGTCATCGGTGATAGGCTTATTCCTCTACGCCGTACATATTCTTGCCGCCTTCCTGGGCGGCATCATGTTTGCACCAAACAGTGTCGAAAAATACGCCGAACCGCAAACCGTGCGCAGCTCGGCGAGCTTTGCGGCAGCGTTTACAGGCGCCGTAAAGTCTTCGGTCACCGCATGCATGTCTATATGTGGCTTTATCGTTGCGTTCTCGGTTCTGGCGGGAATACTCGAAAAGGCAGGCGCCTTTGCGGCGGCAGCCAAAATGCTGTCTGCCGTATTCGGCATGGAGCTATTGTGGAGCAATGCGCTGTTTTGCGGAATATTGGAGCTTGGCAACGGCATCGGCGCAATGAGCGGCCTTAGCACAAGCCCCATTAACCTCGCTCTTGCGGCATTTATCCTCGGCTGGGGCGGCATTTCCGTGCATTTTCAGACGCTTTCAGTCATCGGCGGCACGGATATAAAAACCGCCCGATATATAATCGGACGGTTTGTTATTGCACTTATGGGCAGCGCACTTGCACTGTTAGGCGCAGCTGTTTTGTTTTAAAAAATCAGTATGCCGACAACTGCTGAGGCGACGATGAATATTATCGGATGCAGGTTTTTCGTAGGCTTGAACCACCTTGTAAGCACCAGTAACACCGCAGCTAAAATTATTGCTTTGATGTTGAAAACATCGAGCAAATTGCCGCTTTGCTTATAAAGGTCGACATTCAAAAGCGCAATTTGAACTACAAGCACGCCCGCTGCGGCGATAAGACCGGTAGATGCAGGGCGCAGACCGTAGAACGCCGCTTCGACATACTTGTTTTTCCTAAAGCGGTCAAGCACTGCGACGATGAGCAGGACAATGATTATTCCCGGGGTGATAACGCCGAGCGTTGCGGCAACGGAGCCCGGAATGCCCGCAGTCACATAGCCGGTGTAGGTCGCCATGTTTATGCCGATAGGGCCGGGCGTGGACTCGGACACGGCGAGCATATCGGCGATCATGTCGTAGGTGAACCAGCCGGTTCTGTCGGACATATCGTATAGAAACGGAAGCGTTGCCATGCCGCCGCCGACGGAGAACATACCTATCTTGAAAAACTCCCACCAAAGGCGAAGAACAGTCATTTATTCTTCACCCCCAAGCAGCTTATTGCAATGCCGACAACTGCCGACACGACGACAAACAAAACGGGCGTTATGTCCGTAAACAGCGAACCGAGGGCAACGAGAAGGAAGATGACAAAGCACTTCCGGTCGATAACAGAGCTTTTCCACAGCTTCATAACGGCGTTGAATATCAAGACGCAGACGCAGACACGGATGCCCGCAAAGGCGCTTTTGACGACCGGTGCTTCGGCAAAACCGCTCAGAACGGCGGCGATTATCGTTATGATGATAAGCGCCGGACAAACCGTGCCGAGTGCGGCGACGATACCGCCCAATGTCCCTCTGCGTTTCTGTCCGATAAATATCATGGTGTTTACCATGATGATACCAGGCAGGCACTGACCGATGGCGTAGTAGTCCAAAACCTCTTCCTCGGTGACCCATTTACGGCTCTCGACGACCTCACGCTGGAGTATCGGCAGCATGGCATAGCCGCCGCCGAAAGTCATGAGGCCGACCTTAAACGACGCTATGAAAATGTCAAGCAGCTGTCTCATCTTTTCAATGTTTCGGCGTATTCTACATATTTGGCAACTTTTTCGTCACATTCTGCTTTGTTTTCGCCCTTGGCAAGGATATATACCTTGACCTTGGGCTCAGTGCCGGAGGGACGGACGATGAACGCCGTCTCGTCGGCAAGCTCGAAATACAGAACATTCGAGCCCTTTATATCCGTCTGACCCATCACGCCGAGCTTGGGCACAATGAGGTCGCCCGTGGAATAGTCACGGATGCAGAAGACCTCGGTGCCGGAGATGCTCTTCGGCGGGTCATTGCGGAGGTCTGCCATGAGGTTTTTCATCTTCTCGATGCCGTCAAGGCCGGGCATGACAAGGTTGAGCGTGCGCTCCTCGTAGTAACCGTACTTTTCGTACAGGCTCTCCATAGCCTGCTTGAGGTTCATGCCCTTGGCAAGGTAATGTGCCGCCATCTCGGCAACCATCATCGATGCCGTCACGGCATCCTTATCACGGACATAGTCGCCCATCATGTAGCCGTAGCTCTCCTCATAGGCGAAAATATATTTATAGGTGCCTGCCTTTTCCCACTGTGCGACACGCTCGGCCATGAACTTAAAGCCGGTGAAGGTGTCCTCAAAGTGAACTCCATTCGACTCGGCGACGGCCTTGGCCATCTCGGTGGTAACGATGCTCTTGACAGCACCTGCGTTTTCGGGCAGAGTACCTGCCTCACGGCGGGCGTTGATGATATAGTCAAGCAGCAGAACGCCGAGCTGGTTGCCGGTGATGGGGGTATAGTCCTCTCCGTCACGAACCATGACACCGATGCGATCCGAGTCGGGGTCAGTGCCGATAATAAGGTCGCTTCCGACCTTCTTTGCCAGTGCAACCGCAAGATAGAAGCCCTCGGGGTTCTCGGGGTTGGGGCTTTCGACCGTGGAGAAATTGCCGTCGAGCACCATCTGCTCGGGCACGGGGTAAAGCCGGGTCACGCCAAGGCGCTTTAGCGCTTCGGGGACGAGTTTATAGCCTGCGCCGTGGAACGGAGTGTAGATGATCTTCAGCTTATCGGCAACGCTTGCCACAACATCCTTGTTGATAGCCTGTCCCAACACGCAGGCAAGGTATGCCTCGTCGGTCTCGGTGCCTATCATCTCGATCCTGCCATCGGCAACGGCCTCGTCAAAGTCGCAGGTGACAAAGTCACGGAAAATATCTATCTTATTCATCTGCTCGGCTATTGCTGCGGCGTGCTGCGGCGGAAGCTGCGCACCGTCCGACCAATAGACCTTGTAGCCGTTATACTCCTTGGGGTTATGACTTGCGGTGATGTTAAGACCGGCGGTAGTGCCGTAATGGCGCACGGCAAAGCTCAGCTCCGGCGTGGGGCGCAGAGCGTCAAAAATGCGCACATGGATGCCGTTTGCCGCCATGATGCAGGCCGCCTCGTGTGCAAACAGCTCGCTGTTATTGCGGCAGTCAAAGCAGATGGCGATGCCCTTGCGCATGGCCTCCGCTCCCTCGGTCTTGATAACATTGGCAAAGGCCTGAGTTGCGTGGCGGATGACATGGACATTCATCTGATGAAGGCCGAGCTTCATGGTACCTCTTAATCCGGCGGTGCCGAACTCAAGCGGGGCAAAAAAGCGGCTTTCGATCTCCTTTTCATCGTCTGCGATGGATTTGAGCTCTTCCCACTCCTTTTCACTCAGGTTGGGACTGTCGAGCCAAAGCTGGTATTCTTCCTTATAGTTCCTCATATACTGCGCTCCCTTCGGTTAAATTGACAGCGTCTTCATACATAGTTTTCGGGACATATATGTCAACACCCTGACCGCTCATTCCGATTATAAGTCTCCCGAAATCGCCGTCTGCCGGGTATTGTCTCACACAGGGGATATCGTAAGCGTTGAGGAGATTGACTATCATCTCGTCACGCATGTCAAAGCTCATGCAGTGGGTGAGAAAAACGGGCTCGATAAGCTCGCCGTTTTCGTCCTTCGGCCAAGTCTCAAGGAGCTTGCCGGTTATCTTTCTGCCCCATTCAAGCTTCAAATTTTCTTCCATATGATAACCTCGTTTTGTCATTTATGATAACGGGAGCCTTCGATTATCTTGAAGCTCCGGTATATCTGCTCTGTAAGCATGACCCTCGCAAGATGGTGCGGAAAGGTCATTTCGCTCATGCCAAGGCGCATATCCGCTCGCTGCTTTACACTTTCAGCCATACCGAACGAGCCGCCGATAATAAAGCATATTTTCCCTCTGCCGGACAAGGCAAGGGAATTTATCTTTTGTGCAAGCTCTTCGCTTTTAAGCTGCTTTGCGCCGACACACATGGCGATGACATAAGCATCCTTGGGTATAGCCTTTTCGATATCGGCACTTTCACGCACCAGCGCATTTTCAATCTCTTTATCCGAGGGCTTATCGCCGAGCTTAGTCTCGTTAAGCTCTGCGCACTCAAACTTGCAGTAGGCGGACAGCCTGCGGGCATATTCGTTAAAGGCATCGATATAAAACCTCTCTCGCAGCTTGCCCACGCATATGAACTTTATATTAAGCATTGTACGCTATCACCCACGCTTACCGCAAGCATTTTATCCATCGGTGCAACATGAAGCCCGACATTTTCGCCGGTTAAAGCTGCGCTCACTGTGTTGAACGCTAACTGCGGTGTGTTATTTTCTCGGCTAAGATGCCCCACTATTATATCCCATGCGCCGGATTTTGCAAGATGTAAGGCAAGTTTTGCGCAATCTTCATTGGATAAATGTCCGTTTTCGGACAAAATACGGCGTTTCAGGAAGTAAGGATAGGGGCCGCCGCGCAGCATTTCAAGGTCGTGATTAGCCTCTATAAGTGCCAGGCGTGCACCCTCAAGGCCGTAGACAAGCTCATCGGTTATGCTGCCGGTGTCGGTCGCAAAGGCGGCGACGGAGCTACCCTCAAAGCGATAACCGACGCTGAATTTCGAGTCGTGCGGCGTGCGGAAGGCCTTGACGCCTATGCCGCCCATGCCGAACACTTCATTTACGGGTATTGCGACAAGCCGGTTTTTAAGCTCCGGTTTCATTGCGGCGAGCACCTCGCACAGCTCAGTGGGTGCAAATATACTTATATCATGGTGCTTTGTAAGCATGGAAAGCCCCGATATGTGATCGGAGTGCTCATGTGTAATGAGCACTCCGCATAAATCCTGCGGCGAAAGTCCAAGCTCTTTTAGGGCAGAAACAGTTCTGCGCATGGAAATCCCCGCATCTATAAGTATATTCGCTTCGCCGTCGGATACAAGGCTGCAGTTACCTGTCGAGCCGCTGGCAAAAGTTACTATACGCATATTTTAACCTATTGCAATTACCTTTTCGTGAATTTCGGGTTCGTCGGGAAAATCAACGATGGAGATGTCCGCACCCAAGGCACGGAGCTTACCCACAAAGTTTTCATATCCCCTCTCAATAAAGTGGATGTCTTCAATTTCGGTAGTACCGCTTGCACACAGACCAGCAATGACCATTGCCGCCCCTGCTCTGAGGTCGCAGGCCATGACGGGTGCTCCCGTGAGCTTTGCACCGCCCTCAAAAATGGCTATTCTGCCGTCGACCTGAATGTCTGCGCCCATCTTGCGCAGCTCATTGACATACTTAAAGCGGTTATCATATATACCCTCGGTGATGACCGAGGTACCGCTTGCCATGGACAAAAGTGCGCCCATCTGCGGCTGCATATCGGTCGGAAAGCCCGGATAAGGCAAAGTCTTGACATTAGCCTTGCGCAGATTGCCGTTGCCCTTTACGAGAACGGAGTCTTCGTACTCAAGTACGATGGTGCCGGTCTCACGCAGCTTTGCCGAGATGCATTCAAGATGCTTGGGAATGACATTCTTGATGAGCACCTCGCCGCCGGTGGCCGCAGCAGCTACCATGTAGGTGCCTGCCTCTATCTGGTCGGGAATGATGGAATAGCTGCCGCCGTGGAGTATGTCGACACCATTGACCTTTACAGTGTCAGTGCCTGCGCCTCTTATGTCGGCGCCCATGGAGTTGAGGAAGTTTGCAAGATCAACGATATGCGGCTCACGGGCTGCGTTTTCTATGATAGTCCTGCCGGACGCAAGCGTTGCGGCAAGAATTATATTCATCGTTGCACCGACAGAGACCTTATCAAGGTATATCTTTGCACCGTGCAGTCTGCCGTCGGGGGCCTCGGCGTAAACAAAACCGTTTTTGACCTCGATATCTGCGCCCAGAGCAGTCATGCCCTTGATATGCTGGTCTATCGGGCGAACACCGAAGTTGCAGCCGCCGGGCATGGTGGTCTTTGCACTACCGAAGCGGCTGAGCATTGCGCCTATCAGATAATACGATGCACGGATCTTGCGCATAAGATCAAACGGTGCGTCGGAAAATTTCACATTACGGCTGTCGATCTCAATAGTAGATCCATTTATAAGCTTGACCTCTGCGCCAAGATGGGTGAGGATGGTAAGCAGCATATCGGTGTCGCTTATCTGCGGCATATTTTCAATACGGCAGACACCGTCGACCATCAGCGCAGCCGGGATTATTGCGACCGCTGCGTTTTTCGCTCCGCTTATATCAACTTCGCCCTGAAGCGGCTTTCCGCCGTTAATCACATACTTTTCCATTTGGTACACCTTTCGTGTTGTGATGCGCCCATTCGCATCGGCTTTGTATTATAACATAGGGTAACGATGATGGCAATTAGCAATGTAAACAAATCGTAACTATTTTTTCTGTTCAAGAAGGCGCTTTGCCTTAAGCACGGCAATGACGGTCTTGCCGTCGTCTATCTCGCCGGACATGACCATATCGACAAGCTCGTCTATATGGTGCTTCTCGACGCTCAAAAACTCTCCCTCGTCGGGATGGCTTTTGCCGGCATTGAGTCCCTGCGCAAGATAAATATGCAAAACCTCGGTGGAAAAGCCCGGAGAAGTGCAGATCGGCCCGAGATAAGTAAGCTCATCTGCGGAAAATCCCGTTTCCTCCGACAGTTCTCTGACGGCACACTCACGATGATCCTCGCCCTTTTCGAGCTTACCCGCCGGCGCCTCGAGCATTACCTTGCCCATAGGATAGCGAAACTGACGGACGCAGTAGCAAAAACCGTCATCGTCAATGGGCAGTACCGTAACTCCGCCGGGATGCTCAACGACCTCACGCTTGACGATGCTTCCGTCGCACAGCTCGGCGTGGTCAAGCATGACATTCACAATGACGCCGCTGTATTTAAGCTCACTATCTATTTTCTTCTCTGACAGGTCCATAATACCCTCGGTAAAAAATAATTATCACTTTACATAATGCGTACATAGTATAGCATCAATGTTTCAGCATTACCATAATTTTTGTATGGAAATGTGAACTTTTTTTTGCTAAAATCGAGATTGTAAACAAATTTTTTCGAGGTGTTATTCGCTTTGACTTCAATTTGTAACTATTATGTAATTTATCAAAATCACGGAGAATGATATTATGTTATCCGAAAATGCAAACGAAGAGGCTCTTGCGCTGATACTTGACGGTGATAGCTTCACAAATGACGAGCTGTGCGCAAGGATAAGGTCAGCCCTGCCTGCGGACGACCGCAGCCTTGACGCAGACATTTATACATACGCAGGCAAGACCTTGATACTTGCCTACCCCGCTCCCCCGCTTCGGCAGCGAGTTAAAGAGCCTGCGCTCAGACTAAAACGAAGATAAAGCTTCACCGCCTGCAAAAAAGCAGACGGTGAAATTTATTATTTTTTTATTATTTTAATTATTTGCCCTCAATGCACCGTCCAACAGTCCAAGCGTCATCCAGTAAAACGGTGCGGTCAAAAACATGCTGATACCGAAGAACGCCTGTATGCAATAGCACAGCACCGCAGCTCCGCAGGCAGCGGCAGCCGGTGCGGCATTACCCCGCTTTACCCACTTTGCGGCAGCGATGCCGAGCGCAGCAAGATATGCAAGCAGTGCAAAAGTGCCTTGGTGGAACAGGATATTCAGATACTCATTGTGCGCCGTATCTATTTCGGCGACGAGCTCAACGCCCTTGTCGGGGTCATAGCGGGTGAATGCCTCAAGCTGAGCGTGGCTCATGGTGTCCGGCCCTGTGCCGAACCAAAGATTATCGGGTATCTTCTCAAGGACGCTTTTCCAAATATGTATTCTACCCGAGCCGAAGGTGTCGCTGACATTGCCGTGCAGAAGCTCGTGCGCCTCGTGCAGCATCCCTCCGCCGATATCGGCAACATAGAGAAATACAAGTGTGAGAACGAAAACGACAAGTATCGCGATCGCAATGATCTTTCTCGCTTTTGCCGATACGGGCAGGACAATTGGCAATGAGAGCACCGCTCCGCCGAACACGCCGACAAGGCCCGCCATGACGGACATTTTTAATAGTACGAAAAGCGCTGCTGCCGTCGGAATAAGAAGTGCAAAACGCCATTTGTCCTTCATTCTGACCACTGATACCCACAGCAGCGTTGTAGCAACGCACAGGAAGCCCGCAACGAGATCGGTATTACCGATTGTGCCGAGATAAGCGCCGGAATAGTCAACGCCCGCTCCGAAGTAGTTAAGATCGCCCGGGTACAGGCCGAAGGGGTTACCGCCGTATAGCTGAACGATGCTTATCACGCTGAATCCCAGTACCGAGGCGCCGAGCAGGTACGCCATCCATGGCTTGACCCTGCCGAAGCTCGACAGGAACACGGCAGTAAACACATACAAGGCTATACTGCGCACGCCCTCATATCGTGAAGTACCGACCCAAGTCTCGCTTCTGTACGGCGACAGGAGTGCCGACACAACCGTCAGCAGCAGGAAGATAAGCAGCAGGCGCTGCACCCATGTGCTTTCCCTTATATACGCCTTGAGCTCCTGCTTTGAAACGACCTCAGTCGCAAGGCTTGCCGGTATCAAAATAAGCGTCAGGATGACATAGCCGCCACATATTGTATTGAACATTGTAAGCTTTGCCTCGGTGATGCCGCCGTACCCCGATGAATTGAACCAGAACAGGAACACCGTCAGCATGAGCACTATAAACACATAACTCAGCTTTGTAAAAACATTCTCTGAGCATCTTTTTTGTTTCATTATGCACCTCTTGTCAGCTTTGCTGAATTTAGTTTAGATAATAATTTCTAAAAAGTCAATGACAACGAAAATTTTCCCCGTTCATTTTCCGTGATTGAATATTTTAGGGCATGATGGTATAATCGGTGCAATTTTCGGAGGCGCTTATGGAACTTGCTATTGCTTTTATATTATTCATAATATGTGTCGCCGTGTCGCTGATACTTGACATATCCATGCTCGCTCCCCTGCTTGTCGGCTTTGTGCTGTTTACCGCACTCGCCGCCAAGAATGGGTTTGCGCTCAAAACCGTGCTCAAGATGGCTGTAGGAAGCCTCAAGGAGTCGTTTATAGTCGTAGGCATTCTCCTGCTCATCGGCTGCCTTACGGGACTTTGGCGCTCAAGCGGCACGGTTGCTTATTTTGTCACACTCGGTGTCTCGGTCATGCCGCCGTCGTTTTTCCTGCTTGCGGCGTTTCTTCTTTCCGCTGCTATGTCCTTTGCCATCGGCACGAGCTTCGGCGTTACCGCAACGGCGGGAGTTATCATCATGAGCATCGCCCACGCAGGCGGCATTTCCCCGATTCCCGTTGCGGGTGCCGTGCTGTCGGGCGTTTATGTCGGCGACCGTGGCTCACCTGCTTCATCGGCCGCAAATTTAGTTGCTGCCGTCACGGGTACGGATGTGGAAAAGAATATAAAGATCATGCTCAAAAGCGGTGCTGTGCCGTTTTTGCTGTGCTGTGTGATCTACGGCGTGTTATCGGTGTTCTATCCCATGCAAAGCACCGATTCGCAAGTGCTCTTGCAGCTCGGCGAGGAGTTCAGGCTTTCGTGGCTGTGCCTTGTCCCTGCAATTTTGATGATAGTTCTGCCGTTTTGCAAGGTCAAGGTCAAATGGGCAATGGCGATAGACATCGTTGTGTCGTTCGTGCTTGCCATGATCACACAGGGCGCCGGCTTTGCAGATTGCTTCAAAACCATGCTGCTCGGCTTTGAGCCGCAAAACGCCGCTCTTTCCACAATGCTCTCGGGCGGCGGCGTGAGATCGATGCTCGAGGTGTGCGGCATTTTGCTGCTCTCCGGCACATACGGCGGCATTTTCCACGGTACCGGTATGCTTGACAGTCTTTCGGAAAAGCTTATAATATTAAGAAATAAGGTCGGACGCTTCCCAGTCATGGTGCTTCTCTCGTTTGCGGTCAGCATAGTGTTCTGCAATCAGACGATAGGCGTTATCATGCTTAGCCAGCTATCCGAGGGCTTGTACGGCACGGAAGATGCCGAGCGGTACAGCAAAATGATAGATATCGAAGACTCGGTCATCGTCATTGCGGGTCTCGTCCCGTGGTGCATCGCCTGCTCGGTGCCGCTTGCGATGATGAATGTCAGCGCTGCGGCCGTACCCATGGCGTTCTATCTCTGGCTTATCCCGCTGTGCACCGCCATTGCTTATAAAAGAAACAAAAGATCAATTACGGAGGTATGAGGATGAAGGTACTTATTATCAACGGAAGCCCCAGAGCTCACGGCAACACTGCCGCTGCCCTAGATGAGATGAAGAAGGTCTTTACCGCCGAGGGTGTCGAATTTGAGGAGGTGCATGTCGGTCAGCTTGAGTTGCACAGCTGCATATCCTGCGGAAGCTGCTCTAAAACCGGCAAGTGCGTCTTTGACGATGAGGTCAACAAGACCGCTCCCCTGCTCGAAGAGTGCGACGGCGTGGTCATCGGAAGCCCCGTACACTTTGCGCAGGCGCCCGGTGCGCTCACTTCATTCGTATCCCGCCTGTTTTACAGCACATGGGCCGTTGACAAGACCATGAAGGTCGGCGCAGTCATGGTCAGCGCAAGGCGTTCGGGCACGACCGCCACATTCGACGAGCTCAACAAGTTCTTTACCATCTCACAGATGCCTGTCGTATCCGGCAGGTACTGGAACAATGTCTACGGCAGAAAGCCCGGAGAGTCGGTGCAGGATGCAGAGGGCATGCAGAACGCCCGCTATGTAGCACGCAACATGGTGTTCCTGATGAAGAGCATCGCACTCGGCAGGGAGCAATTCGGTCTGCCCGAAAAAGAGGACGTTGTATTCACAAACTTCATAAGATGACAAAAACCGGAGGAGCTCAGCGCTCCTCCGGTTTCAGTTTATTTTGAGTTGTGCTTTTCAATGGCATCGGTCATGACCTTTGCCATCGGGATATGTCGATGGCCGCAACGGATAAGGTCGCAGTGTATCTCGTCGGACACGACCCAAAGATTGTACTTCTGAATAATACTGGCTGCCTTTTTGAGCATGGGAGAGGTCAGAATACCGACACCGGCGTACTCGGCGGCGTGGGCAAAGTAGCCGTATGCGGGGGTATTCACGAGCACCTTCTCATCCTTTGTACACAGGGTCTCGGTAAGCTGATAAAGCGCCGGAATTATGCCGGGTGAAACGCAAAGCTGCTCCTGTGGGAAGCTCCAGTCGTAGTGGTCAAGACACCACTTGGAAAACGCCTCGTAATACTCGCTGTCGTAAATGCCGGTATAAACGAAGATGCGGCGGTCGATGCGGCTGCGCAGCGCCGTTAAACATTTTTTCGACCATGGTCTTAATTGTACTCAACTCACAAGCTAACCCTCTGTCACATACTCTGCCTTACCCTTGACCTGATAGCCCTCAAGGCTCTGAGGATCGTAAACGGAGATTGCAATTTTTCCGTCATTGGCAGTGAGGTTTTTGAGCGTTGTTTTCAGAAAAGATATTGGTTGATTTATTAGCTGCTAATAAATTTCATAGTGACGCACTATCGCTTTGCCCAGCCGGCGTACAGTGTTACCGTAACGGGTGCTGACCAATCCGGCTCACCGCTTGCGTTTACTGCAAAGAACGATGCCGCAGGGACGGTTTTAACAGGTTCTCCGCTGCACTCGGCATCCGTGAACCAGCCAATGAAGGTATAACCGTCGCGCTGCGGAGTGCCGTACGCCGCAGGATATGTATTCGTGCCGGACATGAGCGGACCGTAGGTGTTGACGGTTTTTGACTGATCGCCGTCTATAGCTCCACCATTTGCGTCCAAGGTCAGCATGAAGCGCATTCCGTTATCGGTCACGGCTCTCCATACTGCGTTGACGGTTATGCGAATATCGCCGTTTTCGTCGGGTGTGCGGCTGCATATATCATCGATGTCTATGCTGCCGTCCGTTACAGGCACAGGGTCTCCCCTGCCGCTCATTACCCAGCAGACAAATTCATAACCGTCGACCGCCACCGGCTGAGGCATATCAATGCTCGCACCGGCAGCAAGGTCGGCAACGGATATGCTGCTCTCAGCAAGCACCAGCGGCATATAGTTTTCGTCAAAGCTGCAATTATTGACGGTATAATACACCGTGCCGTCGTTGTCCGGAGTTATGACGCTGTTCGTGACGGCAGGCTGCAGCGGCGGTGAATTGTCGGGCGCAGGCTGCGTTTTGCGCTCGGAAGGTAAAATAAGCATTCCGACAAAGATCATTGCCGCCGAAATAAGGCATGCCTTTTTCCACCATCCACGCTTTTTCGGCGGAGGCGTGTCAGGCGCTCGGGTATTCTGCCCGAACTCATCCGGCAGCGGCGTGAATTCCGACGCCGAGCCGAATTCAAGATCGTCCTTTTTCATGCTCACACCGAATGGACATCAAGTCTGCTGTACGGGCACTCGATGCCGAGCTTTCTGAACCCGAGCAGCAGCTCTCTGTTCAGCAGTCTTCCGGCGGAGAATATGTTCTTTTCATCGACCTCTACCACAAATCTCAGTAAAATGCCGGACGCCTCGAGTGACTGCACGCCGAGATACTCCGGCAGCCCCTTGAGCGTATCGGGATTGTTATCATAAATTTGCTGCATGAGTGCCGGGAGCTTCTTTTCGAACTCGCCAAGGTCGGTCTCATAGGGTATGCTGATATCGCCGACAGCACGGGAGGAGTTGTCAGAGCGGTTTAAGATGTTCTTCATCTCGGAATTATTGACTATCTTGACATTGTCGCCGGCATCTGTTATGCATGTAGTTCTTATGCCGATAGCTGTTACCTTGCCCCGAAAGCCGTTGACCTCCACGATATCGCCGACATTATACTGATTTTCAAGCAGCATGAAGGTACCCGTAACGATATCGGCAATGAGGCTCTCGGCACTGAAGCCGACTATCAATGCCAAAACACCGACGCTGGCGATAATGGTCGTGATGTTCACGCCGATTATCGTAAGTCCCCAGCACAGTATCACAATGAATGCAATGTATTTCACAAGACTGTTTGTAAGGGATATCAAAGAATTGGCTCTATTGCTTTTGGGCTTAAAAAGCCCAAGGATAAGCATAATAATATTTTTCACAAGCAAAACGCCGAATATCATCAGCGCAAGCTTTGCAATTGCGGACATATCAATGACCACATCCGTTTTAAGCTTCGCCACATCGACAGCGCCGGTCGAGACGCATATAATTGCAGCCGCTGCCAAAAGGGCAGCATAGATGACCGTCCTCACAACATTGCGCTTTGAACTGTTCTCACCCATAACGGCACCTCCGTCAATCGTTTATATTTGTTTATACAATTTGATTATAAAGCACAGACAGGCAATGTTCAATGCAAATATTGATATAAATATTAATATTGTGCTAAAATTATTTACTATTTATCAGTGAAGCGGCTTCAATATCAATCGTTCATTGAAAGGATCTGTTTTAATGAATGAAGAAAAACGGCCGAAATTTGTCATGAAAAAATGGACAGATAGAAGACTAAAAATCGGCAAGTCTCTTTCGAGACTTGCCGATTTTTGGTGGAGATGAGGGGAGTTGAACCCCTGTCCGAAAACGCTTTAACAGGAACTTCTCCGAGCGC
>HF986876.1 GCA_000431075.1 Firmicutes bacterium CAG:555
TGGGCGGAAAGCTGCCCGTCAAAACCGATAGGTGTTCGGCTACCGCCAACTTAAACTTGATTTATGCAGTGATATGGGTTAGAATGATCGTGAACGAAAATAAGGAGGATCATTCTTATGAAAGAAGATTACGGCAACGATTTTGTTACCATTATAGATGACGAGGGCAACGAATTTGAGCTTGAGCTGCTCGACACCATTGATTATAACGGCGAAAGCTATGCAGCATTTCTGCCCACCGATATGGACGAAGACGACCCCGACTACGGCCTTATCCTGCTGAACATCGTCACCGACGAAAACGGCGACGAGCTTTATGAGTCCATTGACGATGACGAGAAGCTTGAGCAGGTGCATCAGATGTTCCTCACCATCTTTGAGGCCGAGGCCGACGACGAGGAATAATCAGACGCCTCGGACAATACCTATATAACAGTAGTAACGAACTCCTGCTTTGTGCGCGGTGTCATAATTGACATTGGCCCAATAAACCCACATCTCTAATAAGGGATGCCGATTTGAATCTGCGGATTGCAGGCCTCCCGGCCTTGTGTCGGAAGTTGGAAGCAGCGAAACAGAACTTAGGCGACCCACCTGCTTATTTGTGCAGGTTACCATTGGGCCCAACGGCAAAAGCGGGATAGCCCCCGACAGCACACGCTGTCGGGGGCGTTTTTATTTGCAGCGTACTGCGGCATCTTATGTGCGGTCTTTGCGGCTATATTTGCGCCATGCTTAGTGAAAATGCTCGCCAATACACAAAGTATTCCCTGCGCTTTTCACTTTGCCTGACACAAATCTATCTCACAAATCCCATCACAACGCTGCCGCAATGCGCTGCTTAGGAAGCAACTTGATTTTTGCAGCCATAAATTTCATAATATACAACAGTTCATCCGAAATCGAAAAAAATTCGCTCGGATGAATTTTTTGTTGTACGCAAACGTACAACTTTCGCCCTGATGCAGCCTATGGGTGAGAGGTGATAGGAATGAAGAAAAAAGCAAAGTCCGGCTCACCGGACGCACTTCTTGAAAAGCTTGCGGTGTCCTCGCCCAACGATGCCGTCAAGCTCCTGTTCCTCGACGAGGAGGATCTGTCACTGCTTGACGATCTGGATCTTTCGCTTTTGACCGAGATGAAGCGCAGCGCAAACGGTGCGGTCGAGATAAAGCTGCTGGATAAGCTCGAGGTCATCCGGGAGCTTAACGAGCTGAAGCGTGCCGGGAGCGGCGAACAGGCGGCGGCATCTAACTTTTACGCAGCCATAGACAAGGCGGCCGACAGGCTGGGCGGGGAAGCACATGAAGTTTAAAAGCTTTTCCGAAACTCAGCTCAAGGCACTTTCGTGGTGGAGTGACAGCTCGCCCTACCGTGATTACGATGCCGTCATCTGCGACGGAGCGGTGCGAAGCGGCAAAACAATGTGCATGGGTATCTCGTTTGTGTGCTGGGCGATGCGCCGCTTTTCCGGCGAACGCTTCGGCATTTGCGGCAAGGCAAAGACCAGTATCCGCCGCAATCTGTTAGAGCCGCTGCTGCCGGTGCTGCGGGATATCGGCTTTTGCGTGAGCGATAAGGTCTCACGGGGACTCGTCGAGATATCCTACATGGGCAGGACGAACAGCTTTTATCTTTTCGGCGGAAAGGATGAGGGCTCGCAGTCGCTCATACAGGGCGTGACGCTGGCAGGCATACTCATGGATGAGGTCGTCTTGATGCCACGCTCCTTTGTCGAGCAGGCCTGCGCACGCTGCTCGGTCACAGGCAGCAAGATCTGGTTCAACTGCAACCCCGACAGTCCGCACCACTGGTTTTATCGGGAGTGGATAGTCAAAGCGACGGAACGAAAGGCGCTGTATATCCACTTTTCGCTCGAGGATAACCCGGCGCTTTCCCGCAGTATCATCGCCCGCTATAAGCGGATGTACAGCGGCGACTTTTACCGAAGGTTCATTCTCGGTCAGTGGGTGATACCGGCGGGCAGAGTGTACGACTTTTTCGACGAGAGCATGCTGTGCGAGGTGCCCGAAAATTGCACCGAGCATATCGTCTCCTGCGACTACGGCACGAAAAATCCCAGCTCCTTCGGGCTGTGGGGCAGGTGCGGCGGCGAGTGGTACAGGCTTCGTGAGTATTATTACGACTCACGCAAGGTCGGGGTGCAGAAAACCGACAGCGAGTATGTCGAAGACCTCAAGGAACTGTGCGGCGATATCCGCCCGTCAAGGGTCATCGTTGACCCCTCGGCGGCAAGCTTCATCGAGGCGCTGACCCGCTGCGGCTTCAAGGTCGAAAAGGCAGACAACGATGTTGTGTCCGGTATACGGCTCACGGCGAGCCTTTTGAAAAGCGGCAAAATTAAAATCTGCCGTGGCTGCGATGACGCACTTCGTGAGTTCTACCAGTATCGCTGGGACGAAAAGGCGGGCAAGGACGCACCGCTCAAGCAGTTTGACCATGCAATGGACGATATTCGTTACTTTGCGGTCGGCATATCCAAAGCCCACGAGCCTATCGGAGCTGTGTGGGTAGAAAGATAGGAGGAAGCATGAAACTTTTTACAGGAAAACAAAAAAGACCGGCTCCGTCGGTGCAGCTGCGCACCTGCGATACGCACCCGTTCAGACTGCTTGACGGCTATGTGCCGCTCGGCAGCGCAGAGACGAAGCTCTACCGTTCGATCAGAGAGGCCGTGCCTGTCGTCGATGCGGCGATCATGAAGATCATCCGCTTGACCGGAGGCTTTGAGGCAAGATGCTCGGATGCAAAGGCACAGGCGGAGCTTAACGAGTTTATCCGCACGGTCGATGTCGGGCGCGGGCAGTGTGGACTCGAAGCGTTTATGGCACAGTACCTTGACTCGATGATAACCTGCGGCAGAGCCGTGGGCGAGATAGTCACCCGAGGCGACCGTGAGATAGCGGCGGTGCTGTGCGGCAATGTCGCCGATGTGCTCATTCGTGAGGGCGATACCCCTCTTGATTTTGAACTATGCTGTGCGGGCGAAAACGGCGACACCGTGCCCATGCCGTATCAGAATCTCTTGCTGTTCACTCCCTTTAACCCTGAGACAGATTCGCCTTACGGCGTTTCGATGCTGCGCAGTATGCCCTTCCTGTGCGGCATCCTGCTGAATGACCTTACTGTGCGGGATACTGCTGAAGATCTATCAGTCTCTCGGTATCAATTGGGAGCGGGCGGGTAATGTCCGCTTTGCCGTTGTGTACAAGCCGCAGGGCGATATCATCGACAGAGCCACGGCTCAGGACAGAGCAGAGCAGATAGCAAAACAATGGTCGGAAGCAATGCAGAGCAGCAAAAACGGAAGTGTGCGTGACTTCGTCGCCGTCGGAGATGTCGAGGTCAAGGTCATCGGCGCAGATAATCAGATACTCGACAGCGAGGTGCCCGTGCGTCAGATACTTGAGCAGCTCATCGCAAGGACGGGTATACCCCCGTTCCTGCTCGGCCTTAACTGGTCGACGACCGAACGAATGTCGGCGCAGCAGGCAGATCTCATGACGAGCGAGCTCAATGCGATACGCCGCACGCTCGAGCCGGTGATGCTGCACATATGCGATATGTGGCTGTGCATGCACGGCTATGCCTGCTCCTGCGAACTTGAATGGGAGGCGATAAACCTTCAGGATCAGGTCGAGGAGGCAAAGGCGGCGCTTTATAACGCTCAGGCAGAGAAAATTTATTTGGAAGAGGGAAAAAGCAATGAAGATCATTAAAGGCGGAAGCGGGGGCAAGGAGCTCGTCTGCACCGCCGAGGAACTCAAGGCGGTCAACGCCTTTGCGAAGGCGGAGCTAAGCGCCGAGGATGTGTATATCTTCTCGGTGCTGCTTTGCGACAACGAGATCGATAGGGATCACGAGCGGTTTTCCGAGGCAACATTGCGTGAGTTAGGCGAACTTTTCGTCGGTGTGACCGGCATCTGCGACCATGACTGGCGCAGCGATAATCAGGTCGCACGCATTTACCGCACGGAGCTTGTCACGGATAAAAACCGCAAGAACTCACTCGGCGCAGACTATGTCTACCTCAAGGGCTATGCGTACATGCTGCGCACCGAGGCAAACGCCGAGCTTATCGCCCAGATAGACGGCGGCATCAAGCGTGAAACGAGCGTGGGCTGCTCGGTTGCACGCAGCGTGTGCAGCGTCTGCGGCGAGGAGCTCGGCACCTGCACCCATGTTAAGGGCAGAACCTACGGCGGCAAGGAGTGCTATGCGATACTCGAAGGCGCAGTAGACGCTTACGAGTGGAGCTTTGTCGCCGTGCCTGCCCAGCGTGGTGCAGGAGTTATCAAAAGCTTTGTCGAGACCGAAGAGGGCAAGCGCTTTGCCCCCGAATACGAAAGACTCGAAAAGGCAGCCAAGCTCGGCGAAAAGTATCTTAATGGACTTCGGAGCAAGGTCCTGAGACTGTGCCTTGTATGCGATAAGTCGCTGCACTCGGCGCTGTCAAAGAGCGTTGCGACACTCGACGAGGCGGCGCTTCTTGAGATGAAGAGCGCATTTGAGGCGAGGTCAGCCGAGCTGTACCCACCCGTAACCCAGCTCCCGGGCAAGGGAGAGGTCACCAAATTTGACGGTGACGAGTACATCATCTGATTTAGGAGGAAACAAAAATGAAAGTTAGCTTTGAAGGCGTCGGAGAGCAGGTGCTCTCCTTTGAAAAGGCAAGCGGTACCGAAAAGGGCGTGTTTGTCAAGGTAAGCGCCAACAACACCGTCGCAGCCTGCGCCGCAGCCGATAATTTCGCAGGCTACTGCATCGACACCGCAGACGGCTTTGCCGTCGTCAAGACCCACGGCTACATCGAGGTCGGCTACACCGGCACCGCTCCCGCCGTAGGCTTTGCAAAGCTTGCTGCCGATGTAGGCGGCAAGGTCAAAAAGGCCGACACCGGCAGAGAGTACCTTGTTATCAAGGTCGACAGCACCGCCGCCACCGTCGGCTTCATCATGTAAGGAGGAAATTAAAATGGCATACAATTTCAATGAGATAAGACTGGACAAGGGTATGTATTCCGAGGCAGGCAAGAGCTTTGAGCAGGTGCTCGAGGGTCTTGACCCCAACGAAAACTACAAGGGCACTCCCTATGAGGGTATGGACGCATTCCAGCGCCAGCTCAAGCGTTTCGATATTAAGGTCCGTGGCGCAGGCAGCGATGTCGTCGAGAAGTTTTTCTCCACCTCCGAGTCTGCCGTTCTGTTCCCCGAGTATGTCTCCAGAAGCGTAAAGGCCGGCATGGAGGAGGGCAATATCCTGCCTTCCATCACCGCATCGGTCACTCGCTTTGAGGGCATGGACTACCGCTCCATCTACTCGGCCGCTTCCGAGGACGACAAGGCACTGCGCTTCGTCGGCGAGGGCGCACTCATCCCGCAGACCGAGATCCGTGCCGCTGATCACCTTGTAAGCCTGAAAAAGCGCGGCAGAATGCTCGTCGCATCCTACGAGGCTATCCGCTTCCAGCGCCTTGACCTGTTTTCGGTCATGCTGCGCCAGATCGGCAATCAGATCATGCGCATGCATCTTGAGGACGCTATCGATGTCATCGTAAACGGCGACGGCAACGGCAACACTGCCGAGTCTCTCGAGGTCGGCGATGACACCATCGGCGGCACCTCCGGCAGCCTTACTTACGCAGAGCTGCTGGCGTTCTGGAACCGCTTTGACCCCTATACCATGAACACCATGCTCGTTGCACCCGATGTGATGCTCAAGATCCTCAACTGCTCGGAGTTCAAAAACCCCATGGCGGGTCTCAACTTCCAGGGCACGGGCGAGCCGGGCAATCCCCTCGGCGCAAAGCTCATACGCTGCTCTGCGATGAAGGCGGGCACTGCCATCGGCCTTGACAAGGGCTACGCTCTTGAGATGGTCACCGCAGGCGATGTGAGCGTCGAGTACGACCGTCTCATCGACCGCCAGCTTGAAAGAGCCGCAATCACCAGCATTTCCGGCTTCGCAAAGCTCTACACCGAGGCATCTAAGGTACTCAAGGTCTGATAACACACAGGAAGCAGGGCTTTTGCCCTGCTTCGCTTTAAGGAGGGACAGCTATGGCATATACAAATCAGGATATCGAAAGCAAGGCAAGGGAAATGCTCGCAGCCTCGCCGCTCGGAAACGAGGGCAAGGCGCTGCGCAGTGCGTGCCAGACTGCGGCGGCGGAGCTTGAATCGAAGCTGCGCTCGGGCGTAAATAGCTCGGATATCGAGGAGCTTTTCGTCAGCGCTGCGGCAGTGCTTGCGCTTTCGCTGTATCTCGAGCTGAGGGACATACCCAACGACAAGATAGACTCGTTTAAGGCCGGCGAACTCAGCGTTTCGCTGCGTGACGGCACCAAGACCGGCTGCGCGCAGTCGCTGAGAATGCGGGCCGAGAGCATGCTGTCGGCATATCTTGACTGCGGCGGCTTTGAGTTTAAGGGGGTCGTGGGATGAGCCTTTCTTCACAGGTCATCACGACCTACGGCGAGAGCATCACGGTCGGCGGCAGCTCGGCAAAGGGATTTTTGTCGGTCATCAACAAAAGCAATTCCGACCCCAAAACGAACATGCCCGTCGGCGTGCTTCAAGGCGAGCGCTACAGACTCATAACCGATGCCCTCGAGCCGGAGGTCGGCGATATCATCGTATACGCAGGCAAAAAATACGAGATCATGCGTGTTGAGCAGGTGCGCATATTCGGCGAGTTTTCACACAACGAGTGCATTTTGAGACGAAAGGGATGGTGAACGCATGTTTAGCACTGTGATCGAGAACATCATAAGCTTCCTCACCGAAAGCGGCATAAACGCCGTCATGGCGTTTCCCGAAACGGTCATCGACAAGAGCAAGGCCACGGTCTGCGTGTCGATGCGCTCGGCAAAGATAACGGCCTGCGGCTGCGGAAATTATATCGGCATCAGCCTTGAAAACGGCGTTGTAAAGGAAATGCTCGGCAGTCACGGCGAACTTAGAATTGGCTTGGATATCTACTCGCCCTCGCCGAACTGCGAAAGCCTCAAGGAGAATGTTTTTCTCAGCCTCGGCGGTATGGATACACTGACGATAAAGGGCTTCGAAACGGGCGAGGTGCAGTACGACGCACAAAGCGAAATGTACCGCTGCGAGTGCACCGTGGAGGCTTCGGCAAATCTCGTGCGCTCGCTGAGTGCGCCCAACGCCGCATTTACACTGGAGGTGGACTGATGGCTTTTACAAAGACAGTCTCATACTCCGACAGCGATGCAGCGATATATGTTAATAACCTCAGGGTAGCCTTGGTGCGCAGCATAACGGAGCGTATTAAAACCGAGCTGCACGAGCTCAAGGCCATCGGCGAGGCGCAGCCCGTGTCAATCACGGCGGGCGGCAAAAGCTTCGAGGTCGTGCTCACAAGGGAAGAGTCTAACGATGCGATAATCTTCCCGATGCTCGATGAGTTCACACTCAGGGTAAAAAGAGCGTACAGCGTTGTGACCTATAGCAAGTGCCGCCTAAAGAGCGTAGAGATCGAGCGCCGAGCGGGCGAGCCTCTGCTTGAAAAGATCACGCTGACGGCCGAGGGCAGAAAGGAAGTGTGAGTATGGAGAGCGAAAACACAAATATCGAACGGCAGGACAGCAAAAATGTCCTGTGCGAGGATATTACGCAGCTTTTGGTGAATCGCCGCTACATGTCCGAGCTTTCGGAATACTTCGGCCGCGACGCAAGACGCTACGACAACGGCTTTGAGACCTATTAAGGAGGGATAAAATGCTTGCACCAATGAAATACAGGGACTTTACTTGGCCTAACAATCCAACGACCTATGAGGTCGAGCTGCGGCGCACGCTGCACAGCTATAAGCTGCCGCTGTCGGGCTTCACGGTGCAGAACCTCGGCGTGCAGCACCGTGTGTTCAAGGGCGAGGGCGAATTTACAGGCCCCGATGCCTACGAAAGCTTCCGCCGCCTCGCAAAGAGCTTTTCCTACACGGGAGCAGGCTGGCTCGAACATCCCGTGTGGCCGCCTGTGAAGGCGTATTTTGCAAAGCTCAGCTTAAAAGAAGAACCCCGTGACGAGTATGTGAGCTACGCCTTTGAGTTTTGGGAATGCGAGGATCAGACAGGCTACACTGCCGGCTCTCTCGACCCAAACAAGTCAAAGTATGTCTCAGCAGAATACAACGACACCCTTGCACTAATTGCGGCGAGGTACTCAAAGGAGGTTGAAGAGCTTCTTGTGCTCAACCCGCAGATAGCAAGCACAGATGTCCTCGACAAGGGACGGTTAGTAAGGATATCATAGGAGGAAGCATGAAAGGTTATCTAATAGACAAAGACGGCACGCAGTATCAGCTGCCCGAGCTTCTGTCGTGGGATGTCTGCCACGGCACGGGCGAGCCCTGCGACTATTTTGAGGTCAAGATGCTTTATACGGCGGCACTTTTGCCCAAGCTCGGCGATGCCGTGCGCTTTAAGGGCACAAACGACGGTGCGACGGTGTTCTACGGCGTTGTCGACGAGTATCAGGTGAGCATCGACGAAAGCGGCTCGACCGTGAGCGTAAACGGCCGCTCACTTGCGGCGCTGCTCATGGATAACGAGGTGCCCAAGTGCATGCACTACTCCATGACAAAAAGCTCAATGCTCGAAAAGTATGTCACCCCCTACGGGGTCACGAATGTCAATGACGGCACGATGCCGCAGGTGCTCATGTTCTCCGTCAGAGACGGCGACAGCGCATGGACGGTGCTCAAGCGCTATTGCCTGAAAAGCGTGCACGCTTCGCCGAGATTCGATAAAAACGGCAAGCTGTACATGGGCAGGAGAACAGGCAGCAGCCTAAGCTTAAACGCTGAAGAAAAGGCGGTGTCCGTTAAGCTCAAGGATGAGCGCTACGGCATCATCTCGCAGATAATCGTCACAAACCGATCCACCGGCGGCAACTACACGCTTGATAATACGGAGTTTATAAACCGTGGCGGCAGCAGTCGCCGGTATCTCTACACCGAGAAGTTTGACAATGTCATCTCGGGCGGCACGACTGTCGACACGACCTTCACCGGCCGGTATCAGATCGAGTGCTCAAGGTCCGGCAAGCACTGCGTTGAGATCGTCGTTAACGAGCAGTTCCCGTGCTTTCCGGACGATACGGTGACGCTCAAGTGCACGGCGCTTGCGATAAACCAGAGCTGCCGTGTCATTAAGACCCACTGCTGGGGCGATGCCGTCAGCGCCGGAACAAGGATCACACTGGAGGTTTGATATGTGGTTATCGGAAACTAAAAGAAGACTGGCGACGGAGATGAGCACGGCTTCCGTCTGCACCGTTACAGACGGCGATGACGATGTGCTTTGCGCCGGCGGCATTCTGCGCCTGCCAAAAACCGGCGAGACGCAGCTTAGATTAAGCGGCAGCGACGGCTCATGCGTGCTGCTCGGCGTTGTCGGCAGCGATACGCCCGATGGGCTTTTGCCCGGGGAGATCTATATAAAGACCGACAGTGCAGCTATAACAATAAAAAATAACGGTGCCGTCAATATAACCGGCGCCGTTAATATAACCGGCTCGCTGACCGTGAACGGCACGAGCGTTGGATAAAACAAAAAAGGTATAGCCACAGCTATACCTTTTTGTTTATGAATTGAATATATCGACCATATCTGTGAACCACTTGAGCTCACGGGTGTAGCGTGTACGCAGGGCATCGACATTTTCCTTGCCCTTGCAGATGTCGAAAAATCCGTGGCCGCTTTTGACGGCAATGTACAGCAGCCCGTCGTCATGCAGGCTGACGGACACCTCGCCGAATGAGCTGTCCAAAAGCGTAAGAATACGCTGCATGCGGCTCGGACTGAGGTAGCGCAGAGCCTCGGCCTCGTTATTCGAGCTGAGGTTAAATCGCCTGTTGAAGTCCTCGTTGTCGGTCGTGACGGTCGGGTAGCGGACAAGCTTATCGAGCTTTCCCCTCGGCCAAAATGTGAAGCTCACGGGGGAGGTGTTGCCAAGCTTGCACGCCAGCCACTGGCCGCTGTATAGCTCCTGCTCGTTTGTGTACCACTGGCCGTTGTTCTCATCCTGATACTGACTCTCGTCGGTCAGAACAATGCTGCAAAGCTCCGTATCGAGCCCACGGTACTTGCCTCTGATGGCACCGCTGCGCTTGAGGTGAGAGTGGTCAATGAGCGGGATGTTCGAGCACTCAGCGTCAAGGATGTGCTCACGGGGTGAGTAGTCTACGGTCTCGAAATTGCGGGCGATAAGCTCGGGAACGATGGCATCATAGGCCTTTTTGCCTGCTTCGTCCTTGGCCTTGCCTTTAGCGGAACTGCCCATAGCGGCGATGATAACGCCGATGATGCAAACGACGATGGACGGACCCGACACGAGACCGATGATCGTCACGATAATGCCGACAATAACGAGCACGCTGCCGCCTAATTTGCCGGCTTTGCCCTTGTTAAGCTCTGCACCGAGCTCCTTGTCGGTCAAATTCTTTCTTTCGTTATCCATATCTGTCTCCTTATGCAGTCTGCTTTATGATGTCCAAAAGGTCACTCATACCCTTGAGTGAGGCGATGTACCACTTGCGGATGCCATCAATGTCACGCAGGTCGAGCTGCGGCGGAACATTTGCGAAAACATACCTTGTCTCAAGTGCCAGGGTCAGGTCACCGTTCCTGACGGCAAAGCCGAACAGCTTGCCGCCGGCTTTCTCCATTGCCTGCACGAATTCGAGAAGCTGCGCCGTCACGGCACTGTCGGCGCTGTCACCGCTTGCGGTGCGGGCAGAGAATTTATCCAAAAATGCGGCGGGGGACTTGAGATCATCGGCAGCGCGCTTTTGGAAGCGGGAGGTGACCGTCACCTCCGGCAGAACACGGCGCACACCCTTACAGCGGACGACAAGACCGGTGAACAGCGTCTCTGTGCGGGTCATCCAGTTGTCGTTATTAGGCCCCGACTTTTCCTCAACGGTGCGGCTCAGGCTCACATTTGCGGCCGAAAACAGCATGCCGTCATGCTCTCCCTCGTGGAAATTCTCGACGGAAATTTCCGCCCAATCGATCGTGCATATGTCAATGCTCTTCAGATGCTCACGGTCTATGGGAAGCTCCGGCGTTTCGGGGTCCTCGCCGAAGAGCTTTTCACGCTCGGCATCGAAAAATTCGCCCATCTGCTGCTTCAGCAGAGCCTTTTTCTTTTTCTGCGCAGGCAATGCGCCGAAAACAAGCAGGCCGACGCCGACAAACACCAGCACCGCAAGAAGCGCAAGGTTATGAACCAAGACCGCCGAAATGCAGCCTGCCGCAACGAGAATAATGCCGATAAGCATGCAAAGACTTTCCGCTGCCTGATAGCGGCCGAGTGCTTTTGCAAGCTGCTCATCGCTCATTTTTTCGCTTAATTTCTCACTATCCATTGCATCCACCCTCCTTGGGACATGCCCGCACGGTCTGCGGCGCCGCAATTTTCCCTTGTTGTATGTGCTTTTTTACAATTATATATAATTGTTGGGACAATTACAAGCGAAAGCTTTGAAATGCACAAAAAAGAGAGTGCCCAAGGGCGAATTCAGATAAGGATAAATCGCCCT
>HF986877.1:0-12382 GCA_000431075.1 Firmicutes bacterium CAG:555
GCGTCGAGTTTTTCGGACACCTCTTGTCTATATTTGCTGTTGGGAAACACATTCTGGGAGACGGCGTGAACAAGCTTCCCGAGTTCATCCCATTTTTCGTCCTTGGAAACAAGAAATTGGTCTAATTTATCCAACATTATATAATCGTTAGGATGCTCTTTCGGATCGCTTTTAAGATAATGATCCCGTGTATAATAGAAAGCGCTCTCTATCCGTGAGATGTTATACAGCTCCTCAAGATTTTCCTTGTAGTTATGCAGCATGATAAGGCTGAAAACAAGCGCCACCGCCAGCACGGCGGATAGAACGCACAGCAGAGTTTGGCGTGATTTGCTCATAATTCCTCCTTAAAATGATAGTGATACATCTATATTCCCTGTAGCTACGACATGTTCAGTGATTACCGGTTTGCCGTGCGGAACGGGTTTAATGTAAATGTGTTGCCATGATTTCAATTACCTGTGATGCATCTTGAAGCTCATCTTCTGTGTTCGCTGCATCAGTTATATATACCGGCGAGAGCGCCGGAACGCAGACCAACAAGATTGCAATAAACCGTCTTTTCATAAAAACACCTCCCTCCCTGTCAATTTACTCTTAACCATGTAAACGACGGGGAGGGAGAAATGGGGACATTATTTTTTAAATTTTTTTATTTTTTATTTTTTGGCTTCTGCCAAATATATATGCTCTGCTATTTTGAACATGGTATCTCTATCGATTGAGGCGGAAATTGTAAAGCAAATATTACTTTCCTCATCGAAGATAAAGAGAATGTTGGTGTCTTCATCCTTGGGGGCTTGATAAAAGTCGACAGGCTTGTCGTTAATTTTCGCTTTTTCGAGATTTATATCATCTTCCGGAATGACCATCGGCACAGCACCGTCATCCATATAATAGTACTCAAAAACAAACCCTTTTCCTGTCTCGGCATTTGTGTATATAGCCTTGTAGGCTACGCCGTTGTTGAATACATCAGTTTCTTCAAAGCCCTCGGGTATCCACCCAAGTCCGTACAGAGGCAGAGTTTCTTCCGGCGCTTCCGTGTAGAAATGATAGACCATGTTGCCCTCAACCAGTTCCCTTGCCCACTTGAGCACAGCAGCTCTCGCCGTGGGGCTTGCCGCCATCACTGCTCCGAGTGCGAGCGTTGCCGTGATGACAAGTACTGCGGCATAACGCATGACCGTATGCCATACCCGCCGCCGCTTCTGCCAGTGCAAAAGCTTATCCATTTTCGCCGTGAAATCGTCCGAGAACTCATGCTCGCACTCGGCTCGGGAGGGGAGACTATCGAGCATCGACCCGGCCACTAACTGCGCTGCCGCTTTGAGGTCGTTATCATCGAAAATTGCGTCATTCGGCATAGGCTGCGTCTCCCTCCTCCATTCGCTTTTTGAGTGCGCTTTTGGCACGACTAAGCTGCTTTTTCATCGCCGCATACGACACGCCGAAGAAATTGGCAATTTCCGTGGTCGTGTAGCCGTTATAGTACCGCAGCAGCAGTATCTCACGGGCGTGCGCAGGCAGGCTTGCCATCGCATCGGCAAGACCGTTGTCGCCGGGCAGGGGGATGTCGATGCCGTGAACGGCCTCGTTCATACCGACCTCCGCCTGACGGCTGCGCTTGCGCAGAAGGTCTATCGCCTTGTGTTCAACTATTATAACGACGAAGGCACGGGTTTGGGGACATTCTATCGTTTTTATCTTCGAAAAATTTTCGGCGAGCGATATAAACGCTTGATGCACGGCGTCCTCGGCATCCTGCGAGTTGTGCAGAATGCTGTTTGCGGTGTAAAACATCAGCCCTCTGTAGGCCTCGTACAGCACCGCAAACCGGAGCTTTTCCTCCTCACCCTCGATCATCTGCAAGTAAACGATCATTGAACCACCCCCCTCTGTAAAGGATTATAGCATTATGTTAAGATGGTGTAAATATGGAAATATTTTTAACTACTTGACAGCGCCGGAACAATGAGGCATAGTTAAGTTATCATTTATGTGGAGCGCTTATGAAAACGAAGAACGCAAACAGGATATCGGCGTTTTTGCTTGCGGCGGGGATGCTCGTGCTGAGCGCCTGCTCGGCACCGGCGCCCGAGCCGCAGCCGACCGCAACGCCCGAGCCCACGGGGATAGACCTCTGGGTGCAGGCTGCCGAGGAGCGGTACAACATGAAATACGACGGCTTCGCCGGATATTGGGACAGCATGTGCGACGGCTTTTACGGCGACAGCGTAAAGACCATCCTGTCGATAATCAGCTTTGACGACAAGGACAAGGAGGTCGCCGCAAAGCGGGCGGAATACGCCAAAAAGTACGGCGACGACTGGCACTACACGGTCACGGACCGCAGCGAAACGCAGCTTGACGAAAAGGCGTGCAGCGATTTTGCCGATGAGCTTGAGGATATCTCGAAAAAGGCGGATGTGCTCGTGTCCGCCGCCGAAAAGTGGGACGAGCAGGCGTGGCAGGATTACGCAGACGCCCACGACTGCACGACAGACGAGGCGAAGACACTCGTTGCGGCGTACAAGGCGATAAGCGAAAAATCGCACGAGGCGAAGGTCACGAACGCCGTTGACCTCACGCTGACGCTCGAATTTTCCGGCAGCAAGACAAAAACTTCGCAGACCACGGAGCAAAACACCGTCTATGAGGTAAACGGCGTGTATGTCTCCGAAATGCTCCTTGACTACACCTACTCGCTATTAAATTTAGCATGCTGAAAAAACTCCGTCCGAGAGGACGGAGTTTTTTCTTACTTATCAGCGTGATTTATAGCGGTACATTGTTTGTGTCTCGACTTGGGTGGTGTCAGTCTTATATGCCGGGGTCTCCGACCAGCCTGACCAGCTGCCCCAGCGGGAGTAGATGTAGGTCTTTTTGCTGGCCTTATCCTTGTGGCGGTAGAACACATGGCTCTCGACCTTTTTCGTGCTTGACGAGCTTATGGGCGTGGTCGTCCAATTGCTCCAGTCGCTCCAACGCTCGTAGTGGTATGTAGGGATCTTGCTACGGTCGCAGTAGCGGTAGAGCGTTCTTGTGCGCACTTCCTTTGAGCTTGACGAGGGCTGATAGCTGTCGCTGTAGCTCGACCAATCGGACCATTTGTAGTAATAGTAGGTGGTTGTTTTGGTTCTGTATCTGTACTGGGTCTTGTATGTTGCTGCGGTCGTCTGGGACTCCTCCCAATAGTAGGCCTTGCCGCCAATAACATACCTGTCCCAATAATACATCTTCTTACTGCTATTCCATCTGCCGGTGCCGATGGTGTTGTTGGTGCTGGTGTAGCCCCAGTTGGTCGCTGTCGGAGCCTGGCGGGAGGTGTACCAGCCGGAATACTGAAGCTTCCATGTCCCACCGTAGAGCTCCTTGCCCTTCTTGTCGTTAAAGTGAGCCTTGCTGCCGTTGGTGTAGCGACCGTAGCGGTACTTGGTCTGTGCAGGGGTCGCCTGAACCCGTCTGGTCTCAACTTCGTTGGAGGAGGTCTGACTTATTGCGCTGTCGCTCCAGCTGCTCCAAGATCCGTAGGATACGCTGGAGTCGTACTGCGTCCAGCCACTCAAGGACGACGAGGTGCTGCTGGTCGTGTCCTTTGTTCTGTAGCTGTATTGGGTCTTGGACTCGACCTTTCGCGAGTCGGAGCTTGAGACGGAGGAGGTGCTCCAATTGCTCCATGCACCGTAGTCGCTCCACGAATAGGTGGTGTCGGTCAATGTCCAGCCGTTCAGCGAGGAGGACGAGCTTGTCGTGGTCTCAAGTGCCTTGCTGCGATAGCGGGTCTCTTTTTCGACTTTGCGGGTAGAGCTTGCGGCCACGGGCGTTGTGCTCCAGCTGCTCCATGCGCCGAAGTCGCCGCTGTCGATGGTCTTTTCAAGCGTCCAGCCGCTGGGAGCCTTGGAGCTTGTGGAGCTCTTGGTCTCCTTATTTCTGCTGCGGTAAAAGTTCGTTTTTTCGATGATGAACTGTTCATCGCTGACATCCTTGGGCAGAGACTTTGACCACTCCGTCCATTTGGCTTGGAGCACAGCCGGTGTTGGTTCAACGTTGGCAGTGGGCTCAGCTGTCGGTTCGACCGTGACCGTCGGTTGTGATGCCTGCTCACCGGTGGCTATGGGGGCGGGGACTTTTGATGAGCCGTGCATAGCAAATGCCGTAAAGCCTATGCCGATCGCCAAAAGAAGAGCCGCAGCAATTATAAACGGAGCTTTCTTTTTCTTTTTTTGCTTGTCCGCAACTGCCGTTGCAGTTGTGGATGGAACTTTCTCCTTACCGAGCTCGCTGAAATTTTTTTTGCTTAAGGGCACAGAGCCGCCCAGAGGCTGAGTCTGCCCGCTTATGCCGTTCAAGGGGACGGTCTTGGCCAAGGAGGCAGTCTTGTCTAAGGGACTTGTTTGACTGCTGAGCCTATGTAAAGAGACGGTCTTGTCGCCCGCCAGCGGCATTTCGGAGGCCGGGGAAGCGGCGCCACCCATTATGATGGTGCCGGGGATGAATGCGTAAACAGGCAGCTTACCGTCACGAATCGCTTCCAGATCCTCACGCATCTCGGCGGCCGAGGAATAGCGTTCCTTGGGGTTGTAGGCGCATGCCTTGAGCACCACGGCAGCAAGCTCGGTATCAGCGTTGACGGGAGCGGGGATGGTCTCACCCTCTAACCTACGGGAGAGCGCAGCGCTATTGTCACCGTAGGTGATCGCAGCGGGAGGCTGGGGAAGGAACGGAGCTCTATTGTTGTTGAGATAGCGGTATAGCACGATGCCGAGAGAGTAGATATCGATGGTCGGACCGTACTTTTCGCCCTTATAGACCTCTGGAGCCATGTAGGTATATGTGCCCTTTTTGGACAATCCGCCGGTCGTTTTTTCGACCGTTCGTGCGATGCCGAAATCGCCGAGCTTAAAGTTGCCGCTTGCGGAAACAAATATATTTTCCGGCTTTATGTCACGGTGGATGATGTTGAATTTACGGCACAGCTCAAGTGCACTGCATATATCGATACCAAGCCTTATGACATCGTCCCGCCCAAAGCTTTTCTTGTTGTCAATATACTTCATCAGAGGGGTCAGCAGCTCCATCTGAATAAGAATATCCCAGCCGATGCCGGTCTCGTGTTGGATAACCTCGTGATCCTCGTAGCTTACTATGTTGCTTTCGCCCTTGAGCTTCGACATGAGCTTGATCTCGTTTTTGAAATCGTCAACATTGCCTCTGAAATAGGCGGTGACGCTCTCGTCATCCATGCCATTGTCCTTGAGCGTTTCTATCTCGGACGGGTTTTGTGGCACGGTGATAGCCTTCATGGCGGCCTTGTAGACCTCACCATCGTATTTATCGACACGCTCGATCTCAAAGACCTTGCCGTAGCTGCCCTCGCCGATCAGCTTCGAGAATGTCCACTTCCCGAAAAACGGCTCATATTTTCTGTAATAAGAACTCTCCATATCCTCACTCGCAATTCTGATAAAATAATTAGAGAAAAACTGCAAAAAAGCTTATAGAATACCAAGATTTATTATACATATCATGTAATTAGTAATTAGCTGTCAACAACTTGGGGTGGGAATATCATAAAAAATCTTTGCAAAAAATGAAGCGAGCACAAACCTGTGCTCGCTTCTTGACGATTGTGGACTTATCTCACTTCACCGTGCCGCCGGAGGCGGTGATGGCGGCGAGGGCGAGGGTGAGAGTGGGGTCGAGGTTGGGGTAATCTAAATCATACATTTCGAATGCGGGAGGGAGCTCCGTGCAGCCGAGGATGAGGATCTGAGCACCGGTTTCCATGAGCCTGTCCAGCGCCGTGCGCACGGCTGTCGTGTCGTAGTCGGTGCGGCCGGCCTTAACTCCGGCGTATATCATGTCCATGACTGCCGCCTGACCTTCGGGGTCGGGGAGGAGCAGCTCAATACCGCTGCCTTCGAAATGGCGCTGATAAATGCCGCTTTGCACTGTGCCATCGGTCGCCAAGAGACCTGCCCGGCTTATGCTCTGCCGCTTGAGCGCCTGCACGGTAAGCTCTATCATGTTAAGGATCGGTACGCCGACGCAGGCTTGAACCGCATCGTAAAAGCAGTGCGCCGTGTTGCACGGCATGACAAGCACCTGAGCACCCGCTTGCTCAAGAAGCCTTGCACTGCTTTGAAGCTCACGGACGGGACTTTCACCCCCGGAGAGCAGCGCAGCGGTGCGGTCGGGGATGTTGGTGTTTGAGTCGATTATCGTGCGCACATGCGCCTGATCGCAGTCGGCGGCCGTGTGCTCGACTATCTTGCGGTACAGATCGACGGTCGCCAGTGGCCCCATGCCGCCGATCACGCCGACTATCTTTTTCTCGGTTTTCATATCGTTATCCTTTTAAACGCAAAGCTCCTGCAAGCTGCGGGAGCTTTAAAAATCAAGCTGCTTCAGGTTTCTCGGTCAGGCACACGCCGACGGCGGTGAACACGGCGGCGGCAAACGCAAGCGAGTGCACCGAGCCGAACACGACAGAGGCGATAAGGCTCACGGCACCGAGTGCGGCAGCGGCGACTGCGAGCGTTGTCGCAGGCTTGAGCTTGCCCTTTTTGAGCTTCACGAGCGCAATTATGGCAATGACGATGGCAAGCATGTATGCAGCATATGTGACGGAGTAGGACACGGTGGCACGCAGGTACTCGCCGTGCAGCTTGCTTTCGTGCTTCTGTGCAGATGCAAGGATAGCCGCATTATCATCCTCGGCACTGCCGTAGCCTGCATCGATGAGCTTTTCACGGCTGCGCTGAGCCTTCTCGACAACGGTCTCGTACTCCTTGAGCTTGTCGCTGCGGGCTTCCAGCTCTTCCTTGGTCTTGTCAAGCTCGGCTCGCTTATCGGTGAGCGCCTTCTGCTCGGCATCGAGCTTTTCCTGCCCGCCGCTTATCTCCTTTTGAAGCTTGCTGACCTGCTTTTCGCCTGCATCGAGCTGCGACTTTGCACTGTCAAGCTCCGACTGGCCCTTCTCAAGCTGCGACTTTGCGCTGTTGAGCTGAGCCTTGGCTTTTTCGGCCTGATCGAGCTGCTTTTTTGCGGTGTCCAGCTGCTTTTTTGCGCCGTCAAGCTGTGACTTCATTTCACTAAGCGAATCATCGGTGACTATTTGACCGGTCGTTGCACTTACCATCGTGAGCGCCATGATATGGGGAACGCCCTTATCCTCAAGGTCGGAAATGGCCTTGGTGAGCTTGTTATAAGCCGCCGCACCCTGGTCATACTGGCTTTTTGCGCTGCTATAAGCGCTCTTTGCCTTGTCGAGCTCCTTGAGCTGTGCCTCACCCTCGTTCACGGTCTTCCAGCCCTCGTCGAGCTGAGCCTTGCCGCTGTTGTATGCAGTCTTGCCGGAGGAAACTGCGTCCTTTGTGACATTATACTGCACGAGCTTCTGGTTATAGCTCATGACATCCTCGTCGAACTTGACCTCCTGCGCATCGCAGTCGGCAACGGCCTTGTCATAGGCCGCCTTGTCCTCATCGTAGGACACCTTTTCGCTGTCGTAATCGGCCTTGCCGTCGGTAAGCTTCTTGTCGTTTTCCGACAGGGTATCGACAATGGCCTTGAAATCGTTATACTCGCCCTGCACCTGCTTGAGCTCAAGCTTGTCGTCAGATTTGTTGAGGATGCCGACCATAAAGGCGGCCACGAGCAGGATGACGGCGATAACGAGAGAAATTGTTCTGAATTGCTGTTTTCCGAGCATTAAATCACCTCATTAATGCACAGATTATATTACAAATCAATTATTAACTCAACAACATTTTGTAAAGAAATAAATATGAAAGAAGCTGTGGAATTTTTGCCATTGATATGATAAAATATAATCTCAAATCGTTAATGAGGAAGTTTTTAATATGGACGCAAAAAAAATAAGGGGCTATGCCGAGCTTATCGTGCGCACGGGTGCTGCCGTGCAGCCCGGGCAGGATGTCGTCGTGTGCGCCGAGCTCGACCAGCCGAGCTTCGTTGAGGTCATCGTCGAGGAGTGCTACAAGGCGGGTGCTGCTCAGGTGCGTGTCGAGTGGTCGCATCAGGCGCTTCAGCTTCTGAATGTCAAATACCAGAGCGTCGAGCGCCTTGGCACCATGGCCGAGTGGGAAAGACAGAAGCTGCTCCACCGCGCCGAGACGCTGCCTGCGATGATATATCTTGAGTCGTCCGACCCGAGCGGGCTTGACGGCATGGATCAGGAAAAGTGGGGCAAATCGGTGCAGATGCGCTGGAAGGTCATAAAGCCCATCCGTGATTCGATGGACAACAAGTACCAGTGGGTCATTGCGGCCGTGCCCGGCAGGGCGTGGGCAAAGAAGGTGTTCCCGGGTGTACCCGAGGACGAGGCGGTCGAGAAGCTTTGGGAGGCGATACTGTATACCTCCCGTGCCGACGGCGACGGCATTTCCGCTTGGCGTGAGCACAACGCCGACCTCAAGCGCCGCTGCGATTATTTAAACAGCCTCGACCTGCGCTCGCTGCATTACTCGTCCTCAAACGGTACGGACTTCACCGTGTGGCTCATCCCCGAGGCGCAGTTCCTTGCAGGCTCGGAGAAAACTCTGGGCGCCGGCGTTGAGTTTAACCCCAATATACCCAGCGAGGAGGTCTTTACAAGCCCCATGAAGGGCAAGGCCGAGGGCATTGTGTATTCCACCCGCCCGCTGTCATATCGGGGAGTTATGATAGAAAACTTCTCTATCCGCTTTGAAAACGGCAGGGTAGTCGAAGTGCATGCCGAGAAAAACGAGGATGCGCTCAAGACCATGGTCGCCATGGACGAGGGCTCGGCCATGCTCGGTGAGTGCGCTCTCGTGCCGTACGACAGCCCGATAAGAAACAGCGAGCTTATGTTTTACAACACCCTGTTTGACGAAAACGCCGCCTGCCACCTTGCACTCGGCGAGGGCTTTACAAACTGCGTAAAGGACTACGACAAATACACTCTTGAGCAGTGCCGTGAAATGGGCATAAACTCCTCGATGATACACGAGGACTTCATGATAGGCTCGCAGGATCTTGATATCACCGGCATATGCGAAAACGGCGATAAGGTAGCTATCTTCAAAGAGGGGAACTGGGCTTTTTAAGATGGAAAAAGATAAACTGAGATACAGCGTAAGCAGAAAGAATATATTTGTAAAGCTTTCGGCGTTGCTGATGGGTCTGTCGGCGCTGCTGCGGCTGTTCGGCTACTGGGGCTTTTGGGCGAATAAGGATGCGGCGTTTATCTATACGCAGATAGCGTTGCCGGTGCTGTGCAATGTGCTGTTTATCGTCATCATTTTGTACATGGGCAAGCGCCTTTTCTCGCTCACGGCGATACCTGTGCTGTTAGGCGTGGTGTTCTTTATAATTAAAGCGCTCGGCTTTGACAGCATCCTGCACACGATACTGTGCATCCTTTTGTACCTTCTCGTTGCGATGCTCTACACCGGCACGGTGTTCGGCGTTATCCGCACGAAGTGGCTCTTGCTGCCGCTGTTCGGCCTGCCGTTTGTGTACCACATACTAGTCGAGGACAGGAACACATTTTTGGCAAATGAAAACGCCATGAGTCTTGCCGAGTGGCTGCCGGAGATATCGGTACTGTGCATCATGCTTGCGCTGTTTTTTATCACATTTGCGATGAAAAAGCGTGATTTTTCAAAGCCTGAGCCGGACGAGCAGGAGATAATCGACATATTGGTGCAGAACGAGGAGCCTGTGCCGGAAAAAGAAACTGTACCGAATGAGACCAAGAAAACGGAGGAAGAACATGAGCAAGCTGACGGACAAGATAAATGAGCTGGCTTCGACCGAGGAAAAGACCGTGGTCGTCAAGCGCGACGATATAGAAAACGAGCTTCGCCGTGTCGCCGAGGAAAAGACCGTCGTCGACGAAAAGCCCGTTTTTGATACAACGCTCGATCCCGAGATCGAGGCGATATTGCGAGAGACCGAGGGCTATGTGATAGACCCCGAGGACGCACAAGAGCCGGATGCGGATGTCGATACCGACCCCGAGCCCGCTAAGGCGCCCAAGCGCCGCCCGTCCGAGGCGGCAAAGCGGGTTATCGAGGAGACGCAGGATGAGCGCAAGACCCGCAGCAAGAAGAAGGTCATTATTATCTGCGCCGCCGTTGTAGCAGCGCTTGCACTGCTGTTGGCCGGCATTTTGATACTCAAAAATTCGTCCGGCGACCGTGAGTACAAGCAGCTTTACAATCAGGCACAGTCGCTGTACTACGACGGCAAATATGACGAGGCGCTCGAAAAGCTGCGCAGCGCCATGGCGATCGACAAGACCGACGAGTGTCTGCTGCTTATGAGCCAGTGCTACGAGGCAAAGCTCGACTATGTTAACGCCATCGCCATTTTAGAAAGCTCGAGCTCCGGTAATGAGACGATAAAGGAGCGCATCGAAATGCTCAAAAAGGCCAAGGAGGCCTACGAGAGCGGACAGGTCGTGCTCATAGGCGACACGCAATATGATATTAAAACGACCACTGTGCTCGACCTGTCGGGCAAGGGCATGCGCAGCGGCAGACTGACCGATATCGGTAAGCTCACGGAGCTTACAAGCCTGAAGCTTGCGGATAACGAGATAGACGATCTGAGCTTCCTTACCCCGCTCACAAAGCTCGTGTCGCTGGATCTGAGCAACAATCAGATAACCGATATTACCCCGCTGTCGCAGCTTAAAACTCTGCGTACCCTACATCTTGATAACAACGATATCAAGGACTTCACCCCGCTTTATGACCTGAACGGCCTTACCATGCTCACCATCGGCGGCATCGAGGTCAGCCAGAGCCAGATAAAGGATCTCAAGACCCGCCTGCCGAGCTGCCTTATCTACAATGATGATGCAAAAACCGACATTGTTGATGTTCACCTCGGCGGCAAGACCTTCAAGAGCGATGTTACAAAGCTTGACCTGAGCGGCTGCTCGATAACCGACCTCAGCCCGCTTACCGTGTGCACGAGCCTTGAGGAGTTGGATCTCGGCGGCAACTACATAAGGGATATCAGCACGCTGCTTGACCTGCCGAAGCTTAGAGTGCTCGACCTGTCGAGCAACATGATAAGCGACATTCGCCCGCTCATGAGCATGACGACGCTTGAGCATCTGAACCTTGCCGATAACAAAATAACCTCCGTCACGGCACTGTCCGAACTGAAGCAGCTTAAGGAGCTCGTCCTCAGCAGCAACAAGCTTGACGGCACGCAGGGTCTTGCAAAGCTGAACAACCTCAAGATACTCGGCCTTAAAAATACCGGCATTTCCGACTCCGACCTTGAGAATCTTTATAACCTCTCGAGCCTTGCAAGCCTGTCGCTTGAAAATAACCCCGACCTCACCGAAGCGGGCGTGAGCAAGCTTCAAAAGAAGCTGCCCGGCTGCAAGATAACGCACTCGGAGCTTACGAAGAAGATAACGCTCGGCGGCAAGGAGTTTTCCGCCACGGCCGAGACCGTGGATGCATCGAGCCTCGGGATAAGCGACATATCGGCGGCCTCGGGGTTTAAGAGCGTGCGGCATCTTGACCTCAGCAGCAATGTCATCACCTCCGTTTCGGCGCTTTCAAAGCTCAAAACGCTTGAAACGCTCGACCTTTCGGACAACAACATCAGCGATGCAAGCCCCCTGTATTCGCTCAAAAACCTGCGTCTGCTGCACATCGAGCAGAACGGTCTGAGCGATGACAAGATAGCCGATTTGAAGTCTGCATTGCCCAAATGCACTATTATTTTTGAATAATTATTTAAATTTAAGGCAATTTCAACAAAATGCACTTTATTTTTGGGCGGCTCCGTGCTATACTACATCCAAGCAGAGAGATAAGATTTCTCTGTTAACGCAGAAAGGAGCTGACACAAATGAAGTTCACTTTTACCGAAAAAAAGATGGATGCATCTGCAGACCTGCGTGCCTATGCCGAGCGCAAGGTGGGCAAGCTTGACCGGCTTTTTAAGACCGAGAGCAATGCTTATCTGACCTTCAGCACCGAGCGAGGCCGCTTCCTTGCCGAGATCACCATCGAAAACAACGGCCTTTATTACAGGGCAAGCGAACTTACCAACGACATGTACGCCTCCGTCGATTCCGGCGTTGCCGCAATTGAGCGGCAGATCCGCAAGAACAAGACCCGTCTTGCGAAGCGGCTGAGGGAAGGAGCTCTGGAGCGTGAGGTCAAACCCTCCTATGCGCCCGCTGAGGAGGATGAGGATGAGGAGTTCAAAATCGTCCGCAGCAAGCGATTCTCCATAAAGCCCATGTCGCCCGAGGAAGCGATATTGCAGATGAATTTGCTTGAGCACGAATTCTTCGTGTTCAGGAATGACGAGGAAGACGGAGCCGTCTCCGTCGTCTACCGCCGCAGAAACGGCGGGT
>HF986877.1:12391-22692 GCA_000431075.1 Firmicutes bacterium CAG:555
CCCCCACAAAAACGGCGGCTACGGTCTTATCTGCGACAACACTGCCGAATAAAAAGTAAAACTTATTGCCCCATCGAAAGATGGGGACTCAGCGTGCAAAAAGCAATTTGCTTTTTGCACGCTTCGTACACGCCACATTTTTTGTGAAAAGGTGTTGTCACAAAAAATCTCGCTGCGCTCGTCAAAAAAGCCTGCCGAGCAGACACTTTTTGATGGCTATTTATCCAATTCGAGAGGGACCTTGTCCCCTCAATCTCCCCTGCGGCTCTGTGGCGTTTGCTTTAAGCATGGAATTAAGGAAAATTGCCCCGTCATCGACGGGGCAATTTGTAAGCTGATATCTAAGAGGATGGAACATGAAATATACAGAGGTCATCATCGAAACCACCGAAAGCGGCATCGACGAATGCTGCGATAAGCTCAGTGCTCTCGGCCTGTGCGAATATGTCATCGAAAACGAGGCGGACTTTCGCTCGTTTCTCGAAAATAACCGCCAGTACTGGGACTATGTCGACAAGGAGCTTGAAGATAGGTACGCCGGTGTCTCCCGCATAAAGCTGTATCTTGATGAGGGCAGCGAATCTATGCTGGAGGAGATAAAAAATGCCGGTCTTGAGTTTGAGACGAATGTTGTCGATGACGCTGACTGGGAAAATAACTGGAAGCAGTATTACAAGCCGCTGGAGATCGGAGACCGGCTCATTGTAGTTCCCGAGTGGGAGGAGACGGAGTTAAACGGCCGTGTGCCGCTGCGCCTTGACCCGGGGCTCATGTTCGGCACCGGCAGCCATGCAACCACCCGCATGTGCCTTGAGGCGCTGCAAAATTTCGAGCTTGAGGGCAAAAGAGTGCTCGACCTCGGCTGCGGAAGCGGCATACTCGGCATCGGTGCGCTCGTTTTGGGCGCAGGCTCCTGCGTCGGCTGCGACATCGATCCGAAGGCACCCGATGTGGTCATGGATAACGCCGCATTAAACGGCATCGGCGCAGACCGGTTAAAGGTCTACGCCGGTGATATCATCGGTGACGCCACCCTGCGGAGAAGTCTCGGCATGGGCTACGATATCGTGCTTGCCAACATCGTCTCCGATGTCATAATCCCGCTTGCACCGCTCGTGCGCCCGTTTATGGCGCAAGACGCCGTGTTCATCACCTCCGGCATCATCGACGGTCGAGAATCGGATGTCACCGCCGCCCTCCGCTCCGCCGGATTTGAGATCGAAAAGCACCTCCACGAAGAAGAATGGCACTGCTATATCTGCAAATAACAACATTTGCAGATATAGCGTTAAGGTTCAATGCGCATCTATGCTTCATCTGACCGCTTTTGCGTCAGCCCGAAATGCAGAAGCGAAATTGAAATAGACATTTTCGCTTCCGCATGCTATAATTGACGCATTAAATTTTGGAACACGAGGGCGATAACATGGCTAACGGACTTACTCCCGAGCAGACTTCGCAGCTTTCACGCAGCGGCATCAGAAAGCTCATAAAAACCTACAACGACTCCAACCAGCAGGATAAAGCGACTCTGTCGCTCATCATCGAGCAGCTTGCAAGAACCTCGCTGTACTTCATCGTCGAAAAAGACAGCGACCCCAAGACCGGCACACTGCGTTTCGTGACGCTGTCGACCGGCGGTCAGGTGTTCATCCCGATGTTCACAGGACCTGACGATTTCGGCGCACTCGCCGATAAGGGCAAGGCCGTGTGCCTTGAGCCGGAAAGCTACCTGCGCATGCTGCTTGAAAACAACTGCCATGCGGTCATAAACCCCTTCGGCAGCTACTTTTTGATGTGGCCGGAGCTTATAAAAAACTACCTGCTCCCGTTTACTATCGAGACAAAAGACCTCGCCCAGCAGAAAAATCTATAAAACGCAAAAAAGGCTTCCCAAACGGGAAGCCTTTTTCAGTGCCTACTGTTTAATTAATACATGCCCATGTCGCCGGCGGGTGCGGCAGGTGCGGGATTCTTCTCGGGGATGTCGGTCACGAGGCTCTCGGTGGTCAGGACCATCGAAGCGACGGATGCGGCATTCTCAAGAGCAGAGCGGCAGACCTTGGTCGGGTCGATGATGCCCATCTTGATCATGTTGCCGTAGACATCCTTGGCTGCGTCGTAGCCGAAGTTTGCCTCATCACTGCCGTAGACCTTGTCGAGGATGACTGCGCCCTGCAAGCCGGCGTTTGCGGCGATCTGCATGATGGGTGCCTTCAGAGCCTTTGCTATCATGGCAGCGCCGGTCTTTTCGTCGCCCTCAAGGGTTGCGACGAGTGCGTCGGCTGCCTTGGAGGCTGCGACATATGCGGTGCCGCCGCCTGCGACGATGCCTTCCTCAACCGCTGCACGGGTGGCGTTGAGAGCGTCCTCGATGCGCAGCTTCTTTTCCTTCATCTCGGTCTCGGTTGCGGCGCCGACCTTGATGACAGCAACGCCGCCGGAGAGCTTTGCAAGGCGCTCCTGGAGCTTTTCCTTGTCATACTCGGAGGTGGTGGTCTCAATCTGAGCGCTTATCTGGCCGATGCGGGCCTTGATATCCTCGGATGCACCTGCGCCGTCGACGATGACGGTGTTCTCCTTGGTGACCTTGACCTGACGAGCCTGGCCGAGCATTGCGATGTCGGCATCCTTGAGCTCCATGCCGAGGTCTGCGGAAATGACCTGACCGCCGGTGAGGATGGCGATATCCTGAAGCATCTCCTTGCGTCTGTCGCCGAAGCCGGGAGCCTTTACGCAAACACAAGTGAAGGTGCCGCGGAGTTTATTAAGAACAATAGTCGCAAGAGCTTCGCCCTCGACATCCTCTGCGATGATGAGAAGCTTTCTGCCGGCCTTGACGATCTGCTCGAGCAGGGGCAGGATCTCCTGGATGTTGGTGACCTTCTTATCGGTGATGAGGATGAGAGCGTCGTCCAAAACGGCCTCCATCTTCTCGGTATCGGTTGCCATGTACGGAGACAGGTAGCCACGGTCGAACTGCATGCCTTCGACGACCTCGCTGTAGGTCTCGGCGGTCTTGGACTCCTCGATGGTGATAACGCCGTTCTGCGACACCTTCTCCATAGCCTCGGCGATAAGAGAGCCGATGACCTCGTCGCCGGAGGAGATTGCGCCTACACGGGCGATATCACCCGAGCCGGAAACGGGCTGGGAGTTTTTACGAATTGCGCCGACGGCGGCCTCGGTGGCCTTGGTGATGCCACGCTTCATGGTCATGGGATTTGCGCCCGCTGCGAGGTTTTTAAGACCCTCGTTTATCATTGCCTGTGCAAGCACGGTAGCGCTGGTGGTGCCGTCGCCTGCGACATCATTCGTCTTGGTGGAGACTTCCTTGATAAGCTGAGCGCCCATGTTCTCGAACGGGTCCTCAAGCTCGATCTCCTTTGCGATGGTAACGCCGTCATTGGTGATCAGCGGTGCGCCGAACTTCTTGTCGAGCACAACATTGCGGCCCTTGGGGCCGAGGGTGATCTTAACGGTATCTGCAAGCTGATTTACGCCGCGCTCAATTGCCTTGCGGGCGTCTTCGCCGAAAATAATCTGTTTTGCCATGATTCAATCGCTCCTTTTTAACTTACTGCGCAATTCACTCTACGATTGCGAGAATATCGCTCTGGCGGACGATGGTGTAATCAACATCGTCGAGCTTTATCTTGCTGCCGCTGTACTTGCCGACGAGGACCTTGTCGCCGACTGCGACCTCCATCTTGACCTCGTTGCCGTCAACTACGCCGCCGGGGCCTACCTCGACGACCTCATAGATTTCGGGCTTCTCCTGAGCGGAAGCGGTGAGGAAAATGCCGCTCTGGGTCTTTTCCTCGGCAGCACGCTGCACGAGCACGATCCTGTCTGCCAAAGGTTTCAGCTTCATATATATTACCTCCAAATGTTTTATACAAAAAAATTCATCGAATTAGCACTCTTTAACCCTGAGTGCTAATTCGATTATTATAATAACACACTTTTCGGATTTTGCAATAGCAAAAACACAAAAATTTTATGAATTTTTATATATATTTCGACACAAGTTTCAGAAATACATAAATAAATCACACTTTATCATGCCGTTATACAGCTTACGCTTTTTGTCGGCGGTCTTGCCGAAGGTGCGCTCGAACTCGGTGTGCGAGGACAAAAGGTACAGCTTCCAGTTTTCTGTTTTGCGCCACGCCTCGCCGAACAGGCGGTACAGCGTCTCGGCCTCCTGCTTTTCCATGATGCGCTCACCGTAGGGCGGGTTCGTGACGATAATGCCGTTTTCGGTCTTGCGGTCGAACTTTGTCGCATCGGCTTTTTCAAAGCGCACGATATCCGCAACTCCGGCACGCTCGGCGTTTTCACGGGCGATAACAAGTGCGTTGGGGTCTATATCCGCACCCACGATGCGGTAGTCGCCGTGAAACTCCTTTGAGCGAGCCTCCTCACGGGCAAGGTTCCACACGCTGCCGTCAAGGCTGCGCCACTCCATTGCCGAGAAGCGTCGGTCAAGTCCGGGAGCACGGTTTTTGGCGATAAGGGCGGCTTCGATGGGGATGGTTCCGCTGCCGCAGAACGGGTCGCAGAAATCCTCCCTGCCACGGTAGCGGGAGAGCGTGACCATAGCGGCGGCCATGGTCTCCTTGAGCGGTGCTGCGTTGTGCGCCGGACGGTAGCCGCGCTTATGAAGCCCCGCTCCGGAGGTATCGATGCACAAAGACGCAACATCCTTCATTATGGAAAACTGTATCTGATATGTTTCCGCTGTCTCGTCGAACCACTCGATGCCGTACACGCTTTTTAAGCGCTCCACGACCGCCTTTTTAATTATCTTCTGGCAATCGGATACGGAAAACAGCTTTGAGTTAAGGCTGTATCCCTTGACGGGGAAGGCAGCATCCCGTGGAATGAGCATCTCCCACGGCAGCGCCTTGGTCTTTTCAAAAAGCTCGTCGAAGCTGCGTGCTTCAAATCTGCCGAGCTCAACGAGCACCCGCTCGCCTATCCTTAGATTTATATTTGCCTTGGCGATCGCTTGAGCGCCGCCCTTAAAATACACTCTGCCGTTTTCCGAGCGCACATTGTCAAGCTTCATCCTCTTGAGCTCGTCGGCTATCGGCCCTTCAAGACCGAGCAGGCAGGGCACGCACAGGTCAAAATTATTATTCATGCCGAAATCTCCTTTTCCAGAATAGATAATAACCGAAAACCTCTATAATGTAAATGAAAAAATATACATTGCCGTATCTTGTTTTACATTTTATTCACCTTTATTGTTTTGCTTGATGTATAATCGATTTGTAACTATAATAGTATCAAAATCCACCTAAGGGGGAAGAATTATGAATAAAAGAGCCCTCATTGTAGAAGACGATGTCAACATCGCCGAGCTGCTTATGCTCTATCTTGAAAAGGACGGCTTCGATGTCAGCATCGCTCACGACGGCGGCAAGGGCATGGCCATGTTCAACGAGCTTAATCCCGACCTCGTGCTGCTTGATGTCATGATGCCGGTCATGGACGGCGTTCAGGTCTGCCGTGAGATACGCAAGACCTCCTCCGTGCCTATCATCATGCTCACCGCTAAGGGCGAGACCTCCGACAAGGTCACGGGTCTTGACTCGGGCGCAGATGATTATATCACCAAGCCCTTTGAGGTCAAGGAGCTGCTTGCCCGCATCCACGCCGTAATGCGCCGCACCGAGGATAACGATGCTCCCAAGGAGAAGAAGCTTTGCTATGACAAGCTCATCGTAAACCTCGATTCCTATGAGCTCATTGTAAACGGCAAAAAGGTCGACACGCCGCCTAAGGAGATGGAGCTTCTGTACCACTTAGCCGCCTCGCCGAACATCGTGTTCACCAGAAACCAGCTTCTTGACGAGGTCTGGGGCTTTGACTACTTCGGTGATTCGAGAACCGTCGATGTCCACATCAAGCGCCTGCGTGAAAAGCTTGAAGGCGTTTCCGACCAGTGGTCGCTGCAGACCGTTTGGGGCGTAGGCTATAAGTTTGAAGTTGCAAGATAAATGAAAAGTATCTATTTCAGAAACTTTCTTGCTACCGCAGCTTTGGTTTTGTGCTGCTTCACCATTATCGGTGCGGCCTTCTTCTTTCTCGGGCGCAGCTATCTTATTAACAGCACCCGTGAGAGCATGAACGCCAGTGCCGATGAGGTCGTTCGTGCCGCAGCCGCCGTCAGCCGTGAGCAGTCGCTGTCTTCGTGGAGCCTGCGCATGACGATAAGCCCCATCGCAAATAGCACCTCGTGCCATATATTCATAAGCGATCAGGACGGTCTTGTGCTGTCCTGTTCCGATTTGGTGCCATACTGCGAGCATACGGGCAAAAAGCTCGATCAAACGGTGGTGAACACCCTGCATGTCGAGAAAAAGCTCGACCGGCTCACCACGCTTGCCGGCTTTTATCACGAGCAGCGGCTCGTTGTGGCAAAGCCCATCGAGACCGACGGCAGTGTCATAGGCTATGTGTTCGTATCCTCGGACAACGCTTCCGTTCTCGATACATGGAAGACATTTATCGGCGTTGCGCTCACCGTGGGCGTTGCCGTTATGCTTATTGCAATGCTCATGTCGCTTATATTTTCAAAGAAGATGGCAGAGCCGCTTGACCAGCTGACGGTCGCTTCGAGGAAATTTGCTTTGGGCGACTTTTCGGTGCGTGTGGAAAATACGGAGCGGCGTGACGACGAGATCGGCACACTGCTTGACTCGTTCAACAACATGGCCGACACGCTTGAAAAATCCGACCGCAAGCGTCAGGAGCTCATTGCGAATATATCCCACGAGCTGCGCACCCCCATGACCACGATAGCCGGCTTTGCCGACGGTATTATTGACGGTACAATTCCCCGCGAGCAGGAGGATAAGTACCTGCGCAAGATCGCAGACGAAACTCGCAGGCTCGCCCGCCTGGTGCGCAATATGCTCGACCTTTCGCAGGCCGAGACCAAGGCGGTCGACAAATCAAAGCGCATTAAATTTGACCTTTCCGAGCTTCTGCTGCAAACGCTTTTGAGCTTTGAAAGCCGTGCAAAGGAAAAAAATCTCGATGTCGACCCTCAGCTTCCCGAGGATCCGATCATCGTTTTTGCCGAGCGTGACTCGATAACGCAGGTGCTTTATAATCTCACAGACAACGCCGTTAAATTTGCCTCGCCCGGCAGCACGATAAAGATCTTACTGTATAAGCGTGGCGGCAAAGCATATGTATCTATAAAGGACAAAGGGGAGACTATTCCGCCGGATGACCTGCCGTACATCTTCGACCGTTTCCACAAGTCCGACCGCTCCCGCAGCATGGATAAGGACGGCGTGGGGCTCGGACTGTACCTCGTCAAGAGGATCATAAACAGCCACGACGAGGATATTGCGGTCACGAGCCGTGACGGCGTCACCGAATTCGTGTTCACCCTGCCTTTGGCATAGAAAGAGGATCTTATGAGCTGGTACGATAACAACGATAACTGGTATAAACCAAACTACACGCAGCAGGCTTCGGCGGTGCAGCGCCCGCAGGCAAAGCTCCCGGGCAATCGCCGCACCCGCATAATCGCACTGATACTGTGCGCAGTTTTGCTGCTCGGCGGTATGATCTATGCCGCTCTTACAGCCGATTGGAGCGGCGAACAGACGAACGCCGACGGCATGCCCAAAAGCTACATGACCTATTTTGAGGACTATTACTCGACGGCGTCAAAGACCCCGTCGAGCATCAAGCTCGAAAAGGTCGCAGACCGTGGCTCGCTCACGCTGCAAACGGGCTCATCCGGCGCAGCGAAGCTCAGCTACAATGAGATATTCCAAAAATGCTCGCCCTCTGTCGTCGGTATCAAGTCCTTTGACGGCAAAAGCAGCGACTCGTATAGCTGGGGCAGCGGAATCGTCGTCTCCTCGGACGGCTACATTCTCACAAACACCCATGTCATCGACGAAGGCGAGCGTGCGACCGTACAGCTTTACGACGGAACGACCTGTGCCGCTAAGCTCGTCGCCGCCGACTCGCAGAGCGATGTTGCGATATTGAAGATAGAAAAAACCGGCCTCACGCCGGCGGTGTTCGCAAGCTCGAAGAACATTCAAACGGGCGATGCCGTCTGTGCTATCGGCAACCCACTCAGCCCCGATTACAGTCTCACGATGACAAGCGGTATCATCTCCGCAACAAGCCGTGAGATCAGCTACAACGGCGCCGTCATGAAGCTTTTACAGACCGACACCTCCATCAACGAGGGCAACTCCGGCGGTCCGCTGTTCAACGACCGTGGGCAGGTCATCGGCATCACTAACATGAAGATCGTCTCAAGCTTCTCGAACATCGAGGGCATCGGCTTTGCCATTCCGTCGGACACTCTGCAAAGCATCGTTGCTGCTCTCATGAATGACGGTGCGGTGTACGGCCGCTCGACCATCGGCGTGACGGTCGGACCCATAAGCGAGGACATCGCCGATTACTACGACATCCCCGTAGGGCTGTATGTCTCTGAGGTGCTGGATAACTCCGATGCGCAGAAGCAGGGCATCAAAAAGGGCGATATCATCACAAAGGTCAACGGCAAGGATGCGCACTCGACCTCCGATATCGCCGAGGAAAAATCCAAGCTCGACATCGGCGATACCATAGATTTCACTGTCTGGCGCAGCGGCTCGACCTTCAAAGTCTCCGTCAAGATCATGGACTCGGTAGACATCTACAATGCAAAATAAATAAAACCGGCTCACCTAACAAGGTGAGCCGGTTTTTTCGTGTGTGGGCGATTATCTGTAATAAAACATCAACAACAAAAACTTTACCTGTCTGAGCGGAAGCCGGGCTTGCCGACAAAGAAGAGGGCGAGGGTGTCCGGGCCGACATGGGCGCCGGTCACGGGCTCGTAGCACTCGATGATAATGTCCTTGGGCGGAGCGATCTCACGCAGGCGGGCGGCCAGATGCTCGGCATCTTCGGCACAGTCGGCGTGGGCGATCCCGACGATATTCTCACCGGCGTTTTCAACATACTTCTCGTACACCTTGGCGAGCCCCTCGATGGCTCTGCGTCTGCCGCGCTCCTTTTTGATGCAGACTATCTTGCCCTGCTCGTCGCCGATGAGCAGCGGCTTTATCTGCAAAACCGAGCCTGCCAGCGCAACGGCGTTTGAGAGCCTGCCGGTGCGCCTGAGGTGCATAAGGTCGTCGACCATGAATATCTGACACATGCTGTAGCTCAGCTCATTGAGCTTGCGCTCTATCTCGTCAATATCCATGCCCGCATTGACATACTCGACCGCCTTGAGCACGACAATACCCTCGGCGAGCGAGGCGCTGAGCGTGTCGACGGCACGCAGATCCCTCTCGGGATACTTTGCCTTGAGCTGTTCGATGGCCATTTTCGCCGAAGCGAACGAGCCGCTGATGCCCGAGGACATACCGACATACAAAATGTCGTCACCGGCCTGCAGGGCGGGCTCCATGTACTCCTCAAATCTGTAGGGGTTGACCTGCGAGGTGTTGACGCTTGCGTGCTTTCTTATCGCACCGTAGTAGCCGGCACCGTCAAATTTACGGGTGTCGGTGCACATAAGCTCCTCGCCGTTGAGGATATACGACAGCGGGACGACGGTGATGCCGAGCGCCTCGGTCGTATCTGTGGACAGGTTTGCGGATGTATCGGTAAAAATGCGGTAACTCATAGTAACTCCTTATGCAATCTAATCTGCCAGATTAGATTATCACGGTATTAAGATTATGTCAAGTCTAAAAAGTTAAACTTGTCATTGACTGCCGGATTATTTGTGTGCTAAAATAGCAGGCGAAAGAAATAGGAGTGGTTTTGATGACATTGGACAAGGCTCTCGTTGCTGCCAAGCTGCGCAGATGGGAGAAGTATCTGAATAACTACCGGCTGCCGATGTGGGAGGACATACCGGACATCGGGCTTTACATGGAGCAGATAGTGACGCTGCTCAAGGGCTATCTGGACTACCTGCCGCCGGAGCTCAAGGAGGAGCAGTTTATTTCGGCGGCGACGGTGAATAATTATGTCCGCAAGAGGATAATGCCCGAGCCGATAAAAAAGCGCTACTACCGTACGCACATTGCGTACCTTATCATGATCTGCTCGCTCAAGCACTGTCTTAGTATTCCCACCTTGCAGACGATGATACCCATGGGGCTGTCCGAGGACGAGCTGCGGGATATATACAACTCCTACGCCAGGCAGCACAGCCGTGCGGCGGCGTATTTCACAAATCAGGTGCGCCTTGCGGCGGCGGACATTCTCGACCGCGAGGAGACGACCGACATCTCTACCGAGAATGCCGA
>HF986877.1:22699-28307 GCA_000431075.1 Firmicutes bacterium CAG:555
TACATCTCTACCGAGAATTCCGAGTATCTCATCACGGCGGCGGCGGTGATAAGCGGATTTTCGAGACTTTTTGCGGAAAAGATGCTGCTGCTCGACGGCAAGACCATCGAGACCGGCGGCGACATTTCGCTGGACAGATGAATACATGCCCCCAACGCCCCGTTCAATTTGCACGGGGCGTTTTCCGTCCCGGTGAATATACCGTCAAGTGCAACGGAAAAAGAGAATGTGTACTTTGTGTTGCACTTAGTTTGACAATTCACTGTGATAACAGCTAAAAATCCGACCTGCATTTCACCGCATTATTTACATTTAGGCCATTGAAAAGAACAAACGGGCTTGGTATGATACAAAAAAGCAGTTGATATACCTACGACAAACGATAGGAGGAAGAAATGAAAAAGAAAATTTTAAGTATATTTCTTGCATTTTGCCTGATATTCAGCCTGCTGCCCATGGGCGCATCGGCGGATGAGGCGCACAGCGGCACCTGCGGCGATGACCTCACATGGGTGCTCAAGGACGGCACGCTCACAATTTCGGGTACTGGCAAAATGTACGATTACGATTTTGATGCCTTTCACGGAAGAAGCCAGCCCTGGGGCATGTATATCTATCAGATAAAGAGCGTTGTCATCGAAAGCGGCGTTGCAAGCATCGGCGATAATGCTTTCAAGGACTGCTCTAACCTTACAAAGGTAACTGTCCCGAGCAGCGTTACGAGTGTCGGCTCTAGCGCATTTTACGACTGCACCGCCCTGACCGAGATATCAATCGCAAACGGGGTAAAGAGCATCGGCGGTTATGCGTTTAAAGGCTGCAAAAAGCTTGTGAGTATCACGCTTCCCGACAGCGTAACGGAGCTTGGCTCAAATGCGTTCAGATACTGCACTAAGCTCAAGACCGCAGTGCTCTCGAAGGGCATGACGCAGATAGAGGAAAGAACATTCGTATACTGCGAGGCACTTGAGCGTGTCACCATCCCCAAAGGCGTGACTAAAATAATCGACAACGCCTTCGATTACTGTAAAAAGATTGCAGACATTGCCTACGGCGGCACAAAGGAAGCATGGACTGCGATGGGCTATACCTTCCCCGTCACATCCACCGTGCGTGTGCACTATAACTGCACCACGCTTGACGGACACTACATCCCCGTTGATGTAAAGGAAGCGACCTGCACCTCGACCGGCTATGTCAAGTATCTATGCTCCTGCGGCTATGAATACACCGAGATCATTCCCGGAGGGCATGATTATGTCGTCGTAAAGACGGTCGATGCGACCTGTGTCGAACACGGCTATGACCTTCTCAGGTGCAAAAAGTGCGGAGCGGAAAAGAAGGATTACAAGGATGACGAGCTCGGCGAGCATACCTATGTCGACAAGGTAGTTGAGCCTGCCTGCCTCACCGGCGGCTACACCGAGCATAAATGCTCCGTCTGCGGCAGCAGCTATAAGGACAGCCTCGTGCAGCCCCTCGGCCACAACTTCAAGAATGGCAAGTGCACCCGCTGCGGCGCAGTCGATGCAAGCTTCAAGCCCGCTTCCCCCGAACTTAAGATAACCACGGCATCCGGCCACCCGAAAATCTACTGGAACGCAGTCGACGGTGCGGCAAAGTATTGGGTGTATCGCTCCAAGGACGGCGTAAATTTTAACTATTACGACAGCACGACCAAGACAAGCTACACCAATAAGTCAACCGATATCGGCACGACCTACTACTATAAGGTAAAGGCCGTTGCGGTACTAAACGGCAAGAATGTGACCTCCGACTACAGCGTGGTTAAGAGCATCAGATGCCGCCCCGCTGCCGTGAACCTGAGCATCTACCGTGTAAACGGCAAGCCACAGCTCAAGTGGAAAGCAGTTAGTGGCGCAACGAAGTATTGGATATACCGTTCAACCGACGGTGTGAACTTCAAGTACTTTGACAGCACAACTAAGACCAGCTACACCAACAGCGGCGCAGCATCCGGCACAAAGTATTATTACCGTGTCAAAGCAGTTGCGGTCGTAAAAGGCAAGAATGTCGCTTCCGCATACAGCAATACCAAGAGCCTGCTGACCTCGCTTGCAAAGCCCTCGGTGAGCATCACCACCGCAAACGGCAAGCCGAAGATCACATGGAAAGCGGTCACCGGCGCAGATAAATACTACATCTACCGCTCGACCGACGGCAAGACTTTCAGCTACTGGGATGCGACCGCAAATCTTAGCTACACCAACCTCAGCGCAAAGAAAAACACCAAATACTACTACAAGGTGAAAGCGGTCTGCGCATCCAACTCTTACGCAAACTCCGCACAGAGCGCCGCCGTCAGCATCAAAGCAACTAAATAATCAAAATCTCCGGCTTAGCCGGAGATTTGAATGAGCCCTATAAGGGCGTGATGCTGTCAGCCCCAAAGGGGCTCTGAAAAGTTTGCCGACCGCATTGACTTTTCGAGCAGCCCCTTAAGGGGCTGTTTTTATGCTTTTTTGTTCACGCTACCCGTAAACGGGTCTACAAACTCTTTTAGACTTATCTGATCCGCTATCTGGTCTTACTGTAATTGATTCTTTATGTTATTCTTGTATTCCATCTCGTTATCTTTCACGATAAGACCTCCCTATTTTTTAGTCGTGTGGTCGGCAAACCACTTCTAATCTAATAGGGAGTTTTTATTTTGTCTACTTCTTTCCTCGCTATAAGCTCTCCTTTTCCACTAAAATAGCTAGTGGTTGCCTTTGCTAGTAGCAAAGGGCGTGCTCGAGCTGTGCGTGCTGGCACTGCTGCACGAGCGTGACTGCTACGACTACGAGATATCCGACCGGCTGTAAAAGCGCATCGACATTGCCAACGGCACGGTCTATCCCATCCTGCGCAAGCTCAAGGCCGACGGCTACTCCGAGGAGGAGATCGCCGCAAGGCTCGGCGATCCGACGGCGCTTGCCGCCCGGTTCGGCGAAACGGGCGCAGCCGCAAAAAAGACCGCAGGCAAGCCACTTGTCGTTGTCGGGCTCGGCCTTGCGGCGATAGCTGCGATATTGTTTTTCATCCTGCTTACTGCATGGGGCGTTGTGATGGCCGCTGCCTCCGTTTCCTCGGCGGCGCTTGCCGTGTGCCTTATCGGCGGCATAAATGTCGCCGGTGTGATACCGCAGCTGCCGTACTGGTGCGGGGCAATCTTGGGGCTGTCGTTTGCGCCGCCGAGCGTGCTCATCGCAGTCGGCTGCGTGTATTATTGGGCGTTCGTGCGCCAGCTCGTGCGCTCGTTCGGCAGGTTCAGGCACAATGCGCTTGCCTCGGCAATGGGTGACGCCATGCTGCCGCCGCTGGGTATCGACCCGCAGTTTCCCGCAAAGACGAAGCGCCGCCTGCGCTCGGTGACATTAGTGTCGCTTGCACTTTCTGCAGCCTGCTTTGTGCTGGGCTTTATTGCTTGCGCTATGTCGGCCGGCGGCGTACAGTTCTGGCACATCTGGGGCTGGTTTGAAGGGAGCCCTACGGTCGCAGCGGCATAAAAATCCCGCTCTTGCACCGCCCCAGAATATACGGACAGCACAAAAAAGCCCCATAGGCAGGAAAATAAGAATTATGCAACATACTGGCACCGCAATTCCAAATGATTGACAGATACACAAACCCTTGTCCGGTCTCAATATATGAGATATCCGCAGCCCACTTCTGATTCGGACACTCGGCAGCAAAGTTTCTGTTCAGCAGATTTGGATACCGATGCAGGGAATCTCCGCACTTTTTGTGCTGTTTTCTGCGTACTACAGACAACAAATTGTACTTATTCATAACTGACAGAACTGTTTTCGGATTTTGGAGCACACCGTTTCGCTCCAGCCAAATATGTACTCTGCGATAGCCGTAGGTGCTGCCACACTCGGCCTGACATTCACGAATAAGCTCGGCAAGCGGCAAATCCTTTGCCGGAATATCCATTCGCTTTACATAGTCGTAGTACCCACTTCGGAATACGCCGAAGAAGCTGCACATTTGGCTAATGTAGTACTTCTATTTTCCTACATAGGTGGTGTTTTGTCTATTGTCCGTTTTTTACGGTTCGGTGCACACACGAGCGGGGTTTTTGTCGTCTTAGAAGTCGGCGTTGCCGGTGGTGCGGGGGTGAAGCTCGACATCACGGATGTTCGATACGCCCGTGAGGTACATGACCATGCGCTCGAAGCCGAGACCGAAGCCGGCGTGACGGCACGAGCCGTAGCGGCGCAGATCGAGGTACCACCAGTAGTCCTCGGGGTTAAGGCCGAGCTCAGCCATGCGAGCGGTCAGCACATCGAGCCTTTCCTCACGCTGCGAGCCGCCGATGATCTCGCCTATGCCCGGAACAAGGCAGTCGGCTGCGGCGACGGTCTTGCCGTCGTCGTTCAGGCGCATATAAAATGCCTTTATCTCCTTGGGGTAATCGGTGACGAAAATGGGCTTTTTGTAGACCTTTTCGGTCAGGTAGCGCTCATGCTCGGTCTGAAGGTCGATGCCCCACTCGACGGGGTAATCAAACTTTTCGCCGCAGTTTTTGAGGATATCGATCGCCTCGGTGTAGCTGACACGGGCAAAGTCGTTTGACACGACATTGTGCAGCCTGTCGAGCAGACCCTTGTCCACAAAGGAGTTAAAGAACTGCATCTCCTGCGGGCAGCGCTCTATCGTGCGGTTGATGATGTATTTTACCATCGCCTCGGCGGTGTCCATGTAGTCGTTGAGGTCTGCAAACGCCATCTCGGGCTCTATCATCCAGAACTCGGCGGCATGGCGCTGGGTGTACGATACCTCGGCGCGGAAGGTCGGGCCGAAGGTGTACACATCGCCGAAGGCCATGGCGAAGTTTTCGCAGTTGAGCTGGCCGGAAACGGTCAGGTTCGTGCTCTTGCCGAAGAAGTCCTTGGAGAAATCGACCTTGCCGTCCTCGGTGCGGGGAAGGTTATCAAGATCAAGGGTCGTGACTCTGAACATCTCGCCTGCACCCTCGCAGTCAGAGCCCGTGATGATGGGCGTGTGGACATAGACAAAGCCACGCTCCTGGAAGAACTCATGCACCGCCTGTGCCGCTACGCTGCGCACTCTGAACACTGCCGAAAACAGGTTGGTGCGGGGACGCAGGTGCTGAATGGTGCGCAGAAACTCCACACTGTGGCGCTTTTTCTGCAGGGGGTAGTCGGGGGTGGAAGTGCCTTCAACGGTGACCTCGGTGGCCTTGAGCTCAAACGGCTGCTTTGCCTCGGGGGTGAGGACTAATTCACCCTTGCAGATGAACGCTGCGCCGACATTCTGACGGGCAAGCTCATCGTAGTTGGGAAGCTTCTCACGCTCAAGGACTATCTGCAGGCTCTTGAATGCGCTGCCGTCGTTGAGCTCGATAAAGCCGAAGTTTTTCATATCACGGATGGTGCGTGCCCAGCCGCAGACGGTTATCTCCTTACCGCCGAAGGCCTCCGGCTCGTTAAAGATCTGAATAATTTTAGTGCGTTTCATCGGTAATACACTCCGATCTGATTGATTTTTCAAGCGATTTTCTTACCCTCGATTGATAAGGGTATACACGGTTTTGGCAGGCTGCTTTTCGCCCATGCTTCGTCAAATCCCTAGTCCATAT
>HF986878.1 GCA_000431075.1 Firmicutes bacterium CAG:555
CCGGTCAAAACCGTTTTCTCCTTATCTGAATTCGCCCAACTGTCCGTTTTTTATTTTCTTGACAAATCGGCGATAATGGGGTATTCTTAGCAAACGAAAATGAGAAAGTTTCTCGAATTGGAGGAGCTATGAGAACGAGTTATCAAACACAGCAAAAGGCTGCGCTTTTGTCGTTTTTGGAGCAAAACGCCGAGCGGCAGTTCACGATAGACGAGATACTCTCGGCGATGGGCGAAATTGCGCCTGCCAAGAGCACCGCATACAGGCTGATAAAAAAGCTCTGCGATGACGGACAGGTGCGCCGCTTTACCCGTGAAGGCACGGCGAGCAGCGTGTATCAGCTTGCGGGTAAGTGCTGCTGCTCGGAGCACCTGCACATAAAATGCGTTGACTGCGGCCTGCTTATACACCTTGATAACGCCGCCTGTGATGCGCTCGCAAAGACCACGGGCTTTGTCATCGACGACGAAAAGAGCATGCTCTATGGGCATTGTGCCAATTGTGCGAGGAGGTCAAAATGAAAAGACTTATCGCAATTTTGCTATGCCTGTGCCTTATGCTTTGCGGCTGCACTGCACAGCCGGAGAAGCCGCATGACGAAACGAAGCTTCAGATCGTTTGCACGAGCTTTCCGGCATACGATTTTGCCCGGGAGATAGCCGGCGACAGGGCGGAGCTGACGCTGCTCATTAAGCCGGGCTCGGAGGTGCACTCGTACGAGCCTACGCCCAAGGACATGATACGCATACAGGAAAGCGACCTGTTTATCTGCAACGGCGGCGAGTCGGAGCAGTGGGCTAAGACGCTCATCACGCCCGAGCTCAATACTATATATATGATGGGCTGCGTCGACACCGTCGAGGAATCGGCCGACGGCATATACAATGCCGAGGACGGTGAACCGGAGCTTGACGAGCATGTGTGGACATCGCCGTTAAACGCCATTAAAATTTCCGAGGAAATCTGCAATGCACTTTGTAAGCTCGACACCGATAACGCCGAGGCGTATAAAACAAACTTCACCGCCTACAAGGCGCAGCTTATGGCGCTTGACCGCAAGTTCCGGCAGGTGATCAAAAACTCCGGCAAGCATACATTAGTGTTTGCCGACCGTTTCCCGATGCGCTATTTTGCACTGGAATACGGGCTGGACTGTTATGCGGCGTTCCCGGGCTGCTCATCGGAGACAGAACCGTCTGCCAAGACGGTGGCGTATCTCATCGACCGTGTGCGCGAGGACAAGATACCGGCGGTTTTGTACATGGAATTTTCCAATCAGAAGATGGCGGATGTAATTTGCGAGGACACCGGCTGCAAGAAGTTGCCGTTTTACTCGGCGCACAGCGTGTCCGCCGAGCAGTTCGAGCAGGGGGTAAGCTATCTTGACCTCATGCGCATAAATTTAAATTCACTGAAGGAGGCGCTCGGTTGATGGCGCAGATAACATGCAAGGATTTATCCTTTGCCTACGACGGTCACACTGTCCTGAGCGGGATAAACTTTTCGATAGACGCAGGCTCGTACCTGTGCATCGTCGGCGAAAACGGCTCCGGCAAGTCGACTCTCATGAAGGGACTTTTAGGCCTCAAAAAGCCTGCAAGCGGCAGCATAACCCTCGGCGACGGACTCAAGCAGACCGAGATTGGCTATCTGCCGCAGCAGACCCAGCTCCAGCGTGATTTCCCCGCATCCGTGTACGAGGTCGTGCTCTCCGGCAGACTGAATTCCATGGGCGGCAGAATGTTTTATAACGCCGAGGACAAAAAGGCTGCACAGGAGAATATGGAGCGGCTCGGCATTGAGGATATCAAAAACCGCTGCTACATGGAGCTTTCCGGCGGTCAGCAGCAGCGTGTGCTGCTTGCTCGGGCAATGTGCGCAACAAAGAAGCTGCTTTTGCTCGACGAGCCCGTCACCGGTCTTGACCCCGTGGCGACAAATGAGATGTACAACCTTATTAAGCTTATTAACCTCTGCGACGGCACGAGCGTCATCATGATATCGCACGATATCCACGAGGCGGTGCGCTACGCAACGCACATTCTGCATCTGGGCAACCGCCAGCTTTTCTTCGGCACGACTGCGCAGTACCGTGAGAGCGATCTTGCACGCAGATTTGTAGGAGGCGGCAGAGCATGACAGAGCTTATAACCGAAATGTTTTCATACCACTTTATGAGCCGTGCCATCATCGTCGGCGTTCTCGTGTCGCTGTGCGCCGCACTTTTGGGCGTGTCGCTCGTATTAAAGCGCTACTCCATGATAGGCGACGGATTAAGCCATGTCGGCTTCGGGGCGCTGGCAATTGCCGCCGCCGTGAATGTCGCACCGCTGGCAATTGCCGTGCCCGTGGTCGTTGCGGCAGCGTTCCTGCTTCTGCGCATCAGCCAGTCGAGCCGCATAAAGGGCGACGCCGCCATTGCGCTTATCTCCTCAAGCGCCCTTGCAATCGGCGTTGTGGTCATATCCATGACAACGGGCATGAACACCGATGTGTCAAACTATATGTTCGGCAGCATTCTGTCGTTAAGCCATGCCGATGCCGTCTTGAGCATCGTGCTGTCTGCCATCGTGCTTTTGATGTTTGTGCTCCTATACCCACGCATCTTCGCCGTCACCTTTGACGAGACCTTTGCCAAGGCCACCGGCACGAATGCCAAGCTTTATAACACGGTGATCGCCGTACTGACTGCCGTCACGGTGGTTCTCGGTATGCGCATGATGGGTGCGCTTTTGATATCGAGCCTCATCATTTTCCCCGCACTCACGAGCATGCGCCTGTGCCGCAGCTTCAAGGCGGTGGTGGTGTCCTCAGCGGTCATTTCCGTCGTTTGCTTTGTGCTCGGCATGGCGGCATCGTATGCCTTCGAGCTTCCTTCCGGCGCAAGTGTCGTAATAGTCAACATTGCTGCATTTTTGCTGTTTTCTATTGCATCATTACTAAAACGCAGGGCATAAAACTGTGAAATAACCACAAAACATCGGGCTTGTTTAACAAAAAACAGGCCCGATTTTTATTCAAATATGCGGAATTTCAGTGAATATTCGCATTGAAATGAATAATATTCACGGTTATTTAGGAAAAACGAAAAAATCATGAATATTTTTTCAAAAAAGTGTTGACAAGCATGAATAAAGATGCTAATATAAGCACCGTTAACAGAAACGGCAATGCCAAAACGATTTTTGAAAATAATATTGAGAGGTAAATAAAATGAAAAAGTTTGTAGCTCTTATGCTCGCTCTGGTCATGGTGCTTGCACTGTGCGCCTGCGGCGGAAACAACGACCCCAAGCCCACCGAAGAAGCAAAAGATTATTCATCCATGACTCTTGACCAGCTCAAGGCTGAACTCAAAACAGTTAATGAAGGCAAGCTCACCATTGCCACCAGCCCCGACTTCGCTCCGTACGAGTTCTACTCTGTCGATAAAAACGGCAATGCGACCCTCGTTGGTTTTGATATCGCATTTGCAAAGTACATCGCCGACAAGCTCGGCCTCGAGCTTGAGATAGTCCCCATGGACTTTGACGGCACTCTCGCAGAGCTCGGCGCAAAGAAGTGCGACCTGGGCATGGCAGGCTACTCTCCCGACCCCGACCGTGCAAACCTCATGAACTTCTCCAAGATCTACTACGAAGGCGGTCAGTGCTTTATCACCTCCAAGGCCAACGCAGATAAGATCAAGTCCCTTGACGACGCAAACAACTCTCAGTACAAGATCGGCGCACAGACCGGCTCCATCCAGAGCAAGCTCGCAAAGCAGAACACCCCCGACGCTGACAACATCGACCTGAGCAAGGTTCCCGATGTTATCGCAGAAGTCATCTCCGGCAAGCTCGACGGTGCATTCATGGAGACCATCGTTGCAAAGTCCTATCAGGCACAGTACCCCGAGATCGTCATCGTGTGCGATGTTCCCTACGAGCAGGAAGGCTCCGCAATCGGCGTAAACAAGGATAATGAGGTTCTCCTCGCAGCTCTCAACCTTATCATCGACGAGGCTATCAACGATGGCAGCCTCCAGAAGTTCGTTGACGAAGCAGGCGTCCTCGCTATCGGCGACAAGTATGAAGGCCTGCTTGACGACGCCGGCAAGGTCCCCGCAGCCGACACCGCAGCATAATAAAACAGAAACACATCTTCTCCCCGGAGAAAACTCCGGGGAGAATTTCCCATTATTAACTGTCCTCTGTACAGACAGATTGAAAGGAGAAAAGGCGCATGCTTTTTACTCAGGAAGGCTTTGAAATGACATGGAACTATAAACAGTTGTTTATAGACGGACTTGTCTGCACCGTGTCACTGTCATTACTGACCGTTATATTCGGTTTTATCCTCGCACTTGTGCTGGCTGTCATGCGACTGAGCAAATGGCATCCGTTCGGCTTCTTGGCACTTGATAAAAACGGGCATCTTCGTGAAGAAGGTCTGCTTTCGGCACTCGGAAGGTTTAATCCGCTGTCGTTCATTGCAAGTGTTTACATCGAAGTGTTCCGTGCAACACCTATGCTCGTTCAGTTGTTTATAATCTACTTCATAGCCTTTGATGGGGTCAATCTGCCGTCGATAAAGATATTCGGCACTATCCGTTTTGAGCGCTTTGTCCCGGGCGTTGTTGCACTGAGCCTCAACTCCGCTGCATACCTGAGCGAGATCATCCGCTCCGGCATACAGAGCGTTGACGGCGGTCAGACCGAGGCTGCCCGTTCGCTCGGCCTTACGCAGACGCAGAACATGCGCTTTATCGTCCTGCCTCAGGCTATAAAGAACATTTTGCCTGCTATCGCAAACGAGTTTGTTACGATAATTAAGGAATCCTCTATCTGCTACACGATAGGCCTTGGCGAGATCATGTACGCCGTTGCATCGATAAAGGGCGCAACCTACCGTATTGCAGAGCCGCTGGTGGTTGCGGCGGCAGTATACTTCTGCCTGACATTCCCGACCTCCAAGATAATAGAACACTTTGAAAGGAAGATGAGCGTTGGTGACAAACGATAATATAATCCAGGTCAAGGACCTGAAGAAGTACTACAAAAAAGGCGTTATCAAAGCTCTTGACGGCGTGTCGGTCGATATCGCACGGGGAGATGTCGTTGTTGTGATAGGACCCTCCGGCTCGGGTAAATCAACGCTTCTGCGCTCGCTTAACCTTCTTGAGGAACCCACGAGCGGCACTATTCTTTTCGAGGGCACGGATATAACCGATAAGAAGATAGATATAAACAAGCACCGCCAGAAGATGGGCATGGTGTTCCAGCACTTTAACCTTTTCCCGCACAAGACCATCATCGAGAACATGATCCTTGCTCCCGTTGAGGTCAAGCATGTGCCCAAGGAGGAGGCGAAAGCCAAGGCAATGCAGCTTCTTGAGCGTGTCGGCCTTGCCGACCGTGCCGACGCTTACCCCATCCAGCTGTCCGGCGGCCAGAAGCAGCGTGTCGCCATCGTCCGTGCACTGTGCATGGAGCCCGATGTCATGCTGTTTGACGAGCCCACCTCCGCTCTCGACCCCGAGATGGTCGGCGAGGTGTTGGATGTCATGAAGGAGCTTGCGCACGAGGGCATGACCATGGTCGTCGTCACCCATGAGATGGGCTTTGCCCGTGAGGTCGGCAACCGTGTGCTGTTCATGGCCGACGGCAAGCTTGTTGAGCAGGGCTCACCCACAGAGATCTTCGAGCATCCTCAGAGTGACCGCCTGCGTGATTTTCTTTCAAAGGTGTTGTAATTAAAATGAATACCATAAAAAAAGCAGCCATAGAGTCTGTTGACTCTATGGCAGAGCTCTACAAAAGCATAACTAACGAAATTTGGAACAACCCCGAGCTTTCCCTCAAGGAATACAAGGCGACCGAGCTTTACTGCAAGGTGCTGCGTGAGCACGGCTTTACCGTTACCGAAAAGCTCTGCGGCATCGACACCGCCTTCTGCGGCTCTTTCGGCTGCGGCAAGCCCGTCATCGGCATTTTGGGTGAATTTGATGCTCTGTCCGGCCTTTCGCAGGAGTCGGGCGTGACCGAAAAGAAACCTCTTGTGCACGACGGCAGCGGCCACGGCTGCGGTCATAATCTTTTAGGTGTCGGCTCGCTTGCGGCTGCATTCGCCGTTAAGGAGTATCTGCAAAAAAGCGGCCACGGCGGTACGGTCGTGTTCTTCGGCTGCCCGGGCGAGGAGGGCGGAAGCGGTAAGGCGTACATGGCTCGTGACGGGCTGTGGACGAAGCTCGATGCTGCGCTTTCGTGGCATCCTGCGTCCGAGAACGAGATACACACCGGCACAAACAACTCCAGCATACAGGTGTTGTATAAATTCAAGGGCATTCCGGCTCACGCCGCAGGCTGCCCCGAGCTTGGCCGCAGTGCGCTTGACGCAGTGGAGCTTATGAATGTCGGCGTGCAGTTTTTGCGTGAGCACATGACGAGTGACTGCCGCATCCACTATGCAATAACAAACGCCGGCGGCGTGTCGCCGAATGTGGTGCAGTCCGAGGCCGATGTGCTGTACATGGTGCGAGCCAACAAGGTGCGACAGTCCATTGAGCTTCAAAAGCGTGTAGACAAGATCGCCGAGGGCGCAGCACTCATGACCGAGACAAGCTTCGAGCGAGTTTTCATCGATGGCACGGCGGAGCTCCTGCCAAACTATACGATAGAGAAGCTGCTGTACGATAACTTTACCGAGATCGGCGTTCCGCAGTACACCCCTGAGGAACTGGACTTTGCCCAAAAGCTCAAGGCAACCTATCCTGCCGAGACAGAAGCCCCCGGAATCGGCGCAACCTTTGACGATAACATTGCCGAGCAGGTGCAGGCGCTCACCGAGAACATGACAAAGCCCATAAACGACTTCCTTATGCCGCTATACTCCTGCTTGGGCTTTATCCCCGGCAGTACTGATGTCGGTGATGTGAGCTGGCAGACCCCGACCTCACAGATAAATGTCGTCACATGGCCTGCCGGTATGCCCGCCCACACTTGGCAGACCGTCGCCTGCGGCAAAACCAGCATCGCATACAAGGGTATGCTGTGCGCAGGCAAGGTGCTTGCCGCCACGGCGATAGACCTTTTTGAGGATGAGGAGCTGCTTAACAAGGCCAAAGCGGAGTTTGCAAAACGCTCCAAAGGCGGCTATGTTTGCCCGATAGAGCCGGACGCAAAACCGATTGCACTGTAACTGTTAAAAAAATAGTCTTTTATTTTGCATTTTTCTGTGCTATAATGCATCCAATCATGCGTTTTAGCGCAGGAGGAAGTTTATGAAAAAGAAAATACTAAGCCTCGCCATTGCTTTGACGGTGACGGTGCTCATGTCTGTGCCGGCATTTGCCGATCTCACGATAAAACCTGTACCTGATCCTTGGGATGATCCGAGTAATCAGGAAGCTGACGGGGCAAGCTATTATGCACATAATGAAGCCGGTTATGTTGTCGTTTGGGAAACTCCCGAGTGCAATGTCGACGGCAAATATGTGCTTGTAAAGAACAAAACCGAGCTTACGGTAGAGTACCGGGTAACCTATATGGAGAGTGTCCCTTGGGGTCATGTCAACATTGAGCTTGAGCATGAAAAGGACAACGAGTCCGAGATCTTCTCCGGCTGGGTGCTGATGACCGATCTCGTCGATGCCGACGGTAACCCTGCGGCTGTAATGCCGCCGGAGATACCCGACCATCCCATGATATCAAATCCTGTCTCCGTTAAGCCGACACCCACTCCAAACAACGCTGAGCCAACGCCAACCCCGACCTTACAGCTGCCTCAGCGCCCACAGGAGGCTATAACGGTAAGCAACACCTACAACAGTGCGATCGTTTATACCTCAGTCGGCATTGCAGTCGTTGCGCTGGCACTGGTTGCATATGTTCTTATAAAGCATAAGGCGCTTAATAAGAAAGGCGAATAATAAATCAACATAACCGCCATAATTAGAATGGTGAGCTTGTTGTATAGTGAACGGACAAAACCTTAGCACTCTGACAGCAAGAGTGCTAAGGTTTACATTTTGTTCACAGAAAACACTATATTTGTTCATATCTATATGGTACTTTATATACAACAAGAAACAAAAGTTATAAACAACCAATCGAGTTTATAGCTTTCGCCAATAATTTAGGAGGTACTGATTATGTTTGAACTTATGCCTTTTGGTTACCGTCGTGTATCCGCTTATAACCCGTTCCGTGATTTTGAAGAAATGAGCCGCAGCTTTTGGGATAATAACAATGTCTCTGCTTTCCGCACCGACATCACCGAAAAGGACGGCAAGTATGTCCTTGAAGCCGATCTTCCCGGATTTAAGAAGGAAGACATCAGCGTTGATATCGACAAGGATTGCCTGACCATCACTGCCGAGCACAAGAGTGAGGAAAAGGAAGAAAACGCCGACAGCTACATTCGCCGTGAGCGTTACTATGGTTCCTACACCCGCAGCTTCAATGTCAAGGGCATCGACACCGAGGCTATCACCGCCGCCTACAACGATGGCGTGCTGACCCTGACAATGCCGAAGAAAGAGCCCGAAGTCCCCGCAGCAAGACGGCTCGAGATCAAATGATCCGAAACAACGCTTAACTTCATCATCAGATGTTTTTATTCTCTCTCTCTTTTTCAAACCCCTTATACAAAAGGCACGGTCGAAAGACCGTGCCTTTTGTTATGTTAACTTGCAAATTTCTACCGACATGGGCGGAACAAGCTTTGCATCGCAGCCGCCCAAAAGCGGTGTGCCGTTGAACGGAATGTTATAGTAATCACTTGAACGGTTGATAACACAGGCAATTTCCTCGTCTGCTGTCTGCCGAAGAATGATAATTATATCAGCAGATGGAGTGATAATTCGCATTTCGCCGTCTGTCAGGGCAGGTGATAAACTGCGTATCCTACCGAGCTGCACATAGAAATTATGTAAACCTGTTTTCGACGGCTCAAACGGTTTGCGATTGAACGGATCACGCCCGCCGTCGAGACACTCCTCATCGCCGTAGTACAGGCAGGGGACACCCGGGACGCAATATTGTATTGCGGCGCACAGCCGCTGAAGCCTCGTTGCACGCAATTTCTGCTCGTCGGTCAGCGTAAGCGCTGCCTGCTGCGAGCGGTCAAGCGTTTTGACATCGTAATCAAACGCAAGCGCAGTATGCAGCCGCTCCACATCATGCGAGCCGAGCAAATTCATAAGGCAGCGGTACATCGGCTGTGGGTAGTTGTGATACTGCCCGAGCAGGAAGTCACGCAGCTCGAATGCGGTTTTCTTACCAAGTGCAAAATCTATTACCGCCGAGCGGAACGGGTAGTTCATCACAGAATCGAGCGAGTAGCCGAGAGCGTAGTTTCGCATCTTGCCGTAACTGTTTTTCGTAACGGCATCCTCCCAGACCTCACCGATGATGACGCTGTCAGACTTTTCGGCCTTGGCAGCATCGCGGATAAGGCTCAGAACCTCGTCCGGCAGCTCGTCTGCAACATCTATCCTCCAGCCGGAAGCACCGAGCCTCAGCCAGCGGCGCACTATGCTGTCCTCGCTGCGTATTATATAGTCCTGCCATGATTCATTTTGCTCGTTGACCTCGGGCAGGTCTCTAAAGTTCCACCAGCATCGGTAATCATCGGGGAAATGCCGAAAATCGTACCATGGGTAGAATTGCGACTGTGTGCTCTGATAAGCGCCGAGTGTCGGGTAGCTGCCGTAGCGGTTAAAATAGATGCTGTCTGCACCCGTGTGCGAGAAAACGCCGTCGTTTATAATGCCGATGCCGAGTCGAGCGGCCTCCGCACATAGGTTAACATAATCCTGCTCATCACCCAATATCGGATCGATCTTGCCGTAATCGGAGGTGTCGTAGCGGTGGTTGCTGCGAGCCTCGAAAACTGGGTTTAAGTAAATAACTTCGACACCGAGCTCCTTTAGATAAGGGAGCTTTTTTGTTATCCCACGCAGGCGACCGCCGTAAAAATCGTCGGGGGCGTAGTCTTTTTCAAAGCTGCGTGCCTGCCATCGAACCGGCTCGCTGATGCTCCCGTGCAGCTCCGGCGTTTGCCCGAGCGCCCTGTGATATTCGATACCGGCACTTGCATCCTCAAAGCCGAAGCGGTCGGGGAATATCTGATACATGATGCGTCCGGCAAACCACTCGGGCGTTGTAAACCCACGCTTGTACACCGTGAGCCGAAAGCCGTCCGCCGGAGTATCGCTCAAAACGGAAAAATGTCCGTCATTTCCAACACAAAGCCGGCGCTCACCGCCTTCGGTACAGAGCCTGAAGCGATACCAAAGCGCCGCCGGTTTCTCCGGCACAAAGTTGCAAGAAAAGCAATCGCCGTCACGCTGCATATCGTATTCTGCGCTGTATCCGTCGGCGTAGACGCAGAGCTTGGCACTCTTAACACCGCCGAAGCTGCGGATACTGAGCTTGACTTCGCTGCCGTTCTCGACTGCGCCGGGAGGGGAGCGGTATGCTTCATCATATGCATCGTGCACCGCAAAGCCGAAGCTTTTGAGCGCATCTCTGAGCACCGCCTGTAGGTTCGCCGTCCTCGGCTGGACGCCGTGCAGCCAAGGAATTTCCGGCGCAGCGCTGTCGTTTCCAAAGCAGCGCACAACAATAGCGCAGGCATCGAAAATGCCCAAGCCGCAGTCATCTAACAGCACACGCAGAAGCTCTGCCGGCATGAGCGCTTTGCGCTCCGTTGGCAGAAATTCGTGCACAAATTCAAGCGAAAGCCCACTGTTTTTGCACCTTTCGACAGCGTAATTTATCGCTGCCGAGCAAATGAGATAAGCACTGGTTTTTTCGTCGGCATCGTCGAGTACAGACCAATTGCGCCCGTTAAAGCTCAGTGCGTAGCTGTGCTCATCGTGATAGATGATGCTCAGCCTGCCGTCCTGCGACCATACTTCATCGAAGCTACCGCAGGTTTTGGCAATGCGTGTTACAGCATCCATAGATAGAGCCTCGCATACTCGCAGGCAGACTTCGTGAAGCTGAAATCGGCCTCCATGGCATGGCGGATAAGTGCATTCATCGTGTCGGGTCTGTGATAGCAATCCATGGCGAGCAGCATTGCGTCCTTCATCTCATGCGCATTAAAGTCTGCAAAGGAAAAGCCTGTGCCCTCACCGGTAAATCTATTGTACGGCTGCACCGAATCCTTAAGTCCACCGGTTTCACGCACGATGGGCAGCGTGCCGTATCGCATGGCGATCATCTGCGACAGACCGCAGGGCTCGAAGCGGGATGGCATGAGCAGAAAATCCGCACCGGCATATACCTTGTGCGATAACTCCTCGTTATAGCCAATATAGGCGCAAAGCCTGCCCTTCCAACGGCTCTCGGCCGAGCGCATGAAATCCTCATAGCATTTATCGCCTGTCCCGAGTACAATAAACTGCATGTCGTTATACTGCATCAGCTCATCTATCATGCACTCTACAAGCTCAAAGCCCTTTTGCTCGGTCATGCGTGTGACCATCGCAAATACAGGCACATCCTCACGCTGCTCAAGACCTGTGAGCTCCTGAAGCTTTTGTTTACATAATCTCTTACCGCTTAATCTGCCCTTGTGGTAATTCGCCGCAATGGCAGGGTCGGTAAAGGGGTTAAATGTCTTTACATCGATGCCGTTTATAATACCAGAAAGCTCGTTTGATCTGGCGCTCAGAATGCCCTCAAGCCCCTCGCCGAAGTAGGCGGTCTTAATCTCCTCGGCATAGGTGGGGCTCACGGTGTTAATTCTGTCTGCAAACACGCAGCCGGCCTTTAAGAAGCTTGCGCAGCCGTTGAGCTCCATGAACTCGGGCGTATAGTATTTATCTTCGATGCCGAGAAGATCCTGAACATAATCAAAGCCAAATTTACCTTGAAATGCAATGTTATGTATCGTCAGCAGCCAGCGGGTCTTTGAGTACACATCGCCGTACTGCGTCTTTGCCAGCATGGGCAGCATGGCAGTATGCCAGTCGTTGCAGTGGACGATATCAGGCATGAAGCCGAGGTTCGGTATCGCATCCAGAACGGCACGGGTAAAGAAGGCATACTGCTCGCCCTCTTCGTAGCCGCCCTTGTAAATTTTGTCGCCGAAATAAAACTCATTATCGACCAGATAAACGCACACGCCGTCAAGCTCCAACCGCTCTATGCCGCAATACTGCGTGCGCCAGCCGAGGTTGACATAAAAATCGAACATATGCTCGACCCTGTCTGCGTATTTATCCTTAATGCAGCGGTGATACGGAGTTATTATCTTTGCGTCGATCCCGAGCTTCTTTAGAGACTTCGGCAGCGTGCCGACAACATCGGCAAGTCCGCCGGTTTTCGATAACGGCGCACATTCTGCGGCTGCAAGCAGAACATTGGGCAAGCTCTTGCGCCCCTTTTCATCTAATAATGCCTTAAACTCCTTCTTCATTTTTATCACTCATCCTTTCGGGAATATACTCAAAGTATACTGTGCTCAGCGGCGGCAGGTCTATCTGTGCACTGTACGGCAGGTCACAAAACGGCTCACTGCGGCTCTTGATAGGTTCTGCATTATGTAAACCGCATCCCCCGAAGCGCACATCGTCGCTTGAGAGCACCTCGCGCAAAACGCCGTTTTCGGGAAGCCCGATCACAAATCCACGGTTCTCGTTGGGGATGAAGTTGCAAGTGCAGATAAGATAGCTGGCATTCTCCGGCCTTGCAGAGCGCAGGAATGCAATGGAGCTGCGGTCCTTGTCGTTGACATTCAGCCACTTAAAGCCGTCCCACGACTTGTCACAGTCGTAAAGGGCAGGGCAGGAGGTGTAGAGCTTGTTCAGCGCCCTGTAATACTCCCGCAGCTTTTTGTGCATGGGATAGTCAAGCAGCAGCCAGTCAAGGCTTTGCTCGTAGTTCCATTCGATGAACTGCCCGAACTCCGAGCCCATGAAGCAAAGCTTCTTGCCCGGGTGCGCAAACTGATAGCCGTAAAGGCTGCGCAGTGTCGCAAACTTCTGCTCGTACGAGCCGAACATTTTATCCAGCATCGATTTTTTGCCGTGTACGACCTCGTCATGCGAGTAGGCGAGAATAAAATTCTCCGAAAAAGCGTACATCATGGAAAATGTCAGCTTATCATGCTTGCCGGAGCGAAACAGCGGGTCGGTCGCAAAGTAATCGAGCGTATCGTGCATATAGCCCATGTCCCACTTGAAGCTGAAGCCAAGCCCGCCGACTTTCGGCGGCATGGTGACCATGGGGTAGGCCGTCGACTCCTCGGCAACGGTGATTGCCCCCGGATACTCGGACAAAACGGCGGTGTTGAGCTTGCGCAGAAACTCCACTGCGGCAAGGTTAATGTTGCCGCCCTCGGCGTTCGGCGTGTACTCGCCGTCCTTTCTGCCGTAGTTGAGGTACAGCATCGAGCTCACGGCATCGACACGGATGCCGTCAATATGGTAGTTTTCAAAAAAGCAGCATGCCGAGGAGATGAGAAACGACTGAACCTCCGGCATGGCATAGTCAAAAATGAGCGTGCCCCACTCGGGGTGGTCTGCCATACGCTTTTCCTTGCACTCAAACAGCCTCGTGCCGTCAAACAGCGCAAGCCCGTGCTCATCCCGGGGAAAGTGCGCCGGTACCCAGTCCATGATAACACCGATGCCGGCATTGTGCAGGATATCGACAAATTCGGCAAACTCGTCGGGTGTGCCGTAGCGTGCGGTGGGAGCGTAGTAGCCCGTGACCTGATAGCCCCACGAGCCGGGGAAAGGGTATTCCGTCAATGGCAGCAGCTCAATGTGTGTGTAGCCCATGTCGGTGCAGTAGCCTGCAAGCTCATGCGCCGCTTTCACATAGTTCACGCTGCCGTCGGGTTCGGTTTTCCACGAGCCGAGGTGCAGCTCGTATATCGACATCGGCTGCGTGAACGCATCACGCCTTGCACGCCTGTCCATGTATTTGCAGTCAGACCATTTGAAACTGCCTGTCCACACCCTCGACGCCGTGTCAAGTCCCGTCTGCGACCAGCGGGCGAAGGGGTCGGACTTGAACACCTTCTTGCCGCCCTTTTGTGTGACGCAGTATTTGTACAGATCACCGTTATTAAGCCCCCCGACAAAGCAGACCCACATTGTGCCGCACTTTTCCATGGGCGTTGCATTCGTGTCCCAACCGTTGAAGTCGCCGACAAGGCTCACCGTTTCGGCATTCGGCGCCCACACCACGAAGCGATGCATCTTTATCTCCGGCAGATATCGGCAGCCCAGCAGCAGCCAAGCTTTTCGGGCATCACCCGTGTTAAACAGGAAAACATCGTCCTGCGGCAGGTATTTATCCTTTAGTGACTTATCCATCTTTTGCTCCAAAACATTTGATACACCCATTATAAACGCAATCGCCCGTAATTCCAATATCTTTTTGACAATCATGCGTTGTACATTTATAATATGTGTATAAATCTACGGAGGTGCGGAATGTTTTCCTTTAACCATTTTAATTTCAATGTCCTTGATCTTGAGCGCAGCCTCAGGTTTTACGATGAGGCGTTCGGGCTAAAGCCTGTCCGTGAAAAGCTCGCTTCCGACGGAAGCTTCAAGCTTGTTTTTTTAGGCGACGGCGTGACCGATTTCCGGCTTGAGCTTACATATATGACCGATCGCACCGAGCCGTACGATCTCGGCGAGCAGGAGTTTCACCTTGCTTTTGTTGCCGATGACATGGAAAAGGCACACGCCCTCCATGAGAAAATGGGCTGCATCTGCATGGATAATCCGAACATGGGCGTTTACTTTGTAACCGACCCGGATGGTTATTGGATCGAAGTAATCCCGCCCAGAAAATAAGCCTGTCCGGCCAAGGACGGCACAAAATAGTGATAAATCGGTTTTGAGCGGCCTATTTCCGCCCATGCTGCGCAAAAATCCCCGGTAATACACAAAGTATTGCCGGAGATTTGGTGACTTGCCTGAACGAAAATAATCTCGCTCAAAACTGCTGCGCACCCCAAAGGGCGCTTTCTCCCTGCCTCGCACCGTCCTTGGCCGGAAAAAGCAGAGACTAAGAATTATGTAAACTCGGCTATATCCGTCACCGAGACCTCAAATGCGGTTTTTTCAACTGGGTCTCCGCCGACTATCTTTATATAGTTGCGGCTTTGTATCCTGCCTTCAAGCGTGACCATTGTGCCGGTGCCCCACTCGGCGGCCTCACGGGCCTTGAGCCCCCATGTGATGCAGGGCAGATAATCGCTCCTGCCGTAGCGGCGGTTCACGGCGAGCATGAGGTCGCAGATATCCCTGCCCATCGGAGTCATGCGCAGGTTCGGCTTTTTGCACAGCGTGCCGATAAGATGCACCTCGTTGAGGTCGTCATCGTCGCAAAGATACAGCTCCTTTGCAAACACGGTGATGACGAGCTTTGCACCCTCGCCGCTTTTGTTGTTGAACGAGCGCAGCTCGCCGACGACGCAGATTTTCTCCGCCTCACACAGTTGGATGCTCTCCATCAGCTCATCACGCACGATGATGTTTATTTTGTCCGTTGCGCCGGAGAGCCTTGCGACCTCGAGCGGGAAGGTGTAGAAGCATTCGCCTCTGCCGGAGTGAGAAAAGACTGGTGCGGCAGCGATAACGCCGCAAAGGCGGGCAGTGTTTCTGCTTATATTTTCATCCATTGTTTGAACCTGACCTTAATTAAAATGATATTTTGCTAAATTATATTAGGGTCGGGAGCTTGAATATGACGAACGGATAGAATATAATCACAGTAAAAGTATGTAATTGAAAGGACGATACCATGGATATTAAAGCAATTTTGAAGATGTGTGACCACACGCTGCTGAGGGTCGACTGCACCTCGAAGGAGATAAAGACCCTGTGCGATCAGGCGATAAAGCATGAGTGCGCCAGCGTATGCATTCCGCCCTGCCATGTTGCGGGAGCAAAGCGCTATGTCGGCGATAAGCTTAGGATCTGCACCGTTATCGGCTTCCCCAACGGCTACATGACCACCGCCGCCAAGGCTTTCGAGACTGCCGACGCAGTAAAAAACGGCGCTGACGAGATAGATATGGTCATAAACCTCTCCATGGTAAAGGACGGTTGCTGGGACGATGTCCTCGCCGATATCAAAGCCGTGCGTCAGGCGTGCGTAGGCAAGGTGCTCAAGGTCATAATCGAGTGCTGCCTGCTCACCGAGGAGGAGAAGATCCGTATGTGCTCCATCGTTGCCGAGGGCGGGGCGGACTTCATAAAGACCTCCACCGGATTTTCCAAAGGCGGCGCCACCCGCAGCGATGTTGCGCTGCTGCGCAAGTACAGCCCCGAGAATGTGCAGGTCAAGGCAGCCGGCGGTATCTCCTCGATCGAGGACGCAGAGGACTTCATCTCGCTCGGAGCAACGAGACTCGGCACGAGCCGCATCGTGAAGCTTGCCGAGGCGCAGGAGGCCTAAGTCAGCAGCTTTCGCAGTCCGCTGCACAGGTATAGCCCGGGCACGGACAGAGCGAACCATAGTAGACTGAACAGGGGACATACCTGCCCCAAAATGTTATAGGCACGGTCGGAGTAGTCCCAGACATGCCAGCCAAATGTTATGTTAACCAAACATCCTGCGCTGAACTCCACCGTGCTTATGACGAGCGCACTCAAAATGGACTTTACAAGCATGGGAAGGGAGCTTCCGCTTATGATGTACATGAGCGTGAAGCACGCCCCGCCGCACAGGAGCATAGTCCAGTGCGTCCAGCCGCGCCATATGATTTCGAGCAGACCGTAAAGCCCTGCACCGATGATGTAAACGAGAAAAAATTCCAAAATCATCACTCCGATGGTATTTTTCCCGCTAAATGAGAAAAATATCATGGAAAACAAGGAAAAATCACTTGACATCGGAGCATGGGACTGATATATTAATAGAGCTGAAAATGAAGTAGGTACGGCATCCCCGTCCTCACCGGGCCGCAAAAGGCGAGCTTCGGTCAATAACAACGCTGCGTGTGCGGCGGTGTTTTTGTGTGTGCGGATGCTGTAAGGCATCCGTTTTTGCAATTTTGGAGGTGTTTTAAGATCGCAAGCGTAAACCACGAAATCAATGAGGAGATCATCGACAAGGAACTTAGAGTTATAGGTGACGACGGCGAGCAGCTTGGCATAATGTCTGCCGAGGAAGCCCTGAAGATCGCAGAGGAGAAGGAGCTTGACTTGGTCAAGATATCCCCCATGGCAAAGCCCCCTGTCTGCAAGATCATGGACTACGGCAAGTACCGCTTTGAACAGGCAAAGCGTGAAAAGGAAGCCAAGAAGAACCAGCGTGTCATGGAAGTCAAGGAAATCCGCATGTCCCCGAGCATCGGCGAGAACGACCTTCAGACCAAGCTCAAGGCGGCTCTTAAATTCCTCGCGGACGGTGACCGCGTCAAGGTTTCTATCCGCTTCAGAGGCAGAGAGATGGCTCACACCAACCTCGGTGAGCAGATCCTGCGCGATTTTGCCGACAAATGCTCCGAGCTTGCAAACCTCGATAAGCAGCCCAAGTTAGAAGGGCGTAATATGTCCATGTTCCTGTCCCCGAAGTCTGCACAAGCAGTCAAGAAGGCACAGAAGGAAGCCGCAAAGAAGAAGGCCGAGGCCACTTCTGCGGAGGAATAATTTTTGGTTATTACAGGTTCACCTGAATAGCAGCATACGGAAGGAGAAATAATCATGCCCAAACTGAAGACCCATAGCGGTGCTAAGAAGAGATTTAATCTCACCAAGACCGGTAAGGTAAAGCGCGCTCACGCATACAAGAGCCATATCCTCACTAAGAAGGACACCAAGCGTTGCCGTCGTCTGCGCTCCGGCACCATCGCCGATGTGACAAACGAAGCAGCTATCAAAAAGATGATCCCTTACAAATAAGTAAGGCTTACTTGTACTAATAGGAGGAATTGACAAATGGCAAGAGTTAAGGGCGCAATGATGACCCGCAAACATAGAAATAAGATCCTTGGCCTGGCTAAGGGTTACTGGGGCAACAAGTCCCGCCACTATAAGATGGCTCAGGAGCAGATGATGAAGTCCGGCCGCTACGCATATGTCGGCCGCAAGCAGAAGAAGAGAGATTTCCGTCAGCTCTGGATCACCCGTATCAGCGCAGGCTGCAAGGCAAACGGAATGAACTATTCCACCTTTATGCACGGCCTGAAGCTCGCCGGTATCGACATGAACCGCAAGATGCTGTCCGAGACCGCTATCCACGATCCCGCTGCTTTCACCGCACTGTGCGAGAAGGCAAAGGCATCTCTGTAATAAGGCATGAAAGCGCCGCCAACAGGCGGCGCTTTTTTCAAGCTAACGAGAGCTGACCCCATATCGTCTGTCAGTGCGCCCTTTCGGTGCTTTCCACCTTTTTTCGACTTGCCGGGCACAAAGCCCGCCTGCATCAAAAGAAAGCCGGAAATCCCACGAAAAATCATCACTGACAGATGCTGCACAGTTTTGCCGAGGATCATGCTAAGGCAAGGAGATAGTACTTTTATAGCTGACGCATGGCGGGCTTTCTCCGTCAAAACCGATAGGGGGTCGACTCCCGTCAGCTTAATTTGAGGAAATTAAATGTTTGAAATACTCCGAGAATGGTTCGGTATGGGCATAAGCCTGCCGGTTGTTGCGACCGACCTGTTCTTTGCCGCAATCGGTCTTTATGCGGCGCTGAAGATCAGCAATAAGAAGACCGTAATTTATATTATGTTAACCACAATAGTGGTTTACATAATCGCATCATTTGTGGCTGAAAGCAGTATCGTAATGTTTGCGGTGTATGCCGTATTTGTCGGTGCGCTTGCATTTTTTGCCCTTATCGGCGCCGCTGTCGGCCTGCTGGTAAGATGGATAAAAAAATAAATATTCATATTTGTGCACCCCTTGGGCGGATTCAGATAAGGATAATCCGCCCTTGGGTGCACTTTTTTATATCTGGACCTTGACAGTATTGCTACATTGCAAAACATAGTAGAGGTGCGACATGATATCATCACAAATGCACATCGGCGTGAGCGTTCTCGTGCTCGCAGTTTTGGCGGCGGTGTACTTCATATTTAATGCCAAGCTTGCGTGAATAGCCCGCAGGATGCTATAATGTGCAAAAAAGCAAACGGAGCGTGCGATATGACAGAAAAGCTTTATTATATTGACAGCCACATGAAGACCTTCACCGCTACGGTGCTTGCCTGTGAGCCGGTGAAGGATAGGTACGAGGTCGTACTCGACCGCACGGCGTTCTTTCCCGAGGGCGGCGGTCAAGCCGGCGACAGCGGCTTTATCGGCGATACTGCGGTGTTCGACACCCATGAGAAAAACGGCGATGTAATGCATTATGTAAACCAGCCTATCCCCGTCAACAGCACTCTTGACTGCCGCATCGATTGGGAAAAGCGCTTTCGCAGGATGCAGAATCACTCCGGCGAGCATATTGTGTCGGGGCTCGTGCATAAAAAATATGGGTACTCAAATGTCGGCTTCCACATGGGAGCGGAGTTTGTGACCATCGACTTCGACGGCTTTCTCACGCCCGAGCAGCTTGCCGAGATAGAGCGTGAGGCAAATTACGCCGTTGCCGCAAATTATAAGGTAACGGCGTCATTCCCCGAACCCGAGGTGCTCAAAACGCTTGACTACCGCAGCAAGCTTGAGCTCACGGAGAATGTGCGCATTGTAGAGATTGAAAACACGGATATCTGCGCCTGCTGCGCCCCGCATGTAAGCAGCACCGCCGAGGTCGGCTTGGTGAAGATCCTTTCAAGCGAGCGACGCCGCCGCAGCGGTGACGGTGTGCGCGTGACCATGCTCTGCGGCCTTGACGCATATGAGAATTACACTCGCACCCACGATAACAACGCTGCGATATCGATGCTGCTGTCTGCAAGGAGAGAGGAGACGGCGGCGGCTGTCGAGCGTGTGCTGGCAGAGCAGGAGAGACTGAAGCAGCGCAATGCCGAGCTCAGCCGTGCGCTTGCGCACCTGCGTGCCGAGACCCTCGAGCCGACGGACGGCAACATCATCATCTTCGACACCGTTCTGGATGAGCCTGCGCTGCGTGAGTTCGTAAACGAGGCGGTGACCAAATGCGGCGGTCTTGCGGCGGTGTTCTCCGGCAGCGATGAAGCAGGGTACAGGTACATAATCGGCAGCCGGAAAATTGACCTGCGTGCATCCGCAAAAGAGATAAATTCCGGCATCAACGGCCGTGGCGGCGGCAGCCGCGAGATGATACAGGGAAGCTGCCCGGACAGCGGCAGCAGTGAGATGATACAGGGAAGCTGCAAGGAAAGTGCCGAAAATATTCAAAAATTTTTGAGTATATACAATATCTAGACAGCCGACACAAAATTGTATAGCAGATAATGAATAAATTTCGTCTAAATTGTTAATTTTCATGCTAAAACCCGATTGACAATAATATGACATTTTGATACAATGTATAACTAATAAAGGGCGTTTTGCGCCTTTAAATAACATATCAAATTTTTATTATGGGGGGTTATCCGTGAGAGATCTCAAGCATCTGATTTATTTCGAGAACTTGCTTAAGGAAGCCAATAACGAATTGGTCAAAAAGGCAAAAGAAGAGGGTAAGTTCGCACTGGGCTACACCTGCTACTTCATGCCCGAAGTACTTCTCGACCTGCCCGGCTGCTTCTCCGTTCGTCTGAGAGCACCCGACTGCAGCTCACCCGACATCGCAACTTATTACATGTCCGCCCGTGTTTGCCACTACGGACGCAGCCTCTTCGAGCGTGCTCTCGAAGGCGGCTTCAACTTCCTCGATGCGCAGCTGGCCACCGAGACCTGCACCGTCACCTGCCGCTTCCAGGAGCACATCCAGCAGAAGCACCTCGACTCCGTCAAGGATATGAGAGTTATTGATAATGACAAGTTCTTCTGCGAGTTTATGGATGTTCCATTCAAGAACACCGAGAACGACTATCAGTACTACCATGATCAGCTCGAGTACCATGTCCTCGGCAAGCTGAAGGAAAACCTCGGTGTCGATGTTTCCGACAAGGCTCTCAAGGCAGCTATCAAGCAGCATAACGAGGTCAGCAAGATCATCAACGAGATCGGCGATTTCCGTAAGCTCGATAATCCCACCATCACCGGCTATGAGTTCCATGTCATTCAGCTGGTATCTCTGGTTTGCCCGAAGTACCTTATTCTCCCGTACCTGAAGGAGACCCTGAAGGAGCTTAAGACCCGCAAGCCCGACGAGAAGTGGCCGTTCCGCTGCAAGGTCGTTCTGGCCGGCTCCGAGAACGACGACCCCTACTTCACCGAGCTCATCGAAAGCTGCGGCGCAGAGGTCGTTTGCGACCGTTACTGCTATGGCGCAGTCGAGTCCCGTCAGCCCATCGAGATCCGTGAGGGCGAGACTCCCCTTAAGGCAATTGCCCGTCATTACCTCGAGACCTCCAACTGCCCCCGCTTTATGCCGCAGAACGAGATGCGTGCGAGAAAACAGAGACTGGCAGAGCTGGTCAAGGAGTACAATGCAGACGGCATCATCGTATGCTCCAACAAGTTCTGTGAGTACTGGTCCTACGAGCGTGTTATCGACAGCTTCGTTCTCAATCGTGACTACGGCATCCCCGTATGCTCGATCGAGAAGGAGTACATAAACACCGCTTCCGGCCAGCTGCGTACCCGCTTCCAGGCATTTGTTGAATCTGTCGAAATCAAGAAGATTCAGGAGGGCAAGTAATATGAGTTTCATTAAAGATTTCTGGTATGGCAAGCCCCATACCGCAGAAGAAGGCGGCCGCCGTCTGGGCGACAACTACCTGCCCAAGACCGGTCTTTACAAGCACAGAGAGTGGCGCGGTGTAAAGGACACCTTCTACTACTTCCATAACATTTGGATGTACAATTACCTGCACATGGTACTGGATGTCATGAAGTACGGCGGCCTTGTCAATTTCGTCAAGGGCGTTTGGAGATACCGCTGGGTCGGCCAGACCTACCTGCCCGTTCTCCATTGGTTCGACCGCGGCCTCGAAGGTCTGCGCGGCGAGGCTATGAGAGCTTCCGCATGGCACTACCGTGCAATGGTCAATGCAACCATCTATCAGTTCATGACCATGTTCAATGCCGACACCAGACTGCACGGCGGCAAGAAGAACGACGCATGGTATCACACCATGGCGATGAAGGAAACCACCTGGGGCGGCATGTTCTATGGCTGGAGCGACAAGTTCAAGGCAGTCTCTCTTGAGATGATCCCCTACTTCGTCACCTGCCATGTTAACAGCCACACCGTACATAACTACATCGACGCAGTTCAGTCCATCGGTCTGCCCGGCGACCCCTGCCCGATGTGCCAGGCTGAGTCCGGCCTGTTCGTCCTCGACGATATCCCCGATTACAGCCCGTTCATGATCACCTGTAACGAAGCTTGCGACGGTTCCGTTGCAACCGCTATCCTGCAGGACTGGTTCAACGACAAGCCCCTGTACGCTCTGCAGATGCCCATGCAGTTCGATGATCCTCTCGCAAGCAAGTTCGTCCAGAAGGACATCGAGAAGTGCTGGAAGTTCATCGAGGAGCAGACCGGCGTTCCCATGAATCTCGACCTCATGTACGAGTGCATCGAGAGACAGAACGAGCTCATGAAGTTCGAGTGGGAGAAGTGGGAAGTTGCGGCAAAGACAAACTGCTACCCCATCAACGGCGTTGCTCAGGCACTGTACCGTATCTACCAGTCTCAGTTCGGCGATCTGCCCATCTGGCACGAGGTCGACGGACATGTCCGCAAGATCATGGAGAAGTGTGTCTCCAAGAAGATCAACACCTTCCCCAATACCCGTCACAGAGTTATTGCATGGTCCTGCGCACCTTTGTACTACTCCAACTGGTGCACTTGGGCATACAACTGCTGGGGCCTGAATGTTATTATCAACATGGACTCCCTGATGTTCGATATGACCATCCGTACCGACTCCTACGAGAACATGCTGGAAGATGTTGCTCAGTACCATATGTGGGCTCCCATGCGCCGCATGGCAGTCGGCGGCATGCACCACATCTTCGAGCTGTGGGATTACATGAAGCGCTTCAACTGCGACTTCGTCATGATGTATGACCAGCTTCAGTGCAAGGGCATGCAGGGCGTCCACGGCCTGTTCGAGGACGAGTTCCGTGACAGAAATATCCCTGCTATCTGGATGCCTCACGCACTCCCCGATAGCCGTACCGTTTCCCGTGCTGAGATCCGTCGTATAATCAACGACTACATGTCCACCGTTATGCACGAAGAGCCTCTCGATCCGTCGCTCCTCGAGCTCGACGACGACATGACATGGTAATAGGAGGCAAATGAATATGAAAAAGATAGCTAAGCTGCTCGGCGTAGGCGTCGGCGCATATGCAGTACTGTTCGCAGTATTCTTCTTTGACCTTGACGGTAAGTTCCTGTTCAATGTTTTCGAGCCGTTCGTAAAAAAGCATTACGATAACATGCCTCGTAGGGATATGACTCAGATCCCTTACGATGTGAACAAGTTCCCCGACTACAAGTACGATGAAGTCTGATTGTTTGAAATTTATTAATCAACCCTCCGGTTTCGGAGGGTTGGACATCGAATAAGACAATAAATCATTTATGGAGGCAACACTAATGAAATATTTTGGCGGCTGTGATGTAGGCTCTACCTACA
>HF986879.1 GCA_000431075.1 Firmicutes bacterium CAG:555
ATGGGCGGAAAAGAGCCGGTCAAAACCGATTTATCCTCATCTGAATTCGCCCTTATCCCTTGTTCTTTGCAGCGGGTCGATGGGGTGTAAAGCCGCAGCCAAGGAGCAGATAGCTCCTTGGCTGCGGTTTATTACCATTTATATTTGTCTAAGTGTGCGCCCTGTGAGTTGCTGTAAGCGCCGAGGATCTCGAGCGGGATGCCCGTTTCCTCTGCAATCATCTCGAAATAGCGTATGGCATAGTCTGCCCCACGCCATCTCAGGTGCCATGCGCAGATCTCGCTCCACACTTCATCGGGCAGATCCCTTTCATGACTGTTGCAATAGTGCCACTCGGCTTCATCAAGGATCTTGCAGATCTCGCTCATCGTGAGGAACTTTTCCTTGAGAATATCCTCTTGGGTCTTTGGATACTGCACGAAAAACGGCTGAACCAGGCTAAAAAACCAAAACTGTGTAAATTGCGGGTGCAGAAGATACTGCTTGCCGTATCGGCGAACTATATCGCATTCAAACCTGAACATCTTCCCGGCATCGTCCTCGCCGAAGCCGAGCTCTGTCAGCCTGCGCATATAGATATCACGGTATTTCGGGTCATTATCTCTCAGATATAGCGCCGCAAACTGCGATGTCATCAATCCCTCTGTCGATGTTATCGGCGGTATATTCGGCTTCGGCGGGGCAGGCGGCGCTTCTTTCTCCGGCTCTTTTTTGCCAAACAGTTTGTCAAACAACCCCATAATATTCACCTCACATTTCGGCCAGGGACGCATTTTTGTAGGAGGGGTCGTCACAATCCTATCATAAAACAAATGACACCGCAGGGCAATAGCTGCGATGTCGAATAACGGTAGAATGTTGACCAATACCAACACGGTAAAGAACTAGGAAAAATAGACGCAACGAGTGAAATCCCATACGCAGCAGGGGGAGTGTGAGGGGGTAACG
>HF986880.1:0-7294 GCA_000431075.1 Firmicutes bacterium CAG:555
TTTGATGCCTTCGAGCATTTTCATATCATTTTTCTCCTTTAATTCGAATTTTAAATAACGCCGTTTTTCTGAAGCTCGGCTATCTGCTCGTCAGTATAGCCGATAGACTTGAGCATCTCGGTGTTATGCTCGCCCTTTCTGGGCGGGAACAGTTCCTTACGCGCGGGGGTCTCCGAGAGCTTGACGGCCGAGCCTATCATCCTGACACTGCCGTAGGTTCCCTCGGGGTCGGTCATCTCATAGACCATGTCACGGGCGACGACCTGCGGGTCTGCAAAGACCTCTTCGAGGTTTTTGACCGGTGCCCAGCAGCAGTCAACGCCGGTGAGCTTTTCTATCCACTCGGCCTGAGTTTTGGACTTGAACATGTCACGCAGATACGCAAACATCTCGTCCTGCTTTGTGAGGTCACGCTGGTAGGCCTTGAACTCCTCCTTGCCGATGGCATCGCAGAAGTTTGCCCACAGGTGCGGCTCGATTGCGCCGATGCTGATGTATCTGCCGTCTTTTGTCTCATACACCTCGTAGCAGGCATTCTGGCCGTTTAAGATATTCTCAGCCGCCTTGGGAGACACGCCCTTTACGAAATAGTCGTTTGCAAGCACAGGCAGCCACGAGACAGCGCCGTCGAGCATCGATGTATCGACATACTGGCCGACACCGTTGCGCTTCACGCCCATGAGAGCGATGAGGATGCCTATCGCCGCATACAGTGCGCCGCCGCCGATATCGGCGATCTGGACGCCGGGGATGGTGGGGGTCTGTCCCTTGCGTGCAGTCAGGCCGAGGATGCCTGCGTAGCTTATATAGTTAAGGTCGTGACCCGAGGTCAGACGATACGGGCCTGTCTGACCGTAGCCGGACAGGGAGCAGTAAACGATCTTGGGGTTGATGGCCTTTATCGTTTCGTAGTCAACGCCCAGCTTTTTCACAACGCCGGGGCGGTACTGCTCGAGCACGACATCGGCGTCCTTAGCGAGCTTATAGAATATTTCCTTGCCCTCGTCGCTTTTTAGGTTGAGGGTGATGCTTTTTTTGTTGCGGTTGACCTGGAAGAATGCTCCGCCCGTGTCGCCTATCTTGGGAACGCCGCCTCTGAAGAGGTCGCCGCCCTTGACGGCTTCGACCTTGATGACCTCTGCGCCGAAGTCGGCGAGAATCATGGAGCAGAACGGACCGGGGAGCATCGTGCTCAGGTCAAGGATTTTCACGCCTTCAAGCGGTAATGCCATTAGAGCACCTCCTTGCTCGGATAGGGGGACCGGATTGATCCCCCATTAAATTCTTACTTCTTTTTGCCGAGACCGATCGCCTTTGCGATGATGCCCAGCTGTACCTCGGAGGTACCGGCCATCAGGCGGTAGTGGCGGGTGTCAACGAACTGGCGTGCAATTGCGTTCTCACGCAGGATGCCGGGGCCGCCCCAGATCTGAACGCCGAGGTCGGAGATCTTGTATGCAAGCTCGCTGGTGGCGTACTTTGCGATCGACACTTGAGTGTTGACGCTCTCGCCTGCCATGAACAGCATGGTCAGATGCTCAACATAGCTTCTTGCCTGATCGAGCTCTGCGGCTGCCTTTGCGATCTCGAACTGCCAATGCTGGTATGCGCCGAGAGGCTTGCCGGCAACGAGGCGCTCGTTTGCACGCTGTACGCACAGCTCAAAGGCGTACTCTGCCATGCCGAGAGTGCCCCAAGAGCCCATGAGACGCTCTTTTTCGAGGTGCTGCATGAGGTAGTAGAAGCCTCTGTTCTCCTCGCCGAGCAGGTTCTCCTCGGGAACGACGACATCGTGGAAGATGTACTCGGAGGTGTCCTGAGAGTTAAGACCGATCTTGTTGAGCAGCTTACGCTCGAAGCCCGGTGCGTCGGTGGGGATGATGAGCAGGCTGATGCCCTTGTGGGGCTTTTCTGCGTTGGGGTTAGTGACGACTGCAACGATGGCGTAGTCGGAGACCATACCGTTGGAGATGTAGATCTTGCCGCCGTTTACGATGTAGTTGCCCTTGCCGTCCTTAACTGCGCTGGTCTCGATGTGAGCAAGGTCGGAGCCGTGCTCTGCCTCGGTCATGCAGATGCAGATGCAGGTGTCGCCGGATGCAACGCCGGGGAGGTACTTTTCCTTCTGTGCCTCGGTGCCGTGTGCGTAGATGTAGGGAGCGACGGTGTCGCTGCTCAGGCGGGTCAGAACGCCGTTAAGGCCGCGCTTGCTGAGCTCTTCGCCGTAGACGATGGAGTAGAGCATATCGAGCTCTCTGCCGCCGTACTTCTTGTCCAGCCACAGGCAGCCGTAGCCTGCGTCGCCGAACTTTTTGAAGGTCTCCTTGCCGACGGAGTGGTTCTTCTCCATGTCCATGTAATAGGGGACTATCTCTCTGTCAAGAAATTCGCCAAACTCCTTGCGGAATGCTTCGTGCTCCTCGGTGAAGGGCAGAAGGGACTTTTTAGGTAAGCTTTGCATTAGAAATCTCCTTTCAGATTCATTATTTCTATGTGTGCGCCCGCATGGCGGGGCATTGTTCACTGTTTGCTGCGGTTTTCTCTGTTGAATGCTTTAACGAGCTGTTGGTTGCGGTTTTCTATCTTGATGGCCGTATCAATATCATTGACACTTTCCATCAAATTAAGCAGCTGCTTGCTGTACTGCAGAGCCTCGCTTGTGTAGCCTGCGAGCACTCTCGCCTTTTCCATCGCCGCATTGTCAAGCTCCGAAAGTGGGTAGCACCCTGAGGCGTAGCCAAGGCTCATGGCCTCTGGGGCGAGCATATATCTGCCCGTGAGCAGGATATCTCTTGCCACACCGTCGCCGATAAGTCGGGGCAGCATATATGCACAGCCGAGGTCACCGCAGCTCATGCTCATTTTAAGAAGCGGACACGAGAATTTCACATCGTCGGCAATGAGCCGGATATCCGATGCCATGGTCAGGAAAAATCCGCCGCCGACTGCGTAGCCGTGAGCAGCCGTGATGACGACCTGCTTTGCCTCGTGAACAAGAACGATGAGCTCTCTTAGCTCCTCCTGGAAGTCATAGGACTTGTGTACGCTGTCACGGTCGCCCTCGCCGGGAAACAGGCTCATGAAGTCCGCTCCCGTGCAGAAGGCACGCTCCCCCTCGCCCCGGATGATGAGCACCTTCGTCTCATCATCCGTTTTGAGGGCACGGAAGAAGTGCAGCATATCGTCGAAAACCTCTCGTGACCACGAGTTGAGCTTTTCCGGTCTGATGAAGCTCATCACGGCTATGCCGGGCTCGGGAAGCTCGACCCGGATATGCTTGTAGTCGTACATGCTCTAATTACAGAAGGCCCAGTGCCATCCAGAGAGGTACGCTGCAGGTCATTGCGATGAGGTTGATGATGCAGTATGCATACGAGCCCTTGGATGCGGTTGCAAAGTCGAGGGAAGGATCGCACATCTTGATAAGGCCTGCGGATGCGGGGTTCTGGTAAGCGACATTCCAGCAGGTGCCGGATACCCAAGAGGTGAATACGAGGACGAAAATGTTGATGCCGTGTGCCTCAAGCAGCGAGCCGAAGATTGCGATCATGACGGCCATGCAGCAGGACTGCGACACGATGACGAAACGAAGCAGGTATGTGATGATGCACAGTGCGGGGATGAAGATCCAGGGGCTGCTCATGATGGGAGCGAGGATGGGTCCGAGGATGCCTGCCAGCCAAGTGCTGACGCCGAGGGATGCCATGAGACTTGCAACGGAAAGAACGCCGCCGACGAAGATGGTGATGGTCCACATGCCCTTTGCGCCGACCTCGGGAGGAGTGATCAGGCCGCATGCGATGAATGCGACATCGGCGAGGATGGCGATCATGCCTGCGTCGATCTTGTGGGTGGACTGGGTGAGCCAGAGAACGAGGGCTGCGAGAACGATGATGATGCCCTGCTTCTCCTTGGTGCTGATCTTGCCGAGAGCCTTGTAAGACTCCTTGATGAACTCAACATTTGCTGCCTTCTGAGTCTCGGTGGGCTTGCAGAAAATGAGGCAGAAAACATAAACGAGGATGATGCAGACTACATACCATACGCATGCACGGACAAACCACTGACCCCAGGAAACGCTCTCACCGACGAAGCCGAGCATGAGTGCGACATACACAGAGCCGGAAACGAAGGCCATACCGAGCTGGTTGGTGCCCATGAAGTTTGCAAACCAAAGGCCGAGGGACTGCTTGGAGTTACGCTCTGCGCCGGATGCCTCACAGACCTGATTGACGAACGGAGCCATCATGGAGGTCTTTGCGGTGGAGGACGGGATGATGGGGCTCATGATAACGCCGGAAAGGAGCATTGCGGTAACCTGACCTGCATAGGTTCCGGGGAAACGGGTCAGGACCCAAAGAGCAAGGCGCTTCATAAAGCCGCTGTTGTTGATGCCGATGGACATGATGAACACGCCGATGCACAGCCATACGGTGCTGGATGCGAAGTTCGAGGTGACCTCGGCGACGGTTGCGACCTTCAGTGCCACGAGCACTGCCATGGTGCACAATACCGCTGCCCAGTCGGGGACTGCACGGGAAATGATGAGTACGAGCATGAACACGAAGCAGCCGAGATACTGCCATGCCGCACGGCTCATCTGCTCGGTCTCAGCGGGAAGATATGCGATGAGGACGAGCGCTGCGATTGCGAGTACGAAGCCAAGAAGTGTTCTTTTTGTGTTCTTAGACATTTTCGTCTTCTCCTTTATGTTTATTTTTTAATTAACATTCAATAAAACAGCAAAACTATCTATTACTTTTTCTGGTCATCAAATGCATGCTCAAGATACATTTTTCTGACCGCTTTTCTGTCGGGCTTGCGGTTCTTGGTCTTGGGGAGCATGTCCATGGTGTAATACTCCTTGGGCACCTTGAACCTTGAGAGCTTCTCACGGCAGACCTGCTCGACCTCGGCAAGGTCAATGGTCTTGCCCGGCATGGGCTGAACGAATAATGCGGGAACCTCGCCGCGACGCTCGTTCGGAACGCCTATCGCAATTGCGTCTGCGACATTCGGTGCGGTTATCGCAACCGCCTCAAGCTCGCTGGGGAACACATTGAAGCCGCCGGTTATGATGAGATCCTTTTTCCTGTCGCAGATGACAAGGAAGCCTTCCTCATCGATCAGTCCGATATCTCCCGTGTACAGCCAGCCGTTGCGCAGCATTTTAGCCGTTTCCTCGGGATTGTTCCAATACTCGTGCATGACGCATTCGCCACGGCAGATTATCTCGCCCGGTGTTCCGTCCTCGACAATCTCGGTGCCGGTCTCCTGATCGACGATGAGGTATTCGATGTTGGGGTTCACAACGCCGACCGTGCCTACCTTGCGATGGTCATGACCGTTTATGGTTATGGTGTTTACCGTTTCGGTCATGCCGTAGCCCTCGGTGATGACGGCTCCCGTGAGCTCCTCGACACGCTTGATGACATCCACGGGCAGCGGAGCCGAGCCGCAGGTTATGACCTTGAGCGAGGAAATGTCATACTTCTGATACTCCTCATGGGTAGCGATAAGCTTCATCCACAGAGGAACGGACGGCCAAACGGTGGGACGGAATTTCTCGATGACCTTGAGTATCTCGTCAAGGCTCTCGGCAAAGAATATCGTGCCGCCCATGGTGAGGTTTACGACGATGCCCTGACCGAAGCCGAATGCATGGGACATGCCCAGTGCTATGATGACCATGTAGTTTTCATAGTCATTATCGTTGAGGAAGGGCCTGAAATACTGCACCTGAGCCATTGCCTTTGCGACAAATGCGTGGTTTGTCTGGCAGCAGCCCTTCAAGACTCCGGTCGTACCGCCGGTGTATTGCAGTACCGCAACATCCTCGGGCAAAATCTCGATATCGGGTTCGCTTGCGTCGTCGGAAATGATGCTTTCCCACGCATTGAACTCATCCCAGCGATTTTCCTTCTCAAGTGCGGGGCAGAACACAGCCTTTTCGATGCTCTGTCTGTCGTCCTTGAGAGCCTGGGCTACCGCATCGGCACCGTCGGAGTCGGTTATGACCATCTTCGGGGTGCAGTCTTTAATTCTACGGCTGATCTCATCTGCGGTGGAGCGGGGGTTGGTGTTTACCATTATGATGCCGGTCTTGAAGCAGGCATGTGCCAGTGCCACGAACTCAAATCCGTTTGAGACATAGGTTATGACACGGTCGCCCTTCTTAAGACCATTTGCGAGAAATCCGTTCGCTATCTTTGCTGCAAGAGTATTGCACTCGACATAGCTCATCTTCTCGCCTTTGCTAATTACATAGGTCTTGTCGGGATGTTCGTTTACTCTCTTGAGGAACAGCTCCTTACAGGAAACGGCGGGTATAGGAAAGTCGTACACCACACAGGGGTCCTTGATCTTGTCCCACTTTTTTCTGTATCGGACCAGTGCCTCTTCAAATTTCTTGTTCTGCAGCTGATTCATTTAATTATCCTCATTAAGCTCTAAAAGCAATTATTCTCTCTTTTCCCTCGCTTCCTCCCGGAACTGCCGGGGAGGAGCCCGGCAGCCCATGGGGAAAAAGGGGGGATTACACAGCCGGACTATCGTGCGGCGCTGCGCCGCACAGTCTTAGGCTAATTTATATGCTTGCGGCGAGCTTGTAGGCGGACTCGACCGCATCGGGTATCCTTGCGACCTTGACAGCGTCGCCGATGCAGTCAACCTGCTTGACCTTGCCGACGAGCTGTTCATACATATCATTATTGGGCTTTGCACCTGCGGCTATAACAACGGTGTCTGCCGGCAGAGTCTGAACGCCCTCTGCGTTTTCAACAACGACGCCTTCCTTGGTGATCTCGAGGACCTTGGTCTCCTTGAGCATCTTGGTGCCCAGCTGCTTGGTGCGTGCGATTATCGACCAGCGGCTGCCGGGGTTGATGTCGGGAGCAAACTTCTTGCCCATCTCGACGATGGCAACATTGTGAACACCGTGGTTGAGAAGCTGCTGGAGCTTTTCGTAGGGCTCGGTCTTGTAGATCATCATAAATCTCAGCTCATCGGCGGTAAGGGTGCCAATCTCGCCGATGTACATTGCGACCTCAACGCCGACATCGCCGCCGCCGACGACAACGACATTCTTGCCGAGCTCTGCCTTGCCCTCAAACACATCCCATGCGTGGACAACGGGAACGCTGGGATCTCTGGGGATCGGGGGGATGGCTGCCTTGGAGCCGCATGCGAGAACGACACGGTCGAAGTCCTTGCTTGCTGCGATGATATCCTCTGCGGTGGCTTCCTTGTTGAGGATTATCTCAACGCCCAGCTCACGGCAGGTGCGCTCGAGCCA
>HF986880.1:7353-97819 GCA_000431075.1 Firmicutes bacterium CAG:555
GAGGCGTTGCGGCAAACAGCGAAAGGCCGATAGTGCGGTTGCGCTTCTCCCAAATGGTGACCTTGTGGCCGCGGAGCGCTGCGACACGAGCAAACTCCATGCCGGAGGGGCCTGCGCCGATAACGAGGATCTTTTCGGGATGCTCGCTCTTCTTCTCGGTGGGCATGAGGCCGTTTTCGTCCTCAAGCTCCTGCTCACGGTTGCATTCGTAGTTGCCGATGCAGCCGATGGGCTTGCTGATCATTGCCATGTCAAGGCACTTTGCGTTGCAGCCGACGCAGGGACGGATATCGGCAGCCTTGCCGGCTATTGCCTTGTTGACGACATCGGGGTCAGCCAGGAACGGACGACCCATAACGATAGCGTCGAAGTCGCCTCTGTCGATGAGTTCCTCTGCCTTCTCGATGTTCATGCGCATACCCTGTGCGACGGGAGCCTTGACTCTTGCCTTGATCTGGCGGCCGAGGTATGCCCATGCGCCGTGGGGAACTTCCATGGTGATGAGGGGAACTGCCGACTCGTGCCAGCCTGCGGTGATGGAGAAGCCGTCAACATAACCGGTCTTGTCCAGCAGCTCACAGATCTCTGCGATATCGTCGCCGTTGCAGCCGCCGTCCATGAAGTCGCTGCCGCTGACACGAAGCGAAATGGGATAGTCGGGGCCGACTGCCTTTCTCATGCCCTCAAGGGTCTCGACCATGAAGCGGCAGCGGTTTTCGAGCGAGCCGCCGTATTCGTCGGTGCGGTGGTTTGTAAGCGGAGAGAAGAACTGGCCGTACAGGTAGCCGGAGTTTGTCTCGATCTCGATGCCGTCGAAGCCGGCCTTCTTTGCGATGACCGCAGCGTGTGCCTGCCAGTCGACGAACTGCTTGATCTCCTCAACGGTGAGCTCCTTGGGCATCTCAAAGTGAGTGAATCTGCCGGGGATGGGGGACGGTGCAACAGCCTGCTCGCCCTGAATGCTTGCGCGGTTTGCGCATCTGCCGCGATGCATGAGCTGTGCAAATACCTTGCTGCCGCCCTCGTGGATGGCGTCGGTCAGCTTCTTGAGCGAGGGAATGTACTTCTCGTCGGTGAGCATTGCGCCGTGGTTGGGGTTGTAGCGGACCTTATCCCACTGCATATTTGCGAAAATGATAAGGCCGACTCCGCCGAGTGCACGGCGTCTGTAGAACTCGACAACATCATCCATAATAAAGCCGTCGACGGTGTGGCCAACGCTCATGGGTGACATGATCACTCTGTTCTTCAGCTCAAGCTGGTTGACCTTAAACGGTGTATAAAGTCTTTTCATATTTACCTCCTCAGTATCATAACCTCAGCTCAGTATCGATTATCCCGGCCGGGGAACTGATCGTGTCGGTTATTTTCTTGACAGTCTATTTTTAATGCAAAATCCGTGCCAACTTTGTCAAAAAAATATTTTTTCTTATTATGCACCGTTTGGTCACGACACATACGCAAGTTTGTACAAAGTCAAAAAGAGCCGAACACCCGCTTTTGCTGGTGTCCGACTCTTTACTTGTTTTGCGTTATTTGTCACTGTGCGTATCCTCTGCGCCGTTGAGTATCCTATATAGCGTTGAGCGTGAAACGCCCATCTCCTGTGCGACCTTTGATTTGTTGCCCTTAAACTCGACCATGAGCTTCTTTGCCATCTCAAGCCGCTGCTTTGTGAAGAAATCACTCATCATGCGAAGCTCCGTGCCCTCGGGCTCGGGCGCTTTGGCACTCTCATCCACCCGTTCAAGGTTTGTTATGCTCTGCGGAAGATCCTCAAACTCGATGCAGTCGCTTTTGCAGACGATGACGCTGTATTCCATGCAATTGCGCAGCTCTCGGACATTGCCCGGCCAGTCATACTCGGTCATCGCAACGACCGCAGCGGGGCTGATCTCGTGAATATTCTTGCCGTTTTCGTGTGCAAAGCGTTCAAGGAAGTATTCTGCCAGCTCCTTAATGTCCGCCCTGCGCCGTCTGAGGGGTATCATGGTGAGGTTTATGACATTGAGACGGTAGTACAGGTCTGCCCTGAAGCTGCCGTCGGCAATACATTTCGTGAGGTCCTTATTGGTGGCTGTAATTATTCGTACATCTACATTTATGGGCTTTGTTGCGCCTATGCGGGTTATGCAGTTTTCCTCCAGCGCACGCAGCAGAACGCTCTGCATTTCAACGGGCATCTCGCCTATCTCATCCAAAAACAGCGTGCCGCCGTCGGCAAGCTCAAACTTGCCCTTTGCACCGGTGCGGTTTGCGCCGGTGAACGATCCGCCGACATAGCCGAACAGCTCGCTGCCTATTAGATCACGGGGTATCGCCGCACAGTTTACGGCGACAAAGGGCTTATCCTTGCGCTGGCTGGTGCAATGGATCGCATTTGCAAAAAGCTCCTTTCCGGTGCCCGATTCGCCTTGAATAAGTATGGGGCTTGAGGTCGCCGATATCCGCTCAGCAAAGCGCTTTAGCTGCACGAAATTATCCGAAACGCCGATAAGATCATCGAAGGTATAGCGTGCGTGGTTGCCGTCTGCGGGCTTTTCTTCTTTCTTTATCTTGCCCTTATAAATGGTGATAAGTGCACCGAATTGGCGCATATTCGTGTTAATTATGCTGCAATCGGCAAAATACTGCTCTCTTGAACCGTTTGGGTGCACAAGCTCCACTGGCTTTCCGATGACCTTTTTGCCCTCTGCTATCTTCGACACCAGCGACATCAGCTCTGGGCAGATATCACCCAAAAAGCTGTTTATCGTCTCCTGCGGATGGTAGTTATAAAAGTCGTAGAACATATCGTTTGCGAAGGTAACGGAGCAGCTGTTATCGACCATTATAACTATATCGTTCGTGCTTCCGCGGCTGTATTCGTTGCGCTGCACAATATCACGCATGATGACATCCTTGGTCACATGCCCCGTTGTTATGATGGTCTCCGTAGATTCGAGCAGCTTAAAAAGATTATATATACGCTCGTCGAAGTTCTCCTTATAGGTGATTAACATGACATAGCCGTTTCGGCTGTATTTGCCCTTTATTCTGAACGCAAAGGTAACATAGGGCTTAAAAGCGTCCAGATAATGCTCATCTCCGATGACCCATGTACTGCTGGGGCTTCGTGCGGACATGACGGCAGCGTTGGTTCCGGCAACACTCTCGCCTACATTGCCGCCGAGCTTTATATTCTTCTCAGACAGCTCGTCCTTGAGCTTTTTATCGCCATAGCGGCCGAAAACATCAAAATTTTCGTACAGATACAAAAGCACGGAGTTATTGGCCGCAAGCGCATCCGCAACAGCCTGATAATACTCGGGCGTGCTCTTGCGCATGAGTCTGATATGACCCGTGACATGATTTTTACACCGTTCACGGTCGGCCTCCGTCACCTCGGGCAGAATCTGCGTGTGCATATCAAGTCCGTTTCTTTCGCACATGTATCTTGAGCTTTCGAGCATACTGAGGTACTCTTTTTTGCGAATGAGAAAATCCGTATTCATGCCGCTGCGCCTCCGATAAAAAATTTTTTTATTGCTCCGAAAAAGTTCGTTGGTGCCATTGTAACACTAAGTGCGCAGTGTGTCAAATTGTTAAAAGTGTGTCATCCTCGGTCACTGTATTTGAAGCAAAGTGTATCACGGTGATACACTTTGCACACTTCGGCGTCAAACAATTTCATATTTTTCAACTTGATTTTATATAACTGTTTTGATATTATTAACTGGTATGTAAAAAGTGTTTCAGATAGTCAAATTGTAAACAAATATATTTTTGTGCCATTTTGAGGTAAAAAACTATCGTCATGAAGCTGAAGAATTCCGTCACAATTAAACAGACGATTACACCGGCGACCATTCAGCTGCTGGAGATGGTGCAGCTAAACACCGTGGAGCTGGGCAGGTATCTCACGGAGCAGGCAATGGAAAACCCCGCTATCGACATTGACGAGCTTGCCGCGGCCTCAAAAGGCGGCGAGCTTGCAAGCCGTGTCGAGTGGCTCGGTTCGTTTAACCCGCAGCGCACGGAAAGCTCAAATGCCGATGACGATGACGCACCCGACAGCCCAATCGTCTCCCGCGCCGAGCAGACAGATGTCCGCTCGTATCTTTTGAGTATGTTGCCAAGCTCCGATGTCGACAATGACACAAGGAAGATTTATCGTTATCTCGTCGGCTGTGTTGACAGCCGTGGTTTTCTTTCCGAGGACTGGGATAAGGTCGCACAGAAGTTAGGTGTCGAACGCAAAGCGGTCGATGACTGCGTTGCCGTCATGCGCTCCCTGCCGCCGACCGGAATCTGCGCCGAGGATGTGCGTGGCTGTCTGGCAGCGCAGCTCAGTGCCGATGACAGCATCGCCCGCAGCATCGTCGAAAGATATCTTGAAGAGCTTTCGCACGGACACTATATGCAGATATCGAAATCGCTCGGTGTCCCCGTGAGCGCAGTGCGCAGCGCCGAAAAGCGCATAAAAGGGCTCTACCCCTACCCCTCCTCGGCACTTGAGGGCAGTCGTGACGACGACAGTATGTACATTTACCCTGATCTGAGCGTTGAGCAGACCACCGACGGCCTCAGCATTTCACTGTGCCGCCCGTACAGTCCGCATCTGAAGATAAGCTCGTTCTGCAAGGAGCTCAAGGAATCCACTGACGACGAGAGCGTTAAGAACTATATTGATGAACGCATGGCTGCCGCAGGCAGGCTGTATCAGAATGTGTGCCGCTGCGAGAAAACCGTGCTGAGCTGCTTTGAGATACTTGCGAAGAAGCAAAGCGACTACCTTTGTGGCAAATCCGACACGCTTAAGCCCATGACGCTTGCCGACATTGCCGACTCCACGGGACTGAGCGTTTCCACCGTCAGCCGCACGGTGCGTGGCAAATACATTCAGTGCAAGCGTGGCGTTATCCCCGCAAAACTGTTTTTCACCGCCAAGCTTGAGAGCAAGTCCGGCACACGCTCGGCAGATGAAGCTAAAAAGCTTCTGCGAGAAGTGATCGACGGCGAGGACAAGTCCTCTCCCCTGTCCGACGCTCAGCTGTGCGACATTTTGAGCAAGAATGGCTTTTTAATTTCACGGCGCACCGTCGCCAAATACCGCAATGAGCTCGGCATACCGGGCACATATGTCAGAAAGAAATGAGGTATCAACATGTTGTACGAATTTGAAGGCAAGCGCCCGAGCATCGACCCGAGCGCATTTATAAGCGACAGCGCCGTCATCATCGGTGATGTGACCATCGGCGCACGCTGCTATGTCGGTCCCGGCTCCGTCATCCGTGGCGACGAGCGACCGATATCCATCGGCAACGAGACCGCAATTGAGGATCTGTGCCTTATCCATGTCGGTGGGCCCGACGCCAAGACCGACGGCTGCCACATCGGAAAGCGGGTCACGATAGGCCACAATGCGATAGTCCACGGAAACCACATAAGAGACGGCGCTAACATCGGCATGGGTGCTATAATCAGCCTGTTTGCCGATATCGGCGAATACGCCGTTGTCGCCGAGGGCGCAGTGGTGAAAAAGCACCAGACTATCCCGCCCCGTGTCGTCGTCGGCGGCGCTCCGGCGAAGATCCTGCGTGAGCTTGAGGACAAGGACATTTCCGCATGGGAGCGCAGTAAGCAGACATACATCGACCTTGCCGCACGCTGCAAAGCTCCGAACGGCCTTGTGAAAATTGATTGATGTACGCAAAAATCCCCGAGCCGGTTGGCTCGGGGATTTTTGCGTATTCTCTTACTCGACGCAGTGGTCGCAGTTGTGGGTCTCTGCGAACTTTTCGTGATCGTACTCTATGCCGTTCTTGTCGTAGTAGTTCTTGACGGCGGCCTTGACAGCCTCCTCGGCAAGAACGGAGCAGTGGATCTTATGTGTGGGCAGACCGTCGAGAGCCTCGACAACAGCCTTGTTGGAAAGCTCGAGAGCGTCCTCAAGCTTCTTGCCCTTGATAAGCTCGGTAGCCATGGAGCTTGTTGCAATTGCGCTGCCGCAGCCGAAGGTGTTGAACTTACAGTCGGTGATGACGCCGTCATCTACCTTGAGGTACATCTTCATAATATCGCCGCACTTGGCGTTGCCGACCTCGCCGATGCCCACATTGGGAGCGTCGTCGATCTTGCCGACATTACGGGGGTGCTGGAAATGGTCCATTACTTTATCGCTATACAGTGCCATGATTATATCCTCCTGAAAAGCATTAGTTAGTTATACAAATTATTAGATGAGGTGCTTTCTCTTGCCGTTTTCGAGATCCTCCCACACCGGGGAGATGCTGCGCAGGTACTCAACGATACCGGGAACGACCTCGATGATGTGGTCAATTTCCTCCATGGTGTTGTACTCGCCGATGGAAAGTCTCAGTGAACCGTGGGCAACCTCGTGGGGCAGGCCGATGGCGAGCAGAACATGGCTCGGATCGAGAGAGCCGGAGGTGCAGGCGGAGCCGGATGATGCGCAGACGCCCTTGGAGTCGAGCAGAAGCAGCAGGCTCTCTCCCTCGATGCCCTCAAAGCACATATTGACCGTGCCGGGGACATGGTGCTCGAGTGAGCCGTTTATCTTGGAGTGAGGGATCTTCGACAGCTCGGCAAACAGCTTGTCACGCATGGGGATTATCTTTGCGGTGTTGGCTTCCATGTTGTCAACAGACTCCTTGAGAGCCGCTGCAAGAGCCACAATGCCGGGGATATTCTCGGTGCCTGCACGCTTGCCACGCTCCTGAGCGCCGCCCTCGATGATGTTGAACAGCGGCATACCCTTCTTTGCGTACAGAACGCCTACACCCTTGGGTGCATGGAACTTATGGCCGGACATGCTCAGCAGGTCGATGTTCATTTCCTTTACATTGATGGGCATATGGCCGGCAGCCTGAACAGCGTCGGTATGGAACGGGATGCCCTTGCTGCGGCAGAGTGCGCCGATCTCCTTAATGGGCTGCACGGTGCCGATCTCGTTGTTTGCAAACATGACGGTGACAAGAGCGGTATCCTCTCTTATTGCAGCCTCGACATCCTCAAGGCGGACAACACCGTCCTCGTGGACATCCAGCAGCGTTACCTCAAAGCCCTGCTTTTCAAGCTGCTTGAGGGTGTGCAGAACTGCATGATGCTCAAACTTGGTGGAGATAAGGTGCTTTTTGCCCTTAAGAGCGCCGAACTTTGCCATGGATACGATAGCCTGGTTATCCGCCTCCGAGCCGCCGGAGGTGAAGTATATCTCCTTGGGCTCTGCGCCGATAATGTCGGCAACGGTCTTTCTGGCATCCTCAAGAGCTTCCTTTGCCTTCTGAGCGAAGGAATAAAGGCTCGAAGGATTGCCGTACAGGGTGGTGAGGTAAGGCATCATTGCGTCAAGCGCGGTCTTGCTCACGCTCGTGGTTGCTGCGTTATCTGCGTAAACAAACATATTTATATCTTCCTTTCTGTAAATCCTATTAAAAACATGGGAATTGTAACACTATACATTAAAATAGTCAATAGTTTTTATTTTTTCCACTTGTCGCCCGTCAGAAGATCGGTAAGCGTGACCGTTGCAAGGTAGGCGTTGGTTATATCGTCAAGCTCCTTCCACATGGGAACGGTCAGGCAGGCATCTGATCTGTCGCAGTTAATTGACCCGGCCTTGATGCAAGCCACCGGTGCAAGGTTATCCTCTAAACAATTCAATATCTCGCCCACGGTGTACTCCTCCGGCTTGCGGCTTAATTTATAGCCGCCCTCCTTGCCACGGGTACTGTCGACAAGCTGCGCCTTTTTGAGGTTGCCGACTATCATCTCAAGATACTTCATCGAAAGCTCCGTGCGGTCGGAAATGGTCTTGAGCGATATATAGCCCTCATCGGAATGCTGCGCAAGATAAATCATAATGCGCAGGGCATAACGGCCTTTGCTGGTAACATTCATAAATATCACCTCCGTCTAATTCCTATTGTTTTTCTATGGTTTTAATATACCACGGTTTTAGTAGGAATTAAAGTGCATGTTCGTCAAAATGCGAAAAATAGCTGTGCAGTTTTTGCACAACAAATTTGAAAAAAGTTCTTTACTTTAGCGCAGTAATGTGTTATCTTATCACCGTGATAACAAACTGCATCGATTTTCGGAGGATAAAAACATGAAAAAGATAGTTGCACTGCTTTTAGCAGTTATGATGGTCTTTGCACTGTGCGCCTGCGGCGGCGGAGACAGCAAGACCGATGAAAAAACTCTCGTCGTCGGCATCGACCCCGAGTACCCCCCGTACAGCTATATAGGCTCTGACGGCGAGTACACCGGCTTCGACATTGAAGTCGCTCGGGCCGCCTGTGATCTGCTCGGCTGGAAGATGGAAGTCTTCCCTGTCAACTGGGATAACAAGCTCGTTCAGCTCGACGGCAAGGAATGTGACTGCATCTGGTCCGGCATGACCATTCTCGACAGCATGAAGGAAGCCGGCTATGTCATTTCCGATCCCTACTACGACAACACTCAGGTGCTCCTCGTCAAGAAGGACAGCCCCATTCAGTCCTCTGCCGACCTCAAGGGCAAGACCGTTGCAGTTCAGCTCGGCACCTCCGGTGAGAGCCTTCTCAACGGCGACCTTGCAGACCTCAAGGCGACCTTCGGCGAGCTCGTCACCTGCAACAGCTTCGTAAGTGCCTTCACCGAGCTTGGCGGCGGCAGCGTTGACGCCGTGTTCGTCGACTATCCCGTTGCAGCAGCCTATGCTGCAAAGAACGACGGCTTCCGCATTGTTAACGAAAACCTCGGCGCAGAGCAGTACGGTATTGCCTTCCGTGCAGACGATCAGGAGCTCTGTGACCAGATTGAGGCAGCCGTTCAGCAGCTCGTTGACAACGGCACCTATCAGAAGATAGCCGAGAAGTATCCCGACATCGTCTCGAACCTCATCTATCTTAATAAGTAATAAAGAAATAGCACAAATAACTATCGCTTCCCGGAAGTGTATGCTTCCGGGAATGCGTGCGTTTTGAAACGAGGATTATTTTATGGATTTAGTGACAATGATCACCACAATGGGCAGCGGCTTCGGCAAGACCTGCGCCATATTTTTTCTGACGCTGCTGTTTTCCCTGCCGCTCGGCATGGTCATCGCCTTTTTGAGGATGAGCAAAAGCAAGATTGTGTCGAATGTGACCCGCTTTGTCATCTCCGTTCTGCGTGGTACGCCCCTTATGCTCCAGCTCATCGCCGTTACTTACGGCCCGTTCTATCTGTTCGACCTGCCTGTTTCGAGAAACAAGCTTCTCCCCGTCGTCATCGCCTTTGCGATAAACTACGCCGCCTACTTTGCGGAGATATACCGCAGCGGTATAGAGTCCATGCCCGTCGGACAGTATGAGGCGGCGGATATCCTGGGCTATAAGAAGATACAGACCTTCTTCCACATCATTCTCCCGCAGGTCATCAAGCGCATCATGCCCAGCATCACCAACGAGGTCGTCACCCTCGTTAAGGACACCTCCATGGCGTTCACCGTATCGTATCAGGAGCTGTTCACCATCGGCAAGCAGATCGCAAACTCCGAAACAAGCTTCATGCCCTTCGTCGTTGCCGGTGTGTTCTACTTTGTGTTTAACGCCATCGTCGACTATGCAATGGGCAAGGTCGAAAAATCGATGAATTATTATAAGTAAGGAGGATATGCAAAGTGAAAGTTTTAGAGATAAACCACATTCAAAAAAGCTTCAATGACGCAACGCTGCATGTCCTCAAGGATATTAGTCTGAGCGTTGATAAGGGCGAGGTCGTGTCGATAATCGGTCCCTCGGGCTCGGGTAAATCGACGCTTCTTCGCTGCGCAACGCTGCTCACCGAGATGGACAGCGGTGAGCTTATCTATCTCGGTGAGGTTGCGGCAAAGAATAACGCCGAAGGCAAAGCCGTGTATTCCGGCAAGGCCGAGCTCAGGAAGATACGCAGCATTTTCGGTCTTGTGTTCCAGAACTTTAACCTCTTCCCGCACTTTTCGGTGCTTAAAAACCTCACCGACCCGCAGGTGCATGTGCTTGGCCGCACAAAGCAGGAGGCCGAGGAGCGTGCAATGACGCTGCTGAAGAAAATGGGCCTTGAGGATAAGGCGGCCGCCTATCCCTGCGAGCTTTCCGGCGGTCAGCAGCAGCGTGTTGCGATTGCAAGAGCGCTTGCGATGGATCCCACGATTTTGTTCTTTGACGAGCCGACAAGTGCGCTCGACCCCGAGCTCACGGGCGAGGTGCTGAAGGTCATAAAGCAGCTGCACGAGGAGAAAATGACTATGGTCATCGTCACGCACGAGATGGCTTTTGCAAGAGCGGTTTCCGACCGTGTCATCTTCATGGACGGCGGTGTCATCGTCGAGCAGGGCGAGCCGGAGGAGGTCTTCGGCAATCCCAAGACCGAGCGCACGAAGCAGTTTTTGCGCAATTATCAGTCGTAATGGAGTATTCTTATTATAAAATCGACCCCACGGGCAATATCACGGCGATAGTCGAAACATCGGCCGAGAGAAACAAGCAAAGCCGCATTGCGGGGCTTATAATGGCTGCCGACACGACTATCGAGCAGGTCGGCTTTTTGGAAAAGGCGCATAGTGAGGCTGCCGTTCGCCTGCAAATGATGGGTGGCGAATTTTGCGGCAATGCAAGTATTTCCGCCGCCGCACTCATGGCACGCAAGAGCAGCATAGATAGCGGCAATATCACGCTCGAGGTCTCGGGCGCAGACGAGCCGCTGTGCGTCAAGGTGCAAAAGCTCTGCGATAATAAATTTCTCGGCACGGTCGCAATGCCGCTGCCTGTCGGCATCGAAACGGCGAGCTTCGGCTCGCTCAAGCTGCCGGTCGTGCGCTTTCCCGGCATAAGCCATGTTATCTGCGATAGTTCGCTCAGCGTTTCCGACGCCGAGACGAACATCCGCTCATGGTGCGAGGAGCTGCAAGCCGATGCGCTGGGACTCATGTTCCTTGACGGTGACAGGCTCAAGCCCTATGTCTATGTCCGCTCAACCGACACCGCCGTGTGGGAGAGCTCGTGTGCAAGCGGTTCAACGGCCTGCGCTGCGTATCTTACGGCAAAGGCTGGAGCATCGCAGACCGTGACGCTTCAAAACCCCTGCGGCGAGCTTCGCATCAAGGCTGAGCTGATTGACGGCGCACTCGGCTCGCTGCTTTTGACCGGCAGTGCCGAAATTATGGGAAAACACTTGATTTGTACATAAATTTCTTGTATCATCTAAAGCCTAAGGGGTGGTTAAACGGATGAAAAAAAGAATAATGAGCCTCCTGCTCATTGTGTGCATGGTGCTCTGTCTGTGCGCATGCGGCGGGGGCGGTAAATATAAAGCGGTCAAGACCGTTCGCAGTCAGGATTACTCCATCGGCTTTCGTAACGGCGACTCGACATATCACTACATTGACAAGGCGCTGCGTGAGCTTGCCTACAACGGTACGATAGACGACCTTGCGGCAAAGTGGTTCGGCAGCAAAAACGCCGTCGACTTTCCGTCCACGAAGGACGCTTTGTCGGAGCTCGGCTACATTGCCCCCCGTGAGTTTATCATCGGCGTTGACCTTGACAATGCGCCAATGGCGTTTACCAGCGGCGACGGCTACGACGGCTTTGACATTGAGCTTGCCAAGGCCGTGTGCGAAAAGTTAGGCTGGTCGCTCAAGGTGCAGGCAATACACTCGGAAAAAGCCTTCGTTGAGCTAAACTCCGGCAACATAGACTGCGCATGGGGCGGCGTTGTGCTCGACAGGACTTCGGCAGACTACACCATTCTGGTGACCTACATGTCCGACAAGCTTGTCTTAGCCGCCAAGGGCTCGGGCAGCAGCTCAATAAGAGGCAAGACCCTTTACATGGGCACCTCGCAGTGCTACCTCGACCTCATGGAGGAGAACACCGGTATAAGCGGCAAGTTAGGTCAGATATCCCGCATTCAGGGCGGTGCGAAGGATTACCTTGCTGCGCTCGACAAAGGCGAGTGTGACCTCGTGATGATAACCGATTCCGCCGTTGATTATTTTAATTCGCATTAAAAAATGGTCTCAATCAAATGATTGAGACCATTTTTATTACCCTTATTTTGCCCTTGTGGAAACTTCCTTGCCGAGCTTTTCAATGAAGCTTTCGACGCTCATTGCGCCCTCGTCGCCGCCGGAGCGGGTGCGCACGGAGATGGTGCCGTTTTCCGCTTCCTTGTCGCCGACGATGATCATGTAGGGGATCTTCTGACTCTGAGCCTCACGGATCTTGTAGCCGATCTTCTCGTTGCGAAGATCCGTCTCCACACGGAAGCCGAGCTCATCAAGGCGCTGTGCAATGTGCTTTGCGTAGTCATCGACCCTATCGGTGATGGGCATGACCTTGACCTGAACAGGAGCGAGCCAAGTCGGGAACGCACCGGCAAAGTGCTCGGTGATAACGCCGATAAAGCGTTCTATCGAGCCGAACACGACACGGTGGATCATGACGGGACGGTGCTTTTCGCCGTCGGCGCCGACATACTCAAGCTCAAAACGCTCGGGAAGCTGCATGTCAAGCTGGATAGTGCCGCACTGCCAGGTACGGCCGAGTGAGTCCTGAAGATGGAAGTCGAGCTTCGGGCCGTAGAATGCGCCGTCGCCCTCGTTGACGATATACTTCTTGCCCATCTCGGTGATGGCTTCCTTGAGTGTGTTCTGCGCAAACTCCCAGTCGGCCTCGTCGCCCATATGGTCGTCGGGCATGGTAGAAAGCTCTATCTCATACGGCAGACCGAACAGCGAATAGACCTCGTCAAAGAGCTTGACAACGCCCTTTATCTCGTCCTTCATCTGATCCCAAGTCATGAAGATGTGTGCATCGTCCTGCGTGAAGCAGCGGACACGGAACAGGCCGTGCAGAGCGCCGGACAGCTCATGGCGGTGGACAAGGCCAAGCTCGCCCACACGAAGCGGCAGGTCACGGTAGGAGTGCGGCTCGGACTTATAAACGAGCATACCGCCCGGGCAGTTCATGGGCTTGATGGCGTAATCCTCGCCGTCGATCTGCGTGGTATACATGTTCTCTTTGTAATGGAACCAGTGACCGGAGGTCTCCCACAGCTGGCGGTTTAGTATCATCGGGGTCGAGACCTCGACATAGCCGTATCTCTTGTGTACCTCACGCCAGTAGTCTATAAGTGTGTTTTTGAGCACCATGCCCTTTGGCAGGAAGAACGGGAAGCCCGGGCCTTCGTCGGTGAGCATGAACAGGCCGAGTTCCTTGCCTAACTTGCGGTGGTCACGCTTTTTGGCTTCTTCGATTCTTGCAAGGTAAGCGTCAAGCTCGTCCTTCTTCATGAAGCAGGTGCCGTAGACACGCTGGAGCATCTTGCGGTTGGAGTCGCCTCTCCAGTATGCGCCGGTGCAGGAGGTGAGCTTGATGGCATTACCCTTGACACGGCCGGTAGAGTCCAGATGCGGGCCTGCACACAGATCGGTGAAGTCGCCCTGCTTATAAAAGCTTATGACGGCATCCTCGGGCAGGTCGTTTATAAGCTCGACCTTATACGGCTCGTCCTTTTCCTCCATGAGCTTTATGGCTTCCTCACGGGGCAGCTCAAAGCGCTCAAGCTTTATCTTTTCCTTGCAGATCTTGCGCATCTCGGCCTCGATCTTCTCGAGTATCTCGGGAGTGATGGCAAACGGTGCGTCAAAGTCATAGTAAAAGCCGTTTTCGATGGCAGGGCCGATAGCTAACTTTACCTCGGGGTAAAGGCGCTTGACGGCCTGCGCAAGAATGTGGCTCGTGGTATGACGGTAGGTGTTCTTAAATTCGGGGTTTTCAAAGGTGTACTTATTCTCGTCCATAATGCTCCTCCTATACAAAAACGCCCCTGACGCATTGCGTCAAGGGCGTAAAAATTTACACGGTCCCACCTTGATAGGTACTCATCCTGCATTTAACGCATGCGAAACGGAAGCACATTTCCTTGCTTCGGCTCGGGAGCGGTCGCTTTACGGTTTGGGCATAAGAAGCTTGCAGCCAAGGCTTCTCTCTCTGCAATGCTTGCACCTGCGTTCTCCGTCACTGCTGATTTTTATACTATATCACTCTTTTTCGCCGCTGTCAATCGCTGAATGAGCTTTACCAGCTCAACTATGGGTATCACACAGAAGCCCAAGCCGATCGCAATGGCGTATTCGCCGAGCTCAACGCTCGTAAAGCCGAAGGCTCCGGCAAGCAGCGGCACCTCGCACACAACGGTCGTCAGCAGAAGCGAGCCTATGGCAGCGCCGATTAGCATGATATTGTGGCCGGGCAGCTTAAAGATACTGCCACGCTGCGAGCGCATATTGAACGAGTGGAATATCTCCGCCATTGACATGGTGAGAAACGCCATCGTCATGCCGTCGGGACTGTCGGCAATTTCCCACACTCCGCTTTCGATGAAGTGGCCGATGAAATACGATGCAAGCGTCAGTGCAGAGACCAAAAGTCCCTGATACGCAATGTCGATACCCATGCCGCCGGCGAATATGCCTGCGCTTGCAGACCTCGGCTTGCGGCGCATAATGTCCGGCTCTGCCTTTTCCATGCCAAGTGCCAATGCCGGGAAGCAGTCGGTGACAAGGTTTATCCACAGCAGATGCACGGGCTTTAGAATCGTGAAGCCGAGCACAGTTGCGGCAAAAATGCTTATGACCTCGCTCATGTTAGAGCCAAGGAGAAACTGGATAGCCTTGCGGATATTATCGTAAATGCGCCTGCCCTCTTCGACGGCGCCGACGATGCTCGCAAAGTTGTCGTCGGCAAGCACCATGTCGGCAACATTTTTCGTGACATCCGTGCCGGTTATGCCCATGCCCACGCCGATATCGGCGCTTTTGATGCTGGGCGCATCATTCACGCCGTCGCCGGTCATGGCGGTGACATAGCCTGCGCCGCGCCATGCGTTGACTATCCTCGTCTTGTGCTCGGGCTGAACACGGGCATAGACGCTGATATCTCTGAAGCATGCCTCGAACTCGGCGTCGGACATCTGTGAAAGCTCGCTGCCCGTTATCGCCCTGTCGCCGGGGCGCAAAATGCCGAGCTCCTTTGCGATCGCAACTGCGGTGTCGATATGGTCGCCGGTTATCATGACAGCACGCACACCAGCGCCCACGCACTCGTCGATCGCAGCCTTTACCTCGGGACGGACGGGGTCGATCATGCCGGTGAGTCCCACAAAGCACAGGTCGTGCTCAAGCTGCTCCGGCTCGAAGCTATCCGGCTCACGCTCCCACACCCGCATTGCACAGGCGAGAACTCGCAGAGCCTTGTCGGCCATTGCCTTGTTTGCCCCGGCAATTTCTTTGCGATACTCATCCGTCATCGGCACGGCCTCGCCGTTTTTCATGTAATGGGTACATCTGTCGATTATGACATCGGGCGCACCCTTTGTGTACTGCACAACGCCGTTATGTGCAAGATGCACGGTGCTCATCATCTTGCGTCCCGAGTCAAACGGTGCCTCGCCGCAGCGGGGGAAATCCTCCTTGAGGGCGGTCTTGTTGTGGCCGAGCTTATTTGCCCAGACGACCAGCGCTGCTTCGGTCGGTTCGCCGGTGACGACACCGTCGGCGTCAATTTCGGCATCGGAGCACAGGGCCATTGCCTTGGAGATAAGGTCCTTATCGTCGCCGAAGAAGTCGACGACCGTCATTTTGTTCTGCGTCAGCGTGCCGGTCTTATCAGAGCAGATTATCTGTGCGCAGCCGAGGGTCTCGACCGCCGTAAGCTTGCGGATGATGGCATTTCGCTTTGACATATTGGTAACGCCGATGGACAAAACGACCGTCACTACCGCCGCCAAGCCCTCGGGAATTGCGGCAACGGCAAGGGACACGGCTATCATGAACGAGCTCAGCACCGTTTCAAAGTCAAAGCCGCCCGCCCGCAAAAGCTGGACTGCGAACACTGCGGCGCATATGCCGAGCACGAGCCATGTCAGCACCTTTGAAAGCTGCGTGAGCTTTATCTGCAAGGGGGTCTGCCCCTCCTGAGCGTTTGCCAGCGCATCGGCTATCTTGCCCATCTCGGTCTGCATGCCGACGGCGGTGACTATCATAGCGCCACGGCCATAGACAACGGTCGAGCCCATGTACGCCATGTTTTTGCGATCGCCCAGAGGTACATCGGCGCTGTCGGCGAGATTGATCGCATCAATGAATTTCGACACCGGTACCGACTCGCCCGTGAGAGCGGCCTCCTCAATTTTGAGGCTGGCATTTTCGATTATTCTGCCGTCGGCCGGAACGGCGTCGCCCGCTTCGAGCAGCACCACATCGCCGATGGTGAGCTCCTCGCTGCGCACGGAGACTATCTTGCCGTCACGCAGTACCTTGCTCGTGGCAGCGGACATTTCCTGCAGTGCTTCTATCGCCTTTTCGGCCTTGTTCTCCTGATAAACGCCCAAAACGGCGTTTACGATGACAACGGCAAGGATGATGATGACATCGGCGAAGCTCTCGCCCTGCGTTACCGCAAGCACACCGCTTATCGCAGCGGCGACCAGCAGAATGATTATCATGGGGTCGGCAAGCTGCTTCAAAAACTGCTTGATTATCGAATCCTTCTTGCCCTCGGCAAGCTTGTTTTTGCCGTGCTCGGCAAGGCGGCGCTCGGCCTCCCCGCTCGTCAAACCGTTTACATCGGAGGAAAGCTCCGATATAACTGCCTCGGCATTTTCACAGTAAAATTTCATTCAAGCACCTCCCTGAATTTCGTTTCCCTTATTGAATATAAGTCCCTCGGCCTTGAGCTCCATTATGATCAGAAGACCGATAGGCAGTGCAAACATTCCTATGCCGCCGGCAAGCTTGAGACCGACCCACAGGCACAAAAGCGTTGCAAGCGGATGCAGTCCCACCTGCTTGCCTACTATCTTCGGCTCTGCGTACTGGCGCACGATGATGACGACTGCCCACAGCACCGCAAGCCCGATGCCGGTGCCTATCTGTCCCTGCAAAAGCTTTATCACCGCCCACGGCGCAAGTACGAGTCCCGAGCCGACAATAGGCAGAATATCGAACACCGCGACGAGCAGCGCAATTACAAGTGCGTTGTCAACACCGATGATGAGGAGTCCGACAGCTATCTGCGCAAAGGTCATGAGCAGAATGATCATATACGACTTGAGGTATTTGCCAACGATAACGCCCAGCGCACGCTTTGCCGTGCGAATTATTGTCTGCGCCTTATCCGGCAGCACACCGAGTACGGCTTTCGATATTCCGTCATAGTCAAGTGCAAAGAATATCGACGCTATGATGCAGATGACCGTTGCCAGGAAGAAGTTCGGCAATCCTGCGCCGATGGCGGATATCCAACCGAGTACGGTGACGGAAAAGTTCATGACCGCACCGCTGAAGGTTGACATAACTCCCGGAAGTGCTTCCTCAACGGTCGCCCTGAGCTCGGGGTTATAGCGCTCAAGCTTATTGAGCGCATCGTTCACGACCTCCGTTGCCCACGGCTGTATGGTGTCGGTGAACATTTCCGGCAGCTTCGCCGCCCAGTCGGCGACAAAGGACACCACGCCGAACACCGCAAGCACCAAAAGTCCTGCAATGAGCACATAGCACAGTATCACCAGCAGCACCGTCAGAAACTTTTTGTTGATCTTCAGCTTCTGCGTTATCTTCCGTGCAAGCGCCTGCATCGGCAGTGCTATTGCAAGTGCGATGAGAAACGGTGTCAGCGGCCCAAGCAGGTACTTTATAAAAAGCGCCGCAATCAAAATTATCGCTGCCCAATAGGCGAATTTCAGAAGAAAACTCTTGTATTTTGCCTGTTCCATTCAATGACCACCTGTAATTATTTTAGACTTTTAAAATAGAAACTATAAAAAGCTGACGAGCGCTGAACAACTATCGCCTGTCAGCACATGCTTTCGGCTATTCCATGCTTTCCCCCGACGAGCCGGCTCTCCCGAGCGAGCATGACTGTTTTGTGCTGACAGGTGCCTTGCAGTTTTGAGCGAGATAAAATGTGGTCAGGTCGTCTGAAAGACCACAGGGAATACTTTGTGTATTTCCAAGGCCTCTCAGGCGTCATGGGCGCATTTTGGCCGGCCAAAACCGATAGGGGGCTCGGCTCTCGTTAGCGAATAAAAAAAGACTTTTACGACTTATTATTTTTCGTAAAAGTCTTGCAAATACCGATAAAGTACCCGATGCACCGAGTCTGACGACTGCGATGTCGACGCATCGGACGCATAAAATGCGCAAGCTACTCCCTTTTAAGAGAATATATCATATTTTTCCCGCCGCTGTCAATCAAATTTTACGCTCGGCAGGTTCCATTTATACGCCGTCGCCAGCACTCTGACCGCAAAGATGAACACCATGCCGATAACGGCAGACAGGATGTCGTTCACGCCGACGATGTGCAGCACATAGTACAAAATGCCGCCGCTTAAAGATGCTACGGCATATACATGCTTTCTTAGCACCTTGGGCATCTTGTTTATCATCATGTCACGCAGCATGCCGCCGCCCACGCCGGTTATGACGCCGAGGGTGAGTATCAAAATTACATTGTCGCTCACGCCCATGGCGGTATTCATGCCGGAAACGGTGAACACGCCGAGGCCGACTGCGTCAAAGATGTTGTTTATCTCGGACAGCTTGTCCTTATTGGCAAAATACTTCTCTTTTCTGATGTAAGCGTTGAAAAACACTATCAGCGAGGCAAGCACCGCCGCAAGCAGGTACCAGTAGCTGACGAACATTTTCGGCGGGAGCTGGCCGAGCAGCACATCTCGGATAACGCCGCCGCCGAGAGCCGTGATAACGCCCAGAAACAGCACACCGAATATATCCGCATGGCGCTTTATCGCCGCCATTGCTCCCGACACGGCAAACGCCGCCGCACCGATGAGCTCAAGAACAAACATCGTATTTTCCATCACACATTGAACCTGAACAGCGTTACATCTCCGTCATGCATGACATAGTCCTTGCCTTCGCTGCGGACCAAGCCCTTTTCCTTGGCGGCCGCCATGCTGCCGCACTCACGCAGGTCGTCAAAGGCGACGATCTCGGCACGGATGAACCCACGCTCAAAGTCGGTATGTATCTTTCCCGCCGCCTGCGGTGCTTTCGTTCCCTTCTTTATTGTCCACGCTCTGCACTCATCGGGTCCGCAGGTGAGGAACGATATAAGCCCCAACAGTGCATACGAGCACTTGATCATTCGGTCAAGGCCCGACTGCTCCATGCCCATCTCCTCAAGGAACATTTCACGCTCCTCCGGTTCAAGGGCGGCTATCTCCTCTTCAAGCTTTGCGCAAATGGGCAGCACCTGTGCGCCCTCTGCCTCGGCAATAGTGCAAAGCTGCTTGTAGTAGTCGTTATTCTCGTAATCGGATATGCCGTTTTCGTCCATGTTTGCGGCGTAGATGACGGGCTTTATCGTCAGCAGGTCGCTCGTTGCGATAAGCTCCATGTCGTCCGGCTCGCACTCGTAGCTGCGCACGCTCTTGCCCTCGTTGAGGTGCTCCAAAAGTCCCTTGAAAACCTCGGCCTCGTGCAGAAACTTCTTGTCACCCTTGGCGTTTTTGTTCGCCTTTTCGATGCGGCGCTCGACCATCTCCATGTCGGCCATGATAAGCTCAAGGTCGATTATCTCAACATCACGCTTGGGGTCAGTGCTGCCCTCGACATGGATGACATTCTCATCGTCGAAGCAGCGCACGACATGGACGATAGCGTCGGTGTTGCGTATATTCGACAGGAACTTGTTGCCCAGTCCCTCGCCCTTGGATGCACCCTTGACAAGACCTGCGATGTCGACAAACTCGATGACGGCAGGTGTGTACTTCTTCGGCTCGTAAATTGAGGCGAGAAAATCAAGGCGTTCGTCGGGCACGGTCACCATGCCGACATTGGGCTCTATCGTGCAGAACGGGTAGTTGGCAGACTCCGCTCCTGCGTTGGTGATAGCGTTAAAAAGCGTGGACTTGCCGACATTCGGCAGACCTACGATACCTAATTTCATGTTCTTCTCCTCAAATTTGGGCAGCCGTCGGCTGCCCAAATTTTTATATTACTCTTTATTTTCTTCCTCTGGTTTATCCTCAGGCTTGGGTTCAGGCTCGTCGCTTATGCCTGCGGCTGGGTCAGTGGCCGGATCGTCGTCAAAGCGGGCGATTTTTCTTGCCGGGCGCTCGATAGTGCTGTCATTATGCGCCTTTCTTGCCGCCTTCTCACTCTCGGGCATGAACTCATGATGCTCAAAGTAGTAGTTAAACTCGTCGGCATCCATAGTCTCGTTTGCAAGCAGGTACTCGGCAATGGCACGCAGCTCATCGGCATGCTCGGTGAGTATCTTCTCGCACAGGGCCGAGGCCTCGTCGAATATGCGCTTTACCTCCTCATCGATAAGACCGGCGGTCTCCTCGGAATAGCTCTTGGTCGTGCCGAAGTCACGGCCGATGAAGATGCTGTGGTCGGAGCTGTCATACAGGATAGGTCCGAGCTTTTCGGACATACCGTAGCGCATGACCATGCTTCTTGCTATATTGCTGGCCTGCTGGATATCGCCGGATGCACCGGTGGAGATATCGTCGAGGAACAGCTTTTCGGCCATTCTGCCGCCGAGAGCCATGACGATGCTTTCAAACATCTCGCTCTTGGACTTAAAGTTCTCCAGATCCTCCTGCGGGCGGAACAGCGTGAAGCCGCCTGCCTGACCACGGGGGATGATTGTTATATAGTGCACAGGGTCGACATTCTTAAGATATCTGCCCGCAACGGCGTGGCCGGACTCGTGATAAGCGGTCAGGCGCTTTGCCTTGTCACTCATCTTGCGGCTCTTCTTTTCAGGTCCCATCTCGACCTTGAGGATAGCCTCCTCGCAGTCTTCCATGGTGATGAAGCGGTGCTTGCGGCGGACAGCCAGCAGAGCCGCCTCGTTCATGAGGTTTTCAAGGTCAGCACCCGAGAAGCCGGGAGTGCCCTTTGCGATGCTGTTGAGGTCGACATCCTCGGCAAGCACCTTACCTCTTGCATGTATCTTGAGTATCGCCTCACGGCCCTTGATATCGGGAAGGCCGACATATACCTGACGGTCGAAGCGGCCGGGACGCAGCAGAGCGTTATCAAGGATATCTGCACGGTTGGTCGCCGCCATGACGATGACGCCCTCGTTGTTGCCGAAGCCGTCCATCTCGACGAGCAGCTGGTTGAGCGTCTGCTCACGCTCGTCGTGACCGCCGCCGAGGCCGGAGCCTCTCTGACGGCCGACAGCGTCGATCTCATCGATGAATATAATTGCCGGAGCGACCTTCTTTGCCTGGTCGAACAGGTCACGCACACGGCTTGCGCCGACACCGACATACAGCTCAACAAAGTCCGAGCCGGATATCGACAAAAACTGCACACCCGCCTCACCGGCGACCGCCTTTGCAAGCAGGGTCTTACCTGTTCCCGGAGGGCCTACGAGCAGTACGCCCTTGGGGATGCGTGCACCCATATCGGTAAACGAGCGGGGATTTTTAAGAAACTCCACCAGCTCCTGAAGCTCTTCCTTTTCCTCGTCGGCACCTGCGACATCGGCAAAGGTCTTCTGATTTTTCTCCTCGCTGCCGAGGCGGGTCCTCGCCTTGCCGAACTTGTTGATGCCGCCGCCGACACCGCCGCCGCCGTTTGCCTTGGTCATCATGACGACCCAGAACACCATCAGGCCGACCAACAGTATATAGGGGATAAGCTGTATCCACCACGACGAGCGGATAGGCTCGATCTGGTATTCCTTTATAATGCCGTCCTTGTATTGCTGCTCGATGGTATCGCCGAGGTCCTCGTAAAACAGCGAGAAGCTATACATGTTGTAGGCGACCTCTTTCGTGCCGTTTTTGGCACTTGCGTCTCTGACCTTCATGGTCAGCTTATTGCTCGTACCGTCATATACAAACGACTGCACCTTCTCACTGGTGAACAGATCCTTGACCTCGGAATAGGTCATCTTGTCCGTATCCTTGGATGTTGTGAGCATGTAAACCGTGCATGCTATCAGCACGAAAATAAGAACATAAAAGCCTATATCTCTGGTTCGATTTCGTTTGGGATTCAATTGATCACATCCTCTTAGTCTGAGTAAATTTCGGGTTTGAGAACGCCGATATAGGGGAGATTGCGGTAAAGCTCGTTATAATCAAGTCCGTATCCGACGACGAAGGCATCGGGGACTTCAAAGCAGGAATACTTTGCGTACACGGGCGCTTTCCTGCGTGAAGGCTTATCCATCAGCGTTGCGATGGTTATCGACGCAGGCTTGCGTGCGGAAAGATAATTTTGCAGATAGCTGAGCGTCACACCCGAATCGAGGATATCCTCGACCATGACGACATGTCTGCCCTCGATATTCTGGCTCAGATCCTTCTGAATGGAAACGGCTCCTGTCGAAGTCGTACCCTTATACGAGGACACGGCCATGAAATCCACGGAGCATGGTATCGTCACATGGCGCATAAGATCGGACATGAACACGAAGCATCCCTTCAAAACGCCGACAAAAAGAGGATCCTTGCCCTCGAAATCCTTTGAGATCTGCTCGCCGAGCTCCTTGACCTTGGCTTCGATCTCCTCCTCGGTGAAAAACACTCTTTCTATGTCGTTTTTCATATCTTTACTCATTTTTTAAATTGTCCCCCGTACGGTCAGTTTTATTTATCGTAACACGCAGCACGGCATCGCCGGTTTTGACCGAGCAGCGCTCGGCAACGCCGAAGCCGTAAACTGCGATAATTCCCTTTTCGTCACGCAGCACCGGAGTTTCGCTCCGCTGAAGCTGCGTCATTTTCGCCTCCGAAAAAAGATCCTTGAGGCTTTTTGTGCATTTTCTGCCGTTTAAGCGTATTTTGTCCCCATCTTTGCGGGAAGTAAAGAATATCGTACCACAAACGGCGTCAAAATTAAAGAAAAAAGTATTTAATGAATTGAAAACTTTGCTGTTTTCGGGCAACACGGCACATTCAACAGTGAATTTGCCGTCCCCGATGACCGTTTTTTCGCCGACACGCAGCTGAGTATCCGACAAATTATTCGGCTTTTGCCCGAAATACAGTCTGCCTTGGTCGGCGGTGACCCGCATGCCGTGGATATCGGCGTGGGCAAGGGTCTTTGACTGCATGATATCAAACAGCGCCTTGGTATGCCCCGCCGTGAGGCTGCGTCCGCAAATTTTACGCAGTACCCGTGCCGCCACAGGCTTTGGAAGTGCCGCAAGCTCGGGTATGGGCAGCGAGCCGTTTTCAAAATGATCGCTCAGAAAACCGGCCGCTAACTTGTCCAAAAACTCCTCGTCCTCACGCAGAAGCTCCGCAGTGCGCATCGCCGATGCGGAAAACGCCGGATTTATGCCGCACAAAACGGGCATGACCCGATGGCGGATGACATTCCTCGTATAGTCGTCGGTATCATTCGTGCTGTCTGAGATATGCGCAACGCCGTTTTCGGCAAGATAGGCTTCTATCTGCGCACGGCTCGTTGCCAAAAGCGGACGAATGAGCCTGCCACGCACCGGCGGGATGCCGCACAAGCCCTTTGCTCCGGCTCCTCGGGTAAGGTTTAAAAGCACGGTCTCGGCGTTATCGTCGCTGTTGTGCGCCGTGGCGATCGCCGTGCAGCCGAGCTTATCGGCGCAGTTTTCCAAAAACTCATAGCGCAAGCGCCGTGCCGCTTCCTCTGTGGACATACCGTTTTGCTGCGCATACGCCGCAACATCGGCGCTGCCGGCCTCGCACACGATGCCGTGCTCATTGCACCATGCTTCGACAAAGGCTTGGTCACGGTCAGCCTCCGCACCACGCAGGCGGTGGTTAAAATGCGCCGCCGCAACGGTTATGCCAAAGCGCTCTGCATTACTGCTCAGAAAATGCAGCAGGCACATGGAGTCTGCTCCGCCGGACACGGCGCACAGCACCTTTGCACCCTTTTGGAGCATGCCGTGCTTATTTATAAAATCAATAATCGTCTTCATTGAGGTTTCCCTCGTATGCTGCGAAGGTGGTGTACTCGGCAAGCCATGCAAGCTTCACCGTGCCGGTCTGACCCTTTCTGTTCTTGAGGACAATGGCCTCGGAGACATTCGGCTCCTCGCACTCGGCGTTGTAGTAGCCCTCACGGTACAGACCTATGACGACATCGGCGTCCTGCTCGATAGCACCGGATTCACGCAGGTCAGAGAGCATCGGGCGCTTGTTCGGGCGTCCCTCGCTTGCACGGCTCAGCTGCGACAGGCAGATGACCGGAACATTCAGCTCCTTGGCCATTATCTTGAGCATACGGCTGATATCGCTGACGACCTGCTGGCGGTTCTCGCCTGCGTACTTGCGGCTGTCGCCTCCGGCCGACTGCATGAGCTGGAGGTAGTCGATGACCACAAGACCGAGATTCGATATCCTGCGGCACTGTGCGTTCATGTCGGAAACAGACAGCATGGGGTTATCGTCGATGCGCATATCGGTCGCGCTCAGGACCTGCGCCGCCGCCGCTATGCGCTTCCACTCATCGGAGTTCAGCTGACCCGTGAGCAGGTTCTGCGACGGGACAAGTCCCTCGCCGGCAAGCAGTCTGCTTACAAGCTGCTCACGGCTCATTTCAAGCGAGAACACTGCAACGGTCTTGCCGCTTTTCTTTGCGACATTCATTGCGATATTCAGCGCAATACTCGTTTTGCCCATGCCGGGTCGTGCGGCGATGAGTATAAGCTCGCCCTTGTTAAGACCGAGGATGTATCGGTCAAGGTCGTTAAGCCCCGTTGACAGGCCGGGTATCTTCTGGCCGCTGGATGCAGCCTCGGACAAATTCGAATAAACCGTCTGCACAACGGTGGATATCGGCACAAGTCCGCCGACCACCCTGCCCTGCCGCAAAGCGTATATCTTGCGCTCGGCAGCCTCTAACATATTCTCGGCCTCACCCGTGCCCTCGTAGACAAGGGTGTTGATCTCATCGGCCGCCGTTGCGAGATTGCGCAAAAGCGCCCTGTCGCTGACGATGGCAGCGTACTCTAACACATTTGCCGCCGTGGGCGTTATACGCATGAGCTCGGCAATATACGCCGTGCTCGTTTCACGGAACACGCCTCTGGTCTTCATCTGATCGAGCACGGTGATGGGGTCTATCGTCTGACCGTAGGAGAACATGGCATATATCGTCTCGAATATATCCCTGTTTTGCTGAATATAAAATTCTGCGCCCTTGAGGCGTTCGATGACATCGGGTATGCACCTTGTGTCGATAAGCATAGAGCCGATAACGGCCTGCTCTGCGCTTGCCGAGTGGGGTGCCTGTCTGCCCAACAGTTCTTCCATGTTCCCGCTCCTTAGTATGAGTTTATTATGCCTCTATAACGAGCACATTGATAGTGCCGCTGACCTCGTAGCCGAGCTTTGCCTTGATCTGATATGCGCCGAAGGTCTTGATAGGCTCGGCCTGCACGATCTTGTTCTTCTCGATCTCGATGCCGTGCTGCTCCTTGAGAGCGGCGCTTATCTCCTGCGAGGTGACGGCACCGAACAGCTTGCCCGCTCCGCCGGCCTTTGCACGGATGGTGACGGTGATCTCGCCAAGCTTAGCCGCATTTGCCTCGGCCTCAGCCTTTTCCCTTGCCATCTGAGCGGCCTTGGCCTTCTCCTTGAGCTTGAGTGCATTTATATTGTCCGCCGTTGCCTCGCTGGCAAGCTTTCTCGGCAGCAGGTAATTGCGAGCGTAACCGTCAGAGACCTCCTTGAGCTCACCCTTCTTGGCCTTGCCCTTGACATCAACATTGAAAATGACCTTCATAATTTTATCCTTTCCCGTGATTTATCACGAATCCATATATTCGTCTATCGCCGCAAAGAGCTTCTTTGCAGCGTCCTGCAGGCTGATACCGCTAAGCTGCGCCGCAGCAGCAGCTCTGTTGCCGCCGCCGCCGAGCTGCTCCCTGATAAGCTGCACATTCACATCGATGATAAGCTGCACATTCACATCGCCTATAGACCTTGCCGAGACGAACACGCCGCCGTCGTCGGTCGGGTACATGACCATTGAGGCTTCGACACCGGCAACATTCAAAAGCTCATCGGCAGCCTGCGCTGCGACAACTCTGTTATGCTGCTTGTCCGGTATCGCCACCGCCATGGAGCGGTAAAGCCGTGCGCCCTGGAGTATCTTATACTTCTCGACAGTCTGCTCAAGCCCGCTCTGCATGAGTTTCTTGACATCGACGGTGTCCGCTCCCGCTCTGCGCAGGAACGCCGCAGCGTCAAAGGTGCGATAATTTGTACGCAGGGTAAAGCTTTTGGTGTCTAAAACGATGCCGGAGAGCATCGCTTCCGACTCGCACGGCAGAAGCTTCGGCTCATCGAGGGCTACCTCAAGTATCTCCGCCATGAGCTCGCAGGTCGACGACGACGCAGGCTCAATGTAGCTGAGGTCGGCGTTATCGATATAAGTTGCCGCTCTGCGGTGGTGGTCGATGACCGCCACCTTGTTGCACGACTGCAAAAGACGCAGATCTTCGACCTGCTCGGGACGGTTGGTGTCGACAACGACAAGCAGAGTCTTGCTGTCGGCAGTGAGCATAGCCTCCTGAGCGTTTATGAAAGCATCCTTATACTCGGGCGTTTTCACAAGCATCTCAACAAGCGATTTTGCCATGGTCTTTTCCGTATCGGCAACGATGTTCGCCTTTATGCCGTTTTTGCGGGCGATTATGCACACGGCAACGGCTGCGCCGATGCTGTCCATATCGCTGAAGCGGTGGCCCATGACGAGCACCTGAGATGCGTCTTGGATAAGCGAATCGAGTGCATTTGCCATCACTCGGGACTTGACCTTCGTTCTGGTATCGCTTTCGCTGACCTTGCCGCCGAAGAAATCGAAGTTGAAGCGGTTTTTGATGACCGCCTGGTCGCCGCCTCGGCTGAGTGCCATGTCACTTGCAAGCATCGCAAACTGGAGCGCTTCGCTGAGGTTAGCCGCATCACGGCCTATGCCGATGCTCAGGGTCGCATGGATGCCGACGGAGTTTGCTATCTGATGCACATCGTTTAAGAGCCTGAACTTTTCGTCTATCACGCCCTGCATGTAGCGCTCCTCAAACACCATGAGGTAACGGTCACGGTCAAAGCGGATGAGAATGCCGTCCTTATCCTCGCCCCACTGGGCAAGCTTATCTCCTATCGCATCACGCAGGTCGTTTCTGGCACGCTCCGGCTGATTTTTCATCAGCTCGTCGTAGTTATCTATCGTCACGACCGCCGCAATGGGACGGGATATCTCGTACTCGTGGCGGATATCGTCATAATCGGTGACATCAATCCAATAGGCGATGCCCATAAAGTTCTGATCGCCGTCATCCTTTGCCGAGCGCACGATATTGCCGCATATCTGATATTTTCTACCTCCGACCGTGAGCAGGCTCTGGCACTGGCTTTTGCCCTCCATGAGCCACTTGCCGGAAAACTCGGGCACGAGCTCGGCAACACTGCGGTCGGTACGCTGACCGTTAAGGCCGCATATCGAGAAAAACTTCTCGTTGCCCCACACGATGCGTGAGTCGTTTAATCTGAAAACGACGATAGGCAGCGGAAAATTCATAAGCGTATTGTTCTTTGCCGTCTCCGTGTCGTAGGTGACCGACTCTATATACGCCTTGAGTGCCTTACGCTTGCGGCTGCGGTTTATAAACGAATAGATTATAAGCGCAAAGATGGCAACGCCCTCGGCTGCGGCAAGGTAGTAATATTTAAGTATCAGCGTCGCAACGGCGAACACGATGAGGAAAAAAAGGAACGGCATCGTATTCGGTTCAAACACGCTTTGTGAGTTATTCTTTTTCATTTTTGTCTCCGCAAGTACAAATTGATATTAAATTATATCAAAGTATTGCCATGATTACAACAGCAAAAGAATAATAAATTTTACTTCCGTGCGCAAAATAGCATCGGGAGCGTGATGCATTTGAAAGCGATAATTATGGCAGGCGGCGAGGGCAAGCGCTTAAAGCCCGTGAGCGGCGATACGCCCAAGCCCTTGGTTCCGCTATGCGGCAGACCGGTCATTGAGCATATCGTGCTGCTGCTCAAAAAGCACGGCTTGACCGATATCTGTGCAAGCCTGAAATACAGACCCGAGGATATAAAAAACTACTTCGGCAGCGGCGAAAGGTTGGGAGTAAATATGCAGTACAGGGTGGAACATGAGGCTCTCGGCACGGCGGGCGGCGTTAAAAACTGCGCCGATTTTTACAAAAATGAAGATTTTCTCGTCATAAGCGGCGACGCAGCCTGCGATTTTGACCTGACGCAGCTGATGCGTGCGCATAAAGAGCACCGCCCCGCCGTCACCATTGCGCTGTATCCGCACTCGGAGCCATTGCGCTACGGGCTTGCGCTGTGCGGCAGGGATCACTGCGTGCATTCGTTTATAGAAAAGCCCGACTGGGAGCATGTGGTTACAAATTTAGTCAACACCGGTGTTTACATCGTGTCGCCCAAAGCGATGGAGCTTGTGCCGGAGGGTGTGGTATTTGACTTTGCAAAGGATCTTTTCCCGGCACTTTTAGACCGTAACGAGAAGCTTCTCGGCTGCCCGCTCGACGGCTACTGGTGCGATATCGGCACGCCGAAAAGCTACTATCAGTGCTGTGTCGATGCACTTGACGGCAAGCTGAATGTCGAGCTTACAGGCGGCTTTGAAAAGTCTCCGACCGAGGGCAAAAAACATGGCGAGGAGAGAAAATTCATGCACCGTGAGCAGGTCGTCTGCACCGACCGAGCCCGGCTCATGGACCGCATCTGCGCTGCATTCATGGATATGGGCGCAGAGTTTGACGACGGCTTCTGCTTTCGTGGCCGCGACTACGAGCTTCGCATAAGCGCCGTGCCGGACACTGCCGCCGTGCGCATTTGTGCAAACGCCGCCGACACCGAGCTTGCCCGTGAGCTTGCCGTTTCGGCATCCGAGCTTGTGCGTGAGATGGAAAAGCGTCTTGATAAATAGGCCGTTTGGCTATATAATTAGTCAAACCTGTATTGTGTTTGGAGGTATACATATGGATATCGAGAAAGCCGTTAAAAATCTTGAGCGCCGTGGCTTTGAGGTGAGCCGTTTTGAAACCAAGGAGGAAGCCGCCGAATATCTCACGGGCAAAATTCACGACACGACCGTCGGCATCGGCGGCAGCAAGACCGCTCAGCAGATGGGACTTTACGAAAAGCTCGTTGACCGCAATAACGAGGTCTACTGGCATTGGATAGAGCCCGGCGACGAGACCTTAAAGCACGAGCTTGAAGCCAAGGTGTTCATCTCAAGCGCAAACGCCATCGCCGAGACGGGCGAGATTATAAACATCGACGGCAAAGGCAACCGCCTTGCGGCACTTGCCTTCGGCAAAAAGCGTGTGTTTATCGTTGCCGGTGTGAACAAGCTCTGCGACGACTTTGACAGTGCTCTGTACCGTGCCCGCAATGTCGCCGCAACGCAGAATGCGACCCGCTTCGATGTCAAAACGCCGTGCAAAATTGACGGCAAGTGCCACGACTGCCGCTCGCCGCAGCGCATCTGCAATGCCCTGCTTGTTCTGTGGGGGCCGATGATGGAGATGGAGAGCGTTGAGGTCGTGCTCATAAACGAAGAATTGGGGATGTGAGATATGTATCTTGACTGGACATATATCGTTCTTGTCCTGCCGGCCGTGCTGTTTGCCATGTGGGCAAGCGCCAAGGTCAACAGAACATTTGAAAAGTACAAAAACAGCTGCAACTCACGGCAGATAACCGGTGCGCAGGCCGCTCGCTGGGTGCTCGACCGCAACGGGCTTAACAATGTGCGCATCGAACATATCTCGGGCTCTCTCACCGACCACTACGACCCGAGCACGAATGTCGTGCGGCTGTCGGACGATGTGTACGGCAGCACCTCGACAGTCGCCGTCGGCGTTGCCTGCCATGAGGTGGGGCACGCCATCCAGCACGCAACGAACTATGCGCCGGTTAAAATCCGCACCGCCATCGTTCCGATAACGAACATCGGCGCAAAAATTTCCGTACCGCTCATCATTATCGGTCTGCTGCTTGCATCGTTCGGCGACATCTTCGTCATTCTTGCCTATGTCGGTGTTGCCTGCTTTGGCCTGAGCACCGTTTTTCAGCTCGTTACGCTGCCGACGGAATTTAACGCAAGCCGCAGAGCGCTGAATACCATTGAAGAAACCAATCTGTTGACGGGTAGAGAGCTTGACGAAGCAAAGCAGGTGCTGACCGCCGCCGCCATGACCTATGTTGCGGCGCTTGCGGTCTCGCTCATGCAGCTGCTCAGATTTCTTATTATTGTCGGCAGCAGGAACCGCGACTAAGGAGGTAAAGTTATGATAACTAGAAAAGACGAGCATAAGATCGATAACGCAAACAGCCTTCTCGGCGGCAGCGGCAATGTGCAGTTTTTCCGCCTCATCGAAAAGCCCGAGGAGCTTTATAACAAGGGGCGTGTGTTCTCGATAACCACCCTGCCCAAGGGCAGCGAGATAGGCTGGCATGTACATAACGGTGACGGCGAGTTTTACCACATGCTCTCCGGCATTGCCGAATACAGCGACAACGGCAAAACAGTTACCCTCAGCGCAGGTGACACCGCTTTCTGCCCCGACGGCGAGGGCCACTCGATAAAAAACAACAACGACGAGCCCGTCGTGTTTCTTGCCCTCGTTATTTACAAGTGAATTTGACACAAAAAATCTCGCATTGCTTTGTGCAATGCGAGATTTTTTGTTATGTAGAATATTTGTGAGCGTTCTCCAGAACCATTTCCTTGACCTTGAGAAGCCGAACCTTTGTGGAGTTTTCGTTCTCCTCAAGCTTCATGGTGATGTAGCGGATATTCTCCTCAAGCTCCGGGATCATGACATACTCAAGGGCGTTTACCCTGCGGCGTGTCTTTTCTATCTCCTCGGCTAAAAGCTGCATGGTCTTTTCGACCTGTGCAAGCTCAAGCATATCCTCAAACACCTTTGCCATCTGCTCGAGCGCATCGTCAAGCTCGCCCGAGGTCTGCGCAAAGCCGTAGGGGTATATCTCCGACGGGTCGTTGTTCTTCGTGTGGAACGAATACTCCGGCACATTGACGCTCATGATGTTTTTGAAAGTAACGCCAAGCTCGACGCTCTGGCGGGGGTACAACAGTGCCTGCTCGAGCATCTCCGGCGACATGATGGCGCTTGCGACCTGCAATGACGCAAATGATGCCGTAAGGCCCGACTCGACACGCTCACGAAGCTGCTTGTTCAGCCGCACGATGTCCATAAACCTGCGCATAAGCTCATCACGCTTATCCTTCATCAGCTTATGTCCTCGGCGAGCGGTCTTGAGTCTGCCCTTGAGCTGCTTGAGCATCATTCTTGTGGGGGTTATCGTGGTGCCTGCCATTAAAGCCGCCCCCTCACTTCATGTATTTCTCGATAAACTCGGGCTTGATGCGCTTGAGCTCTGCTCTGGGCAGGATGCTCAGCAGCTTCCAGCCGAGGTCGAGAGTTTCTTCGATGCTTCGGTTAGTGGTGTTGCCCTGATTGACATACTCCTTCTCGAACTCCTCGGCAAACTTTGCAAACAGTTTGTCGTCGTCGGAGAGGGCTGCCTCGCCGAGTATGGTCATGAGCTCCTTTGCCTCCTTGCCTCGTGAGTAGGCGGCAAACAGCTGGTTCATCGTGCCTGCGTGGTCCTCACGGGTCTTACCGACGCCGATGCCCTTGTCCTTCAGTCGGCTCAGCGACGGGAGAACATCGATGGGCGGGACAATACCCTTACGGTGGAGGTCACGGGAGAGGATGATCTGACCCTCGGTGATGTAGCCGGTAAGGTCGGGTATCGGGTGGGTCTTGTCGTCCTCGGGCATGGTCAGTATGGGGATCATGGTGATGGAGCCCTTGTGACCGATGCGGCGGCCTGCACGCTCGTACATGGTGGCAAGGTCGGTGTACAGGTAGCCGGGGTAACCACGGCGGCCGGGTACTTCCTTCTTTGCTGCGGAGACCTCACGCAGAGCCTCGGCGTAGTTTGTGATATCGGTGATGATGACAAGCACCTGCATATCCTTCTCAAACGCCAGATACTCGGCAGCGGTCAGCGCCATACGGGGTGTTGCGATACGCTCGACGGCGGGGTCGTTTGCGAGGTTCGAGAAAATGACGGTACGGTCGATCGCACCGGTGCGTCTGAAGTCGTTGATAAAGTACTCGGACTCCTCAAAGGTGATACCGACTGCGGCAAACACGACAGCGAAGTTCTCGCCGTCGCCGAGGACCTTCGCCTGACGGGCGATCTGAGCCGCAAGAGCCGCATGGGGAAGGCCGGATGCGGAGAAAATGGGCAGCTTCTGACCTCTTACGAGGGTGTTAAGGCCGTCAATTGCGGAAACGCCGGTCTGAATGAACTCTGCCGGATACGCACGGGCGGCGGGGTTCATCGGCAGACCGTTGATGTCACGGTAAGCGTCGGCGATTATATCCGGACCGCCGTCGATGGGTCTGCCCATGCCGTTGAAGACACGGCCGAGCATATCCTCGGAAACGGCAAGCTCCAGCGGGTGACCGAGAAAGCGTACCTTGGTCTGTGCAAGGTTGATGCCCTGCGCCGATTCAAACAGCTGTACGACGGCACGGTCGCCGTCTACCTCGAGCACCTTGCAGCGGCGAACCTCGCCGTTAGGAAGCTCTATCTCCGCCAGCTCGTCATATGTGACGCCCTCGACACGGTCGATGACCATAAGGGGGCTGGCGATCTCTCTAATAGTTTTATACTCTTTTATCATGCGTCTTCACCTCCGGCAATGACCTCGTCGATCTCGGCTCGCATCTGGTCGAGTATGGCCTCGTACTCCTGCTCGTACTTGTCGGGATCAGCCATCTTGGCACGGCCTATCTTCTCTCTTGCGGATATGGCAAACAGCTTCTTCATCGGTGCGCCCTTTGAAAGAGCCTCTCTGCCGAGCTTATCAAAGCTCAGAATGAGGTTCATGAGCTCAAACTGCTTGCCGTAGGAGGAATATGCGTCCTCATCGACGAATGCATTCTGCTGCAGGAAGTCCTCACGCAGCATTTTGGCCGTCTCCATGGTCAGGCGGTCGGCGGGGCTGAGTGCGTCCTGTCCGACAAGACGGACGATCTCCTGAAGCTCGCTTTCCTCCTGGAGAATGTGCATGGCCTTGTCTCTGTTTGCCATGTACTCCTCGCCGAACTCGTTCTTGTACCAAGGTGCAAGAGTGTCTACATACAGCGAATATGAGGTCAGCCAGTTGATAGCCGGGAAGTGGCGGGCGTAGGCCAGCGAAGAATCAAGCGCCCAGAAGACCTTGACTATACGCATGGTCGCCTGCGAAACAGGCTCGGAAATGTCGCCGCCCGGGGGCGAGACAGCGCCGATTGCGGTGACGGAGCCGTGACGCTCGCCGGCACCGAGGCACTCTACGCAGCCTGCTCTTTCGTAAAACTGTGCGATGCGGGATGCGAGGTATGCGGGGTAGCCTTCCTCGCCGGGCATCTCCTCGAGGCGGCCGGACATCTCACGCAGAGCTTCTGCCCAGCGGGAGGTGGAGTCGGCCAAAACTGCGACATCGTAGCCCATGTCACGGAAGTATTCTGCGATGGTGATGCCGGTGTAGATGGATGCCTCACGGGCTGCAACGGGCATATCTGAGGTGTTTGCGATAAGCACGGTGCGCTTCATAAGAGGCTCGCCGTTGCGGGGGTCGGTAAGCTCGGGGAACTCCATGAGAACATCGGTCATCTCGTTGCCTCGCTCGCCGCAGCCGATGTAAACGACGATATCGACATCCGACCACTTTGCAAGCTGGTGCTGAACAACGGTCTTGCCCGAGCCGAACGGGCCGGGGACTGCCGCCGTGCCGCCCTTTGCGATGGGGAAGAGCGTATCGATGATACGCTGGCCGGAGTTCATGGGTCTGGATGGCATGAACTTCTTTGCATACGGGCGGTTTATACGAACCGGCCACTTCTGCATCATGCTAAGCTCATGGCGCACCTTGTTGCCGTCCTCAAGAACGGCGACGGTCTCGGTAACGGTGAAGGTACCGGTCTCGATGGAAACGACGGTGCCGCTCATGGTGGGAGGCACCATTATCTTGTGAAGAATTGCGCTGGTCTCCTGCACGGTGCCGATGACATCGCCGCCGGAAAGCTTATCGCCGACCTTTGCAACGGGAGTGAACTCCCACTTCTTTTCACGGTTAAGTGCCGGAACATCAACGCCTCTGCTGATGGTGGAGCCGACACGCTCTCTGATCTCGGGCAGGGGTCTCTGGATGCCGTCATAGATGTTCTCCAGCATACCCGGTCCGAGCTCAACGGACATGGGCATGCCCGTGCTTTCGACGACTGCGCCCGGGCCGATGCCGGAGGTCTCCTCGTAAACCTGGATGGAGGCCTTGTCGCCGGTCATATTCAGGATTTCTCCGATAAGTCTCTGGGAGCCGACACGGACGACATCGGATACATTGGCATCAGCCAGACCCTCTGCGACCACAAGCGGGCCGGAAACTTTAGTTATAGTTCCGCTCATTATTTTCTCTCCTTAATTATTTTCAAGGATATTCGTGCCTATCGCACGCTCGACCGCAGCATTAAGAGCCGACAGACCCAAGCCGAGGCTGCCCTCTCTGCCCGGGATAAGGATTATCGCAGGCATGGGGCTGTCCTTATATTTGTCTATCTCCGAGCCGAGCTCGGCGGCGAGGTTTTCCTCGATGTAGATTATCGCAACATCTTCCCTTTCACGGGTCAGACTGCGCAGCACGCTCTTTGCCTCGGCGGCATCCGCAACGGGATATGCCTCAAGGCCGAGCGCCGTAAAGCCCATGACGGTCTCACGACCGCCGATGACCGCAATTTTAAGCATATAGATCACGCAGCCTTTCCTGTATAGTCTCCGGTGCGATACCCGCAAGGCGGCCGGTGAGTATCATCCTGACGGCGGTTATCTCGGTCTCCTGCGCAGCGATGAACGCCGTCACGGCTTCCTCGCCGAAGGCAACTAACTTTGCCTTTTTAAGATACTCGGTCAGCGCATTGTCGCAGGCCTTCTCGAAATCGGTCATTCTGCCGCCGGCAGTGGCCTGAGCGCCGCAAGCGGCTGCCTTTTCGAGCATCGTATTTGCGTACAGCGCCGAGAGCGCTTCCTCGGAGGTGCTTGCGGCACAAACACGGTCTATATCGACATTGCCGCCCGGGATGAGCGCTGCGAACAGGAAGTCTGCGTCCTTGCGCATCCTCACCGTGCGCACTGCGCTGCGCAGATTGATGCTGTCGATGACAAGCTTCACATAGCCGACTATAAATCCGCTGCCGGTTTCCTTGGCCATGTCGAGCATTTCCTTATAGCAGGCTCTGTCGAGCTCAAAGTCGGCAAGCTGGGGGTTCGCCGTTCTTGCAAGGATGCTCTTTGCCGAGGCGGCGGCTTTCGCAAGTTCCTTGGGCAGTGCCGAGAAGCTGTCGGCAGATATGCACTCGACCATTGTCTGCGGCTTAACTCTGCCGCAGGGGCTTAACAGATCCGTCCTCGTGTCGCCGGTCTTTATGACGGTCTTTGCGTTGTGGTAGTCATATGTGACACGGAACACATCGACGACCGTCTTGTCGGGCACAAGCCGTCCGAGCTCCGAGAGCATCTCCGCCTGACGGCGGGAAAGCGCCTGCTCTATCTCCTTTGCGCTCATCGTGGACATATCCTCATATCCGCAGTCGCACAAAAGCTTTGCCGCTTCCTCGAAGCTTTGAGCCGAGAGCATACGCTCGGCCTTTTCGCCGGTGAGCATCTTGGCTTCTCTTGCTCTGAGCATGGCCGACAGGCACAGGTAATCTTGTTTATTACACTTTTTGTTAGCCAAATCTTAACCTCCCTTTCGGGGCATGCTCATTCAAACAGCACATTTGCAACCTCGGCCACCATGGTCTTGTGGCAGCGGTCGACGAGCATTTCCGCACTGCAATTGAGCTCTATTCCGTTTTCTATGAGAACAAAGCCGCCGCAGATATTGACCGGATCGCCTGCGACCGTAAGCTTTCCGACCTTGCCCTGCGCAGCAAGCAACTCATTGGCCTTGTCTGCTATACGCTGTCCGTATTCGTTTTTATCGTTTTTGCAGAAGTACATCGTCTCCGTGCCGGTCTGCGACACTTTGGCTGCCATTTCGGCGAACAAAGCAACATATTTGTCCCGGGGCAACTCGCACAGGAGCGAAACGGCCTTTGCAAAGGTCTCGACTACTCTTTCCTGCTTTGCGCCCAGAACATTTTTCTTGGCTTCCATCTCGGCCATACGGAGCTTACGGCCGTACAGCGCCTCGCACTCGGCCTCTCCCTCACGAATGAGCCTGTTGTAAGCCTCCTGCGCTGCTTTCTCGCCGGCACTGCGAATTTCTTCCGCTTTTTTGTTTGCCTCATCAAGCAGCGCCTGAGCCTGAGCCTGAGCGTCGCTTTCTATATGGGCAATGATCTTTTCAGTGCCTTTCATACATCTAACTCCTTGCTTTTTTATCAGAAGCTCAGGCCGTTGAGCATCAGGAAGGATGCCAGCAGGGACAAAATTGCGTAGAATTCAACGATGATGCAGAAGATCATGCCCTTGGACCAGTCGTCGGGCTTCTTTGCAAGAATGTTGATGGATGCCGCTGCGACCTTGCCCTGTGCGATAGCGGAAAGCAGGCCGCCGATGGCGATGGGCAGACATGCGCCGAACACCTGCATGCCCTGCTCAACGGTCATGCCCGGAACGAGCTTGCCGAAAGCGAGGAACCAGATAACGAAGCCGTACAGACCCTGAGTGCCGGGGATGACCTGGATGATAAGTGCTTTACCGAACTTGCCGGGATCCTCCGCTGCCAGTCCCGCAGCTGCTTCACCGGCGATGCCGGTACCCTTTGCCGAGCCTACGCAAGCTAAAAATGCAGCCATACCTGCGCCTAAAAGTGCAATGGCGTAACCGCCGATGGTGTTCAGAAATTCCATTATGATATCCTCCTAAATTCATTTATGTTGTATTTTTATTCTATTACATCGTAGTACTTAGAGTTGACCTTTAGAGGGCTGAACGGCTTGCCGCCGTCGACATAGAACTTGCCGAAGAACTCAAGACACTGCAAGCGCAGGTCGTGAACGAAGCAGCCCAAAAGGTTAAGTCCGAAGTTGAGCGCATGGCCGATTATGAAGATGACCAGAAACGCCAAGACCGTCAGGACATTCAGTCCGCCCGATTCTGCGGGCATGAGCGCAATGGTGTTGAAAACCTGAGCGACAACGCCGCCTGCGAGCATGAGCGCCATGATACGGGAATACGACAGCACATCGCCGAACCAGCCGGTCAGCGTATTGTAGATACAGCCGAAGGCTGCGCCTATCTTGCCGAACACGCCCTTTGAGTGGCGGCCTGCACCGAACAGCAAAAGCACGCTGCCGACGATGATTATCACCACGCCGACCTTGCCGAGCATCGCCGGAGCGGACGGGAGCAGCTTCGTGCTGCCCCACATAATACCGCCGATGAGGATGACCCACAGCGAGCCTTCCTCGAACAGGCCGTCGAGCAAATTGCCCGCCTTGCACTTTTCCACAAAGCTTATCACCATACCGGTGTTAAGGTGGATCAGTCCGACGACCAGCGAGCCGTAGAGTACGGTGTTGCTGTCGTTTACGGGGCTGAACAGATACGGCAGTCCCGCCCATGTGGAAGCGGGGTCAATAAGATGCACCAGACGATACGGTATATCACCGAAGAAGCCGCCTGTCAGTGCGCCCATTACCATGGTCGATATACCCGCATACAGAACCAGCTGGCAAAACGCAAGCGAGCCGCCCTTGGGCTTTATCTTCTTCATTGCGACGATAGCGGCCAGCACCATCACAAGACCGTAGCCGATATCGGCCATCATAAGTCCGTAGATGATTATGAAAAACGGCGCCATCATCGGGTTTGCGTCAACACCGTTGTACGCCGGCAGGCTGTACATGTTGGTTATCATGTTCATCGAGTTTGTCAGCTTATTGCTCTTAAGCTCGACCGGAACATCGGGATACTCGTCCTCGGTGGGGTCCTCGGTCTCATATGCGCAGTCAAATTTGCCGAGAAGCTTTTCAAGCTCGGCTTCCTTCTCTGCGGGGAACCAGCCGTCTAAAATAACGGTGCTCTGTGTCCCCATGAGCTTATCCTCGGCCTCGCTGAAAGCAATATCTGTGTCGGCTCTGTCCGCCCAAAGCTCAAGAGCCGCTCTGTGCTCTGCCTTTGACTTGACATCCTCGATAAGCTGATTTTTCTCCTTGGCAAGAGCCCTGAGCTCCGCCTTGTACCCGTCGGTACACTCCTTGGGCGTGCCGGTGAGGCCGGAAAAGCTCATGAGCGAGAAGCTGTAGTCTCTCAGCGCCTCAAGCGCCTTCAGTTGCTGCGAGCGGTGGCTGAGCAAAACGAGGTAGTGCTGGAGCTTATCCTTTGAAACTTCGAATATCTCCGCCTCGTCGGCAGCCTCGGCAAGTCTTGCCCTCATGTCGTCAAGCGAAGCCTTTGCCGGACATGCACCGAGGAACATGATGCTGTCCCGGGTTCCCTCCGTCTCCAAGGGGCAGTCGAAGCTCAGCCACGGTGCAAGAGATTCGATAAGTCCTCTCACGCGGCTTTCCTCCGTGCCGATGCGCTTTATCCTGTCCTCATCGGCGATAAGATTTTCTGCCACGCTGCGATATTTTTCGAGGCTCTGCCTGTTCAGAAATTCCGAAAGCGCCACATCGGGCTTAGCCGACAGCAGCGGGCTTTTCGCCGGAGCGTATGTATTGAGCACTCCGATAGCCTGCTGCAAAAGCGCCTTTTCGGCTCTGCGCTCGGAAACGCCGCTCGACTCCCGGCTCAAATACTGAGAAAGCTCCGGGGCAAGGCCGTCATTTTCCGGCTCCCGAAGCTCAACACAGCCGAAAATCATCAGTTGCTTGAGCAGCTCTTCCTTCTGATTTCGAACAGCCATCAGCCTCAGCTTTTTCATTTTTACGATGGCCATTAACTGTTCACGATCCTTTCTACGACCATAGTCGCCGTGCTTGTGATTCGCTTGTCGGCTCTGGCGTTGAGTACCGCAACCTTGGTTTCGGCAGCACTATTGATTTTTTCGATTTCCTCAGCGGCCTTGGCCTCGGTGCGGCTTATCATTTCGTCGACCTTGTCCTTTGCCTTCAGCGCAGCCTTTTCCTGATCGGCCTTGCTGAAAGTCTCCGCCTCGGCAACGATGCGCTTGGCCTCCGCCTGAGCATCATCCACGAGCTGCTTGGCTCTTTCCTCTGCCAGAGAAACATCAACTATCGCTTCAAACGGCATCAGAGCATCCCCCTTTCCGAAATTTTATACAATCAACAACTGTAACAGTTTCTATAACAGTCAGTATGTGCATGATAACAAAATATGCCCTGAAAAACAAGGATTTTTCGGCACTTTGTTTGACAAAATCAAATCAATTGAGATGGTCAAAACTTCGTCAATTCTGCCGTCGGGCCGCCCCTCGGCTAAAAGCCTTGATATGCCGATATAGTTTGCAAATTAACGCTCTGTTCTGCCAAGATTGACATTTAATTCGCAACCGTACAGGCGTTAATTTCTCGTTAATTTTTGTTGTTTTCGTTCTATCGGTCGAGTTTGTGTAAATAATTCTAATTTTCGCTTGCAAAACTTCGAGATAACTTATATAATGCAAGTGTGGAATTGAATCAAAATTTTGAAATACTTCGCCGGGAGGCTTAATAAATGGCTAACAACTATCGCAGGCGCAGCGGAGACCGTGTCGACGGACGCCGTATCCGTTCACTCAACGGCTTTTTCAACTTCATTCCCTACATAATGCCGCACAGAAACGATGCATGCAACTATTACCAGGAATCGTTTGAGATAACAAACGCCGACCGCTGGTTCAGGCAGCAGCGTCTCAACGGCTACAAGGGCATCGGCATGCTGCATCTTTTCATCGCAGCCTATGTCAGGGCCATTGCAGAGCTGCCCGCCCTCAACCGCTTTGTCGTCGGCCGCCGGGTGTACGCCCGCAATAACATTGAGGTCGTGCTGACGGTCAAGAGAAGCCTCGCTATCGACGCTACCGAGACCACCATCAAGGTAGAGTTTGACCCCACGGACACCATCTTCGATGTCTACCGTAAGATGAACGAGGAGATAGAGAAGATCAAATCCTCCGATGAGGACAACGGCACGGAGGAGTTTGCAAACAAGTTTGCCAAGATGCCCCGCTTCCTCATCCGCTTCATCATTTGGCTGCTCAAGGTCGGCGATTACTTCGGCCTGCTGCCGAAGAATCTGCTCGATGTCAGCCCATTCCACGGCTCGATGATAATCACCGACCTCGGCTCGCTCGGCATCGGTCCCATTTATCATCATATCTACAACTTCGGCACTCTGCCGGTGTTCATCTCGTTCGGTGCAAAGCGCAAAGCGGTCGAGCTTGACCGCAACGGCGTTCCCGTTGAGCGAAAGTATGTTGACGGCAAGTTCGTCATGGACGAGCGTACCGTCGACGGTCACTACTATGCGACCGTGTTTAAGTATATAAACCGCTTTATCTCCGACCCCTCACTGCTCGAGGTGCCCCCAGAGAGAGTTGTGCAGGATATCTTCTGAAATTAAATTCTATGATGGCAGACAGCTTGTCTGCCATCTTTTCATATCGGCGGGTCGATATGCGTGCCGGTGGCAACGGTACCGTCCTCGATATCGTGGTCTGCGAGTATCTCGTCCTGCGTGAGCATGAAGTAATTGAACCAATCAAGACCGTCGGGCGGAATATCATAGCCGTCGGACCATGTGACATCGACATGGTATGTGCCGCTTTCAAGCCGCACGAGATTCCATGCGTGCGAAACATTGCGGGATTCGCCGCTGACCGTTCTGCACCACAGGTTTGCCTTTTTGCACAGGTACTCAAAGCCCCGTGAGTAGCCTTGGCATATCGAGTGGCCGCCCTCTATCGCACCGTAGGCGGTGCCTATCTGCGTTCCGCCGACGCTGTCGTAGTCGTAGGTCGTCCTGAGCGATATGACCACGGCGAGATAGCGGTATTTATCGTAGGTGCTCAGCCCCTCTGGCATACCGGCGACAATTGCGTCGCACTCGGCATCGAACACCTCAAGCTCGTGCCGGAGCTCATCCTTTTGCTCTGCGGTCGTAACATCGCCGCCCCCGGGCATGAAGTAGCGGGAGGTAAGTGCCGTCGTCATGTCGCCGTCAATGACCTCGGAGATGAGAAAATACAGCTCAAGCTCGGGGTGATCCTGATTTAACGCCCCCATGACGATGAGAAGATCGTCCAGTGTATCGTAGCCGTATTCCTCTGCAGTGTATGTAAAGTCCTCAATGCGCTGCACCTTGGGCAGTATCTCGTCATAGAGCTTTTTCTGATTATCCGTGAGCTGCTTGTACGCATCGTCGTCTCCGCCCTCATAGGGGTATGTCACCTGCGAGCCGGAAAACTTCGTGCTCTCTATGATATCGCCCGCAAACTCAATGTCGTCCGACACCCGTTCGAGCGCTTCTTTTTTTATTTCATCGTCCTGCGCCGTTTGCCTGACGCACACAATGCAAAGCAGCGCTATGGCGACGCACACTGCCGTAAGCACGATGCGCAGGGTTCTTTTCTTCACGAAAACGGTGGCGACCAACGCCAAGGCTGCGAACACGCAGGCCAGAACTATGGTTGTCGTATGCGGCATGATTTTTCTCCTTTTCCCTCAATTGTTAATATTTTATCACTATATTATCTGCTTTGCAATGGGTATGAAAAAATGCCATGACTTCATTTAGAAAAGCCATGACATTTTTCTCTTTCACGCAGCTTTGCAAGCAGCTCGTAGGGCGCATTGAGCTCCCCATGCATGCCGCTGCCCATCTCGATGTGCGGCTTGTGGCTGCCGTGCCAGTCGCTGCCTGCGGTGGCGCAGAAGCCGTAGGCAGCGGCAAGCGCTTTCAGGCGTGCGCAGACCTCGGGTGAGTAGCCCGAGTAGTAGCACTCAAGGCCCGAAACGCCGGCATCCCGTGCCTTTTCCATAAGTTCGGTCATGCCCTCATCGTCAAGCCTGTACTGCATGGGGTGCGCAATAGACGACACTCCGCCCGCTCCGCGGATAAGCTCCGCCGCTTCCTCAACGGAGAGGAAGTGCCTGCGGATATAATACTTTCTGCCCGGGTCAAGATATCGCACAAATGCGTCCTGCACGCTGTCGGCAAGTCCGGCTCTGATAAGGCACAGCGCAAAATGCGGCCTGCCGATTATCGAGCCCGGGTGTTCGGCCTTGAGCTCGTCTAAGTCTATAATTATGCCGTCCTTAGCCATGAGGTCGACCATCTTTTTGTTGCGCTCGTCACGGTCGGTGACTATCCACTCGAGTGTGCCGTTGAGCTTCTCGTTGTGCGGGTCGATATCGTATGCAAGCATGTGCACCTCTTTGCCGTACCAGCCGCAGCCAAGCTCCAAGCCGCCTACGACCTCGATTCCGAGCTTTTCTCCGGCGGCCTTAGCCTCGGGAACGCCGTTTGCCGTGTCGTGGTCGGTTATGGCGATGGCCTTGAGTCCGAGCGCCTTTGCGTGAGCAACGGTGTCTGCGGGGCTTTCCGAGCCGTCGGATATATTCGTATGTGTATGAAGGTCAATTTCTCTCATCTTACCGCTTCCGAAATTTTATCTGCCTCGGCGTAGAGCTTCCCGGCATCCTCGCCGATGAAAAACTCTCCGTTTTCGTACAAGACTTTGCCGTTTACCATCGTCAGGCGCACATTTTCCTTCGAGCCTGCGTAAACGATGTTTTTGCTGATATTATTCAGCGGGTGCATATTCGGTCTGTGCAGATTTATGACCGTCATATCCGCCTTTTTGCCGGTGGCTATGCAGTCGCAGTCCGTTAAACCCATCGCCTTGGCGCCGCCAACGCACGCCATTTCAAGTACCCTGTTTGCATCGCACACGGAAGCGTCCGCTTCACGGTACTTGGCCAAAGCCGTAACAAGGTACATTTCCCTGAAGAAGTCGAGCGCATTGTTTGACGCTGCGCCGTCGGTTCCTATGGCAATGTCAATGCCCTCGGAAAGAAATCTCGTGACCGGTGCAATGCCGCTTGCTAACTTAAGATTTGATGCGGGGTTCAGAACTGCGCAAAGCTTGCGGCGCCTGAAGATGTCGATATCCTCCTCGCTCATATACACGCAGTGGAAGCCGCCGCCGCCGTGATCGTACATGCCGAGCCTATCAAAAAGCACGGTGGGCGTAACGCCGTGGCGCTCGATGCAGCCCTGAACCTCGCCTTTTGTCTCGGACGAGTGGACGAACATGGGCGCTTTGTATTTATGCGTGAGGGAGGCGACATACTCCATGCGCTCAAGGCTTGTCGTGTACTCGGCGTGGAAGCCGAGGCGGTAGGATATAAGCTCGTTGCAGTCGTTAAAATGCAGATACTCCCGCTCGAGCGCCGTGATGTCACGGTCAAAGTTGTTGAGCGCACCGCAGATGACCGTGCGGAAGCCTGCGTCCACATTTGCCTTAACATAGGCATCGTTGTGGAAGTACATATCAAAGCTTGAGGTGATGCCGCTTGAAAGGTACTCCATTATGGCGAGCTTCGTCATGACATACAGCATATCCGGTGAAAGCTTCGCCTCACGGGGAAACACCTGCTCGTTGAGCCAGCGGTCAAGCGGCATATCGTCCGCCATCGAGCGCAGGAAGGTCATCGCCGAATGTGTGTGCGCATTTTTAAACCCCGGGAGCAGCAGGTCGCCTTTAAGGTCGATTTCCCGCTCAAACTGCGGCATAGCTGCCTTTTTCGGGCCAACATAGCATATGCTGCTGCCGTCCGTCCATACCTCGTCATTTGTAATTTCGGTGCCGTTTACAAAGCTTAGCACCCTGCCGTTATAAAATCTTATCATTTGTTCCGTCCCGTATCTTTATTCCCAGAAGTTTTTGCCGCCGAGCCTGCGTATAAGCTCTTGCCGGACTTCGAGCATGGCGGTGTATGTCGGAAGTATATAGATAAACGCATCCTCGTCTCGGAGGCGTTTGAAAAGCTGTGCGTAATTTGAAATTGTCTCGCACCCGACGCTCTCACGCTCAAGACGCTGCGCCATGGTCTCGGCTCTGTCGCCGGTGCAGTAGACATTCTTGAGGTTTCTCATGCGCCGGAGCGCACCGAAGTCGGCATCGTCCAGCCACGAGATATCCGTGCCGTCGGCAGGCCTGTCATTAATGACGAAAACGAGAGATTTTGCGCTTTTGTCGCTGCGTATCGTATCCAGCGTCTGGTCTGCCGCAGCGGCATTTTTTATAAGTATCATCCTTGCGCCGGCCTTGCCGAGGGCAAACTTTTCCATGCGTCCGAAGCCGCACTCGAAGCTCGACACGGCTTTCAGAGTGTATCGCAGCTCAACGCCCGCCGCCGTCATGAGTGCAGTCACGCCTGCGGCGTTATAGATATTATATAGCCCCGGGAGCGCACATTCCGCAAGAGTTTTCTCCGCACCGTCTGAAATGACAAAGCATCCGTCCGCCAGCACATCACTCACCGTGACGAGCGTTTCATGCCGACGAGTGCCGCATTTTGGACAGCGAAAGCCGCCTAAGTTTGCGTAGGTCACATAGTCGTACTCAAGCTTTGCGCCGCAATTAACGCAGCGGCTTTCCTCGCCGCTTTCGGGTGAGAGCTTATCGCCCGCCGATAGGCCGTACCACAAAACTTTGTTCGGCACCTTATCGGCTATGCTCGCCGCCATCGGGCAATCGGCGTTCAGGCACACGAGCGTTTCGGGTGTTGCGCCCAAGCCCTGCGCAATTGCGTCTCGGGGCGTTGTCACCGTGCCGTAGCGGTCAAGCTGATCCTTGAACAGATTCGTGACAAGCACGGCCTTGGGCTTCGTTGCACGAAACACCCGACGAGCCGCCGCCTCGTCACACTCGATGACCGCCCATTTTTTCTTCGGGCGCATGAAAATGCTTGCATTTTCAATAAACTCGCAGGCTATGCCGCCGATGAGGTTTGCACCCGACCGGTTTGAAAATGCGTCAAGTCCGGCATTACCCAGCGCCGTTTCCGCCATTCTGGCAGAGGTGGTCTTTCCGTTTGTCCCCGTGATCATGAGCGTGCTCACCCCGCGGGCTGTCAGCTCCAGCACCTCGGGGCAAATTTTAAGCGCAAGCTTGCCCGGAAGCGCCGTTCCTCCTTTGTTTAGAAGCCTTAAAATTCCGTGCGTGATCTTACAGACCACGCACGCAACAAATGCCAATAAACTTTTCAATTACTCAACTGTCACCGACTTTGCAAGATTTCTGGGTTTGTCAATATCGCAGCCTCGCAGCAGTGCCACATAGTAGGCGAAAAGCTGCAAGGGCACAACCCCCAGAGAAGGCTGGAATATCGTATGTGACTCGGGTACGGTAATTACATTTTCGACCGTCTTGCGCATCTCCGCAGCATGGCTCTCGGTGGTCAGTGCCAAGACATCCGCTCCTCTCGCCTGAACCTCAACGATATTGCTCATGGTCTTGTCAAACAGCGGAGCATATGTGCCGAGGGCGACAACGAGCGTGCCGTCTTCGATAAGAGATATCGTGCCGTGCTTAAGCTCGCCCGATGCGTATGCCTCGGAGTGGATGTAGGATATCTCCTTGAGCTTGAGCGAGCCCTCCAGTCCCATCGCATAGTCGAGATTGCGGCCGATGAAGAACACGGAGTTGTGGTTAAAGTAGTTGGAAGCATAGTGCTTGATATCGTCGGTATGCTCGAGTATCTGCTCCATCTTCGCAGGCAGGCGCAGAAGCTCATCGACCATCTCGGTGTACTCGGCTGCACTTACCGTGCCGAGGATATCGGCAAAGTAAAGGCCGAGCATATTCAAGAGCACGAGTTGGGTGGAGTATGCCTTTGTCGTTGCGACCGCTATCTCGGGGCCTGCCCAAGTGTAGAGCACATCGTCGGATTCTCTTGCTATGGAGCTTCCCACGACATTGACTATCGACAGTATGTGAGCGCCGAGGCTCTTTGCCTCACGCAGCGCCGCCATCGTGTCAAGTGTCTCGCCCGACTGGCTGATGACGATGACGAGCGACGATTCGTCAACGAGCGGATTGCAGTAGCGGAATTCCGACGCAAGGCAGACCTCAACGGGCTTTCTGAGCAAGCGCTCAAGGTTGTACTTCCCGACTACACCCACATGATATGACGAGCCGCAGGCGATTATGAATATCTTGCTTATACTTTTAATATAGTCCGCATCTATCGTGAGATCTTCAAGCACGATGCGGTTATCACGGATGCGGTTGAACGCAGTTTTGCGGATAGCCTCGGGCTGCTCCATGATCTCCTTGAGCATGAAGTGGGCATAGCCGCCCTTTTCGGCAGCGGAGACATCCCAGTCGACAAAATGGTGCTCCTTCTCAATAGGCTCCCCCATGCTGTCATAGACCTGCACACCGTTTTCCATCACAACTGCGACCTCGCCGTCCTCCATGTAGGAAATGTCACGGGTGTACTTGATTATCGCCGTAACATCGGAGGCAATGAAATTGCAGCCCTCGCCGTAGCCTATGAGCAGCGGTGCATCCTTGCGTGCTGCGACGAAGCGATCCGGGCAGTCGGCGCAGATGATACCCAGCGCATATGCGCCCTCGATGCGGTGCAGCACCTTGAACACGGCGTCGAGTATATCGCCGCACTCAGCGTAATAGTACGATATCAGCTGAGTGACGACCTCGGTGTCGGTCTCGGAGCAGAATTTATAGCCCTTGGCGATCAGAAAATCGCGCAGCTCTACATAGTTTTCTATAATGCCGTTGTGTACGACGGCTATCTTGCCGTCGCCGCTGAGCTGAGGGTGAGCATTTACATCGTTCGGCTCGCCGTGGGTCGCCCAGCGGGTGTGGCCGATGCCGAGAGTGCCTTCAACGCTCTTGCCGCCCTGAGTTATATCGCTGAGCACCCGCAGACGCCCCTTTGCCTTTTTGACCTGGAGCTCATGCCTTGGAGAGACAACGGCAATGCCCGCCGAGTCATAGCCTCTGTACTCAAGTCTTTCCAGCCCCTCCAACAATATGGGGGCTGCCTGTTCTTTTCCGACGAAGCCGACTATTCCGCACATAATTTAAGTTTCCTTTCGGATTTGAAGATAGCTTATTATACCATTGCGCATCACCGATTGCAATAAACAGGATTTGAACAATAAAAAAAGTCGGCCGAAGCCGACTTTTCAGAAAACGAATTGAACAAGTATCATATACACCGCCGTGCCGCCGCCGACGGAGATGAGGAAATTTTCCTTCCACGCATATGTGCCGATAACGACCGCAGTTGCGATAAGCTCCGGCAGGCCGTGGTTTCCCGTGAGTATCGGGGTGTTTTTGAAGCAGTAAACCACCAAAAGCCCCATGAGTGCGGGCGGAAGCACCCTGCCGAGGTATTTAATAAACTCTGGAAGCTCCTTTTTGCCGGAAAACGCAGCGAACGGCAGCCAGCGGGATATCTGCACGCCGAGGGCGATGGCCGCAATTGTCACGAGGGTTTGGGTCACGGTAAGCGTCACAGTTTATCCCTCCCTATCCAGAAAATCAGCAAAATGACGAGCAGCGAGGGGATGAGAAACACGCTCGTGCCGAAGAATATACGGCACAAAAGCGTTATGCCTATGCCGATAACGCAGGCGGGGCGATTGCGCTTTTCCTTCCACTGCTGCAGGAACATGACGACGAACATCGCAGTCAGCGCAAAGTCAAGCCCCGTCGTGTCGAAGGTTATCAGTCCTCCGATAACACCGCCGAGGCCGCAAAGGCCGACCCAGTAGATGAAGCACAAAAAATTTATACCGAAGTAGAAATATTTGTCCTCAACTCCCTCCGGCTTCTGCGCCGAAACGGAGAGCGAAAACTGCTCGTCGGCAAGCGTGTATATCATAAACGGCTTCAGAACGCCTGCATCCTTGTACTTTTCCAGCAGCGGGATTCCGTAGAAGCTGTGGCGGAAGTTGACAAGGTAGCTCATGAGCAGCATCTGCGCAGGGTCAAAGCCCGCAGCCATCATGGGGATGGCCGCTATCTGCATGCTCCCGCAAAAGCATACGGCTGAAAACAGCATCGTCCACCATGCGTTGTAGCCGATATCGCTCATCAGAACGCCATAGGTCAGCGCAACGAATATCCAACCGAGAAAAACGGGTATCGTATACGGGAAAGCCGCCTTTATCCCGCCCGGTATCTTTTTTAAGCTCAACTTCTTCATAACAAAACAAAAAACGGTGCAGTCACAAAACTGCACCGTCACTGTCTATTTCTTATTTGACGATATTCAGGACGAGAGTCAGGATCGCAAATGCAAGTGCGAACCACTTTGTCCACTTTGCAAGCTTTGCATCAAGGGTCTTGGCCTTGCCCTTGGACAGGAAGGTCTCGGCGCCGCCGGCGATAGCGCCGGACAGACCTGCGCTCTTGCCGCTCTGCATAAGAACGACGACCGTCACGGCCAGACCGGACAGGAGCTGCAAAATAGTAAGAATCAGCTTAACAGTACTCATTTATATCAAATCCTTTCGATAATTACACCAAATAGCTTTAATACTATACCACAGCTTTTTGCGCTTTACAAGTAAAACTTTTAGTATTTTACCTGTTTTACTGCTCATTTTTCACCAAACCTGCCAGCGTAGGACAAATTCGCACAAATACACCGCCCCCGCAATGACACTCAGTGTCGTTAAACACCAGTCAACTCGCCGGTCGTGAGTTATAACCGCAAGCGCCGTCGGCACGGTGAACGCCGCCGCAAGGTAGCGTGGTGCGCTCAAAAGCCAAGTCGCGCCGACGGCAACGATGAAGTATGCGAGAAAATACGCCGTGTACGAGCTGCGAAGTCTTTTGACCGCAAAAAGCATGAGCACCAGCGACAGCGCCTGCGCAAGCAAATTCGGCAGCCACAGGCCGAAAAAGTTGACGCCGTTGCCGGAAGCGCTGTATATGGCGTTTTCGGTCTGATACGCAGCGGTATTGAAGAACCAGCCGAGCTGCTGATTCCAATGCTCACGCTGATACTGCATGAACTTGAACGCATCCCCCGAGACCGTGTAATTTACAAGGCAGTACGCCGCAAAGCCGAGCGGAATGATGAGCACGCACAGGTAGTCTTTCAATTTTGCCCTGCGCTGCACGAGCTCAAACACCACCGGCACTATAAGTACCACGCCAAGCGAGCGTGTAAACGCCGCATATGCGCCGAGTAAACACGCAGGCAGCATTTTGCCCCGCCGCACGAGGTACATGCAGCCGAGCGTACACAGCAAAAAAAGGCTCTCACTCATCGGTGCGACAAAGAAAAACACCGCCGGAGAAAGGCTCAGAAATTTGACCGCCCTCAGCGCCGCCTCGTGCCCATAATCAAGCGAAACGAGCTTATAAAGCATGACATTCGCTCCGGCAAAGCACAGCGCCGACACGATAAGTCCGGCGATAAGCCCGTCGCCTGTCACCGCCGTGACGAGCCGCACAACGACGGGATAGCCCGGCAGGAAAACGAGCTGCACGAGCCTGTCGACGCTGCCCTCTGACAGGTACCAGTCACGGGCGATATCAAGATAATGCCCGCTGTCGGTGCATGTCCAGAAATCGAGTGCGTCAAAAAAGCCGTCGGTGCAGCCGAAGATACGGCGCAGGATGTAGACGATAACGATGATGAGCACATCCCACAGCAGTACCGCCGCAAAAATCTGAACACAGATATGCCGTGGCTCGCCGTCAAGGCCCGGAGCATCCGGCTCGCCGTCACGCCATGCATCCACCCACTTGGGCACAAATTGCAGGCACACGAGCGTAAACAAAACAGCGCTTATGACCGCCGCCGTCATGCCTGCCGCCGAATAGCGCACTCCGCCGCACCACAGCGCAAATATCGCCGCCAGCACGGCAACTCCGCCTGCCGATATTAAGATTTGCGGGGTTTTCCGTTCCATCCTAGTTTTCGGTATTCTCGTAATCGCTTCTATAATAATCGTAATCTTTTCTTGCTTAACACTGCCGCTTTCCAAAAAGCAACTGCTTCAAATCGCAATTCACTAAGGATACTGTCAGCTTTTTGTTATAGTCGTTTCAATGGTAAATGTTTTAGGCGCAAATGAAATGTAATACTTTTCGCTGCCAATAACATCAAACTCGATAGTGTTACTTTTAACCGTTGCCCTCCTAAATTGAATAGTATGATGTCCCCTAGACAGACTTAGGGCAACGCTGGTTTTTAAATCTACATCATTTCGTTTTTCATCATCGATGTATAACACTGTCTTTGCTTCACCTGAATTAGGGCGATTAACCCTATCAATTTGAATGTTGAATTTGACAGGGGAAGGTTCTTCAGCGGTTGTTTCTGACAAACTTGCAAGCAGTTTTTCCCGATTGGCCAAGTATACTTCTTCTGGGACAACTCCAGCATCATAAAGATCTTTTAATTTTTTTAATTCATCCATTGCGCTAGAACTTGTGCTTACCTCGGCCGTGGATTGCGATGCCTTGTTTTCAGCTTCGTTTGATAGTCTCATCAACTGCTGAAATCTTGCCTTTTCCTCGCTTGTACCATTTGGCGCATTGGATGCAACTTCTTCCGTTCCTGATGTACCATCAACATACTCAACGAAAAAGCAGTATACTGAATAGTTCACATCAATTTGCCCAATCAAATGAAACTCTGATTCAACAGCAGTTCGTACGCCCATCAGTTTTGCACTTTTGGCTACTTTGTATTCTTGCTTTTTGAAAATTCCCATAAAGGGTCACCTCCCATTGTGATTAGTATAGAAAAAATAAACAAGCAAGTCAACATGCACCACTTTTAAATACATTTCATACTTCTAACTTGCTACTATTTCCCGTGGCTTTTTTGAGTTACGAGTGTGCCGCCGCACACATCAAATTCTGCCTACCATCGCCTCGGCGGCAAACACCGCTGCGATGCATAGAATAACGCTCAGGGCGACATAGCCGAGCGTCATCGCCCAATGGCCGCCGCTCACGAGGTCGTACGACTCCAAAGCAAAGGTCGAAAATGTCGTAAACCCGCCGCACAGGCCGGTTTCCAAAAACAGCGTAAGCTTCGGGTCAAAATCGGCATTTTTGAGCGCAAGTGCTGCGATAATGCCGATCAAAAATGCGCCCAGCACATTGACGGCCAATGTTTTTACGGGAAAGATCACCGTCTCGTCGAGCGATATAAGGCTCATGAGATACCTCAGCATCGAGCCTATCGCCCCTCCCGCTCCGACTATCAAACACGCTTTCATAATAAACCTCCGTTTTCGATTTTTCAGAAGTCATCAGCACTAAGCGATTTTGGATACCTCCACGGGAGACCTCATTCCCTATATGATGATGTTTGCTTCGCAACGGATTGAAACAACGGTCTAATAAAGCCCAGCGATCCGTATCAGCACATGATCCAAGTGAAATACATCATTGCCCCGCCAAGAAGAAACGATATTATGCTCACCCAATGCCCCAAAAACTGTTTTATGATGATTCCAACATAATTAAACAATCCAATACCGAACACGAATCCGCCTGCAAGTCCCAGCAAGGGCCAATAACCTTCCGCTCCCTTATCCGAAAGGACAAACGCAAACACTATACCCGGCAGCAGCAAGACGGTTACGCCGAATAACGCCAAGATATAATAGCCGATTGGGTGTTCGGCTTTGAAATCCTCGTCCGCCAATGGGCTGAAAAATTCTTTGTAATTCTCCGGTGGACACCAACTTAAACGCTCGTGTTTTTTCTTCTTGCTCATTTTGCATTTTCCTTTACATTAAACTTGACTTTCTGCAAAAACTTCACTTTTATCAAAAAACTTCACTTGCCGTAAGGCAAACTTATCTGCGAATCAGCTTAACCACTGCTTCGCAATGGCTCGTTCTCGGGAACATGTCCAGTGCCGTGGCGGCGGCGAGGGTGTAGCCGTGGGCATTGAAAATCAGAATGTCGCGGGCGAGGGTCGAGGGGTTGCAGGAGACATACACGACCCTGTCGGGGTGCATTTTGCACACGGTGCGTATCGCTTCCTCGTCCACGCCCTTTCTCGGCGGGTCGACGACCACGGTCTCGGGGCGGATGCCGTCTCTCAGGAACATTTCCGCCGCCTCGGCCGCATCTGCGCAGATAAACTCGGCATTTTCGATGCCGTTGCGGCGGGCGTTGCGCTTTGCGTTCTCGATGGCCTCGGGAATTATCTCCGCACCTATCACCCTCCCCGCTTTTTTCGCCAAAAACAGGCTTATCGTGCCTGCGCCGCAGTACAGGTCGAGCACCGTCGAATTTTCCGTGCACCCGGCGTATTCGACCGCCCTGTTATACAGCTTTTCGGCCTGCGGCGGGTTTATCTGATAAAACGCCTGCGGGGATATCTCGTACTCCACGCCGCCGAGACTGTCGCAGACGGTATCCCTGCCCCAAAGCGTGTAAAAATCACCGGCAAGCACGGTGTTGCCCGAGGTCTTGTTGACATTCAAAACTATGCCCGTGAGCTCGGGGCAAGCGCTGCGCAGGTAGTCTGTCAGCGCCGTGGTCTTGTCGCCGAAGCCTCTGGCGGTGACGATGCAGGCAACGCAGTCGGCGGTGTTTACCGCCGTGCGCACAAAGACATGGCGTACGCTGCCCTTGCGGGACTTTTCGTCATAAGCGTCAATGCCGCTTTTGCGCATAAACTCCAGCACTGCCGCCGTCACCCTGTCGGCTGCCTCGTTTTGCAGAAGGCAGCGCTCGACCGGCACGAGCTCATGCGTGCGGGGCGCAAAAAATCCGCTTTTGAGCTCACCTGCGACGCTGCGCACGGTGTAAATACCCTTGTTGCGGTAGCGCTCCCGGCGGTCGCTGCCGATTATCTCCTCGGCCTGCACGGTCTGCCGGCCTATATGCGTCAGCGCATCGTTTAACCTGCCTAACTTAAAGCGCAGCTCCTCGTCATAGCTCATGTGCCGCAGGGTGCAGCCGCCGCAGCGAACACAATATTCACAGTCGGGCGTGCGCCGCTCGGGCGACAGGCGCACCGGCTCTATCGCTTTCCCCCACACGGCGGAGCTCGTGACCTTGAGTATCTTCACCTGCCACACCTCGCCCACGATCGTGCGTGGGACGAATACCGCCCTGCCGTTTATGCGGCTCACACCGCTGCCGTCGGAGGAGTAGCCGACTATCTCGGCCTCAAATATATCGTTTTTTCTCAAATCTTCCATGCTTCCCAATATACCATGCCGTACGAAAATTTTCAATGTGTTCAATGTGAATATAATTTTGCTTTTTCGCAGAAACTACCTGCGAATATAATTTGGATTTGGAGGTTCTTCTATGAAAAAAGCCATTCTTCTCATACTTGCGCTTGCCATGCTGTGCACGGCGGTCTGCGCCTGCACCGACGGCGGCAATGTAAACGACAACCACGGCGGCGTTGTGACCGACACCCCCCATGACAGCGATATCGGCGACGATATCAAGGACGCAGCAGACGATGTCGGCGATGCGGTAAAAGACGGTGCCGATGATGTCGGCGATGCGGTAAAGGACAGTGCGAAGAACACTGCACGGCCGGACACAAGCCCCGCTCAGCCGCAGGCTACCGCCATCCCCGGAACACAGGTCATCACGCCATGAAAAGCAGCGTCAACGACGCTGTTTTTCTTGATTTTCAATGTCGAATGTTGTATCATCAGATATCATTGCTGTAAGGAGTGGTATTTATGAGTTACATCCCCAACGTTGAGCAGGCCAGAGAGCTTGTCGGCCGCTTCAACAAGGACGCTTTCCATCTTCAGCACGCCGAGACCGTTTCCAAGGTCATGGGCGAGCTCGCCAGGGAATTTGACCCCGAGCGTGTCGAGTTCTGGGCAGCTGTCGGCATGCTTCACGACATAGACTTTGAGCTGTATCCCGAGCAGCACTGCGTCAAGGCTAACGAGATGCTGCACGAGCTGGACATAGACGAATCGGTAATCCACGCCGTTATCAGCCACGGCTACGGCATCTGCATCGATGTTGAGCCGGAGCTTTTCATGGAAAAGGTGCTGTACGCAACGGACGAGCTTACGGGGCTTATCGGCGCTGTTGCGCTCATGCGCCCGAACGGCATCTCCGACATGGAGGTCAAGTCCATAAAGAAAAAGTTCAAGGACAAGAAGTTTGCTGCCGGCTGCTCCCGTGATGTCATCATCCACGGCGCCGAGATGTGCGGCTGGGATCTGGACACGCTGTTCCAGAAAACGCTCGATGCAATGAGGGCGTGATGGTAAGGCTTTATATTGCCGATGTGAGTACGCTCGATATCGAGCGTGCGCTGACCGAGGTGTCCAACTATCGCCGCCAGAAGGCGCTGCGCTGTCCGGACGACGAAAAGTGCCGCTGCTCATTGGGTGCGGAGCTTCTGCTGTATCGTGCACTCGGCGCACCGGTCGAATATGCCTTGGGCGATAACGGCAAGCCGTACATTGACGGTGGAGCACACTTTTCGCTGTCGCACAGCGGCAAATACGCCGTGTGTGCAGTTTCCGACTGCGAGATAGGCGTGGATATCGAGTATCCACGGGAAAACACCGCTCGGCTGGCAAAGCGCTTTTTCACCGCAGATGAAATTGAGCGTCTTGCCGCAAGCGATGCGCCCGATGTGGAGTTCTGCCGCATTTGGGTCGTCAAGGAAAGCTACATAAAGGCCACCGGCATGGGCTTCAAAACGCCGCTTCCCTCGTTTGAAGCGGCAAGGCGCATCGGCGAATACTCAACTTTGCAGCTTGAGCACGACGGCTACCATATCGCCGTGTGCGCAAAATGCGAGAGCATCGGAGATATAAAGGTCTATGATGAAGAAATTATTTGACAGCACAGTCGTGCGCTTTGTGCTCGTGGGCGCAGTGAACACGCTGTTTGGCGCAGGTATAATGTTCATATTCTACAACTGCCTGCACCTAAGCTACTGGCTGTCCTCTGCGTCAAACTACTTTTTCGGCAGCATTTTGAGCTACTTTCTGAATAAGTACTTCACCTTCCGGCGTACCGAGCGCAGCGCAAAATATATCGTGCGCTTCGTGATAAACATATCAGTGTGCTATTTTGCCGCATACTCGGTCGCAAAGCCGCTCATTGCGCAGCTTTTGGCGAGTGCCTCGGTGACTGCGCAGGAGAACATTGCAATGCTCGCCGGAATGGTCATCTTCACCGTTCTAAACTACTTTGGGCAAAAACTCTTTGCGTTCAAAAAAGATTGAGACCGCTAATGCGGTCTCGATCTTTTTATATTCTTTCGAGCAGGGTGGGAAGCTCGGATAGCGAGCGGATCTCGTAGTCGGAGGGAATGGTGGGGTCTGCGGGGAGAGCCTTGGGGTTAAACCAGCAGGTTTTGATGCCGGCATTTATGCCGCCTAAGATATCCGAGCTCAAGGTATCGCCGACAATCAAGGCGCTGCCCCTGTCAAAGCCGTCTATCCCGGCAAAGCAAGCATCGAAAAACGCCTTGCTCGGCTTATTATGCCCCACCCGCTCGGAGATGAACACGCCATCAAAATAACGCTCAATATCCGCACTGTGCAGCCGTCTGTCCTGAACATTTGCCATACCGTTTGACACAATGTACAGTCGGTATTTGCCGTGCAGCGCATTCAGAACCTCAGGTGCGCCGTCGATGAAATAGTGCCCCACGCCGAGGAGGTACTCATAGATTTTCTGTGCCATTTCGCTGGGGATGCGCACACCAAGCTCGTCAAAGAGAATGTCAAAGCGCTCGAGCAGCACCTGCTCACGGCTTATCTCGCCTTTTTCGAGCCGCCGCCACTGGCTGGCGTTTATCTCGCTGTAGCGGGCTACTGTCCCGTCGTCTGTGGGGATGCCGATGTGGGAAAAGGTCTTTTTTATTGCCGCTGCCTCTGCCTTATGAAAGTCGAGCAGCGTGTCGTCCAAGTCAAACAAAACAAATTTTATCATATCAGTGCACCGCATAGAAGCTCCACCTGTCCCGAAGCTCCCTCGGGGCAAGCTCAATGAGCTTATCAAGCCAAATTTCATATGTAAGATTGTAGTTGTCAAAAAAGCTGATGCAGGTCTTGCTGCCGTCACGGCTCAGGGCAAAGCGCACGGTCTCGCCGTTGTGATAAAATATCTCACGCAGCTTATCCTCAAGTGCGCCGAAGCCGGGCAGCCCAACGCCGGATTTGAACGCATCCAAAAACCGTTCCTGCTCGCCGGAAAACCAGTCCCAGAACCCGCTGAGAACATTCAGCTGCGGCTTTTGCAGGGCAAAGCGCGGATTTTTCCTTGCAAGTATCTCCTCGACCGTCAGCGCATATCTTGCCTCGATCTCCGGCATCGCCTTGCGCAGCGCCGCCATCTTCTGTCGGGCAAGCAGCTTGCGGTCGGTCGCAGCGTACAGCATCGCCCACGAAAGGTCGAGCATAGGCGGAGAATAGTTAAAGCTTTCCGCTTCGTACAGCTCGTACTCTGCCTCATCGTAATGCCGCATCATGATAAGGCAGGCAGCCATGTTGCCGTGGATAGAGCCCGTGAGCGGCTCCTGCCTGACGGCGGGCACCTCGTTGCGCTGCGGCGAGTTCACGACCCGCTCAAGCGCTTGTACATAGTTTGTCAGCGCCGCCTCATAGTGCTTTTCCTCGTGCAGGCACTTGGCGAGCATGAGGTAGACCATGTAGAACTCCGGCTCACGCTGCGCAGCCTCGGAAAAAAGCACCGCAGCACGGTCACGAAAGCCCATTTTTTCAAAGCACAGCCCCATGAAGAAATGCCACGCCGCATAGTCGTTGTCCGTGCGGCAGTATTCATACAGCCGGTCGAGTCTCCTCATGCCCGTGAACACCTCGCCTCGGCTTATAAGGTTCAGTGCCGAGACAAGCCGGAACCGTGCGGCGATCTCGCCCACGAACGCCGGCTCCATTATAGGCCCGAACATACGGCCGTGCAGATACCACGCATCCTCAAACGCCGCCTTCATGCGTGGCAGCCTGAGAAATTTCTCCGTGAATTTATTTCGTTTTTCTCTAAGCTTATCCGGCATGTCCTCTCCCGAAAAATCATTTGCCTATATAATACTCAAAAAGAAAAGAGCCGTCAATCGTTAAGATAGCGGCTCTTAAAAATTTGATTTACTTTTCAGCGGTATCGGTCGGCTGAGTCTGGCCGCCCTGCTGCTTCTGCTTGTTCTTTTTGCTCATTGCAGTTTCCTCCAATTCAAAGGTATGGAAGTATTATTCCGCAGCAAAGCAGCAATTATACATTATTCTTTTTTGAGCTCTTTGACGGCGTATTTCATAAAGCGCTTCACGGCCGGCGAAGCATGCTTTACCGACGGCAGTATCATGCCCAGCGTTATCTTCTCCGGCGGCGAGACCGGCACCTTTGCGACATCGCATATCCAGCCGTTTACGATAAGCTCGTTCGTAATGCTGATGCCGAGCCCGTTTTCGACGAGCGCCCATGCCGAAAAGCTCTCGTTGGTCGAGTAGACGATATTCGGCTCAATGCCGTATTTTTTTAGCATCGTCATGACATCCTCGTCCTTGCCCATTGCAGGCATGATAAGTCCCTCATGCTTGCAGCGCTCAAGCGGGAAGCTCTCGGCATTGGCAAGCGGGTGATCTCTCGGCAGTATTGCGATCATTCGGTCGTCGGCAAGCGGCACCCAGTCGCCGTCTATATCATCGCCGCCGCTGGTGAAGCCGATATCGGCTCTGCCCTCTGCCATCCACTGCAAGACCTCCTGCCGCACACCCTCCATGAGGTTTACGGTTATCTTCGGGTACTTTTTCTTGAACGCCGCCACGACCTTCGGCAGCCAGTGCGTGGCTATCGAAGAATATGTGGCAATATTTATAAGGCCGATATCCAGACCGTTTATATTCGCCGCAAGCTCGTGCACGCGGTTTTCCTGCGACAGAAATGCTCGCACCGCCGGCAGCATCTTCTCACCCTCGGCAGTCAAAACAACGCCCCTCGTGGTGCGCTTTAAAAGCAAAAAGCCGAAGTCACCCTCCATTGCGGAAATGAGCTGGCTCACGCCGGAGGCCGTGTAGTTTAACCTCTCGGCCGCCTTTGTCAGGCTGCCGCACTCGGCGGCGGCTAAAAACGCTTTGCATCTTGAGCTTTCCATGTATATTACCTCTTAAGTTTTACTTAAATTCCTCTCAATATCTTGTAACTTCACTTTATAATATCACTCATTTATAACCCAATCAAGACGAAAAAACAAAAATCTCAAAAAATCTCGTAGGTATTGATATGAAAGCGTTGTCCGCCAAAACATTGGTCATTCTCGCACTCGTGAGCCTTGTTCTGACCGTATTATTCACCTATCTATGGGCAAGCCTCACCGGCACGGTCTCAATGATCTCGTCCGTCTTCGTGTTCTTCACCGCCGCAGTTTTCGTATTCTGCGTGAATACTGTGGATAAAAACTGATACTTCTCTCTCAACATATTTCCCAATCCCATGCAGACAGCGTGTGCGAAAAGCACACGCTGTTTGTGTTTGTATAGAAGCATTGAAAAATGCAAAAATAAATATGTCGTATATTGCTTGACAGATACCCCTTGGGGGTATATAATCACGCTCAGAAAATACCCCCGGGAGGTATACGGATGGAATGTCAGGAAAAGCAGTGCTGCTGCGCCAAGACCAAGATGCGCTCCGAGCAGGAGGTAAAGCTGCTCATGAACCGCTTAAACCGCATTGAGGGTCAGGTCAGGGGCATAAAGAAGATGGTCGAAAACAGCGCCTACTGTCCCGATATCCTGCTTCAGGTGTCGGCGATAACGGCTGCTCTGAATGCCTTTAATCGGGAGCTTTTGTCAACACATATACGCACCTGCGTTGCCGAGGGAGTGAAAAACGGCGACGACGGTAAGATCGACGAGCTTGTCGATACTCTCCAGAGGTTACTCAAATGAAGCAATTCATCGTTACCGGAATGACCTGCGCCGCATGTCAGGCGAGGGTCGAAAAGGCGGTGTCGAAGGTGCCGGGGGTCGAGACCTGCTCGGTGAGCCTGCTGACGAACAGTATGGGCGTTGAGGGCTCGGCTACGGATGCCGATATCATCCGCGCCGTCACGGACGCAGGCTACGGAGCGTCGGTCAAGGGTGCGGCTCAAGCGGCTAAGCCCGATGAGGACGCTCTTGCCGACCACGACACGCCGGTACTCAAGCGCAGGCTGTTTACAAGCCTTGGCTTTCTTCTTGTACTCATGTATTTTTCCATGGGCGCTCACATGTGGGGCTGGCCGATACCGGCTTGGCTGGAGGGCAACCATGTCGCTATGGGGCTTATCCAGCTTCTGCTGACGATCATCATCATGATCATCAACAAAAAGTTCTTCGTCTCCGGCTTTAAGAGCGTTATGCATGGTGCGCCCAATATGGATACGCTCGTTGCGCTGGGTGCTTCGGCTTCGTTTTTGTGGAGCGTTTATGCGCTTTTCATGATGACCGATGCGCAGGTGCACGGCGGCTCGGAAGCGGCCATGCCGTGGATGAACGAGTTCTACTTCGAGTCGGCGGCAATGATACTGGTTCTCATCACCGTCGGCAAAATGCTTGAAGCACACAGCAAGGGCAAGACCACCGATGCGCTGAAATCACTCATGCGCCTTGCGCCGAAAACGGCAAATATAGTGCGTGACGGCACAGAGACCACCGTCCCCGTTGAGGAGGTCAGGCTCGGCGACATTTTCGTTGTCCGTCCGGGCGAGAGCATCCCCGTTGACGGTGTGGTCTTGGAGGGCGACACCGCCGTCAACGAATCTGCACTGACCGGCGAGAGCATTCCCGTCGACAAGGCCGTCGGCGACACGGTGTCCGCTGCGACTATAAACACCTCTGGCTTTATCCGCTGCGAGGCGACCCATGTCGGCGAGGACACGACCCTTTCAAAGATAATCAAGATGGTGAGCGACGCCGCCGCGACAAAGGCGCCTATCGCAAAGCTTGCCGACAAGGTCTCCGGCGTTTTCGTGCCCACGGTCGTGAGCATCGCCGTTGTGACACTCATCGTGTGGCTGCTCATCGGCAAGCCCTTTGACTTTGCGCTTGCAAGGGCTATCTCCGTCCTCGTCATAAGCTGCCCGTGTGCGCTCGGTCTTGCAACGCCGGTCGCCATCATGGTCGGCAACGGTGTCGGCGCAAAGCACGGCGTTTTGTTCAAGACCGCAGTCTCACTCGAGGAAGCGGGCAAGATGAAGATAGTTGTGCTCGACAAGACCGGCACCATAACAAAGGGCGAGCCGGAGGTCACGGGGCTGTACCCGGCAGACGGCGTGACGGAAGCGGAGCTTCTTGCCGCTGCCTATGCGCTTGAAGCCAAGAGCGAGCATCCGCTTGCCCGTGCAGTCGTTGCGGAAGCCGAAAAGCGCAGCTTGACCGCAGATGAGGTCACGGACTTCAAAGCTCTGCCCGGCAACGGTCTTTCCGCCGTGCGCAACGGCAAGGTGCTGCTCGGCGGCTCGATGAAATATATCGCAGGGCAGGCAAGCCCCGACAAGGCGGTGCTCGATAACGCCGAAGCGCTCGCCGATAAGGGCAGCACCCCCCTGCTGTTTGCCGAAAACGGTAGGCTTTTGGGCATAATCGCCGTTGCCGATACCGTCAAGCCCGAGAGCACCGAGGCTGTCCGTGAGCTTAAAAGCATGGGCATCGAGGTCGTCATGCTCACAGGCGATAATCTGCGCACCGCAACGGCGGTCGGCAGTGCTGCGGGCATTGACAATGTCGTTGCCGGTGTCCTGCCCGACGGCAAGCAGGCCGTTGTCTCCAGACTTAAGACGCTCGGCAAGGTCGCCATGGTCGGCGACGGCATAAATGATGCCCCGGCGCTCACAAGTGCCGATATCGGCATTGCCATCGGTGCAGGCACGGATGTCGCCATCGACGCTGCGGATGTTGTTTTGATGAACAGTAAGCTCAGCGATGTTCCGGCGCAGATCCGTCTTTCCCGTGCAACGCTCACGAACATCCGTGAAAACCTGTTCTGGGCGTTTATCTACAATATCATCGGCATTCCGCTCGCCGCAGGCTGCTTTATCGGTCTGTTCGGCTGGCAGCTCAATCCCGTGTACGGCGCTGCGGCAATGAGCCTTTCAAGCTTCTGCGTTGTGACAAATGCGCTGCGGCTCAATCTGTTCGACATGTACTCTATCAAGCGTGACAGGCGCTGCAAAAACGCCGTTTCCGGCGAGGCGCTGGGCGCACTTATAAACGATATCAATTCAATGCAGGAGGAAAAAACAATGACAAAGACAGTCAGAATCGAAGGCATGATGTGCCCGCATTGCGAGGCTCATGTAAAGAAAGCACTTGAGGCTCTCGGCGGCGTAACCGGCGCAGAGGTCAGCCACGAGAAAGGCACGGCGATAGTCAGCATGACGGAAAATGTCGACAACGCAGCTATCACCGCAGCCGTCACGGACGCCGGCTACACCGTACTCGGCATCGAGTAAAATCGGCGCAGAAAAACAGGCAGGCCTCGTTTGAGACCTACCTGTTTTTGTTATTAATCAGAATTCGTAGTCGACTGCGGCTCTTTCCGTTCTTATGCTCTCGACAAAATCGTGCAGAGCCTTGTGCGGCGGGAACGCCGCCCACTCCTTTAATGCGTCAAGATCGTCAAACTCCATCTCCTCGACATAGTCCCAGTAGTGTGCACCGCTGAAAATACAGGTGTGATGGGTGATGCTCCTGAGCTTGGGGAACTGCTTTGCGACCTCGTCGAGCTTCTCAGCTGCAATTTTGATATTGGTGTGCATGTCGTTGCCGTTTGCCTCCGGCTTCATGCGCCAAAAAACGATGTGCTTTATCATGCGTAAACTCCTTTACATCAGCTCATCCCACGAGCAATTGTAGAACCTGCATCCCCGCTCCTCGAGTGCCTTTTGCACCCATGAACGGTCGGATTCGCCCTTGAGGATAAGCTGCAGATTGGCTTCTTCCTTTTCCTTGAGCTTCTTTGCCTCGTCAGCTATGGCTCTTGCCTGCTCGGGTCGGACGGCGATGACGCCGTCCTCGTCGCCGACGATTATATCGCCGGGGAAAACGACCTGATTGCCGACGGCTATCGGAACATTCATCTCGCCCGGACCGAGGCCCTTGTACGATGCGTTGGGCATGATGCCCCGAGCGAAAATGTTAAAGTCGTCAAAGGTATCCAAGGCTGCCGAGTCTCTGACCGTGCCGTCGACAACGAAGCCCCGTATGCCCTTTTGGCGGGCGATCTGCATCATGTTCTCGCCGCAAAGCGCCCTTTCGGTGCAGCCGCCGCCGGCAACGACGATGACATCGCCTGCCTGCGCAAAGCTGATTGCTGCGTGGAACATGAGGTTATCGCCGATGGGGGCGCGCACGGTGACCGCCGTGCCGAGGAGCTTGACCTTATTGAGCGGCTTTATCTCCGAGTGCATGGCGGCAAGCTTATTCATGCAGTCATCAATATTGCACACGGGAAGCTCACGGAAAAGCTCCACGACCTCGGGGTCGGGCCTTGTTATCTGCGTAAAGATCCTGAATCCTGTTTCACCTGACATAATGCTACCTCACGCAGGCGATCACTTCTTGCCCTGCCACTTGAGCAGCTCGTCGGTGACGGCGTTCATGCTCTCGGCAGGTCTGCCGCCGAAGCGATCCTTAAACTCGGGGCTTGCAAGCCAGAACATTTTCTTGGTCGCAGCGGCGGACATGGTGTTGTCAAGTCCCGCCTCGGCCTGCATGTGGGCGATCTCCTCGATCTCCTGACCACGCCTAAATGAGTGCACGACATTGGTCTTTATCATCATCGGGAGCGTTACATCCAGCGGAGCGTCGGACAGGAAGGTGACGATGGAGTCGAAGATATCGTCCTCAACGCCGTAGTACCTTGCGCAGGTCATGGTCTCGATGAGGGTAGCCTCAAGGCTCTTGGTGAAGATGCTTCTTATGACCTTGAACGCAGACGCCTGACCGATCTTGTCGCCCATGTATCTGATGTTCATGCCGAGGTCGTTGAGTATCCCGGTGACCTCCTCGGCGGCAGGACCGCTGCTGCAGCAGGGGGACTTTTCCTTGTGGATGTTGGCGGAGACCAGAACGCAGCCGTCGATGAAGGTGCAGGCGTCGCCTATATACTTCTCGACCTCGAAGACCGCCTCGGGAACGGTGGAGTTAAACTCGCAGTAGACCTGATTTTTCTTAAGATAGGGCTTGTACATCTGCGCTGTCTCCAGTGCCTTGGAGCAGCTGGTGACCGCAATGATTATATCCGCACCGTCCACGAGCTCCTCGGGGGTGTTTGCAAGCACAACGCCTGCATCGGCGCACTTTTTGAACGCCTCCCTGCCTTCGGTTTCAAACTTGATGTCATAGCCCTTGACGGAAACGCCCTTTTTTGCAAGGCCGATGGTGACATTAGAGCCGACCTCGCCAAGACCGATAAATGCAACTGTCATAATCATTCTCCTTTGCTGATTTTTTATTCAACTACATACTCGTCGCCCGGAGCAAGGATGAGCGTCTTTGCCTCCGGCATTATTTTTGCAAGCTCCGCCTCGAAGTCGTATGGAACAGACGAGCCTGCGGGGTAGTGGATGGGAATTGCGACATCGACATTCCAGAACTTTGCCGCAAGCGCAGCCTCCCTTGCGTCCATCTCGTAGGGATAGCCCACGAGACCCATCACGCCGAAAAAGCCGTACTTCACGGGGTAAAGCTCGCCGAAAAGCTTCATGTCGCTGAATATCGAGGTGTCGCCGGCGAAGAATATGCCCGTGCCGTCTCTGAGAGTGACGACATAGCTCATGGGCATGCCGGTTATCTTGGTGTCGCCCATTTTGAAATAGGAAAGGTGCTTTGCCTCGATAGAGCGCACGGTTATGCCCGTGTCCTTGTGCTCAAGGCAGGTGCCCCAGACGAGCATGCGCACGAGTCTTTCGTCCACGCCGTTAAACAGCGCATAGTCACGCACCTCCGGGCCGCAGTAGAGCGTTGCGCCTGTTTTCTTGACTATTTCGACAGCATCGCCCATGTGGTCAAACGCACCGTGGGTGACTATGACGGCGTCGATATCACGGATATCGTCAACGCCGACGGCAGCGGACTCGTTGCCGGTTATATACGGGTCAAACAGCAGCCTAATGCCGTCGTTTGTCTCCAAAAGGATGCATGAGTGACCCCAGTTGGTAATTTTAAAATTCATGGCTGTACCTCCGTTATCAGTGCACCAGCAGATGGGCAAGGTCGGGGAAGAATGCGAGGATGACTATCATCAGGAGCATGATAAACAGGTACGGTATGACGCCCCTTATTATCTCCGTCAGATCCGATGTTTTGTCTATGCCTCGTATTACGAACAGATTCATGCCCATGGGCGGGGTTATCTGACCCATCTCGATGAGGATGACGAGAACGATGCCGAACCAGATCGGGTCAAAGCCGTACTCCATAAGCACGGGGAACAGGATGGGGATGGTCAGGTACTGCATGGAGTTGCCGTCCATGAAGCAGCCGAGGATGATGTAGATAACGCAGATGATGCCGAACAGCACCCACTTGTTAAGGCCGATGCCGACAAGCCAGGATATGAGCTCACGGCTCGTGCCGGTGCTGGTCAGGACATACGCAAAAAACTGTGCGCCTATCATGATGAAAAGTATCATGCTCGTGGTCTTTAGCGCCGTTACGGCGGACTCCCAGATGCGCTTTATCTTCAGGTCGCCGAAGATGAAGCCGATGGCGATGGAAAACGCAGTGCCCAGAGCGGCTGCCTCGGTGGCGGTGGCGATGCCGGTGTAGATGCTGCCGAGGATGACGAGCACCAGAACGACCATCGGCAGAACGCCCAGCAGCGCTTCCTTCCACGATACATTGACCGCATTGGAGTTATCGACATTGGCAAACTCGCTGCGATGGATGATGGAGTTTACGATGAGAAACGCGATGTACAGGCTCATGAGCACGAGGCCCGGGACGATGGCTGCCATGAACAGCTTCGTCGTCGAGGTGGTGGTCAGAGAGCCGTAGATGATAAGAGGGATACTCGGCGGGATGAGTATGCCGAGCGTGCCGCCGGAGGCGACAGAGCCGTAGATGTACTCGTTTTTGTACTTAAGGCGCTTCATCTCGGGAATTGCGATAGAGCCGATGCCCGCCGCCGTTGCGACGGATGAGCCGCTGATAGCGGAGAATATCGCACAGGCGATTATGTTTGAGTGAAGCAGGCCGCCGGGCACTTTTCGCAGGAACTTGACGATGCCCTTGTAAAACCGTTCACTCAAGCCGCTGTGCAAGATTATCTCACCCATGAACAGAAACAGGGGGATAGCCGTCAGCGTAAAGTTGTTTGCCGTGTTCCAGACCATGTTGCCCACGACCTGCACGACAAAGCTGTTTCCGGAGATGTACAGGCCGAAGATACCCGTCAGGCCGAGCGCCGCTGCGATCCAGAAGCCGCCCATGATAAGGCCGAGACCGACCACAAAGAGAAATATCAAAAGCTGTACCCAAGTCATTTTTTATTCCTCCTTATGTCCTTTATCCCGTCGATAAATGCCGAGATCAGATATAGTTCAAATACGAATATGCCGAGCCAGCATATGCCGTAGGGTATCCAAAGCGGAGTTCTGCTGATGGAAATGGAAAGCGAGTTGTGGGTATATACCTTCTCGAGACTCTGGAAGAAGTAGAAGCATATATACGAGTTAAACACGAGGAACAACAACTCGTATATCTTATTGAGGATATCCTGGACCTTTTGGGAAAAGCGGCCGAATATTGCTTCGACACGGACAAAGTTTCCCGAATGGAATGCAGCGGCTGCGCCCCAGTAGGTGATGAACACCATCAGGTAGCCGGAGTATTCGTCCGAGATCAAAGTTGAGGATTTCAGCACAAAGCGTGCAATGATCTCGACCGTTATGAGTACCGTCATGATCAGTATGCACGCAGCTCCCATCACGCCGGATATCTTAGCGAGCATGCTCGTGATTTTTCCGTTATTATTCATGTCTAATTCCTTTATTCCGTTGTGAATACAGCCGGATCTAATCGTTTGGAAAACGAATTTTGACCCGGCCGTACCAAGGGGTTATTTATGCATTACTTATCGCTTAATCACTTGCCGAGTGCGGTGCGGATGGCCTTGACGCAGTCAACGGCGTTGCCGCCTCTGCTCTGTGCCCAGGTATCCCAGTACGCAGTGTACTCGGCGACCTTTGCGTCGACATCGCTCTGAGCGGCATCGGTGAAGGTCATGCCGGCTTCCTTGAGCTTTGCGATCGCATCGTTTTCGGCGTCGGCAATGGTTTTCATGGAAAGATCGGTGTACTTTGCGGAGATCTCAAGCAAGGTTGCACGAACATCGTCGGGCAGAGCCTGCAGAGCCTGCTTGTTCACGAGGGTGAGCACGGTGTCGGCCTGGAGGTTGAACATGTATGCCCAGTCGAGGTTTTCGTTCCAGCTGTTGCCGTAGCAGTTGAGTGCACTGGTGATGACGGAGTTGACAACACCGCGCGACAGCGAGGTCGGGACCTCGGAGTTGTCGATGGTGACGGGAACGCCGCCGATGGAGTTTATAAAGTCCGACATCTCAGAGCCGGTCGCACGGATGAGCAGCTTCTGTGCGTCGGAGAAGGTCTTGACCGGAGTGCCGCTGCCGAAAAGATTCTGGGCGGGCATGTTGAAGTAGAAAAGGGTGTCTGCACCGTATGCGCCGAGCTCCTCGGAAAGGGTATCGCCGATAGCGTCCATTGCCTTCTTAAGATCGTCCGAATTCTGGATCATAAACGGGAGGGACAGAGCTGCGCTGCCGTTGAGGTCGCCTGCGATGGAGGGCATAAGACCCCAGCCCATCTGTGCGCTGCCTTCGCCGATGGCTCTGACATACTCGCTGTTGGTGAACGGCAGCTCGCCCGGCTCACGGATGGTGATGACCAGTCTGCCGTTGGTCGCTTCCTTGACCTCGTTGACAAAATCAACGATGGGCTTCATTGCGGGGTTGGAGGTGGGGATGATGGACAGGTAGTCCCAGTTGATGACTTCCTGATCGTCCTTGCCCTTTTCGCCGGTGTCGCCGTTGCTGCATGCGCAGAGGGCAAAGACCATGGCGAGTGCAAGAAGTAGTGCTGCAAATCTTTTCATGATGGTTCCTCTCTTCGTTTTTTGTATTTTTCAACACTGCGTGGTTGATTCCTTATGCTTAAGTGCCTTCCTTGGGGAACTCGTCCCTGTAATCGCATGCGCCCTTGAACGGGAACTTGCGCTCGATGACCTTATAGGGGCGCTCGGCGAGCTTATCCATGTCGATATCGATGCCGAGACCGGGCTTCGTGGGAAGCTCAATGTAGCCGTTTTTGACCTCGAACGGCTCGACTGCGATGTCTCTCGACGCCTCGTCGACGGTCAGGAACATTTCGCCTATGAGGAAGTTGGGTATCGATGCCGACAGGTGCAGCATTGCCGCAAGGCCGACTGCGTTACTGTTGAAGTTATGCGGGCTCATGAGCACGCTGTACGGCTCTGCCATGGCAGAGATCTCGCTCATGCCCTTGATGCCGCACACGCAGATGTCGGGGTTAATGATCTCTGCTGCACGCTTTTCGAAAACGGGGATGAACGCCTCTTTGTTGTAGAGCGTTTCACCGGTGACGACGGGAGCTTTGATGCCGTCGGTCGCCTGCTTAACAAGGTCGATGTTATCGGCAAGGCAGGGCTCTTCGACCCAGAACGGGTCAAACTCCTGTATACGCTCGGCAAAGTGCTTTGCATGGTAGGGTGACAGGCGGCGGTGCACCTCGACGAGAAGGTCCACCTCCGGGCCGACGGCCTCACGCACTGCCTTTACGCACTCGACGGCGTAGTCCTCCTGCGCCTTGGTGATATAGTTCCTCCAATAGCCACGGAACGGGTCCCATTTCATCGCCGAAAAGCCCATTTGCTTGACGGCGAGCGCTCTTTGCGCCGTTTCCTCGACGCTCTGTGCGCCGCCCCACCAGCCGTTTGCGTAAACACGGATCTTTTCACGGCACGGGCCGCCGAGAAGATTGTAGACCGGCTGATTGCAGACCTTGCCGACGATGTCCCACATGGCGATCTCTATCGCACTCCATGCGGCGTAAAAATCGCAGCTGCTGCGGCGGATGGAAAAGTCGTCGAACATCGCCGTTGCCGAGTGTTTTATCTCGAACGGGCTGCGGCCGACCATGTACGGCGCCATCGCCTCGATGTAGACCTGCACGGCCTTTTCCTTGCCCTGAACGACATACGCCTCGCCCCAGCCGTACACGCCCTCGTCGGTGTCTACACGACAGAGCATCAGGTTTTTCGGGCCCGCAAAAAACGGGTACGGAGTTACTTTCGTGATCTTCATCTTCGCTTCTCCTTATTCTTCGTCCGGCTCTTCGCTGAGATTGAGCTTTGCGTAATTGCCCTTGAACATCTCAAAGGTCGTGGTCTCGCAGCGCAGTATGCGCTCAAGGAAGCCCTCCTCCATTTTTTCACGGGCCTCGGCGACCTCAAGCACCTGCTCGGCTATCTCACGGGGCACGACAACGACGCTGTCATTGTCGCCGAACACAAGGTCACCGGGCTTGACATACACGCCGCCGATGACGATGGGGTGGTTTATCCTGCCCGGGCAGAGCTTTGTCGTCGCCTTGATGCAGACATTTCTCGCAAACACGGGAAAGTCGAGCTGCTTTATGAGCACCGTGTCTCTTACTGCACCCTCCATGACGAGTCCGGCTGCACCTCGGGACTTGAGCGAGGCGGCCATCATGCCGCCGAAAAGTCCGCCGGCTTCATCAAAGTTGCCGTTTGTGACCATAAGCACATCGCCCGGACCTGCCATGGATATCGCCTTGTGCAGCATGACATTGTCACCGATGCCGCACTGAACGGTCATCGCCGTGCCGCATACTCTCAGTTCCGGCCATATCGCACGGATCTTCGAGCAAAGTGCGCCGTCCTTGTTTGGCATAGACTCGTTTATTGAGGCGCTCTCCTCCAGTTTCGAGTAGCGCTCAACGATGTCGCGGGGCACTTTTTCATAGGTTTTGATTACATCATACATAGTTAGCTGCCTCTTCCTTAAATTCTCGACTGTTAGACATATCGACCGCATTTGTATCTATCTTCTGCGGGATTTGTTGTGCGAATAGTTTAGTAACCGATTTACGAAACCGGTTTCTAAGGTCAAGTTAATGATACCATTAACCGGTTAGCTAAGTCAAGAACTTTGCGATCTGCATGTTGTACAAATTATTATGGCCGTTTTTATGCATGTGAAACAATCGTGCCTGCTTTTTGAATGCCAAAACGAAAAAAGTCCTCCGAACAAAAAGTTCGGAGGACTGCGAGAAATTCGGTTTTTAATCGAGCTTTTGCTCCATGTTTATAAGACAGCTTAGGAGTATCGACTCCCGAACGGGCTCTTCCTCGCCCGCCTTGTCGATCTCGATGCGCTTTAATAGCCGCTCCACGGCAAGCTCACCCATGCGTTCGAGCGGCTGCTCGATGGTGCATATCGTGGGCACGAAAAAGCGCTTTATGATATCGTTGCTGTAGCCGGCTATGGTGAAACGGTGCGAAAGCTCTATGCCGGCTCTGTAATAACTGCACGCAATGCTCGACATTATCGACGCCTCGGCGACAAATATCGCAGTGGGCGTTTCAAAGCTTTCCTCGTAAAAGCGCACCAGCTGCGCCATGGTCTCGTCAAAATCGGGGGAATTTGTGTTGTCGGCATCGTTCGACACGACCACCTTCACGCAGCGGGCGTCGTTGCCGAAGCGGTCACGGCAGGCTTTTTCCGCCGCCGCAACACGAATTGCCGGCGTGTTGTACGGATTCTTGTGCGGCCTTGAAAACACGGCAATGCGCTGATATCCCTCGTCAAGCAGATGGCTGACAACACGGTAGGTGCTCTCCTTGTGGTTTATTGCGACCGAGTCCATGTCGACATTTTTGGGAACACGGTCTGCGAGCACTACCGGCAGCTCGTCCCGGTCCAGCTCCTGATAAAACTCGCTGTTGTAGCCGCTTATGACGAGCAGGCCGTCGACCCGCTGGTCTATAAGATTATGCGCCAGCTGCTTTTCCTTCTCGGGATTTTTCTCGCTGTTTACCACGACGATCTTCTTGCCGTGCTTTGTGCAGGTGCTGCAAATGCTGCCCAAAAGCTGCGGGGTCTGGTTTGCCATGATGTTCGACATGACAACGCCGATAAGGTCGCTTTTATCGGTCTTGAGGCTGTTTGCAAGGCGGTTTGGCCTGTAGCCGGTCTCGGCGATGGCCTCCTCGATGCGTTTTTTCGTGTCCTGCGACATGTACTCAAATTTGCCGTTTAAGTATCTTGACACGGTGGTCTTGGAAACGCCTATCCTTTTTGCAATGTCATTAATGGTGATCTGTTTATAGCTCATCGTTTGCATCGCTCACTTTCATTTATTAACAAATAATTTGCGAAACTTTTCGTTTACTCTTGACTGAATTATTGCACCGCCTCAAATATTTGTCAAGAAATAAAGATCTGCCGGAGAAAAAATTCCGACAGATCTTTTAAAAAACCGTATCAAATTGAGTTTGTTGCGTGCAGGAAGCGGTAGAGCATTGCCGATATCTCGGCTCGTGAAGCACCGCTCGTGGGCTCGAGCGTCCCCTCATCGGTACCGATGATTACCCCCTTTGCGACCGCCCATTTCATTGCATCAAGGTAATTATCGTCGATATTGCCCGAGTCGGCAAACTTCGTCAGATCCGCATCTGCGGGTCTGCTGCCGGAGAACTTGTACAGAAGATACGCAAACTCCTGCCGTGTGACGATATCATCGGGTCTGAAAAAGCCGTAGCCGTCATCGAGGTTCACTCCGCTATCGTGCATCCACACGGCAGCGTCCCTATAATAGTCGTCAAAAACATCGGAGTACGGGTTATCCTTGCCGGAAACGGACGGTGTGTCTGCAAGGCGGTAGAACACCGTGGCCATCATCGCCCGGGTCATGGGATCCTCGGGTGCAAAGATGGTCGTGCTCGTTCCGATGAGCAGCTTACTGTCGATGCAGTAGTCTATCTCATAATGCGCCCAATACATCTCGTCAAGGTCTGTGTAATCCAGTGCGGGGCAGTCGTCAAAGCGGTTGCAGCCCTTGACATAAGTGCCCGTCACCGTCACATTTTTTGACGGCATGGTAAAGTAGAACCCGTCCTTGGGGCTGCCCTTGACCGTCACCTCATCTGACTGCCACGAGCTTATCTTATACCCGAACTTCTCCTCGGTCGACAGTGGGTATACCCACACCTTCGCACCGGCCTCAAATGTGCCGCTGCCGCCGCCGTTTTTGATCGTAACGGTGTATGTGTTCTTGATCTGCTCATAATTTGCGGTCACGGTGACAGGCTTTTCGGGCATGGTGAAGTAGTAAAAGCCGTCTGAGTCTTTGCTTATCGTTATATCATTCGTGCTCTTTGTCCAGCCGGTGAAGCGGTAGCCGCTTTTTTCGTAGGGACTGAGGTACACGGTGACACCGGCTCTGTTTCTGCCGCTGCCAAAGCCGCCGTTTACGGTGACGGCGTACTTCGTCTGACCGTCGCCGGGCAGCCACATGGCGTTTAATTTCAGATTTTTCGTTGCAATGTCTCGGTTGCAGTAGTAATACCCTGCGTCCGACTTCCAGCCGTCAAGGTAACAGCCGGACTTTGTCGCCTCGGGCATGGAGCTATAGTGCTGTCCCTTGGTGTAGATAACGACACGGTTGCCGCTCGTGAGCGTACCGCCGTTTGCGTTTAAAAGAACATACACAAAATCGTGGCTGCCCGTGCCCTTATAGTCGCCATAGAGAAAAATTTTTGCCTCATCGATGCGCCTTTTGATAAGCCCCTCCATAATGCCGTCGCCGCCGGAACAGATAACGCCGAATGCGTCAGCTATCTCCTGATCGGGGATGGGGTTGCCGTTTGAGTATTTGAAGTTGTTTTTAAGGTAGCGTGCTATGCGCCAGCTGTTATCGACCCAATTCGTGCCGCAGTTATATGTGAGGCTGACTATAGCGTCAAATTTATTCTGGTTCATTGTAAGGCCGTACCTATCGATATAGCCGTTGACCGCCGTCTCGAACTTCTTAAGATCGTCGGCAAACAGTTTGTCGGCCTCATCCTGCGTGATGGACTGCCCCTCCTTGACCGAGCTGTCGGAGTGGCCATAGCCTATCGTCCAATTGGTCTCGCCCGTGAGCTTGTACGCCGTAAGGCGGCAGCCTTCCTTCGCCTTTATGTACTCGATTATGTTGGCGCTCGCCTTCATGCTGCTCGCAGCGGAGGCTGAAAACGGCACAAGGCTGAAAACCAGAAGCAGTACCAGAATAAACGACAAAAATCGTTTCATAGGGGTAACTCTCCTTAAATCCGTATTTGTAATCAAACCGATTTCGTTTCACAATATAAACAACAAAGGCATTATAACAAAAAAATGCTGAAAAATCAAGTCCGCAGGCCGATAGGGGGATTTTGGAGCGAAAAATGGCATCCAGAATTTGCCGAGAGCTCCGTTTAAAAGGTATACGATCAGTAATATTTCCTCATATCCGCTGCGCAAGTGAGTAGGCGGCTCGGCTTATTTGCACGATGTCACATGGCGAAAACGAGCCGGGCAGGCAGTATAGCTGCGCCTCGGAAAAGCGGCCTCGTGACTCAAGATACTGCGAGGTGTCGGGTATCTCCTCCTGTGCAAGGACAATTAGGTCGCAGGGCACGCTGCGGATGAATGTGCCGCTTGAAAATTCCGCACCCAATGCTGCTGAGCAGCTTTGCCGCACGAGCAGGCAGCCCTCGGATATCCGCACGGGCTCCGAGTGCGTCATGAGCTTAACACCTTGCGTTTCAAGGGTTTTTCTAAACCACGCCCACTCGTTCGGCTGTGAGGTGCACATTATATCGGTGCTTTCTTCGATGAGCGTCACCCTCAAAGTTGGCTGTTCTTCCTTGAGACGCAGTGCAAGCTTGCAAGCCTCCCTGCCGCCGCCTAAAACAGCGATACGGCGAGCCGAAAATCGCTTGCCGGCAGCCAGCACCCACAGCGGTGCATAGGGAATATCACCCCAGTTTGGGATGTTCGGCTCGGGGCGCAGGCGAGTGCCGTTTGCGTAGACAACGGCATCGCAGCCGTTTTTTAGAAGTTGCCCCGCATCGGCGTAACTGTTAATGTAGATCTGAACATTTTCCGAGCGGCACAGCTTCAAAACGAGCCAGCGACGGTAGCCTAGTGTGTCCGAGCCCTGCTCGCCGATAAGCCGTCCTCCGAGCCTTGCGCCGGATTCGTAAAGCTCGATCTCGTGACCGCGGTTTGCCGCGCACAGGGCAAAGCTCATGCCCGAAAGTCCGCCGCCTATAACGGCAATGCGCTTTTTATCCTCCGCCGTGGCGCAAGCGTTTGCAAGCAGCCTGCCCTCGGGGTTTATGTATGGGATTATATCGTCAACAGCGCCCGTCTGCGCCTTGACGCACCACTCGGGATCTGCCATCAGCGTTCGCTCGAGTACAACTGCATCGCACACCCCGTCACGCAAAGCACCCTCGGCGGTGTCGGGATAGCCGAGCTTTCCGCAGGCGGCGATTGGAATATCGGTTACGGTTTTCGCAAGTCTCGCAAGCTCCGAAAAGCAGCCTGCGGACATACCCTCGGCGGGCTTGCTCAGCCATGGCGCATTGTCGGCGCACGGCTCGATGCACAGCATGTCTGCACCCGCCCACGCAAGGCAGGCAAGACCGGCAATGTTCGTTCTCGTCACGCTCACCATGCACAGTATGGGCATCCCCTCGCCTACCGTTCGGCGGGCTTTTTTTGTTGCATCGGCAGCCTTGCCGAGTGGCATATCCCGCAGGTCAAGACATATCCCGTCGCAGCCCATGGCATCGGTCAAGCTTTTGCTCCTTATTCGGCAAAATGCACGGCTTCCATGCTCACGAATTTTTTCGCATAGCTCAGCATTTTCAGTGCAGACGAGCCCCGCTCCGCCCGCTGCGGCTTCAAGCGCAAAGCGCTCTGCCCTGAGTGCAGTCAGGCCGTCGGGAGGCACTGCGATTATGCGGTTTTTTAGATTCAGTGTGCCGCACTCAAGCGGCGTAAACAGTGCTTCATAGGGGTAAAGTGCCCTCGTGTACGGCGTGGTATACATGATGATCCCTTCCTTTCCACGCCACATTATGGGACAAACCCCGTAAAAAACATAACAAACCGGGTCGAATACGAAAATTTAAGTTGACTTAAAACGGTCTGCTGATATAATTTTAGGTAGTTTTATTAATAGGAGCAAAATATGAGAGATTACAACGAAGAATTCAAAAACAGGGTGCAGTTTATCCGTGACCTTGTTGAAAAAAGCGGCGTTGACGGCATCGTTTTCGGCAACTCCGGCGGCAAGGACTCCGCCCTTGTCGGCATTTTGTGCAAGTTTGCCTGCGAAAACACCGTCGGCATCATGATGCCCTGCGCATCAAAGCGCAATTTTGAGCAGGATATGAAGGACGCCAAGGAAGTCGCAGAGCACTTCGGCATCCAGACGAGGGTCATCGACCTTACCGATGTGCGCCAAGCGGAGATAGACCGCCTGAGTGATATAACCACCCTCAGCAATGCGGCGGTAAATAATATCGCACCCCGTCTGAGGATGACCACGCTCTACACCATCGCCGCCAGCGAATACCGCCTTGTCGCCGGTACCGGCAACCGCAGCGAGCTGTACATGGGCTACTACACCAAGTGGGGCGATGGCGCATGCGACTTTAACCCCATCTCCGACCTCACCGCAACCGAGGTCATCGAGTTTCTGTGCTGGCTCACCGCTCCGGCATGCATCATAAACAAAGCCCCGTCGGCGGGACTGTTTGATGGCCAGACCGATGAGGACGAGATGGGCGTAAGCTACGCCGCAATCGACAGCTACATTACCACGGGCGAAGCAAGCGAGCGTGACAAGAAAATCATCGACCGCTACCACAGGCGTGCCGAACACAAGCGCATCGGCATAAATCACTATAATAAGATAGACGAATAATTTTGGAGGATAAGGAATGGATAACAATATTCGCCCCGAGACTATGGAGAGAATAACCACCCCCGAGCTTGCAAATGCTTTTATCGATGAGCAGATAAAGCTCATCCGTGAGCAGGTCGGCTCGAAAAAGGTGTTGCTGGCGCTTTCCGGCGGCGTTGACTCGTCCGTCGTTGCCGCACTTTTAATCAAGGCCATCGGCAAGCAGCTCACCTGCGTGCATGTGAACCACGGTCTGCTGCGCAAGGGTGAGCCCGAGCAGGTCGTTGAGGTTTTCCGTGATCAGATGGATGCAAACCTCGTGTATGTCGATGCTGTCGACCGCTTCCTTGATAAGCTCGCCGGTGTAGATGATCCCGAGGCAAAACGCAAAATAATCGGTGCGGAGTTTATCCGTGTGTTCGAGGAGGAGGCCCGCAAGCTCGAGGGCATTGAGTTCCTCGCACAGGGCACGATATATCCCGACATTCTCGAGAGTGACGGCGTTAAGGCGCACCACAATGTCGGCGGTCTGCCGGAGGACCTGCAGTTTGAGCTCGTTGAGCCGGTCAAGCTTTTGTACAAGGACGAGGTTCGTGTCGTCGGCAAGGCGCTCGGCCTGCCCGACAGCATGGTCTATCGCCAGCCCTTCCCCGGCCCGGGTCTCGGCGTAAGATGCACCGGCGCTATCACCCGTGACCGCCTCGAGGCCGTGCGTGAGTCGGACGCAATTTTGCGTGAGGAGATAGCCGCCGCAGGGCTTCAAAACGACATCTGGCAGTACTTCACCGCCGTTCCCGACTACCGTGCAACAGGTATCCGTAACGGCAAGCGTGCCTACGAGTGGCCGGTCGTCATCCGTGCGGTCAACAGCGTTGATGCAACAAGCGCAACCGTGCCCGAGCTTGACTGGGCGTTGCTCAAGAAGATAACCGACCGCATCCTGAGCGAGGTCTCCGGTGTCTGCCGTGTCCTGTACGAGCTCAGCCCAAAGCCCATCTCCACGATCGAGTGGGAATAATTTCACACTCCTCGTGAATGTGCTAGGTTGCAAGGATTTCCTGCAAGTTTTATTTTACCAAAAGAAAACGAAAAACAAGTCTATAAACAAATTGGAGATTCTGTTTGTGTTCTGGTAGTTAGTAGGATTGCTGAAAATATTGTTAAAGCATTATATTAGGAGAAAATAAATATGAGACAATATAATGTAATGGATTTGTTTGCCGGTGTTGGTGGGTTGAGTTATGGTTTTTCAATGCTTCCACAATTTAATATTATAGCGGCAAATGAAATCGAAAAAGATATTTCTATTGCATATGAATTAAATCATCCTAATGTCAGAATGTTAAATTGTGATATAAATAATCTGACGGAAGATATTTTAAATCAGGCACTAAATGGGCAAAAAATAGATATAGTAGTGGGTGGACCTCCTTGTCAATCATATTCAACTCTTGGAAAAAGGCAAAATGATGAGAGAGCAAACTTGTTTATGCAGTATAAGAGAATTCTTAAAATTCTGCAACCTAAAGCATTTGTGTTTGAAAATGTTATTGGAATACTTAGTATGAATAAGGGAAATCTTTTTAGACAAATTCAAATCGAATTTAAAGAACTTGGCTATGATTTAAAGCACAAAGTTTTGGATGCAGTTGATTATGGTGTCCCTCAACATAGAGAAAGAGTAATTCTTGTGGGCATTAAAGAAAAAAACAACTTTGTTTATCCGTCTCCAACGCATGGTGAAGGATTAAAACCATATGTAACTTTGCGAGAGGCAATAGGAGATTTACCAGTGCTAAGAAGTGGCGAAGAAAATAATATTTATGCTACCGGTGCTACGAATGAGTTTTTGAAATTTGTCAGAAAAAATGCCGATATGTATGTTGAAGAACACAAGGCGCCTAAAAACGGTGAACATCTCGTCAAAATAATGCAAACATTAAAGGATGGAGAGTCTAAAGATGATTTGCCTGAAAATATTCGTCCCAAAAGTGGATATGGCAATACCTACGCTAAATTATGGTGGGATAAGCCTTCGACAACAATAACGAGAAATTTTGCGTGCCCTTCATCCTCGAGATGTATTCATCCAAGAGATTCAAGAGCAATGTCAATTCGAGAAGGTGCAAGATTGCAGAGCTTTCCGGATGATTATAAATTTTATGGCTCTGATGGAATGAAGAGATTGGAAATAGGTAATGCTGTTCCGCCGTTGCTTTCAATGGCAATCGCTAAACAGATGCTATTAGCTATAGAATAAAATTATCGGGACAGTATCATATATGACTACTGTCCCGATAAATATTAAAGAGATTTTATTTTTTCATACGAATGATGAAATTGAAGATTGCCGGGAATGATTTTTCTTGGACTATGCCACTGGACAAAACCAAACGGAAGTTGAATAGTGCTACCTCCGTTGCGAGTACCATACACAGCCGTAGGAGGAATATTTGATTTGAAATCTTCAAGATATAGCATTGTATCGAATTGATTTTCACCAACCATATTTTTATACCATACTATTTGCGCCCAATCTTCTGAATTTGATGCTAAACCTTTTGCGAAACAGAAATCAAATAATTCTGAGATGTTTTCATTAAACCAATTTAACAGCAAATGGTAAAGATTTCCGTCATACGCTTTCAATGTATCAGCTACAACCCTATGTTTTCTGATTTCCAATTGTTTGTTTGTACTGCCAAAATCATTTATAACTTCAAGTGTGTCAACGGCAGAACCAAAATACAATGAGATGGCTCTTTTGACCGAATCCGGTATGTTTTTGTGATACTGGAGTTCAAATCCATTTATAAATCTCTCTATTCCGATAAGAAACACCTGTCCACCTTCGTCTTTTTTTATTGAAACATTCAGTCTTTTTCCATTCGACAGAAAAAGCCACATATCAGTTTTGGATTTGGTTTTTCCACCTAAAACGCAGTCAACATCGGTTTCGCATAATCCCCCAAATTCAACTCTGTCAACTGTCGCATCAGTTATATGCGCACATTGAAGTAATCGATTCTGTATATTTATATCATTTTCAGTCAATTCGGCAACTAACCGTTCATTTTCGTGACCTGATCGTTTTGCGTGTTTCCATCCCTGGGCTCTATTTCTGTGCTCCACATTTATTCCTCCAAAAATAATTTATAGGTTTCAATTCCGAGTGCATCCGCTATACGCTGAATATTTTCAAGTGAAATACTGCGACGATAACACTCGATAGCACTAATATAAGTACGATGCATACCGCATTTATCGGCGAATGCTTCTTGAGATATTCCCATAGCTGTACGATATTTTTTTAGGTTGTCACCAAATACTTTTATAATATCCATAGTTGCAATCCTCCATATTTTATAGTATAATGAAATTGAATACAAAAAGTCTACATACAATAAGTATATGGCAGGTGATAGATATGCCCAAAAGAAAAATGGTTCAAAATAATTTACTTAAAAATTCAATTTCAGCATATTTTGCAGCAATTGAAATACATAATAAGCCCAATTTTTCGTATCGTTACGAAACAGTAACATTATTGATTATGAATGCTTGGGAATTGATTTTAAAATGCTTTGTGAAAAAGTACATTAAGAGCAAGTCTATATACAAAAAAGACGGTCATACAATTTCCATTGATAAAGCAATTGATTATACAGACGAGTATATTAACAAGCAGGAGCCAAAAGCGTTTATAGCAATAAAAGAAAATTTATGTCTTATTGAAAAGTACAGGAATAATATTGTGCATTATTACAATGAACAATTAGAACCATATATTTTTATGCTGACAGCTAAGGCGGCACTAAACTATGTGGATTTTCTTAAAAAGTACTTTTCAAAGGATATAATGGCAAATGAAGGTTTGTTTATTTTACCATTAGGGTTCAAATTACCGTTCAAGCCAGAAGATTTTCTGACCAAAAGGGCAGCTAATTACATTTCTTCTAAAGAATCAAAAGAGTTTATATCCTCAATGGTTAAAGTTATTACCGATTTGAATGATGAAGGCATTGAGGATACCATTGTTGTTGGATTTGATATATATTTAGAAAATGTTAAACGAATGAAAAATAGTGATTTACTTATTGCGATTACTTCACAAGATGCCGCAGATGCAAATTTTGCAAAAATTAATAAAGTTCAATTATCAGATGATCCTAATGCACAAAAAATAAAACTTTCAGATGATGAAATAGTTAAACTCTATCCATTTACATACAGTGATATATGCAAAAAATGCAGAGCTGATATCCCAAACTTCAAGCAGGGTAAAAAGTTCAATGAAATAATGTCTTCTTTAAAAGAGAATAATACTTATGCATATACAAGAAGGCTTAATCCTAAAAAAGCCAAAACACCAAAAACAACTCTTTACGCAGCAAGCATTATTGATGAAATCAAGCAAAGATACGAAACATAATTCGGTCTTGTTCACAGTTGTACTTTAATGATATGTACTTTGGCAACGAAATGGCAACAAAAAATCGGATAGCGTATGCTTTACCGATAATTCAAGTAATATAAATACTCCCTGATAAATTTCATAAACAAATGCGTTTAAGATTGATTTACAGGGAGCGAGTGGGAATAATCTGCGCTAAATTTTATCATTAATATAAAAAGAGCTATCTGATTTCAGATGAAATCAGATAGCTCTTTTTATATTAGCATATTAGCGTTTTACACGCCGTATTGGGTGACCAGAATCACGACATAAACTGCGTACAGGGCGAGCATGAGGATGCCCTGCCAGCGGTAGAGCTTGCCCTTTATGAGCGGGGGCAGCACCGCAATAAGCGTCATCGCAAAGCACATGGGCATATCCAGCGCATACGACTGCTCGGCAATGGTGAGCTTGCCGTCGGAAACGACACTGCATATGGGCAGGATCATCGCAAGATCGATGATGTTTGCGCCGACGATATTGCCTATCGACATACTCGATTCCTTTTTGCGTATTGCCGTGAGAGTCGTTATGAGCTCCGGCAGGCTGGTGCCGATGGCGACCATTGTAACGCCGATTATCGCAGAGGGCACGCCGAGCAGCAGGGCTATCTCGCTACCGTATTCTATAAGCAGCTTCGAGCCGCCGACGATGGCGGCAATGCCGATAATAAACATAACTATCTGCTTGGGAAGATCTTTTTTGTCGACGACCTCACGCTCGTCAGAGCCGACATCGTTCTTTGCGTCACGGATATTATCCCAAACATACACCGCCAGCAGCACGAACAGTGCAAAGCTCGGCAGCATATGCAGCGTGCCGTCCTTGCACAGCACCCACAAAAGCAGTGCCGCGGCAGACATGAGCGTACCCTTGAGCCAGAACTGACTGCGCTTGATGACCGCCGGCATACACACGAGCGAGATGCCCATGATAAGGCCGATGTTTGCGGTGACCGAGCCTACCGCATTGCCGACGGCAAGGTCGAGCTCGCCGTCAATGACGCCGGTGACGGACACCGTCAGCTCCGGCAGAGTCGTTGCAACGCTTACTATCGTTGCACCGATTATGAACTTAGGTATTCCGGTCAAGTTTGCGATGAAGACCGCCGAATCGACGAACCAGTCGCCGCCCTTGATGATGAGCACCAGGCCGACGACAAACAGCAAAATCACAAATCCTGTCTGCATAAAACTCTCTCTTTACATTTTTTAATCGTCTCCGAAAAGCTTGTCAAGCCCCGAGAAAATACTGTCATCGGACGGCTCGGGAGTCGGGGTCGGCGTTGGTTCGGGTTTCTTTTCAAATGTAGCGATAACTGTGTGGTCGTCCTTGACATACGAAAGCGTATAGCTCTCGACAGCCCCCTGATCCGCACCGTCGACCGTGACGGAGACTATCTCATAGCCCTCGTTGGGCGTAAAAGTTATCGTGAGGCTGCCCCAGTCCTCGACCTCAACGCTGCCGTTGGGGTTGGCCGAGCCGCCGTTGCCTGCCGAGATGAAAACCTTGTGCTTAACGGTCTCGTCCGGCTCATCTTTATCGTTTTCGGGCGCTTTTGTCTCCTCGACAACTACATCATCGTTCGTCTGCACGAAGCCGGGCTTAAAGGTAAAATTACCGCCCTTGACGCAGATAACGACCGTGACCACCGCCAGCACCGCAAGCAGCGCCGTTAACAGCCACTTAACCGTGCCGCTCATGCTTTTCTTTTCCGTCTTGTCTTTTTTACTCATATCGTGACCTCCGGGTCATTATTGCTTCTGCTCGCCGCCCTGTTTGTTCTTGGGTTTGCCCCTGTGGTAGTACCGACGGCGGCTATTGCGTTTCTTGTCGCCGCCCTCCTTGGTCTCGGCAGGCTTTTGCTGCGGTCTGGGCTGCGCCGGGGTTTTTTCCGTCTTGGGCTTATCCGAGCCTGTGTGTGGCTTGTTGCCGCCGCTGCGCTTATTCTTGGGTTTTGCCTTGACCTGCTGCTTTTCCTCATCAGCCTTGGGCTTTGATTGGGCTGCGGGCTTATCTCCCTCGGGTTTGCTGCGGTTTTTTCCGCCCCTGCGATTACGGCGATTACGACTTCTCTTTGCGTTTTCGGGCTTTTCCTCCGTCGGCTCGCTTACTATCATCTCCGGTATCGCCCACTCATCCTCAGGCTCCTCCTCGGGCTCGGGGGCGGGCACATATTTGAGCACCGACGGCAGCGGCTCGCCGTCCTTGGGTCTGCCGCCGGGAACGGTGGCGACCTCGACGGCACGGTATGTGCGCATGGTATCCTCGCCCTCGCCGTCAAGCTTGACCTTGACGAGCTGACGGAGTAAATTGACCTGCGTGACGATGCCGTAGCCGGTCGGAGTCTCAACAAATGCACCCTGCTTGGGAACATTCTTGACAAGCTCCTCGTACGCCTCCTGCTCATATCTCAGGCAGCACATGAGTCTGCCGCAGCTACCGGAAATTTTGCTCGGATTGAGCGACATGGACTGCATTTTTGCCATCTTGGTCGACACGGGCTGGAAATCGTTCAGGAACTTGCTGCAGCAAAACGGTCTCCCGCAGATGCCGAGGCCGCCGAGCATTTTTGCCTCATCACGCACACCGATCTGCCTGAGCTCGATACGGTTGCGGAAGATGCCCGCAAGGTCTTTGACAAGCTCACGGAAATCGACTCTTCCGTCAGATGTGAAGAAAAAGATGGTCTTATTGCCCTCAAAATTGCACTCAACATCGACTAACTTCATGTCAAGGCCGTGCTCGGCGATTTTCTTCTGGCATATCCCATACGCTTCTTTTTCACGCTGCTTGTTTATCTCCGCCACACGCAGATCGTCCTTCGTGGCAATTCTGACGACGGGACGCAGCGGCTGCACAACGGCATTGTCCTCGACCATATGGTTGCCGCAGGAGCAGTCGGCGATCTCAAGTCCCTTGCTGGTTTCAACGATGACCTGCTCTCCGGTCTTTACGCTCTTGCCGTTGGGGGCAAAGAAGTAGCTCTTGCCTCTGTTTTTGAATCTTACACTTATAACTTCAGTCAACTTTTTTCCTCGTTTCCTTCGCCGGCAGTGACTTTACCGCCAGCAATCCAAATATATGCTTGACGCTCGTATTGACCGTCTGATATTCAAGGCAACGCTCGATAAGAGCGATATTACTCATGAGCTGCGCTCTTGCATCGGAATATCTGAGCATTTGTATGAGTCTGCGCTCGATGGACGCCAAAAGCTCGGGCATTTTTCTCGAGTCAAGCTTCTCATTTGCAAAGCACCACGCCGTAAGTTCGGCGGTATTACCGTTTTGCACAAGGCAAATATACTCATCCGCAAGAGCTGCCATTTCGGCGTTTTCCGGCTCGCTTCCTGCGTTGCATCTAATGAGTACGCACCTCGAGCGCACGGTCGTGAGAAGCTTTTCGGGATTAGTCGTGCAAAGGATGAAATGTACGCCGTCGGGCGGCTCCTCAAACAGCTTGAGAGCAGCGTTTTGGGCGCTCTCGTTCATTGTTTCCGCTTCCTCGATGATATACACCTTGCCGTTTGCCTCGTTCGGAAGAACATAAGCATCCGCACCCATGTCCCTTATCTGGTCGACTTGGATATCCCGCTTCTTGTTGCCCTTATCATCGAGCGATCTGCGAACAAAGCCAAGGTCGGGGTGAACGCCTGCCTTTATCTTGCGGCAGTCCCTGCACACGCCACAGGGCTTTTTGCCCATGCCGCTGCACAGCATTTCGCTGGCAAGCGTCACAGCTTGCTTGAGCCCTTCCTCCTCCGATGCCGAGGAGACTATATACGCATGTGACAGCTTTTCCATAGCTCCTCCTATGCACTCTTAATCAGTTTATTTTACTATCTTATCCTCTACAAGTCAAATATTTTTGCGGCAACGAAAAAACTCCCTGCACTGCTTTCGCAATACAGGGAGTTTTTCAAAAGGCATTAAAGCTTAGATTCGATGTACTCGACTATTTTGCCGACGGTCGTAAGCTCGGTCGCATCCTCATCGGGAATCGACAGGCCGAACTCATCCTCAACGGACATGATGAGCTCCACTACATCAAGGGAGTCTGCGCCAAGGTCATCTACGATATTGGTATCTGCGGAAATGCTGTCGGCAGCCACTTCGAACTGGTCTGCCAGGATGTTCTGGACCTTTTCAAGTGTCATTTTCTTTTCCTCCAAAATCAGGGGCTTATGCCCATTCACGGCTTTGCGGCTTGTTGCTTGTCTGCTGAGGTCTGTCATAGGACACGACAACACGGCGATTAGGCTCGGTGCCGGTGGAGCTTGTGGTCACGCCCTCGTAATCCTGCAATGCGGTGTGGATAATGTGGCGCTCATAGGAATTCATAGGTTCAAGAGCCATGCTGCGCTTGTACTTGATGACCTTTGCGGCCATTTTCTCGGCAAGGCGAACGAGCGACTCCTCACGCTTTGCACGGTAGCTCTCGGCATCGACGGAAATGTGCATATGCTTGTCGCTGCCGCGGTTGACCACATAATTGGTCAGATGCTGGATAGCGTCGAGTGTCTCGCCTCTGCGGCCTATCACGGCGCCCATGTTGGGGCCCGAAAGGTTCACAACGACGCCCTTGCTGTCACGGGCGGTTATCTCAATATCCGCCTTGGTGCCCATGCGCTCTAAAAGTCCGGTCAGGAATGCTCTTATCTCGGGATAATCCTGAGCGGGAGCTTCCTCGGCGGGCTTTGCTTCCGCTTCGGGAGCGGGCTCATCGGGTGCTTCATACTCGACACGCACGACGGCAGGAGAAGCGCCGATGCCCAAAAAGCCGGATTTAGCACGCTCGACGACGGTCACGGACACATCGTCTCGATCCATACCAAGCTCGGCAAGGGCGGCGGCGACTGCCTCGTCCTCGGTGCGGCCGGATTTTTCCAAATATTTAATCATATCAGGTTCTCCTGTAATTATTCAGGCTTATCCTCGGATGCGGTCTCTTCGGATGCCTCGGTCTCGGCGGCGGGGGCTGCTGCATCTGCAAAGCGGTTCGGGTCATATGCCCTGCCTCTTGCGTAGCGGCGGTTGCCGACCTGCGAGGGGTTCTCACCCTCATTGCTCTTTATGCCAAGACGCTCGCGCTTCGCATCGCGCTCGGCCTTTTCGTTAGCGGCACGGCGCTCGTCGGACTGCTGCTTGGACTGAGCCTGCATCTTCTTTTTGCTGGTGTTGTTGTTGCGGACGGTCGCACCCTCGGCACGCAGACGCTCGGTCTCCTCGTGACGGCGGCGGATCTCATCTTCCTTTGCCTTTTCCTTTGCGATACGCTCGGCATCCTCGATATCAAGCTTTCTCTTGTAGATCTTGGTGAGGACGACATCTCTGATTATACCGAAAATGCTGTTTGCGATCCAGTATACACCGAGAGCGGCAGGCATGATGAAGCAGATCCAGATCGACATGATGGGCATGAAAATATTCATTGTCTTCATCGATGCCTCGGCCTGTGCACCGCCGGCGGTGGGATTGGTCGCCTGGCTTATCTTCATCGACAGCCAGGACAGAAGCGCAGCGATAAGCGGGATAAGGAACAGTCCCAGTGCGGGAAGTGCGGTCGAGGTATTTGCAAAGTCGATGGTCCAGACCTTCCAGTTGGGGACCGCGCCGAGATTCATGCCAAGGAAGCTGTAGTCAAGATTCATGAGCTTGTCCGCCAAATCGCCCAGTGCGTTCACGGCGGCATCCCAATGCTGATGAAGTGCATCGGTAACACCGATCTCGTCATAGGTCTTGTTGGTCGAAACAAAGCCCGCATTCTGAGCCGCCCACTCGGTGATCTTCTTAACGCCCTCCGAGCTTATGCCCATCATCTTCTCCAGAGGCTGGCGAATGACACTGTACAGTGCGATGATGATCGGGAACGGAAGCAGGCTCCAGAGGCAGCCGGACATGGGGTTGATGCCCTCTTCACGGTAAAGCTTGGCGACCTCCTGCTGATACTTTTCCTTGTTATCGGCATACTTTTTCTCCAGCGCCTTCATCTTGGGCTGGAAACGGGTGGTGCGCATCATGCTCTTCTTGCTCTTTGCCATGAACGGCAGAAGAATGAGGTTAACTACGAGAGCAAAGAGGATGACGGAAACACCGTAGTTTTGAGTCCAATTGTACAGGAACTCCATTAGTCTGGCAAACGGCCAAACTATATAATCCCATAATGACATAAGTTTCTCCTTGTTATCTGACCCCGCTTACGGGACGGGATCATAGAAATCGTGCTCCCCGAGGTGAAAGGGATGACACCTCGAAAAGCGTTTCAGAGCAAGCCAGCTGCCCTTCAAAGCCCCGTATTTCTCCAGAGCTTCAATGGCGTACTGCGAGCAGGTCGGAATATAGCGGCAGCAGGCGGGTCTCAGCGGCGAGATATACTTCTGATAAAGCCTCACCAATTTAATGAGCAGCTTTTTCATTTTTCCTCTCCCTTAATGAGCCCCAACTCACCGCAGGCGTGCAGAAATGCCTTCTCGATCTTTGCAAAATCTGCCGTCACACATGCCGAGCGGGCGACGATGACCATGTCAACGCCGCTGATGAGCTTATCGGAATTCAACCGGTAAACCTCTCTCAATCTGCGGCGGGCACGGTTGCGGACGACTGCCTTGCCGAGCTTTGTCGACACGGTGTAGCCCACACGGTTAGCGCCACGCCCCGTTTTCATGCTGTAAATGACGAGATACGGGGTAACGGCGGTCTTGCCCTTGCGGTACAGCCGCCGGAATTCATAGTTTTTCTTCAGTGTGACCCTGACATCCAACGAAATTCACCCCAAATACGACAAAAACAATAAATGCACAAACACCTTAAGGGCGGATAGTACCCGCCCTAAAAAATATTTAAATTTCCGTTCTGCTCATGCAGGCCAAATCAGGCGCTGAGCTTTGCTCTGCCCTTTGCTCTGCGGCGAGCGAGGACCTTGCGGCCGTTTGCGGTGGACATTCTCTTGCGGAAGCCGTGCTCTTTTTTGCGCTGACGCTTCTTGGGCTGGTAGGTACGCAGCATAATGTGTTGCACTCCTTTCGGGATTATTACTCAACATTGACCGAAGTCAAAGTAGTTGACTAAAAAATTACTTCCGATGCCGACAGGCATCGGAAGCTTATTATATACTGACTTTCGTCCCGGTGTCAACAGTTTTTTATGCTGCTTTGCCTTTTTTGAGAGTCTTATTGACGATAAGCAGCAATACAGTGACGACTACGGCAGAGACCGTTACCGCAATAAACGCAGTCCAGTTTACAGCTGCAAGACCGGTTATGTCGAACTCGCCCGTCTCGGCGTTCTGGAGGTGCGAGAACACCTCAACAGCGTCATAAATTACAGCGCCTGCGGCGATAAGACCTGCAGCTACATTGATAGTGGGAGAGTATGCCTTGGTGTCGCTCTTTACGATTCTCTTGAGTTTTTCTTCTCTGAAGTCTATGACAGAGCCGATGTAGACGGCAGTTACCGCAAGAATAATGCATTCAGGCAGCATGTAGGTGGCATTGTAAATGAAGGAATAGGACAGTGCCGCCTGAGTCGGTATCGACAGACCCGCCCATACCGTTGCGCCGGAGATGACATGGCAGATATAGCGAAGGATGGATACGAAAACGCAGCCGAGGGTGAGACCGAGAGCCTGATTTTCTATCTTATTTCTGAATATGCCTGCAAAGCCTATTACCGTAAATGCAACTATGTAGTCAAGAAGTATGACGGCAACGATGCTCTGCCATGTGGTGACATACGAAAGCGAGTTAAGGCCCAAAAGCTGCTGAACGATGCCGTAAACGAAGGCCGAGCCGAGGCCCCAGCCCATACCTCTGCGGTAGGCGATAATAGCTATCGGCAGCATAGACGCTATCGTTATCGAGCCGCCGTAGGGAAGCTCGGCAAGCTTGATCATGCTGAGCACCGTGGCGAGTGCGATCATAATGGCGCATTCCACAAGAGACTTTGTTTTGCTCTGATTCATAACAGTTCCTCCTAAAACAAAAAGCCGTGCTTTATGCACGGCCATAGGAAAACGATTGGTGTAGTATTTTCGTTTCCTACGCCGGCATTACCCGGATCAGGTTCATGGGTTTCGGAAATTCGCTTCTTTCCGTCTCAGCCGAGAATAACTCAGCACCCCTGTTTACTTGCAGCACAATAGTATGCTATCGCACGGAATTTGTCAAGAGTGTTTATCGACAAATTCCGAGAAAAACCGCTGCTTGGGCAGATAAGTCATGAGCGGCAGGCCGATCAGATACATGACCCCGAGCTCTCCGAGCGCCACCTCGCCTGCGAACACCAAAAATGCGCCGAAGTGCGTGAGGGGGTTAAGCCCCGCCAAAGCGATGGTGAGCGTTGCGCCGACGATAAGGCCGTTCCAAACGACCGGCATGAGGCAGGCCAAGAGCCTTGTTTTTAATGTATTGCCCTTTTTGCCGCACCAAGCTATGCACAGGCAGGTTATGAGCGTTGCAAGTGAGCCGAAAACGACATCCAGAACGCCCGCCGTGCTTATAAGATTGGCAACAATGCAGCCGACGAACAGCCCCCACGCCGTGAACGGCATGAAAAACGGCAGGATGCACAGCACCTCCGACACACGAAATTGCAGTGCACCGTAGCTAATAGGTGCAAGCACCATCGTCAGCACTGCGTACAGTGCGCCGACGACGGCGGCGGTTATCAAGTTGCGAGTGTTAATTTTCATCATTTTTCTCCCTGTTTACCAACGAAAATACACAGCCACAGTACTCCTGACGGTACAGCCCGTATTTTTCGGACAAAATTATCGAACGGTGGTTGCCCTCACGCTTTTTAAACTCCGACGGCAGCCATTTAACGCCGTACTTTGCTTCCGCTTCACGGCCTATGGCGTTTATCGCCACGGCATCCTTGCGGGACGATACGGTGAGCGTCGTACAAAACCACTCAAAGCCACGCTCGCTTGCGATGCGAGCAGTCTCCTCAAGGCGGATTCTGAAGCACTCAAGGCACCTCTTGCCCTCCTCGGGCTCGTTTTCAAGACCCTTTATGCGGGAAAAGTAATCCTCGCTGCGCCACGGTTCAACAAGGAGCTTTGCCTGCACACCATCCTCGGCAATAGCGTCAATGAGCTGCTTTTGTGTTTCCAGACGCTTATCGTACTCGGCCTCGGGATAAAGATTCGGGTTATACCACAAAACCGTCACGTCAAAGTACTTCGACAGCAGCTCCAACACCGAGCTTGAGCACGGGCCGCAGCAGCTGTGCAGCAGTATCCCGGGTTTTGCATCGCCGAACTGCCCGACGATCTTATCAAATTTTCTGAAAAAATTTTCTCTGTTCATAGCACACATTATATTTTGTTTTTTCCCTCTGTCAAGCCGTGCTTTACTTTTTCGTTCGTTTAGTATAAAATTGTTTCGCTTAAAGGAAAGGAGTTGTCTTTATGACGGTTTTGGTCACCGGCGGAATGGGCTATATCGGCAGCCACACCTGCGTTGAGCTTCTGCAGCAGGGCATGGATGTCGTCATCATTGATAATCTTGTTAACAGCAGCGCCGAGGCGGGCAAGCGTATCGAGCAGATAACGGGCAAGACCGTGACTTTTTATGAGGCGGATGTGCGTGACCGCAAGAAGCTTGACGAAATATTCACCCGCCACAGCATCGACTGCGTCATCCACTTTGCGGGTCTCAAGGCGGTCGGCGAATCGGTCGAGATGCCGCTTGAGTATTACGACAACAATCTCGGCTCGACGATAACGCTGTGTGAGGCGATGCGTGAGCACGGGGTCAAGAATATAATCTTCTCCTCCTCGGCAACGGTCTACTCGGGCGATAATGAGATGCCGCTGTACGAGACCTCGAAAACCGGCAGCTGCACGAACCCCTACGGCTGGACGAAGTATATGTGCGAGCAGATTTTGCGTGACTATGCAAATACCGATCCCGAGTGGGCGGTCATCCTGCTGCGCTACTTTAACCCCGTCGGCGCTCACCCGAGCGGCCTTATAGGCGAGGATCCCAAGGGCATTCCCAACAATCTCATGCCGTATATCTCACAGACGGCCATCGGCAAGTTTGAATATCTGCGTGTGTTCGGCGGCGATTACGACACCCCCGACGGCACCGGCGTGCGTGACTATATCCATGTCGTTGACCTTGCAAAGGGTCATGTCGCAGCTATTACATACATGGACGAGCACAAGGGCGAGAGTGTGTTCAACCTCGGCACCGGCACGGGCTACAGTGTGCTCGACATGGTGCATGCCTTTGAAAATGCAAACAAGCTCACCGTGCCGTATAAGATAGTCGGCCGCCGTGCGGGCGACCTGCCGATATGCTACTGCTCGCCGGAGAAGAGCGCACGGGTGCTCGGCTGGACAGCCGGTCTCGACCTTGAGGACATGTGCCGAGACAGCTGGCACTGGCAGACTCAGAACCCCAACGGATACCGTGATAAATGAAAAGACGGAGTGCTGAGCACTCCGTCTTTTTGCGTGTTTCAAATGGTCACGGTCGAGCCGTCAGTCTTGAGAAGTATCTGCGCAGGCGGGGTCAGGGACGCAAACTGCATGGGTGAAAGCACCGCAGCGTAGCTTCCGGCATTTGTGATGACGAACACATCGCCGCAGTCGAGCTTCGGCAGAGTGATATCCTTTGCGATGACATCCGTGCCGGTGCAGAGATTGCCCACAACGGTGACGGTCTCGGTCCCGGCGGTGTCAGCAAGCGGTGCGAAGCCGAATGCATTGCGGCCGGTGTACATAGGCTCCGAGTTGTGCGGATGTGCATCAGCCGTGTAGCTTTCGACCATCTGTGCCATGGACGGGCGCACAAAGCCGTTGAGGGTGTTTGCAAGAATGACGAAGGTCCTGCCGTGCGATACCTTTTTATCCAGCACATGCGTCACATAAACGCCCGCCTTGCCGACAAGGAAGCGTCCGGTCTCGATGAGTATCTGCGCACTCAGCCTGCTGCGGTAAACGCCC
>HF986880.1:97837-110908 GCA_000431075.1 Firmicutes bacterium CAG:555
GCCCATGAGCCGTGTCATCTCGTCGCCGAGCCGTGCAAGGTCGACGGGTCTGTCGCTCTCGGCGTAGGGGATACCGATACCGGAGCCCATATTGACAAATCCGAGCTTCTCGCCCAATGCGTCCTGCACACGGCAGGCAAGCTCAAACATTTTGGCGTAGTAGCCGGCTATGAGCGTTCCGTCGAGCTCCTGCGAGCGGGAGTGGACATGGATGCCTGTAATCTTAATATGCTTCATAGCCTTCCATTCGGGAAGCTTTTCGAACACCGTGTCCTCGTCGATGCCGAACTTGTTTGCCGTGCCGACTGCGCCGTCAAAGCTGAAGTTCGGGTTTATGCGAATGCCGATCTCGGCAACGATGCCGTGGCCGGCGGCAAGAGTCTGTATGCGCTCAACCTCGTTGACGCTGTCGGCGATTATAACGCAGTCGGGAAGCGCAGCGTCGATATCGTGCACGCTCTTGCCGGGTGCCGAGTAATAGATATCGTGCTTGCCTAAGCCGTTTTCTCTGCCCATTTGCACCTCACGCAGGGACGCAGCGTCAACGCCTATGCCCTCGGAGAGGATACAACTCAACACGCCCGGGTGCGGATTTGCCTTGGCGGAATATAAAAAGCGCACGCCGTCAAAGCTTTTGCGCAGCCTTTCGATGCTGTCGAGTATCGCTTGCTCGTCATAAAGATAGAAGCTTTCGTATTTTTCGGCAAGCCTTGCGGCTGCATTTCGGTCAAAATCCATCCTCTTTACCTCCGTTTTCGTTTGTTGCCATTATACAACACTGTGCAGACTGCTGCAAGAATTGATTGAAAGCCGTCAAAATCTTTAGCGATTTAAACGGAACGAAAAAAGTTGAAAAAAGGTATTGACTTTTACGATTAAAAGGAGTAAAGTGTCCTCATTCCAACAGGAGGACAAAGTCATGAAGCTCAACCGATTTATTGCGAACGGCTTTTACTATTACTTTTACTTTGAGAGTAATGGTTGTTTGTGCTGCTCATAAATCGTGTTGATTTTTGTTTTTGTTTACGAGCCGTGCAGACAATGTTCTGTACGGTTTTTATTTTTTCAAAAATTCAGGAGGAACTCAAAATGAAAAAGGTAATTGCAATAGTGCTTGCCGTTATGATGCTGTGTGCAGTCACGGCCTGCGGCGGCGGCGAATCCGCCGACGACACCTACACCGTCGGTATCTGCCAGCTTGTCCAGCACCCCGCACTTGACGCCGCAACTCAGGGCTTCAAGGATGCTCTGACCGAAGCCCTCGGCGACAAAGTCGAGTTCGAGGAAGGCAACGCCTCCAACGACAGCGCAAACTGTGCCACCATCGTTAACGGCTTCGTCTCCGGCGGCGTTGACCTCATTCTCGCAAACGCCACTCCCGCTCTTCAGGCAGCCGCTTCCGCAACCGACTCCATCCCCGTTTTAGGCACTGCCGTCACCGAATACGGCGTTGCACTTAGCATTGATAACTTTAACGGCACCGTCGGCAACAACATCTCCGGCACCTCGGACCTTGCTCCCCTCGATCAGCAGGCCGACATGATCACGGAGCTGTTCCCGGATGCAAAGAATGTCGGCATCCTCTACTGCTCCGGCGAGCCGAACTCCGTATACCAGGCCAAGGTCGTTAAGGATTGCCTTGAGAAGAAGAACATCAAGGTCGAGGTCTACACCTTCTCAGACTCCAACGATGTTTCCACCGTCACCTCCAGCGCATGCGCAAACAGCGATGTCATCTACATCCCCACCGACAACACCGCCGCTTCCTGCACCGAGGCTATAAGCGCAGTTGCACTGCCCGCCGGTGTTCCCATCGTCGCAGGCGAGGAAGGCATCTGCAAGGGCTGCGGCGTTGCGACTTTGTCCATTGACTATTACGAGCTCGGCCGCACCACCGGTCAGATGGCCGTCAAGATCCTCAAGGGCGAGGCAAATGTCTCCGAGATGCCCATAGAGTACTACCCCAACCCCGTCAAGAAGTACAACGCCGATATCGCTTCCAAGCTCAATGTCACCATCCCCGAGGGCTACACCGCTATCAGCGACTGATTAAATCAACAGCAAATAAATTTTGTGAGGTAAAGCTATGAACACGGCACTGCTTGCAGCCTTAAGTCTGCCAAATTTGATAACACGAATCCCCGGCGGCGTGGCGCAGGGCATAATCTGGGGCATAATGGCTCTGGGTGTGTACCTGACCTTCCGTCTGCTGGATATTGCAGATCTGACGGTCGACGGATCGTTTGCTACGGGCGGTGCCGTTACGGTCATGCTCATCATCGCAGGCTACCCTGCGTATGTGGCGCTCATCATTGCGGTCATCGCCGGAATGTTAGCGGGTCTTTGCACCGGACTTCTGCACACGAAGTTAGGCATACCCGCCATTCTCGCCGGTATACTGACCCAGTTTGCACTGTACTCCGTTAACCTGCGCATCATGGGCATGTCGGCAAACAAACCCGCAAACCCCGATGCGTATGACCTCCTCATCAGCCTGAGAAACATCCCCTCGGCGATAATCAAGGGTGCGATCTTCGCAATTGTTATCATTGCCGCACTGTACTGGTACTTCGGCACCGAGCAGGGCTCGGCCATCCGTGCCACGGGCTCTAACCCCGCAATGAGCCGTGCGCAGGGCATCAACATAAGCAACATGAAGCTCATCGGCCTTTCGCTGTCAAACGGCATGGTCGCCCTGTCGGGCGGTCTCATGGCTCAGTACCAGGGCTTTGCCGATGTCAACATGGGCAGAGGCGCTATCGTCATCGGCCTTGCCGCCGTCATCATCGGCGAGGTGCTGTGCGATGCGATCTTCCGCAAGGGCAGCCAGTTCTATGTCCGTCTTTCGTTCGTCGTGCTTGGCGGTATTGTTTACTACCTTGTCATGGTCGTCATACTGTGGCTCAAGCTCGACCCGAACGACCTGAAGCTGTTCACCGCCGTCATCGTTGCGGTATTCCTTGCCGTGCCGTACATCCGCTCGCAGTCAAAAAGCTCGTTTAAGCTTGCCGGAAAGCAAAGCAAAAAGGAGGCAAATCATGCTGGAACTTAAATCTGTCTGCAAGACCTTCAATGCAGGTACGATAAATGAAAAAAAGGCTCTGCAAAACCTGAGCCTTCATCTTAAGCCCGGCGATTTTGTCACCGTCATCGGCGGCAACGGCGCAGGCAAGTCAACGATGCTGAACGCCATTGCGGGCGTTTGGCCGGTCGACTCCGGCTCAATCATCATCGACGGCGTTGATGTCACCGGTCAGCCTGAGCACAAGAGAGCCGCCTACATCGGCCGTGTGTTCCAGGACCCCATGATGGGCACAGCGCCAAATATGCAGATCGAGGAAAACCTCGCTCTGGCACTGCGCAGAGGCAAGCGCCGCACGCTCCGCTGGGGCGTTACAAACGCCGAGCGTGACCAGTACCGTGAGCTTTTGAGTACTCTCGGACTCGGCCTTGAGGACAGGCTGACAGCTAAGGTCGGGCTTCTGTCCGGCGGCCAGCGTCAGGCTCTGACGCTGCTGATGGCATCGATGCAAAAGCCGAAGCTTCTGCTTCTTGACGAGCACACGGCGGCTCTCGACCCGGCTACGGCTACAAAGGTTCTCGAGCTTTCCGACCGCATCGTCAAGGAAAACAATCTCACCGCAATGATGATAACCCACAACATGAAGGACGCCATCCGCCACGGCACCCGCCTCATCATGATGCACGAGGGACACATCATCCTCGATGTTGAGGGCGAGGAAAAGGCCAAGCTCACAAAGCATGAGCTGATGGACAAATTTGCGCAGGTCGCAGGCACTCAGATAGAATCCGATCAAATACTGCTCTCCTGACAGTTATATATAGCAAAAAACGAGCTCCGATTTTGGAGCTCGTTTTTTCATTTACTCGTTTTTTCATTTATTCATGTCAATTAAGTTTTTGTAGAAGTCAACAGCGCCTTGGAGGCAGTCGCAGGTTATGTTTTCGTTCAAACCGTGCATGCCCTTGAGCTGCTCTGGACCGTAGATAACGGGGCCGAAGCGGATGCAGTTAGGGCATATCTCCTGATAAAACCTTGCATCCGTGCCGCCGGTCATGACATAAGGGCTTGCGGCAAGGCCGGGGAAGGTCCTTTCAATGACGCTCACGGCAAAATGCCAGCCCTCGCCGTGTATGTCGGCGGCCTCGGTGTAGTCCTTGGCGGAGATGACCTCGGTCTCAAGGCCGTACTTATCTGCACGCTTTTTAATGAGCCTGAGGCTCTCGTCCATGCCCTGGTGCGGGATAAAGCGCATGTTCGCCCAAACGGACGCTTCCGTCGGGAGCACATTGCGGGCATCAGAGCCGGACTGCATGGTAAACGCCACCGTCGTTTGCAGCATTGCGCCCGCCTGCGCCGACACCGTCGGCAGCACGAGCTTTAGCAGCGGCTTGAACAGCCACATGTTACCGAAAAGAAGCTTCATTCCGAAGCCTGCATACGGCGCAAGCGTTTCAAACATCGCCTCGACCTCGTGCGGAAAACGCTTTTTGAACGGGCTGTGCTTTTCGACGCTGTTTTCAAAGGCAGCGAGCCTTGCGATGGGTGAATTTTTGGGCGGTGCGCTCGAATGTCCGCCGCCGGAGCGGGCGGTGAACTTCATATTGCCCTGACCCTTTTCAAACACACCTATCATGGCGTAGTTGCCCTTGATTCCTCCGACCGGCTCGGAGATTATGCCGCCACCCTCGTCGCAAACAAGAAACGGTGCAACGCCACGGCGCTTGAGCTCGGCGACTATCTTCGGTGCGCCGTCGCCGCCCCACTCCTCGGTGCAGGAGGATGCAAGATACACATCCTGCTCGGGGGTGTAGCCAGCCTCAAGCAGTTCCTCCACAGCTTGGAAGAATGCCATGACGGTGCACTTGGTGTCCGCCGCTCCCCTGCCCCAGACCTTGCCGTCCGATATATCACCGGAGAACGGCTCGTGCTCCCACACTCCGTCGGCGGGAACAACATCCTGATGGCTCATTAAAACCACGGGCTTAGCCGAGCTTTTGCCCTTCCAGTAATACAAGAGATTGCCGTCTATCTCGGTCTTTTCGAGCTTTTCGTGCACGCGCGGGAACAGCTCCTCGAGCACCTTGTGGAAGCCCAGAAACTTCTCTGTCTGAGGGGCATTGGGGTCGGACACGGTTTCGTATCTGACCATTTGCGATAGCTTTTTTGCGTAAAGCTCCGTGCGCTCACTATCAGGCTTCGGCGTGTAGTCCGACACCTTTTTCGGCATCATCACCGTGCGCACGACAGCAGCAGCCAGCGGCGAGAGTGCCGCTGCGGCTACGCCGATCTTATTAATTTTCATTTGCTCGCCACCTTATAACGCTTTTTATACATGAGATATGCAATGCCGATAGCGATAGCGCCGCTGGGCAGGATCATGAAGCTCGTCGACGAGGTGAGACTCGGCACAAAGATAAACAGCAGGCTCATGACCGTCAGCGGGATGACCGCTATCTTCATGTTGTTGCGGAAATACTTGTACGCCATTGCTCCGAACAGCGCCGGAACGACATTTTCAAACGCAGGCTGAAGCGCCGGATCCTGCAGGATAGGCTGCAAGGGTATGAGCAGCGCAACTCCGAGTGCAAGCACTACGACCGTCACGAGGGAAGCCGTTGCAATGGACAGGGTCGAGATTATCTCGTTTTCGGGCGTGCCGGTCTTTGCGCCGACAATATCGCGGGCGTTTACGGCGCAGGGTATTTTCATATTGATAAGATTGCCGGTCATGAATGCAAGATAGCTGCCGCCGGCACCGAGCATCGGCGTGTAGACAAGATACTCGGCAATGCAGCTTACAAACCACACGATGCCCACGGCGAGGAACGCCTTGCCGAAGGCGGGCATGTTGGGCATTGCGCCGAGGTACAGACCCATCACAAACGGTGCGCCGATGAGCAGGATAAGCGTCACGATGCAGGCTATCCTGCCGTAAACATGTGTGCGGTCATTGTACTTTTCAAACAGCTCGTTCTTTTCCGTTTCGGACATTTTCCCGCACCTCCTTACTTAACAAGTCCGTTTATCACAACGGCGGCCGCCATTGCGATTATCATGCTGCCTGCGATGGAGAAGCTCTCCACCCAAGCGGCCTTTTTCTTCTCGGCAAGCCAGATAAACACCGCCATCACGGCGCCCGCTATGACCGCCACGGCAAGCGGCAGCCAGGAGCCCGTGAAGCTGAACATTCCGCCCGCTCCGCCGGAGACGAATGAGCCTATGTAGCTTCCGATGTATGCGCTGACAAGGCCGATGAACATAGCCGTCATGGCGCTGTCGCCGAAGCCGGGTGCGCCGGTGTTTGCGTTTTTCGGGGTCTTGAGCTTTTTAAGATAGCGTTTGTTGAAAAACACGGAGAACACCATGCCCCACATGATGCAGAAGCTCATGACGAGTGCAATTGTCGTGAACGCCTGCGCCGTCATCTCGGAGGCGTTCAGCCCCGACAGGCCGATAGCCTCGGCAGCGCCGACGGCGACCTGCGTCTCATAATGCAGCGCACCGATGACCGACAGTCGCAGCCACGGCAGCGGAGTTCCCAAGCTGCCGGACAGGGCAATTACGCCCAGAAGAATGCCCACGCTGGGCAGCACCGCAAATGTTGCGCTTGCGGTTATCGTCCGCTTCATTTTCGTTTTGTCCATTCCGATGGCAAGTCCCGCTCTGTAAGCCCTCACCATGAAAAACACGCACACTATTGCGACGAACAAGATTATCCCGCCGCATATCAGATACATCGTCGGGCTGTTGAGCCTTTGAAGTATTGACACAGTATCACCCTCTCTTTAAAATATGTTAACATTTTAGCATAGCCTGCCGCCCGTGTCTATTATTTTGTACTCCAAAAGATCCAAGCGACTCTGGTGTTCACACGGTCGGTGAAAACGCCGTTTTGCGCAAGCTCCGTCACGGCACTGCGCAGGCTCTCGCAAAGCCCGGCCGTCTGCTCGGACGGCTCAAAGTAGCGCTCTGACATATACCGCACGGTGTCGTCTATACTGCGCTCATCGCTCCAGCAGTAATCGACATACTTCACCTGCGGCGTAAAGCCCGCCGCCGACACGCTTTGGATAAGCTTGCCGCACTCCTGTCTTGCGTTGTCGTTGAAGGTCCGGCGCTCAACGCCCATGTGCTCAAACAGCTCGTCCCTGTCCGGCTCGCTCCACTGCGAAAAGGCTGCGATAAAGCACCGGCCGTCGGTTATGGCGGCAAACTTTTTCACAGTCTCGACATTGTGTACGGCAGGACTCATGGTCGATATCGAAAGCTCGTACCGGCCGTTCGGCATCGCCTCCTCGGCGCTTATCTCGTCAAAATCGCACAGCAGCGTGCGCCACGGCGTAGTAAACTCCGCCATGTTCTTTTCCGCATACTCTAACATTTTCGGCGAGATATCGGCCAGCGTCACATCGCAGCCGAGGCTTGCAAACACTCTGCCGTATTTGCCCACGCCGCATCCGAGGTCGAGCACTCTGCATCCCGGGTACAGCATGCCCTCATTGAGCAAAAACGCAATGAGCTTATCGTTATAATCGTTGCCACCTTGGGCGCAGACCTTTTGATAATCGGCAGCAACTCTGTCCCACTTGTATATCTTTTCCACTGAAGCACCTCCGTGTTATGATAAATCCCCCTCAGTTACGAGGGGGATGATTCTACTCTTACTCAATTTCAAGCTTCATGGGGAGCCAGAAGGTGAAGCCGTAGAGTGCGGTGTTGAGGAAGCAGCGAAGATCATCGTACCAGACGGCCTTACCGGCTTTTCTCGCAACGATGAGGTACTCGGCAAGATGCATGCTCAGCAAAATTGCAGGCATTATGGGGTTTTTCTTCAGAACGGCGTGGGCAAATGCGCCTGCCCAAACGGCGAGCACACCCTTGCGTGCGACGTTCCAGTTGACATTGTTAAGATCCATTTAATCATTCTCCTTATGATCATTTATTATTTTCTTTAATATTTCCTCATCTGCGGGGCAAAAATCGTAATCGCCTATCTCCGCAGGAGTTATCCATTTGATGTCGCAATGCTCAAGCATCTGCGGCTTGCCCTCGGCGATCGTGGCGTTAAAAAGCGTAAGGTGCACGGTGATATCCGGATACTCATGCACAAGCTCCATGAACACATCGCCCACGGTCACCTTGACTGCCAGCTCCTCCATGCATTCTCTCACGAGTGCCTGCTGCCCGGTCTCGCCTTTTTCGACCTTGCCGCCGACAAATTCCCACAGCAGACCTCTTGCCTTATGCGCCGGCCTGCGGCAAATCATGAACCTGCCGTTTTCCCATATGAGCGCCGCTGCGACCTCTGTAACATTCATCATACCATATACCTCGGCTCAAGTCACCTATCAATTCAGTTATTAAGCTCAAAAAACGCCTTTACGGTGTTTATAAATTTCATGACCAACTTGCCGTCGTCAAGCTCGCATCGGTAAATGTCGGCGCCGTTTTGCACCTCAAGGTACTTGCCGGGCTTGAACGGAAGCGTCGGGAGCTTTGCCGAGGGTATCGTCATGTCGACGCTGCTGCCGTTTATGACGCCCTTGATTCTGAACGCCGTTTTGCCGAGCGTGAGCTTGCCCAGCCCGACCCATGTGAATTTATGCTTATCGTAGTCGAGCATGTATATTCTCGTTTTGGCGCTCAGGGTATACTCCGGATGCTCTTTTAGCATATCCCTGTGTCTTTCGTAAATGAGCCTGCTCCAATCGGAAACATAGTGCAGCTCCTCGCCCTGACCGATTTTATGCAGAAAGCCGTACTCGTCGCTGCGCTCGGCAAAGCCGCAGTCGGTGCAATAGATTATATTGCCGTCTCTCACCTTGACGGTGAACTCCTTCCCGCAATTCGGGCAGGCGTACAGCACCTTTTCAAGCCCCTCGATGTTATCGTTGTTGCTGTATTTTGAAAGAAGCCCCTCCTGCTCACGGTAGGCATCGAAAAGTATCGCCCCGTCGGTGCGCTCTTTAATTTCGCCCACACTGAGCTTTTTAAGCTCATTTCTGTCAAACAGCTTATATATATCCATATAAGTTCTGCCGGGTCTGAAGCCCTTTGTCCACTTGGGCATGGTGAAATATGTCCCGCTTGCACGGGCAACATACACATCGGCATCCAGCCACTTCAGAAACTTATAGGTCGCCTGCGGGATAGGCGTCGAGATGCCGTCCTCGCACATGAGCCCCGCCGGATAAATGACCAGCGACTCGCCGTTTTCGATGACGGCCTTAATGCGCCGCATATCGCTCACCGTAGTCTGGAACTGCTGCTTCGGGATCACCCCGAGCTTGCGCAGGATGCCGGTGATGGGCAGCGAATTATAAAAGGAATTGCTGATAACAAAAGTCAGCGGTCTTTTCGTTGCGCCGATGAGTCCGGCAAAGTCATACGCCGCCTGATGATTGGCGATGACGACATAGGGGCCTTGGGCGTTCCTTATCTCGTTTCGTATATATTTTCTTTTAAAAACCGTTGCCGCAAAGCCCGTCGCAACGAGCTGAGCCGCTCTGTAAAGCAGCATATGCGGCCTTATATATTTCTCACTGTTCAAAACCTGCACCACACTTCCAATGAGAATAATATCATATGCTCGCCAATTCTTCAATTTTTTTATGCAAAAAACGGTCGGAAAATCCCGACCGTTTTGAATTTCCTATCAGCCTATGCCGCCGACTATCGCTCCGGCGACGAGCGCCAGAAGTGCGCAGGCACAGTAGACATATTTGCTCAGGGGGTAGAACCACTTGCCGATGGGCTTGCGTGCGCCGAGGTTGACGCTCTCGAGAACTGTCTTTTTGCCCGCCACCCAGAAGAACATGACAGCTGCAAGCAGTGCGCCGAGGGGGCAGATGTAAATGGACACGACATCCATCCACTGCGAGACTATCGCCTGTATGCACAGTGCAACGGCAAGACCGATGACATGGATTATGGCTGTTGCGGGTATGCGTCTGAGCTTAAACTTCTCCTGCAAAAACGCAACGGGCGCTTCGTAGAGGTTTATTATAGACGACACGCCTGCAAAGGTCACGCACAGGAAGAATACTATACCGACTATTCTGCCGCCTGCCATGCCGTTTATGACATTGACAAGGTAGATGAACATGAGCCCCGGGCCGCCCGCATCAAGCTGAGCGCCGCCGGTGGCCATGGCAGGGATGATGACGAACGCCGCAAGCAGTGCAGCAAGGGTGTCAAAAAACGCAACATTTCTCGCAGAGCTGGGGATGCACTCGTCCTTGCTGAGGTACGAGCCGTAGATGACGCTGCCGTTACCGGCAACCGACAGAGAGAAAAACGCCTGACCAAAGGCAAACAGCCAAAGCTGCGGGTTAAGAAGTCCCTTGGGGTTGAGCGTAAAAATGTACTTATATCCGTCTGCCGAGCTCGGGATAGTGAAAATGTACACGCCCAGAGCGACAAACAGGAAAAACAGCACGGGCATCATGACCTTGTTAGCCTTTTCGATGCCGCCTGCGATACCGAAGGACATGATAACAAGGCTCACGACTACGGCAACGACTATCCAGACATTTGCGCCCCACGCCGAGGCGGTCGAGCCGAAGGTTCCGGCGATGGTGTCCATGTTCTGACCCATGGACAAGAGGTCGCCCGTGAACGCCATGAATGTGTATTTGAATATCCAGCCCATGACGCAGGTGTAGCCGATGGCAAGTGCCAGCGAGCCGAGGATGGGTATATAGCCGATGCGCTCGCCGATCTTGCGCTTTCCCCAGCGAAGCTCGGTGCACATACCGAACGAGCCCATGGGTCCGGCTCCGCCCGCTCTGCCGAGGGCAAACTCGCCGATAACGCCGGTCGATCCGATGAGGATAACAAAAATGAAATACGGAATAAGGAATGTCAGTCCGCCCCATGTCGACACGAGCATCGGGAATCGCCAGATGTTGCCCATACCGACCGCAGAGCCTATGCAGGCAATGATAAAGCCGCCTCTGCTTTTAAAGCCGTCACGGCTTTGCATTGAATCATTCTTCATGTTACTGCTGCCTTTCAAGCGAGAGTATGTTAATTATATATGAACAAGCCCAGTTAAGCAACAAAAACATTGCTTTTTGCGCATAAAAAGCCCCGGAGCGACAATTTCCGCTTCGGGGATGGTTTTATAAGCTGTCTATATAGCTGCACGCTGCGAGCGCTGCGGCAGAGCCGTCTGCGACGGCGGTAGTGAGCTGGCGCACGCTTTTTCTGCGGCAGTCCCCGGCGACGAACACGCCCGGGGTCTTGGTGAGGCATCTTTCGTCCGAGGCTGCGTAGCCGCCCTCGTCAAGGTCAAACAGATGCGCAAAAATGCCGTTATCCGGCGCATGGCCGACGGCGACAAAAAGGCCGTCAACGGCGATATTACGCTCATTGCCGTTCTTATCCGTCACGGTGATGCCGGTAAGCTCGCCCTCACCGTGCAGTGCGGTTATGCGGCTATCAAGCACAAACTCGACATTGTCCTTGGCCTTGAGCGCCTCGACGAGCTTTGCTTCGCCACGGAAAGAGTCTCTGCGGTGGACAAGATACACCTTGCTGCAGGTGTCGGAAAGGAGCATTGCGTCCTGAAGCGCCGAGTTTCCGCCGCCGTTCACGGCAACGGGGCGACCCTTGTAAAACGCACCGTCACACACGGCGCAGAAGCAAACTCCGGCTCCGACAAGCTCCGCCTCACGTTCAATGCCGAGCATACGGGGTCTTGCGCCGGTGGCTACGATGACGGTCTTTGCCTCAAACTCGCCGCCGAACTCGGTCTTGACCCGCTTTATGCTGCCGTCAAGCTCTATCTCGGTGGCCTCGTCAAGCTCCATCTCAGCCCCCTGATTCATGACCTGCTCCATGAGCCGGTCGGCAAGCTCCGTGCCGGAGATCGACTCTATCGTCGGGAAGTTTTCCACCTTGGGCGACCATGTTATCTGACCGCCGAAGGCACTTTTTTCGATTATCATTGCGGTTTTGCCCGCTCTCAAGGCATAGAGGGCGGCAGTTAATCCTGCCGGCCCTCCGCCTACGATCAATACATCGTACATATTATTTCTCACTTTGCAAGATACTGTTTTATCGCACCTGCACCTGCGTACTTTTCGACATTCTCGCCGTCGATGATGACGAGGGTGGGCGCCTGCTTCACGCCGAGCGACAGCGCAAGCTGGGCATTGTCGTCCGCCATGAGCTTTTCGTAAGCAACGCCGGCCTTATCAAGGTAATTGCAGGCGATGCGGCAGTTCGGGCAGGTCGGGGTCGCAAAGAGGATGGTGCGCTTTTCGCCGGTTACGGGAGCTGCCTCGTGGTGCTCCTCGGTGTGCTTTTCCTCGTGGACAATGGGGCCGTTGTGCTTGAGAACGCTCGTGCCGATGTTATACTCCTTGCGGTCGTGGTACTCCTTAGTCTTGCCTGCGTTCCAGTTCTGCACGGGACGGTAGTAGCCGGTGATGCGGCTGTAGACCTCGGCAGGCTCGCCGCACTCGGGGCAGGTGAACTGCTCGCCGTTGAGGTAGCCGTGATTCTTGCAGACGGAATAGGTCGGGCTGATGGTGTAGTACGGCAGCTTGTAGTTTTCCGCTATCTTGCGGACAAGATTTGCGGCAGACTCCCAGTTGGGCAGCTTCTCGCCGAGGAAGGCGTGGAACACCGTGCCGGAGGTGTACAGCGTCTGGAGCTCGTCCTGAACATCAAGTGCGCTGAAGATATCATCGGTGTAGCCGACGGGCAGGTGGCTGGAGTTGGTGTAATACGGAGTGCCGCCGTTTTCGGAAGCGGTAATGATGTCGGGGTACTGCTCGACATCGTGCTTTGCAAGGCGGTAAGAGGTGCTCTCTGCGGGGGTGGCTTCAAGGTTATACAGGTCACCGTACTGCTCCTGATAATCCGACAGGCGCTCACGCATGTGGTTGAGAACATCCTTGGTAAACTGTTGGCACTTCTCGGTGGTCATGTCGGCCCTTATCCAGTTGGCGTTAAGGCCTGCCTCGTTCATGCCGACAAGGCCGATGGTGGAGAAGTGGTTATCAAAGGTTCCGAGATAGTACTTTGTGTAGGGGGTC
>HF986880.1:110928-120572 GCA_000431075.1 Firmicutes bacterium CAG:555
GGGTACAGTCCCTCGTTGAGAAGCTTGGTTATGACTGTGCGCTTTATCTTCAAGGAGCGTGCGGCAATGTCCATAAGCTTGTCAAGGCGCTTGTAGAAGTCGGCTTCATCCGTCGCAAGATATGCGATGCGGGGCATATTGATAGTGACAACGCCGACAGAGCCGGTGCTCTCGCCCGAGCCAAAGTAGCCGCCGGACTTTTTGCGCAGCTCACGCAGGTCAAGGCGCAGGCGGCAGCACATGGAGCGGACATCGCTGGGCTCCATATCGGAGTTGATGTAGTTGGAGAAGTACGGAGTGCCGTACTTTGCGGTCATCTCGAACAGCATTCTGTTGTTCTCGGTGGGCGACCAGTCAAAGTCACGGGTGATGGAATAGGTGGGGATCGGGTACTGGAAGCCGCGGCCGTTTGCGTCGCCCTCGATCATGATATCGATGAACGCCTTGTTGACCATGTCCATCTCGGCCTTGCAGTCGCCGTAGGTGAAGTCCATCTCCTTGCCGCCGACGATAGCGGGCATATCCTTGAGGTCGGCGGGAACCGTCCAGTCAAGGGTGATGTTGGAAAACGGAGCCTGAGTGCCCCAGCGGGACGGAGTGTTCACGCCGAAAACAAACGACTGGATGCACTGCTTGACCTCCTTGTAGGTCAGGTTATCGACCTTGACAAACGGAGCAAGGTATGTGTCAAACGACGAGAACGCCTGTGCGCCCGCCCACTCGTTCTGCATGATGCCGAGGAAGTTCACCATCTGGTTGCAGAGGGTGGAAAGGTGGCTTGCCGGGGAGGAATTTATCTTGCCCGGAATGCCGAGACCCTGCTGAATAAGCTGCTTTAAGCTCCAGCCTGCGCAGTAGCCGGTCAGCATCGACAGGTCGTGCAGGTGGATATCGCAGTTGCGGTGTGCGTTTGCGATCTCCTCGTCGTATATCTCGCTGAGCCAGTAGTTAGCGGTGATGGCGCCGGAGTTTGAGAGGATAAGTCCGCCGACGGAATAGGTGACGGTGGAGTTTTCCTTGACACGCCAGTCAAGAACATTGACATAGCTGTTGACCGTTTCCTTGTAGTCAAGGTAGGTGTTCTTCATGTTGCGCAGCTTCTCACGGTTCTTGCGGTAGAGTATGTATGCCTTGGCAACGCCCTCGTAGCCGCCGCGGGAAAGCACCGCCTCGACGCTGTCCTGGATATCCTCAACTGCGACAAAGCCGTCCTTTATCTTGGGAAGGAAGTCTGCGGAGACCTTGAGAGCGAGAAAATCGATGATGTTATCGGTATACTCGGTCTCGGTGGCCTCGAATGCCTTCTTTATCGCATTTGCGATCTTGTTGATGTCAAAGTCAACAATTTTTCCGTCTCTCTTGATTATCTGGTACATATTATCCTCCTTAAACACCTCTGACCTCGACGGTGGGTACAAACGGTCTCACCGCATCGGCCAGCTCATGCATTTCGTTTTCATCGAAAGGCTCAAATGCATCGGGCGCAATCAGATTTCCCGAATCCTTGAACTGCTGCAAATAATATTCCTTTGCGCCGCTTATCCATTTTGCGGCGGCGATAAGGCTTTCCTTGGTATGTATGCCCTTTACCACGGTCGTGCGAAACTCGTAGTCGCAGGTGCCGGTAAGAAGAAAGTCCTTAGATTCTTCTATCTTTTCCATGTCGACACTGCACCCTGCCGTTTTGTCGTACTCCGACGGTGCGTTTTTAATGTCCATCGCCACACGGGCGACTAAGCCGGCGTTAACGATTTCCTTCAGCAGCTTCGGGTTCGAGCCGTTGGTATCGAGTTTTATCTTATAGCCGAGGTTTTTTATCTTCTCCAAAAATTCGGGCATATCCGTGTGCAGCAGCGGCTCACCGCCGGTTATCGCCACACCGTCGAGCATGCCTGCCCGTTTTTTGAGAAAGCTCATGACCTCGTCCTCACTTATCGACGCTTCCTCCAACCTGTCCGGCAGCACCAGCCCTGCGTTATGGCAGAACGGGCAGCGGAAGTTGCAGCCTGCGGTAAACAGCGTGCATGCGACCTTGCCGGGATAGTCGAGAAGTGTCAATTTTTGAATTCCTGAGATATTCATAGCAGTCCCTTTCACAAATCAGCAGGACTTATAATAGTCTAAGTTTTGCGCTCTGTCAAGAGTGCGGGCACAAAATATTGTGTAGTTTTACCGCTTTGTAACCGCTTTGACCACAAAATATTGTGTCGCATATTTTACGCTCCGTTATCATTTCTGCCGCATTCTGTAATGCGGATTTCTGACTGCCGGTCAAAAATGCCGAATTATCAAGGCGTAGCGGGTTTTAGCGCCGTTCACAATTTGCGCATATTTTGTTATCAAGCGCCACAGCTATATGTTGTGTTCAAAATATTTTTCAAACACAAGACGAGACCGTGCACGATGTGCACGGTCTTGATGATTTATAATGTGCTCATTAGACTTTCGGCGCATTTCATGCCGTCGACGGCGGCGGAGGTGATGCCTCCGGCGTAGCCTGCGCCCTCGCCGCAGGGGTACAGCCCCCGAATTTCCGAGCGCCGGTCAACATCACGCAAAATGCGCACCGGTGAGGACGATCTTGTCTCGGGTGCGGTGAGCACCGCATCGGACGCATCGAAGCCCTTGAGCTTTTTACCGAGCTCGGGTATCGCCCGCTCCATGACGCAGGTGATCTTCTCCGGCAGGACGCTGCGAATATCGCCCCAGTGAACCCCGGGCTTGTAGCTTGGCGTGACCGAGCCTGCATTTGTGCTCGGCGTACGGGCAAGGAAGTCGCCCACGGTCTGTGCGCAGGCTTTGTAGTCATGGCCTATCTCATACGCCTTTTTCTCGATCTCTCGCTGCCAGTACATGCCGCCCAAAACGCCGTCATATGGGAAGTCGTCCGGCGTCAGGGTCACGAGCAGAGCTGCGTTTGCGTTCTCACCATCGCGGCTTGAGCGGCTCATGCCGTTTGTGACAACGCCGCCTTCTTCCGACGCTGCGGCGATGACCTCGCCGCCCGGGCACATGCAGAAGGTGTATGCGCTCTCGCCGTCGTCAAAATGGACATTCAGCGAATAGTCTGCGGCGGGCAGGCCGTCAGGCGCTGCGCCGTACTGCGCAAGGTCTATGTCCGCCTGCTTATGCTCGATGCGAGCGCCCATGGAAAATGCCTTGGGCTGCATGGGAACGCCGGTTTTGTCGAGCATTTCAAATGTGTCTCTCGCCGAGTGACCGATGGCTAAAATGACGCTGTCGCACTCAAGCGTATACGCCCCATCGGGTGAGCTGACCTCGATGCCGGTAAGGCGATTTCTATCGAGAATGAGCCCTGTGAGCTTATTTGAAAAGCGCACCTCGCCGCCGTTTGCGATGACGGTTTTGCGGATGCTCTGCACGATATTGATCAAAATATCCGTGCCGATATGCGGCTTTGCATCGTAGAGAATATGCTCCGGCGCACCATGCTCGACAAACTGCTCGAGCATCCAGATGATACGCTTATCCTTAATGCCGGTGTTGAGCTTGCCGTCTGAGAATGTGCCCGCTCCGCCCTCGCCGAACTGCACATTGCACTCTGGGTCAAGCTCGCCGCCGCTGCGAAAGTGCTCGACTTTCTGCGCACGAGCTTCGGCATCACGCCCACGCTCGATGACGATAGGCCTGAGCCCCGCCTTTGACAGCACCAGCGCCGCAAACATCCCCGCAGGGCCGAAGCCTACGATGACCGGGCGCCTTTCGCAGCTTAGCTTTGGTATCTCGTAGCTGTATTTCTCATACGGGCAGGCATTTTTGCTGCGTGACTTTTTGAGCGCACGCTCCTCGCCTTTTAGCTTAACCGCCACGGCATACAGCCAATGTATATCGTTTTTCTTGCGTGCATCTAAAGATTTTTTCGTGATTTTAAGGCTCAGTATATCACGCTCGGAAACGCCGATTTCCTTTGCCGCAAGCCGCTTGAGCTTGTCCACGGGTTCATCTATGCCGAGCCGCAGGTTTCGCACAAGTATCATTTTCCGAGCCTCCCCGCCGTGTAGCCGCTTGCCCACGCCCACTGCAAATTGTAGCCGCCGCAGTCGGCGTCAATGTCCAAAACCTCGCCGCAAATGAACAGGTGCGGCGTAAACCAGCTCTCCATCGTCTGCGGGTTAACGCCGGTGGTCTTAATACCGCCCGCCGTCACCTGAGCGCTGTCAAAGCCCTCAACGCCGTAGAGCTTGAGTTCAAAGTTCCTGCACGCTCCCGCCACGGTGCGCAGCTCCGTCTCCGAAAGCTCGCCGAGTCTGCGGTTCGGGCTTATCTGCGCAAATTTCATGAGCATCTTGCCCAAGCGGTTATGAAGAACGCCGGTCAGAAGCTCCTCGGTGCCAAGCTTCGGCAGTGCCGCCGCTTTATCGGCAAGAAGCTGCACTATATCGTCCTCGCCGTAGTCCGGCAGCAGGTCAATGTGAACCACTCCGCCCTCACCGCAGAACGAGGCTGCACGGGATATATCGAATGCCGCAGGGCCGGAAAGTCCCGTTTCGGTGAATTGAAGCTCACCGCGGCTCTCGGCCAAAGTCTCGCTGCCGCTTGTCAGGCGCAGTGCAGCCTGCGCACGCACGCCCTTTAACGAGTGCGGATATGTAGGGTCTGTCACGAGCTGCACAAGTGACGGGCGCAGCGCCGTGCGCTTATGGCCGAGCATTTTCAGAAGCTCGTAGCCGTCGGTCACGCCGCCGATTTTTGCGCCCGCAGCGCCGCCGCAGGCAACGATGAGGTAGTCGGCGCTTATAGTGCCGTCATCGGTCCTTATATTGAACCCCTCGCCGTTTCTGTATAGCTCACGGGCAGGGCACGAGGTGCGCACCTCGATGTTGTCACGCTCAAGCGCAAACCGCAGGATATCCACGACGCTGTTTGCCGAGTTTGACAGCGGGTAGACCCTGCCGCCGTACTCCGTGACTGTGAGAAGTCCCAGCCTGCGGAAAAACTCCAGCACCTTTTCCGGCGGGAAGCTCTCCAAGGCGGGCACGGCAAAGTCGGGCTGCTCGCCGTGGTAGTTTTCCGGCGCGGCGCCCACATTCGTGAGGTTGCACCTGCCGTTGCCGGTCGCAAGCAGCTTCCTGCCTACACGCTGCTGCCGCTCAAGCAGGATTATTCTGTTTTCGGGATCCTCCGCTGCCGACAGCGCCGCCATCATGCCCGATGCGCCGCCGCCGATGATAACGACAGTTTTCATATCGGCTCTCCTCCGAGTTTTACAATATAGGCAACGACTCGAACGACAGCACCTCTGGGTGAGCGTCCATGTACGCAAGCGTCGACTCCGAGGTCAGCGCCTTCGGTGACTTGAAGCTGAGATTAAAGGTCACGGTGCCGTTTTCGTTGCGGATGACCTCGCTTTCAAAAACGCTGGCGTTCATCTCATCGAGCATGGCTCGCATCTGCGTTATGCCCGTGCCCCAATCACGCATCGTGACGGACACGACATTGGTAACATAGGTGTCCTTGCTGAAATTATAGCGATGGAACATATACTGAAGTGCAAGCACTATAAGCGTCGTGAATATCGACGCAAGGTACAGTCCTGCGCCGAGACACATGCCGATACCGGCCGTTGCCCAGATTCCCGATGCGGTGTTGAGTCCCTTTATGGTGCTGCCGGCCTTGAAAATCACGCCGGCGCCCAAAAAGCTCACGCCGCTTATGACCTGCGCCGCAATGCGGGCGGGGTCTGCGGTATCAACGCCGCTGTATAAGCTTCCGTCGGCGTTAACGAGGTCTGAAAAACCGTATTTTGAAAGTATCATGAGCAGGCATGCCGTGCAGGCGACCATCGCATGGGTGCGGATGCCCGCCTCCTTGAGTCTGCGGGTGCGCTCAATGCCGATGAGCATACCGCACACGCCCGCAAGCACGATGCGAAGCCCGAAGATGAGCTCGGTCGTAATGGGAATGTTCAAATTAAGTGTATCCATAATTCGCTCCAATGGGGTTTCTTATACTATTATATATTATATGCTTTTACATTTCAATAATGTCAAAGGCACCGCCTGTGCGGTGCCTTTACTGTTACTCTATTGAGATCATGTAGTAGTAGACCGGCTGGCCGCCGTTTACTACCGTTACCTCGGCATCCGGCAGACCGCCTTCAAGGATCGCCGCCGTTTCGTTTGCCGTTTTCTCGTCGACATCCTCGCCGTAGTATACCGTCACAAGCTCGGGGTCAAGCTCCGACACCACTTCGCCAAGCTCGTCCATGAGCTTTTTCATATCCGTGTAGCTGCCGATGAGCTTGCCGTCAAGCAGCGCCAGATACTCGCCTGCGTGGATGATGTGGCCGTCAAAGTCCGAGTCACGGGCAGCATAGGTGACCTGAGCGGTGTGCACGCTCTTTATTGCCTCGCCGAGCGTCTCGGTGATCTCCTCGACCTCGTCATCGGGGCTGAAGTTGAGCATTGCGGTGATGCCCTGCGGCACGGTCTTTGTGGGAATGACGATGACCTGCTTATCCTGGCAGATCGGGATGCACTGCTCGGCTGCCATGATTATATTCTTGTTGTTCGGGAGAACGAACACGACCTCGGACGGGGTGCGGTTTATCTCCTTGAGTATATCGTCGGTAGACGGATTCATGGTCTGACCGCCGGTGACAATGGTGTCGGCTCCGAGCTCACGGAAAAGCTGTGCCATACCCTCGCCTGCGCAGATCGCAACAACGCCGCAATGCTTGACGGGAGCTGCAACGGTCTCCTCGCCCTCGAGCTCACGCTCGATAGCGTCAAGATCGTCCGTACTCTGTGCCTTGCGGCCCGCCATGATATCCTCATACTGCGTGCGCATATTCTCGATCTTTGCAAGCTCGAGAGTGCCGTACTTCTGTGCCTTGGTGAGCGCTTCGCCGGGGATATTGGTGTGTACATGCACCTTGAACGCCTCGTCGTCCTCACCTATAACAAGGCTGTCGCCGATGCTGGAAAGATAGGCACGGTACGGGGTGAGGTCGACATTAGGCTCGTTCTTGCGGACGATGAAAACGGTATCGAATGCGTAGGTTATCTCGGAGGTGTCGAACACATCGAATGCGCCGCTTTCGTTTGCAATGGCGGAGTGGTCGATAGCCTTGGCGGGGGCTTGTACCTCGCCTTTGAGGTAGGCAAGCATAGCACCGAAGATGACTATGTAGCCCTTGCCGCCTGCGTCCACCACGCCTGCCTTGCGCAGAACCGGGTTCTGATTGACGGTGTCCTCAAGTGCTTCTTCAGCGGCCTTGTTGGACACCTCGAGCATCATCTCAACATCCTCGGAGGACTTTGCAAACTCGACTGCCGATGCGGCAGCCAGGCGTGCGACCGTGAGGATAGTGCCCTCGGCGGGCTTCATGACCGCCTTGTAGGCAGCCTCGACACCGTCGTTCATGGCGGCGGCGAGCTCCTTAGCGCCGATGGTCTCCATGCCCTTCAATCTGCGGGAAATGCCACGGAACAAAAGCGACAGGATAACGCCGGAGTTGCCTCGTGCGCCACGCAAAAGAGCGCTTGCAACGCAGTCGGCCACGGCATCGACGGAATAGTGCTCCTTCTTGCGAAGCTCGGTGGCGGCGGCATTCATGGTAAGGCCCATGTTCGTGCCGGTATCGCCGTCGGGAACGGGGAACACATTCAGCTCATTTATCATCTGTGTATTTTCTGCAAGTGCCGCATCAGCGCAAAGTATCATATTCTTAAACGCTGCGGCATCAATGTAATCTCTCAAAGAAAACACCTCCGGGAGGAAAAGTAATTAGTCATCATATTTAACCGATTATCACAGTGTCAACATACACATCGACGCTCTTGACCGGAACGCCGGTGGCCTTAGCGACCTTATAGCTGACCTCTTTTATGATACTGCGGCACACTGCGCTGATATTAACGCCGTTGTCAACACCGATATGCAGTTCAAGCGACAGAGTTTCGTCGTCGTTAAAATGCGTGGCAACGCCCTTGGACATGGACTCTCGTCTGAGAAGCTGGAGAGGGCCGCCCTCCTTGCTGCGTCCAGCCATGCCCTTAACTCCGAAGCAGCTTGTCGCCGCAACGCCGGCAATATTCGTAAAAACATCACTGGTGATACTTATGGTACCTTTTTCATTTGTTATATTAACCATTGAAAAGACTCCTCTCAATGCAATACTGACCTATGATACAAATTCTAAAGTATTATAATACAGTGTCCCCAAAAGGGCAAGGAAAATTTAATGCGGAAATAGTAGTATTTTGCTGTTTACAGGCGTTTTTCAAAGTGATAGACTCTAATTAAATACAAAAATACTTTGTGGAGATGATGATATGGCAAGAAAATTCAAAACAATGGACGGCAACGAGGCAGCTGCACATGTAAGCTATGCGTTTACTGAAGTAGCGGCAATATACCCCATCACCCCGTCCAGCCCCATGGCAGATTTCGTTGACCAGTGGTCGGCAAAGGGTCAGAAGAACATCTTCGGCAGCACCGTTAAGGTGCAGGAGATGCAGGCGGAGTCCGGTGCGGCAGGCGCTGTCCACGGCAGCCTCAACGCAGGCGCTCTTACCACCACCTACACCGCTTCCCAAGGTCTGCTCCTTATGATACCCAACATGTACAAGATGGCAGGCGAGCTTCTTCCCGCCGTGTTCCATGTCACCGCCCGTGCCGTCGCAAGCCATACGCTGAGCATCTTCGGCGATCATTCGGATATCATGGCCTGCCGCCAGACCGGCTTTGCCATGCTCGGTGAGGGCAATGTGCAGGAGGTCATGGACCTTGCTCCCGTTGCTCATCTTGCCGCAATTAAAGGCAGAGTTCCGTTTGTAAACTTCTTCGACGGCTTCCGTACCTCTCACGAGATTCAGAAGGTCGCCGTTTGGGATTACGAAGATCTTAAGGAAATGTGCGACATGGACGCCGTCAAGGCCTTCCGTGACAGAGCACTCAACCCCGAGCATCCCACCATGCGCGGCTCTCACGAGAACGGAGATATCTTCTTCCAGAACCGTGAGGCCTCCAATAAGTATTACGAAGCCATCCCCGAGATAGTCGAGGAGTACATGGGCAAGATAAACGAAAAGCTCGGTACCGACTATCAGCTGTTCAACTACTACGGTGCTCCCGATGCAGACCGTGTTATCGTTGCTATGGGTTCTATCTGCGATGTCGCAGAGGAAGTTATAGATTACCTCACCGCCAAGGGTGAGAAGGTCGGCCTTGTCAAGGTAAGACTGTACCGTCCCTGGAGAGCAGACAAGCTGCTTGCAGCTCTGCCCGAGACAGTCAAGAAGATAGCCGTTCTCGACCGCACCAAGGAGCCCGGCGCTCAGGGTGAGCCTCTGTACCTCGATGTTGTCACCGCAGTTGCAAATGCAGGCAAGGACATCAAGGTCATCGGCGGCCGCTACGGTCTCGGCTCTAAGGATACGCCTCCCGCAAGCGTATTTGCAGTCTACAACGAGCTTAAAAAGGACGAGATGAAGCGCCAGTTCACCATCGGCATAGTCGATGATGTTACCGGTCTGTCCCTTGAGGAAGTCGAAGCTCCCTCCACCGCAGCCGAAGGCACCGTTGAGTGCAAGTTCTGGGGTCTCGGCGGCGACGGTACTGTCGGTGCCAACAAGAACTCCATCAAGATCATCGGCGACCACACCGACAAGAATGTTCAG
>HF986881.1 GCA_000431075.1 Firmicutes bacterium CAG:555
TACATGTCCGCAATGTGCGGTTTGGGGACACAAAAACCGAAATTTTTTTAAAAAATTATTTTGCCTTTACCGAAACCGTGTTGCTGTAGGCCGAGGCGATGTTTTTGCCGTTTACGACCTTGACGGATTTAACCCTGTAATAATACTTAGTGTTCTTCTTTGCGCCGGTGTTGGTATAGTTAGTTCGGGTGGTGCTGTCCCAATAGCTGAAATTTATGCCATCGGTCGAACGGTATATCCAATACTTTGTTGCGCCTGAAACTGCGTTCCAGCTTATTTTCGGTTTGCCGTTTGATGTAGTTATCTTTGCACTCGGTGCGGCGGTGGAAACAAGCAGGCTCTTTGCACCGCTGTACGCCGAGGCGACATTCTGCCCGTTCACGACGGCAACTGCTCTGACCTTATAATGGTAGGTCGTGCCGACGGCCGTGCTCTTGTTGAGATAGCTCGTTTTAGTCGTTGTGTCATAGTATTTGTAATTGACGCCGTCGGTCGAGCGGTATATCCAATACTTCGATGCACCGTCAACTGCGCTCCATTTGAGCTTGGGATGACCTGCCGAGGCGGTTATCGAAAGCGTAGGCGCTGCGAGCCGGAGCATCGGGAGTATCTCGGTATCGGTCTCACCGCAAATCGAGCAGGTGTATGTCTTAATTCCGTTAGAGGCATAGGTCGGCTGCACCGTCACGGTGCCGGTGTCATAATTGTGGCCGAGAGGCGGAAGGTTTTCATCATAGCTTATGCCGCATCGTGTGCACTCGTGGATGCGGAATCTTGAAAGCATACAGTCACCGGCTCGAGGGCCGTCATCGTTCACATAGCCATGATAGTGACCGTTGCCGTCACGGTACTGCATCGTACCGGTTTTATAATCGTGACCAAGTGCAGGGAGCTTTTTAGGCTTTGTAAGCACCGTGCCGCAGACCGAGCAGCGGCTGCCCTCTGAAAGGCCGTCTGTCGTGCAGGTCGCTTCGACCGCCGGTATTGGCTCCGCCGTGTGCTTGCCGGTTGGCTGCGTGGTGTTGTCCTTATAGCTGCTTCCGCAGGCGCAGCTATGCAGCGTGTAGCCCTCGTCGACGCATGTAGGGGCAACAACCGTGCTCTCGACATAGCTGTGCTCGGTGACCCGGACGACGACCGTTCCGACAAGCTCGCCGGTGGTGCCGTTACTCAGGCTCAGCTCGGTCGAGCCGATTTTATTTGCCTTCACCTCAGCCCAATAGTTGGCCTTGACGACACTGCCGAAGCTCAACTTCGAGCTGCCTGTTCTGACAACAGTCAACACGCCGGTATCGGAGCTTTTCCACACGGGTGCGGCAAGCTCTCTGTCAAGTGTGATGACGTATTTTGAGGTGTTGTCGATGTGGATAACATTATCGTCCGTTTCATCGGCAAATGCAGCGACGGAAAGCGTCGTCATGAGCATGATAGCGGCAAGCAGTAGGCTTAATAGTCTCTTTTTCATAGTGCACCTCTCGGTTTTTTCTTAAGATCATAATACCGTAAGCACGAAGAATACACAACAAAAAGTTTTGTGACTTTGTTTATGCGCAAAAAAAGAGAGAGCCCTTGGGACACCCTCCGTAAGGAAGGTGCCCCGGGGCGGCTCTTGTATCTCAGGTTAATAAGTTTTCGGAAACGGTGTAACCCTTGTGGCTATGCCGTTTTCTCTTTGTTACGCTCGGTAAGGTGCTGCTGGAAGGCTTCTTCCATCTCCTCTGGGGTCAGCTCGTGGAGGATGCCCACGCCGCTGTAATAGATGTCCAAAAGCTGCACTCGTTTGCCGTCAAGGTATCTGGGTGCATACACCACGATTCTGTCCACAAATTCGTGGATCAGCTCCGGAGTCAGAGCTTTCAGCTCCGTGATTTGCTTCACCTTCTGAATGAACCGCTGCAAGCTCTCGGTCTTATCCGTTTCGGCTTCCAGATATGCCTGCATCTCCGGGATGGCAGCCTTCAGCGTTTTTTGCTCCTCCTCGTAAGACAGAGATAATGTGGCGTAGCGCTCGTCAGATAGCTTTCCGCTGGCGTTGTCCTCGTAGATTTTCTGGATCAGGGTGTCAATCTCCGTGATGCGCTTCTTTGCCTTGCTCAACTCCCGGCGCTTGGCGGCAAGCTGTTTCTTCTTGTCCTCCGTGTAACAGTACATCTGCTTGCGGGCGAATTCCTTTTCAAACACCTGCACATTCAAAAGGATGCGCTGCATACTCTCCAAGACGATTTGCTCCACCACTTTCTCGCGGATATAGTGGGCGGAACAGACCTCGGAATTCTTGCGGTAGGAGGAGCAGAAGAAATACGCCTGCTCTCGCTTATAGTTGTTGGTGACACTGTAATACAGCTTCTCTCCGCAATCGGCGCAGTACAGCAGTCCCGAAAAGGGACTGACAATGCCGCTTTTCGTGGGCCTGCGGCGGTGCTTGCGAAGCTCCTGCACCAAGGCGAAGGTTTCCCGGTCGATGATGGCAGGATGGGTATCCTTGAAGATTTGCCATTCCTCCGGCGGACGCTCGATTTTCTTCTTGTTCTTGAAGGACTTGGTGGTGCTGCGGAAGTTCACCGTATCGCCGCAGTATTCCTGTTTGCCGAGGATGTCCGCCACGGTGGCAGAACACCAGTTGTAGGGCACAGCAGGCGGCTTGCTGCAATTCCTGCCGATATTGACCCAATGCTCCGTAGGCGTCGGCACCTTGGCCGCTTTCAGCCGTTTGGCGATCTGCGTGGGGCCGAGGCCGTCTATGCACCAAGTGAAAATCTGCCGCACGGTCTTTGCCGCTTCCTCGTCCACGATCCACCCGTTCTTGCTCTCCGGGTCTTTCTGATACCCAAAGGGCGGATTGGTGGTCAGCGGTGCGCCGGACATTCCCTTACTCTTGAACACATTGCGTACCTTCTGGCTGGTGTTCTTGGCGTGCCACTCGTTGAATAAGTCCTGCATCGGGACAAGGTCGCTGATGCCTTTGGCGGTGTCGATGTTGTCCATAATGGCGATGTAGCGGACGCCGAGGCTGTCGAAGCCTTCTTCCAAGAGTTGCCCCACAATGAGGCGGTTACGCCCCAAGCGGGAGTGATCCTTGACGATCAAGGTACCGATGAGGCCCTTTTCCGCCAGCTCCATAATCTCCGTGAACGCCGGTCTTGCGAAGTTCGTACCTGACCAGCCATCGTCAATGAACACACGGGTGTTTTGAAAGCCGTTTTCCTGTGCGTACTTTTCGAGGATGGTTCGCTGATTCTTGATGGACCCTGACAGACCGTCCTGCTCATCGTCGCGAGACAGGCGGCAGTACAGGGCTGTGATTTTATCCGGTTGTTTTGTCATAGCTCTCCTTTCCACAGCCGGATATGATTGAATTTGTAGGTGAGCCTATTCTACCATATCCGGCTGCAAACTTCAACGCTTTAATGCGATGACCTAAAATCTGTTTATGCTTTTTGTATCGTTCAAAACGATACGCTGTACTTTGTCGGTGATATTTTCTCTTGCGTCCTCTTTGAAAAAGGCTCTTACGGCATACACCGTGCCGTCAATTTCTTTGATGAAATTCAGCGGCTGTATATAGGCGCTTCTGCGAAACCACGCTATGCGCTCTTGCTTGGTCATTGTCGCAAGGTGGTCTGTAATGTGGTCAAGCTGTGTATAGATTTCGTTATCGGCTGTCATCGTGCGTCACGCTCCCTTCTCTGCGATTTCTTTTGCCTATGTCCTTCCTTGGCACGGTATTCATTGGCATAGAGCAAATCCGTCTTTTCCTGTATTTTGGCGGAACGCACCTCTATGGCCTTATTCAGCTTTAACTGCTTTCGCAAGGTGGTGATCTGTTTCGTTATGCCTGCCTTTTCCCGCCGCAGGGTTTCCTTTTCGGCAGGTGCGGCACGGCGTATTCTGTTTTGCAGCTTGGTGCGGCGGGCAATGAGGGCATCCATATTCCGCTGTATCTTCTCCCGGTCTGCGTACAGATCGTCAAAGGTTTCGATTCCGTATTTGCCCATATATCGCACCTGCTGGGACAGCTCGTCCAGCTTCCGCAAGTCCTCTCTCAAATACGGACTGGTGGGCTTATAGTCGGTGTGCTTCGGTAAGTACCCAAGCAGATAGCAGTAGTGCAGATACAGCTTGTAGATGTGGCTGGTCTTATGGAACGGGCGGAACCAATCCGAAAGCTCCTGCGGCATTTGGGGCGGATAGCTGATATACGCCCTGCGGTTACCGAAAGAAGCGTATCGTCCGAGACGGATATTCTCCGGTGTCCACCGCTCATCCAGCGTATCCAACCTTGTGAAATGCTCATATTGGGGCAATCGTATTTTCCAGTGCTTGCCGGTGAAGTCTGTGATATACCCCTTGCGCCGGAGATAATCCTCCATATAGTAGGGCGTGCGGCTGAAATCCATCGCTTCCTGCACATCGGCACGGTAGACATTGTAGCGGGTGGGCTTGCCGTTTTTCTCATCCAGCCAAACAGGACGGGAGGGGGCTTTGTGGGGCTTCTCAATGACGGACAGCCCGTACTCCCGGCAAAGCCGGTCTGAGGCTTCTCGCAGACGCTGTTGCTCTGCTTTGGAATAATTGTACTTGCCGCCGTCCCGATAGGACACGGAGTTGAAGCAGAAATGGCAGTGCAGATGTTCCTTGTCCAAATGGGTGGTGACAATGATCTCGAAGCGGTCGCCCCACATTTCCTTTGCCAGCTTCACGCCGATTTCGTGGGCAAGCTGCGGTGTGACCTCCTCCGGCTTAAAGCTCTGATATCCGTGCCAGGCGATATAGCCGTCCGTCTTGCCGTAACGCTTCTTGGTGAGGATCATCTGCCGCAGAGCGGTTTCCCTCAGACAGTTGATGGCGGTGACATACTCGCCCTCCTGTGTGGCCTCCGGACGCTGGACATAGGAAAACACATTATAGAGGTCTTGTAACTCCGGCGTTTTCGCCGCCGTCTTTTCCGGGTTCTCCACATAGTCGATAAGGTCTTTCAGCCGGCCCTCGATGTGCCATAAACTCGTCGTAGCCATTAGATCACCTCCTGCAAGTCCAGCACCAGCCGTTCGATCTCGACACAGAGTTTCAGAGCGGACGGCTCGTATTTGGCACATTCTTTTAGGTTGGAATGAGCCTTGTATAGTTCGTCCATCAGCTGCCAAAATACATCCGGTGGTTTTGGCTTCGGGTGGACGCCTCGGCAAAGCTGGCGGACATATCCACTTTGGGTCAGTCCGCACAGGGCGCTGTTTCGTTCTAATTTCTCTTTTTCTTCTTCAGTCAGGCGTACCTTGATACGCACTTTTTCTTCCTTCATTTTGTCATCTCCTTCAGTCGATTTTTTCTTTCTCAGCAGGGTTTCAGGGCGGTACGCCCTGAGAAATCCGCAGACCGTAAGGCTGCGGATTTGGATTGTGGGGGTCACAATCCGATGCTCGTTATTCCTGTGGACAGCACCTCTCGGTCATAGCGGCTTCTTGAAATTGTCATTTTGTCTCCGCTGATTAACGGCGGTCATCGTCTCCTTGGCTTTGCTTCGCCTGTCCTCGGAATAGGGAGCGGTCAGCCGGACGGAGAATCGTCGGCGGTCTATCTCGAAGGTCAGGCAGCCGCACTCATCATCGTCCGTCAGGCGGCAGTGGGCGGGATATTTTGCCGCATAGGCCGTCAGACGATTTTTCAGGTCGGTGCTGTAAGTACGGATGTTGACTGCGCTGCCGGTTTCGTCGAACCATATCTCGGTCAGCTTGTTTTTCTTCTTGATTCCTGTAATCATTTTAAATTTCACCTCATTTCGGATTGCATTTGTAAAAGGCCTGTTTTTGCCGGAAAAGCCCCGTTCAAGACCGGCAGAATTCACGGATTTTCTAACGGAAACGCCGCAGACGATGAGGAGCCGTCCCGCATTTCCTCAAAAGGAACTCTGCGAAAATCCGCGGTCTTGACCGTAAAACAGCTTTCCCCACAAATAGGAGAAAACACGGGTGTAAAACGGAACTGTTTCCTGAATTTTTTGTAAGTTTTGCCGCTGTACCCGAATGTCGTTTTTCTATCCCTGCCCCGGAATCTCACCGCAGCGTTGCCTTGCTCACTCTCTATCGGAGAGGTTTTCGCAAGGTCATATCCCATTCGGACGGTCATTCTGTTTTATATTGCCCCTCAATTGGTAGTCAGCGAGAAGGGCCGAAAATTAACCCCCTCAATAATCAACTGGGAACTTTTTTGCCGTTTGAACAAAAGAATTTTTGTAAACTTTTTGTGAACGGTATCTATAACGGCAAAAAGAGCCGGTACACAGCACATCAAATCAGCGGGAGATGATCTCTCGCTCTATCTTTGATGAAACTATGTACCGGCTCTGATACTCAGAAACCTTCAATACCTGCTTTTTACGCTCCGCAGGCAGACACTGCAACAGAGGAGCGCCGCAGCCGCAATCTCTTACGGCGGCTGCCTTATGTTTCATTTCAGATATTCAGTTATGGGCTCTGCTATGAGAGCAGAATATAGTATAGCATATAGAACGTTTGTTTGTCAATGCGTTTCCGAAACGGTTTGAACATTTCTCCGGAGATTGGGAAATACGATCTGATTTATCCTGTGACAGAGCAAGGCGTCTACCGTTTCCGATAGCCGCCCGTGATTAGAATATTTTATCTGTTGTACTTTTTCTTTCTGCTGACAACCGTTGTACCAATGGCAGCACCGCCGCTGACAAGCAGCAGGGCAATCCACAAAGCAAGGTTGCTTGTGTCGCCGGTCTGGGGAGATTTGGAATCGTCTTTCAGCTTTGCCGTTACGGTGTCGGCTTTTTTGATTTCCTTTGTACCGTCCTTGTCGCTGAAATACTTGCCACAACCTTCGCAGTACCAATACTCGATATTGCCCTCGGTGGTCTTGGTCGCCGCCTTTGTCGGGAAGTGCTTTAAGTTGGTGTGGTTCTTCGGATCAAGCTCACCGTATTCCGCACCGCAGACCTCGCACTTTGCCTTGTCCTTGCAGGTCGCTTTCCCGCCGGTGTGGTCGTTTTGAATCGTAACGATCTTTTCTGCTTTGATTGCAAAACCGTCCGCTGTTTCCGCATGAACCGCTACCTTAAAGCTGTTTTCTTCGACAGGATAGCCGGAAGAAGCAAGTTCAACCGTATAGTTGCCGTTTTCAAGCGTTGCTGTAAGATCGCCGCCGATCTTTTCAAACTCATAGCCTGTGGTAATGAGTTTGCATCCCTCTGGGAGTGTAAAGCCGAAGATATAATCCTGCGTCCGGCAAACCCTGTCTGCACCGCTGATCACGATTTCGGGAATAGGCTTTTTCGTTGTTTCGTTGCCGCAGAGCTTGCACTTCTGCCAATACTCGCCGTTTTCGCTCTGCCACTCGTAAGTGTGCCCATCAACTATTTCGATGTTTTTGGAGGTACTGATAAGAAAACCGTCGGCGGTGGTGGCATAGACGGTGAGCTTGAAGCTTGCCTCGGTCTTATCGTACCAATCGGCCTCAACCGTACCGTTGCACACGCCGTTATCAACTATAGCGGGGTTGCCGCTGCCGATCTGCGTGAATTCGTAGCCGAACTCAGGGTTTGTGCATCCATCTGGGAGGTTGAAAGTGAATGTGCAATCTTGTGTCCGGCAGACCTTATCAGGAGCATTGAGCGTCAGTGCCGGGATAGGCTTTTTCTCTGTTTCAAAATCGCAATTGCTGCACTTTTGCCAATACTCACCGTTTTCACTCTGCCAAATAAGTGCATGTCCCTTTTCGGGTATAGTTCCGCCGCACACCGTGCAGACGGCGGAATCCGTGCAGGTGGGCTGTGCCGTGCTGCCGGTATGGTCGCATTCCGACCACTTTGCTACAACGCGCACGTTTTCCGTGACGGGGACGGAGAAGTCGAACGCATTTTCGCCCACATACCAGCCGTCAAAGAGGTAGCCAGTTTTCGTGGGATCGTCCGGTCTGGTGGGCGTATTGCCCGGCTCCAGGAATTGCCATGCATAATGATATCTTGCGTGGTTGCTGTCTGCAAGGGTATAGTTCACTTCACATCCGCCCAAGCTGCCGCCCGCCGACATATAGCTACCGTAGTACATACCGCCTTTCACGACACCGCCCATGTTATACAGACCGCTGTAAAATATGGTGGCAGGATAATTGGCGTCATCAGTCTGAATCGTTCCAAGATTAAACACCGCATAGCCGCCTCCGCGAACAACACCGGCATTTGCATTCATGACAGCATTGGCTGCAACATACACATTGCCGCTGTTAGCCGGTATTGTGTCCCAGCTGGCTGTGCTGCTGTTGTTTTCAATCAACCCGCCGTACATATTTAATGTGCCGCTACCGTTAAGGCACAAGCCACCGCCCCTGTAAGCTTTGTTTTGAGCTATGCGTCCACCATACATATTGATTGTACCGCCGCTCTTTGTGTAAATCGCGCCGCCTTTGCCATTGCCGTTGTTGCCACTTATTTCGCCGCCGTAGATGTTCAAGGTGCTGGAGTTGTCCTCAAGCGCGATCGCACCGCCTCCGCCTTTTCCGGTTACGCTGCCGCCGGTAAATTTGCCTCCGAAAATATCTACGGTGCCTGTGTAGATATATATACCCATGCCGCCCCAGCCGTTGGTAGCGCATTTTATAACTCCGCTTTCACCGCAGTCACACAGCACAAGATGTCCGCTGTTTTTTACCTGGATTTTATTGGTGCCGTTGCTGGCATACTCTTTGCCGTTCAGGCAGAGATACAGCGTGGTGCCGTCCACAACCAGGTTGGAATTGATGGTGGCGTTATCCGTCAGATACACATAGGCCTTTCCGTCTGTGTAGCTGATTGCGTCGGAGCCGTTCCACGGCTGATAGTCGGCGGCCTGATGGGTCGTGTGGCCGCCGACCGTGTTTTCACCGCCACAGATGCAGTGGGTGTGCGAACTCGCAGCCTGCGGCACGAAAGTAGCACCCGGCTCGCCGCTCAGCACCATAAGTATGGTAGCAGCGGCATCATAGCGGGTAAAATCAAGTACCGCGAAATCTTCATCAGAAAGCTGTACCTTCGCCTCGTCAATGGCTTCTAACTGCGCTTTCATGTCCGCCGCGTTATCTGCGCCGATTGTTTCAGATTCCGGCAGTGCGTTGATCAGTGCCTGCACGTCTGCTGCGGTGATGACCGGAGCGTCGTCGGACGTACCTGTCTGTCCGCTTTCTTCTGTGGCATGTTTCCCGCAGTTTTCTGCTAAAGCACCCTCTACGCCGCAGGCGGGGCACTCTGCGTTCATTGCTTCTGCCGTGCAGACCGTTTCGCAGGTGCATACAGGTGTTTCTTCCGTCTTGCCCTCAGCAAACGCCGTGGTCGGCAGAATGCAGAGCGCCATGCACAGAGCGAGCAGGATACTAAGTATTCGTTTCTTCATGTGGTTTCCTCCGTTTCTGAAATCAAGGGAGCTTCAATTTCCTGCAGTGAAAAATCGTAGCGCATCGCCAGCGTTTGGAACAAGGTATACATCACGCGCTCGGCAATCGAGCGGATGTCCAGACGCTCGACGAAGCGAACCGT
>HF986882.1:0-11429 GCA_000431075.1 Firmicutes bacterium CAG:555
GCACCGAAAGGGCACACTGACAGACGATAGGGTTCGGCTCCCGTCAACTTAGACAGGCGCTCTTTTACTAAAACCAGAGGTGTTTTATGGAACTGCTTTACGCTCTTGAGAGCATTAGAACTCCGTTTCTCGACAAGCTCATGGCGCTGGTCACCAACCTCGGCGGCGAGACCGTGTTTATCGCTGCGGCGATAATCGTCTTTTGGTGCATCAGCAAAAAATGCGGCTACTACATGATGACCGTCGGCTTTGCCGGAACTATCATCAATCAGTTTTTGAAGCTGTGGTTCAGGATACCGAGGCCGTGGGTCAAGGACCCGAATTTTTCGATAGTCGAAAGCGCACGAGCCGAGGCCACCGGCTACTCATTTCCGAGCGGTCACACTCAAAATGCATTTGCAACATTAGGTGCACCGGCAAGGTACACGAAAAACACCGTGCTGCGGATAGTACTTATACTGCTCATCGTCCTGACGGCGTTTTCGAGAATGTATGTGGGTGTTCACACACCGCTTGATGTCGGTGTTTCGCTCGGCATCGGTTTAATTCTCATGTTCGTGCTGTACCCGTTTTTCCGTGACATGGACGATAAGCCAAAGAGAATTTACATTCTTTTTGCCGTATTTATCGTGCTTGCGGGTGCATTTGTTGCCTTTGTGGAGCTGTATAGTTTTCCCGCCGACCTCGATACGGGAAACTATGCATCCGGCCTTAAGAATGCGTACATGATACTGTTTTGTGCAATCGGTCTGCTGCTTGTATTCCATCTTGACAGGAAGTACATCAACTTTCCCACTGAGGCGGTTTGGTGGGCGCAGATAATCAAAGTCGCCGTCGGTCTCGGCGTAACGGTCGGCATAAAGGCAGCGCTCAAGGCTCCGCTGCTGGCGCTCTTCGGCAGACACAGTATTTCCCACGGCGTACGGTATTTTATCGTCATACTCTTTGCCGGTCTAATCTGGCCGCTGACTTTTAAATTCTTCGCCAAGCTCGGCAAGAAAGATTAAAAAAACAGGCTCATCTAAATGAAGTGAACCCCAAAGTTTAGACAAAATAAAATATTAAATTGCAAGTGAATGAGTTCGGTATTGTACCGGGCTCATTCCTCTTAGTTTTAAGGAAATTCTTTCGTTATTGTAGTAGTCTATGTAATTTTTCAGTTCATCAATGAAAGCGTTAACGCTTTCAAATTTTTCACCGTAGAACATTTCAACTTTTAATCTGCCGAAAAAGTTTTCCATAGTTCCGTTATCCATACAGTTGCCCTTTCGGGACATACTTTGAGTAATGTTTTGTTCTGCTAACAAGCGTTGGTGTTCGGCATGTTGGTACTGCCATCCTTCGTCTGAATGGAATACTGGTGTTGCATCAGCAACCTTTTTATCTAATTTTGGCGGTCTGCCTTTTCTTGTACCACCGGCGGAACAAGTTCTGCCTCGTCTTTCTTTAATTAGACCCTCGGCTCCTTCTTCCAAATATATGCGTTCCCACCGTTGTAACATTAATCTCGCTCCGCCTGTTTGGTCGTTTCCTAATTCATACTTTCTTACGGTTTCGTGATAATTCAAGTGGTGTTCTCGCATATCCATATAACATCTATTTTGATTCTGCACTATACCTTTTCTGTTTTCGACCTTTTTTTGACATAAAAATATGCACCTCCAAAAGTGTCTAACTTTTGGGGTGCATATCAAAAACGATGAGCCTGTTTTTTAATCTAATTGTCCAAATATGCTGATTCTGATCGTGTACTCCGCTGTTTGGCCGCCGTAGGTGACGGTGACTGTCTTGCTGCCAAAGCCGTTCATATCACAGGCGGCGGTGTACTCCTCGGGGTTGGTTATGCGCTCAGCCGTGCCGTTATTATAATAGGCTCGCAGGACAAGCCCAGTGGTGTCGAGCTCCTCACCGACCGTGTAAACGGTCTTTGTTGGCATCGTTTCTATCTTGAGCTCGGTCACGACCGGCGCTTCAACGATGACCATACACTCGTCGTGAAGCTCCATCTTATCTTTGACATATACCATGATAGTCGCCGTGCCCTCACTTATCGCCTCGACATTACCTCGGTCATCGACCGTTGCAACAGACGAGTCACTGCTTTTCCAGATATATTCCGGCATGTCGTCCGCCGCTTCAGGCTCGGGCATACAGCTCGCAGTGAGCGTTGCCGAGTCTCCCTCGGTCATGATAAGCCTCGGCGAGCTGATTGAGACCGATATTATCTCAGGCTTCTTCGTCGGTTCAATTGTCGCCGTCGGTGTGGGCTTCGTGCTCTCCGCTGGGTTCGGATCATCGCTCGGGTCGGAGCTGAACCATCCCTTGCTGATGCCGAGGAAGATGAGCACTGCCGCAATTATCGCAACGACTGTCACGGATATGGCTATTACAAACTGCGACATTGTTTTGCTGTCGCTTTTTTCTTTTCCATTTTTCGGAGGCTCCGGCTTTTTTGGCTGTGGCTTCGGTTTTTCCTGTACAGGCGGCGGGGTCTGTGCCTGCTCTATCGGCTCACGCCGAGGAAACTCCTCACGGACGGTCGCATCGCTGTCGAACTCGGGCTTGGGTGCTTCAACCGGACTTTGCCCGCTTGCCGCCAAAATGAGTGCCTGCTTCATCTCCGTGGGAGAAAGGAAGCGGTCGGCACTATCGTATGATGTAGCCTTCAGGACGAGATTTTTAAGCGCTTGGTTGCCGTTTTTCGGCGGTGGAAGAGGTTCGCCGCGGTATCTTAAAAGCTGAGCATCGGCAAGCTGAGCAGACGTCGGCGCATCATTGAGCGGCAGAAACGGTCCCTTTCGTTCGTTAAGCAGCCAATAGAGCACCATGCCAAGAGAATAAATATCAACTCTGTCGTCGTATGGTTTGCCCTTATAGACCTCGGGTGCCATGTAGGAATAAGTTCCGACAAGATCCGTCCGGTCATTGATTTTTGAAACCTTGGCAACGCCGAAGTCACCAAGCTTGAAGCCGCCGTACTTGCTGACGAAAATATTCTGCGGTTTGATATCTCTATGAATAATATTGTTCTGGCGGCACAGCTCAAGCGCACTGCAAATATCTATGCCGAGTTTAATTACCTCGCTCACGGTCATGCCGTTTTCACGCACATAGTCCGGCAGCGAAGTCAGAAGCTCCATGCGGATATAGATATCCCAGCCGAGGTCGTTTTCATGTGGGATTATCATCTGATCCTCACAGTTGACGATGTTCGGGTGGCCGCGCAAAACGCCCATGAGACGGTACTCTCCGCTTATCTCCTCGACCTTGTCACGCAGCTTTGAGCGCATGGCAAACTCGCTCATTGTGCTCTCCATCTCTTCGTACTCCTTTTGAGTTGAGGGGATGGATATCACCTTGAGCGCCGAATGAAAGTCTCCGCCGTATTCATCTTTCTTTCTCAGTTCGTAGACCTTGCCGGAGCTGCCGCTGCCGATGCAGCGCACCGTCTCCCAGCCGGGCAATAAGACCTGCAAATTCTCCATTTTTGACCCAATCCTAATATGTATTGGAATGTTATATCCTTATCAATATAATGCATTTCAGGCAGATTGTCAAATCACTCTATTGATTTGAGTGCGCCTGCCATGTCGATGCTATCTATTCTGCGGCGCATGATGGCATTTACGATGAGCGCAAAGCCGAATGTGAGAAGCACGGCAAAAGCAAAGCTCAGCGGCGAGATTATAGGCTTAAAGTACATCATATCGACCTTAATAGCGTCCATAACGAAGGCATGGAACACCACACCAAGCAGCAGCCCGAAAAGCGCTCCCATTCCCGTGAGCACGAGGTTTTCCCTAAAGACATAGCTTGCCGCCTCATGCGGATAAAAGCCCAGCACCTTTATCGTTGCTATCTCACGAATGCGCTCGGAAATATTGATATTTGTGAGGTTATACAGAACTATAAACGCAAGAAGTCCGGCGCAAAGGATAATCATCGCAACGACGAACAAAAGGCTCGACATCATGTTGCTTATCCTGTCCCTTGAGCTTATGCTCATCTGCATCGTACGCACACCGTCAACGGAGGATATCTTCTCTCCGCAAGCCGACACATCCGCACCCTCGGGGGCTTTCAGAAGCGCCGCCTTGAGCTCGGGGGCGCCGCCCCACTGCTGCGTGCAGGTATCAAGGTTCACAAACACAAGGTTATCGACATAGTTATCAAAGATGCCGCTGACCTTAACGGTGAGTGTGTCCATGTCGGCGGTGGTGAGCTTTATCTCATCGCCTATACCTATGTCCATCATCCTCGCAAGATTACAGTTAATTATCGCTTCGCCCGCTTTGGGGTATGCGACCGTTTCGCCGTCGTTCACGAGATTTATAAAATCGCCTATCCCCTGCCCGTCGCTTGCCGTGAGCGTCACGGATTTTGTCGAGCCGTTTGCGCTGACATCGGCGCTCGTGCGGTACAGGAACATGGCCTCAGCGACATTATCGCCGCAATCATCAAGGAATATCTTCTGCTCGTCGGCGGTCATGTCATAGGCAAGTGAGACCTCGTAGTCGTACAAAACGATGTCGCTGTACTGCTCGTCGACAACGCCTTGTATCGTGTCGTTAAGGCCGAGCGCCGTAAGGACAAGGGCGGTACAGCCGCCGATGCCGAGAAGCATCATAAATATACGCTTCTTGTAGCGGAAAACATTACGCGCAGAGACCTTCTGCATGAAGCTGAGGCGGTTCCAGATAAAACCGATGCGCTCTAAAAGTATACGCTTGCCGGCTTCGGGTGCTTTGGGTCTTATAAGATCCGAAGGTGCGCACCTGAGTTCCTTCACGCAGCAGAACCATGTCACTAAAAGCATACCAAGCAGGTTCACACACACCATGCCGAACGCGAGCGCCCAATCCATGGTGAAAACAAGGCTTGAAAAATTGTAGATTATGTCATAGCCGAACCAAACGATGGCAGGAAACGCAAAAGCACCGACAGCTATGCCGAAGATGCTGCCAAAAAGCGTTGCACTTCCGGAATAAACCATGTACTTGAGCATTATTGACGACGAGCTGTAGCCGAGGGCCTTCATGATGCCTATCTGCGTGCGCTGGTCGTCTATCATGCGGGTCATGGTCGTAAGGCACACAAGTGCCGCAACGAGGAAGAAGAATGCCGGAAATACACCCGCAACGCTCTGCACTACATCTATATCGCTTGACAAGCAGACATATCCGATATTAGTGTCGCGACCGAGCACATAAGTGTCGGCATGCTCCATGTTCTTTATCTGCTTCTCGGCGGCGGTGAGCTGCGCCTTGGCGTAGTCAAGCTGAGACTTTGCCGCATCAAGCTGTTTTTTGCCGGCGGCAAGCTTCTTTTCGGCCTTTGCAAACTCGGTCTCCATCTGCTGTTTGGACTTTTCGTACTGCGCCCTGCCCTGCGCTATCTGCTTCGGGGCGTCCTCAAGCTGTTTTCTCGCCTTGTCAAGCTCGGCCTGACCGGCGTTCACCTGCGCATAGCCGCTGTCAAGCTCGGCCTTGGCATCGTCAAGCTGCTTTTTATACGGTGCAAGCTCGGCATCTATTTCGGCCTTTTTGGCCTGAGCCGTGGCTAAATTTTTCTCGGCACGCTCAAGCTCCCGCTCGTTCGTCTCAAGCCGGGACTGCCTTAGGCGGATCTGCGTTTTGAGGCTTGCCGCCTTGAGGATTTCGCCATTTGCTTCAGCAGCTTCCAGCTCGGCATAAAGCTCTTCAATTTCAGTGTTGATCTGCGCTATGTTGGCCTTGCGGTTTTCCACCCTATCAGTATATGTCTCAATCTGGCGGTCGACAACAAGATATGCGCTCTTGCTGCGGGTCTCGAACTGCTTCAGGCCGCTTTCGTACTCTGCCTTGCCCTTGTCGAGCTTTGCCTTGGCAGCATCGAGCTCCGCCTGCTTTTCGTCCAGAATTGACGGGTCTTGCAGCATTTTCTCTGCATCATCAAGCTGCTTTTTAGCTTTGGCAAGCTTGGCTTCGGCGTTTGCCTTCTCGGTTTTGAGCTGCTTTACGCCGCTTTCGTACTCTGCCTTGGCAGGCTCGTACTTATTAAGTCCCGACTGATACTGTGCCTTTGCGTCGGCAAGCTTCTCATTTGCCTCGTCGATGATGCTGTTATAGCGGATGACAGCCCGCTCTTCCATAAACTGCTCAAGCGGCTTTACATATGTTTTGGCGTTATCCTTATATTCGTCCGAGTACACATAGCCCTCGGCATCGACGGTGACATAGATATCGGTGAAGTAATCGACCGAAAAACCGTCCGACGGAAGGTAGATATAGCCCTCAACGCTGCCGCTGCCAAGGGTACTTGAGCCACGCTCAAGGTTAATGTACAAAGCACTCTCCGTCAGGCCGACTATTGTATACTCGTCGTAAGCGAAGGTATCCATAGTCTGCTCGGAATTTTGCTTTGAAAGCTTAACGGTTTTGCCGATATCGTCCTCGGTGTACATCTCCGGGTCGGCAAGGCACTCATTACCCTTTTGCGGCATGCGGCCTGCTTTGAGGTCGATGAGATTTATCTTCTCGGGTATCTCCTGCGCCGCTATAACGATGGACTTATCGTCACCTTGATTGTACAGAAAATCTGCGCTTACAACGCCCTCGGCGTCCTTTACGCCGTCAAGCTTCAGCACCTCGTCAACATCGTCCTGCGTCAGGCCAAGGGTCGACACAAGGCGGAAGTTATAAAAATTCGTCTCGTGCAGATATCGGTCGTAGGTCTTTATAAAGTCCGGCTTTGACATGCGCAGACCGACAAAGAGTCCCGCACCGAGCGCAATGATGGCGAAGATGGCCATGTAGCGCCCGAAGCTGCCCTTTATCTCCCTTATTGTCAATTTTGCCGTCTGCTTGTTCATTTAGCGTTCCTTACCATTCAATAAATTCAATCGGTGTGGGGTTCGGGTTTATCGTAACATCGGTCACAGTGCCGCTTTTAATTGACACGACCCTGTCCGCCATCGCCGTCAGCGCCTGATTGTGCGTTATGATGACAACGGTCATGCCGTTTTTTCGGCTGCAATCCTGCAAAAGCTGCAGGACCGCCTTGCCGGTCTTATAGTCAAGTGCGCCGGTCGGCTCATCGCACAAAAGCAGCTTTGGATTTTTCGCCAAGGCTCTGGCTATCGCAACACGCTGCTGCTCGCCGCCGGAAAGCTGGGTGGGGAAATTGTTTGCCCTGTCCTTTAAGCCGACAAGCTCGATGACCTTTCTTGCGTCCATCGGGTCACGGCATATCTGTGCCGCAAGCTCGACATTCTCAAGCGCCGTCAGGTTCTGGATGAGGTTATAAAACTGGAACACGAAGCCGACATCGTACCTGCGGTAGGTCGTGAGCTGCTTGGAGTTGTACTTTGATATCTCCTGCCCGTCGAGCATGACCCTGCCCGAGGTGAGCTTATCCATGCCGCCGATGATGTTGAGAAGCGTTGTCTTTCCGGCGCCCGATGCGCCGACGATGACGCATATCTCGCCCTTTTCGATATCAAAGGTGGCATCCCTCAGTGCCTCGATCTGCACCTCGCCCATCTGATAGACTTTTCTGACTTTTTCAAATTGAACATATGCCGACATAATGCTGACCCCTATTAAATCTTTATTTTATGATTATACTAAAATTTCAGCCCCTTTTCAACAGAAAAACCGTGGCGAAACCACGGTTTTTCAATTAATTCACTTTTTAATTATCCCCACAGGCTGCCGTTCTTCCAAATGCCGAAGCTCGGCGGCTTCATGCCGACTGCCGGTACATTGTCGTAAGTGCTTGTGATGTTGTCAATAAGGTCAAGGTAGATTGGTCTGACTTTATATGCGGTATTCGAGAAAATTCCGCCGACGATGCTCAAGTGGTCATACGGCTGCGTCGGCAGGACATTCCACACGCCGGTCTTAAAATGCTTTGCCGAGTAGCCGTCGTATATCACATACCCCTGACTTCCGTCGTTTTTCAGACAGTTAAAGTTGCTGTCAATAGGATACAGGCCGGATACGACATTAACCATGCCGTCATTGGGAAGCCAGCTGCGGTCGATATACACGCCGCCCGGCGTGTATTTATCATAGTAGCCGCCCATCATCTGTGCAAAGGGCTTGAGAAGTACGAACATGTTTGCGTTGGGCAGCTCGGTCTTTGTGACCTTGCTGTAATGCGTTGCATCGCCGGTCACGGAGAAGTAATAAACATTGTCCTGTATCTCGATGTCGTCGTTTATCTTCAGTGCGTTGTCGATGGTGAGGTCATATATCGCATTGTCGTTATGGCTCATGAACTTCTTGTCGTTGAGTACACGGATAAGGTACTCAAGGTCGGTCTCGCCGTCCTTCTGATATATGCCGAAGTGCTCAAGCTGGAGATCGTACACGCCCTTGAACTTGGTGATGCCGAGGGATGCGCCGATATTGTACACGAAGTTTGTGACTACATCGGTGGAAATGTCGCATTTTTCAATGAAGGTCGTGCCGTTGTGGGGTGCGGACACCGCCGTGAGCGAATACACCCAGTCGCCTCTGCCGCCCTCAAAGAACGGCGAGACCTCAACGCCTGCCGCCTTTGCGGCTGCGACCTCTTCGGGTGCGCCGTTTGTGAGAATTTCAAGGAACATACGGATGGTTGCGCCGCCGAAGCTGTGACCGATGAGGTTAATCTTCTTATCGGCGCTCCAGCCGTTAAACAGCGGCTCGTCATAAGTGATGCCGAAGCGATCGTGATCCTTTTCGCCGGAGTGGACGATACCGTAATCGACCCTTGTGCCGGTAAGCTGGGCATAGAGCTCGCACGCTCTGTCCCATGCGCCGGAGAGCGGTCCGACCTGCGCAGCGTAGCTTTCAAAGCCCTTGCCGTTCAGATACTTCATAAGATTACCGGTCGTCATGCCCCAGTACGGGACTATCGGGTCAAGATCCGATCTTGCGCCCCAGCCCATAAGTCCGTGGACAAAAACAAAGGGATAATCCGCCTCAGATACCGAGTTGTCCGCCGATGCGGGGAATGCGAAGAGACTTACTGCAAGTGCAAGTACTATCACTATGCACAGCAGTCTTTTAAATTTTCTCATGCTCATCCTCCTTGTATATACATTCAAGTGTTGTGCGTACAAATGGATTTTACCATGATGCAGCGTTTGCCGTCAATTGAGCCGGAAAATTTCGGCATATTGCAAAAATCGTGGTGGTAAAATTTATGCAACATCAAACAAGCACCCATGTCTGCTCTTGCCAAGCGTGCAATTCGGTGTTATAATATAGTGTATGCGGGTGTAGTTCAATGGCAGAACATCAGCTTCCCAAGCTGAATACGGGGGTTCGATTCCCCTCACCCGCTCCATTTGAAATCAACTTACGGACTTAAAGGTTCGTGAGTTTTTATTTTATATTAAACATATTAAACTTTAAAAGTTCTCTTTCTATAATGGAGGACTTTTTTCACGCTTGCACAAACATGAGTTATTGCGCCGTCTATAACGGGCGTTCCGGCGTGTACTGCTGGCTGCTCACGCCCATTATTATGGGATATGCGGAATGCCCGCAGTTCAGTGTGCCGATGCGGCGCACAAGGTCTGGCACACTTATGGAGCAGAGAATGAGTGAGCTTACAAACAAAATCGTTGCAATCAAAACCTCCGACTAAGACGGAAGTTTTAATTGCAACGATTTGCTTGGCGTTGTTTTACATAAAGTACAGCAGTAATATTACGCCGAGGACGATGCGATACCAGCCGAAGATCTTGAAGTCACGCTTTTTGATATAGCTCATCAGGAACTTGATAACAAGCACCGAGACCAAAAACGCAACGACGCAGCCGATGGCGAGCGTCATGAGCTCGACGGATGTGAAGCTAAAGCCGAACTTGAGTATCTTTATAAACGACAGGCCGATCATTACCGGTACGGCGAGGAAAAAGGTGAACTCCGCCGCCGCCACTCGTGACACGCCGATGGTCAGAGCTCCGATTATCGTCGAGCCAGAGCGTGATGTGCCCGGAATTATGGACAGCACCTGAAACAGGCCGATGATAAATGCAGTCTTGTATGAGATATCCTCAAGCGCAAGTACCTTGGGTGTGCGTTTTATGTTCCAATTTTCTATGACGATGAACGCAACACCGTACACAACCAGTGCAAGCGCTATGACCGTGGGCGTGTGCAGGTGTGCTTCGATGTAATCGTCAAACAAAAGCGTAACTATAGCGCCCGGGATGCAGGCAACGACGACCTTGAACCACATGGAAAACACATCCTTGCGGATCACCGGCTTTGACTTATCCTTCGTCTGGAACGGCCACATTTTGTCCCAAAACAGCATCACGACAGCCAATATTGCTCCGAGCTGAATGACGACGAAGAACATATCCTTGAAGCTTTCGCTCACATTCATGTGGATAAACTCATCGACCAGCAGCATATGGCCGGTGCTGGATATTGGCAGCCACTCGGTTACGCCCTCGACTATGCCGAGGACTACAACTTTCAGTATTTCAATAAGCTCCATACAAACTCCTCAATAATACCTATTCGCCTTTTACAGGAGCATGACTCCTTTTTCGGCGCAGAGCTTGACGGTATCGTCGTCCCAGATGGATGCCTGCACCTCGCCGATATGCGCCTTGCCGAGAAGCAGAAGCGAAAGTCTCGATTGGCCGATACCGCCGCCGATGGTGAGCGGAAGCTCGCCGTTCAGGAGCATCTTGTGATACGGAAGCTCACGGCGGTCATCGCAATGGGCGATGGTAAGCTGCTTATCGAGGGTCTCGGGGTCAACTCTTATGCCCATGGAGCTGAGCTCGACTGCGCAGTTGAGCCAATCGCACCAGAACATGATATCGCCGTTCAGGCTCCAATCGTCATAGTCGGGAGCTCGGCCGTCGTGCGGCTTGCCGGAGCGCAGTGCGCCGCCGATACCGATGATGAAGGCAGTCTTGTGCTCCTTGAGGTAGGCGTTTTCACGCTGCTTTGAGGTGTAGTCGGGGTACATGTCCTCAAGCTCCTGGGCGGTAACGAACGACACCTTGCGCTCGAACTTGCCGAGGCGCTGGAGCTGGGGGTAGATAGCCTGCATGGTGTCCTGCGTGTCGCAGACGGCCTTGACTATGTCCATAACAGTGAGCTTGAGGTAATCAAGATTGCGGTTTTCGGGCAGAATGACCTTCTCCCAGTCCCACTGGTCGACATAGATAGAGTGCAGGTTGTCAAGCTCGTCCTCATCACGGCGGATAGCGTCCATGTCGGTGTACAGGCCCTTGCCGGGGAAGAAGCAGTAACGCTTGAGTGCAAGGCGCTTCCACTTTGCAAGCGACTGCACGACCTGCGCCGTTGCGTCAGAGCGCAGGATATCGAAGGTAACAGGGCGCTCATAGCCGTTGAGGTTATCGTTAAGGCCGGAGTCGGCCTCGACAAACAGGGGTGCGGAAACTCGATAGAGGTTCAGAAGTGCACCGAGCC
>HF986882.1:11434-56996 GCA_000431075.1 Firmicutes bacterium CAG:555
GAGGTTCAGCAGTGCACCGAGCCTGTCCTCAAACAGGCGCTTTAAAAGGCTTATCGCCTTCTGAGTGTCATAAACGCTGAGGATGCTTTTGTAGCCCTCGGGAATGTAAGTTTTCATTTTTTCTTCCTTTCTAAACACAAAATGCCCATCGGATGATGGGCATTTAAGATAGACCCTTTGATTATTTATCGAGCAGCTCTATTAGCTTGCAGTAGATATCCTCTGCGTTGCTCTTGAAGTTTTTCTCGATGCGCTGAGCCTGCTCCTCGCCGGAGCTTAAGATCTTCAGGCGCATGACCTCGCCCTTGCCGTCGTTCATGGCGAGCGTGACCATGCAGTTTCCGTCCTTTATCTTATGCTCGGCCGTGAGCATGGATAGCCTGCGAAGCCGCTCGGCCTCGGGCGCAATGAGCTTTTCGGCCTTTTTGCGCACGGAAAACGGCAGACTGCTCTCGACGGTCTCTCCCGCCTGCGCACCCTTTTCGGTTATGCGGTAGCCCTCGGGCGATTCGGTGACAAGGCCGGTGTCGACAAGCTCACTCAGGCAGTCGGAAAAATCAAAATATCCGACGCCGCCGTCGCACTGGGTGAAGTCAGACAGCATATCACGGTCGACCGTGCCGGGCAGGCGGCGCAGTATAAACAGTATCAGTATTTTAATGTCGAGTTTTTCGTGGATAAATCCGAGTCTGTCCATGATATCACTCCTCACTTGAAATTATACAACAAATCTATAAAACTGTAAACGCTATTTCTTATCCGCACGCTTGATGGCAATAAGCGAGCCGACTATTATAATGACCACCGTCAGATGCATCATGATGCTCTTTGTCGAAAGCGGATCGATGCGGCTCGGCAGTATACCGAAGTCGGCAAGCAGCATGGCCGCAAGCAAAATGACCTCCGCCGCAATTATAAGTAAAGCAAATCTCTTTCCCATATTCGCACCTCCGTACACTATCATAATAATACAGCTTTTCGTTTTTGTAAATGAATACTTCACAATTTGACCCTCGACGCATACACTGTATTGAAGTTTTACTTCAAAAACAATCAGGGAGGTATGTTTATGGCAGACAGGGTCGTTCCGGGGCCTGTTAGCAATGATGACTGCATCAAAGAGGCCGTCTGCATAGATACAAGGAAGATAATGGACTCCTGTCGGGATAAGGACTGTGTCGAGGAGCTGAGGGTCTACCCCACCGTGAACTCGGTGCCCTTGATACAGAGCGCATTCAGCGTCCGCCCCCGCTGTGCCGAGCTTTTGCAGTGCGAGGTCAGCGTTAAGGAGATCTGCCTCAACAGAGGCTATTACACCGTCGATGTCACATACTTCTACAAGGTAACCGGCGAGGTGTTCCCGTCAAACCAGACCGTTACGGGTCTTGCCGTGTTTGATAAGCGAGTGATGCTCTTCGGCAGTGAGGGCAGTGTGAAGTCGTTTTCGTCAAACGCCACGGTAAACAGCGCCGACAACAGTATGCCCTACGCCGTCGTCGATGCGGTAGACCCCATTGCGCTGCACATGACGCTCTCCGACACCGCAGTTTCCGATCCCGGCATCGAGCAGAGAGATATCCCCGAAGCAATACTTAGTCATTTTGACGATGAGCTCTCGTTTGCATCGGCAGAAAAGACGCTTTATGTCACGCTCGGCCAGTTTTCGATAATCAGGCTTCTGCGCACAACGCAGCTGCTCATCCCCGCCTATGATTATTGCCTGCCGGAGAAGGAGTGCGTGGGTGCAAGCGAGGATGACCCGTGCACGATGTTCGGGCGCATCCGCTTCCCGGTTGAGGAGTTCTTCCCGCCCGATGCCGTTGAGGAATGCGACGAATACAAAAGCTTGGTATAATAAATCAGTCGCCAAGGGCGGTATAAGATGAGAACATGCCGCCCTTTACGGGTTTAGTTTTGAACGAGCTATTTTTCGTTCAGGCAAAATAACAAAATTCCGGCAATACTTTGTGTATTACCGGAATTTTTTATGAAGCACGGGCGGAAAAGAGCCGTTCAAAACCGGCTTGCTTTTCAGCTTATGCCGCCCCAAAAAAGAGCGACTGATTTTCTTATTTGCGGATGACGATATTATCCTTGTCCTTATAAATACCGTTTTCGGGGATGACACCACGAACGCAGCTTGTGGGGTAAACGCTTGCGCCTCGGCCGAGGATCGTGCCGGGGTTAAGAACGCTGTTGCAGCCTATCTCGACACCGTCGCCGAGGATAGCGCCGACCTTTTTGCGCTTTGTCTCGATCTCGCCCTCGCAAGATTTGATGACGACAAGGGTCTTGTCGCTTTTGACATTGCTCGTTATCGAGCCAGCGCCCATGTGCGACTTGTAGCCGAGCACGGAATCGCCGATGTAATTATAATGCGGCGCTTGGACATTGTCGAAAAGTATCGAGTTTTTTATCTCGGTAGAGTTGCCGACGACGGTATTTTTGCCAATGATGGCGCTGCCTCTTATGAATGCGCAGTGGCGCACCTCGGCGCCGTGATCGATGATGCAGGGGCTGCCGATGTATGCCGACGGAAAAACCGTTGCATCCTTTGCGACCCATACATTTTCGCTGCGCTGCTCAAACTCATCCTCGGGCAGGGTATTGCCAAGCTCGATGATAAAGTCCTTTATATCGGGCAGCACCTCCCAAGGGTAGGTCTTGCCCTCGAAAAGCGGCGCCGCTATGGTCTTTGTCAGGTCCAAAAGTTCTTTGATCTCAAGCATTATTTCACCTTCACGAGCCTTCCGCACTTGGCCATTGCATCGATGATATAATCAACGCTCTCCTCGCATTTTTCATACGTGAGTGCCTCGACCATGACACGCAGGACAGGCTCCGTGCCGCTTTTTCTAAGGAGCACTCTGCCCTCGGTGCCTAACTTTGCCTCGACCTCGGCAACTGCCGCCTTGACCTCGGCGCATTCGAGCGTTGCGTCCTTGTCATCAACGACAACATTTTTAAGAAGCTGCGGATACATGACCACCGGAGCAGCAAGAACCGAAAGGGGCTGCTTACTCTCACACATGGCTTCCATTATCTTTATGGCGGTCAGAATGCCGTCACCGGAGTTTGCAAGGCGGCCGAAAATGATGTGTCCCGACTGCTCGCCGCCGAGGATATGACCGTTTGTACGCATATTCTCGGCAACATATTTGTCGCCGACCTTGGTCTTTTCGTAGCCGATGCCGAGCTCGTCAAGCGCCTTGTAGAGGCCCATGTTCGACATGACGGTCGTGACTATCTTCTTATTGCCCAAGATGCCGCAATCGTGCATATACTTGCCGCAGACATACAGAATATGATCGCCTGTTATGATGTTGCCCTTTTCGTCGACGGCAAGGCAGCGGTCGGCATCGCCGTCAAAGGCAAAACCAACATCAAGTCCGTTTTCGAGGACAAACTGCTGCATCTTCTCTATATGCGTTGATCCGCAGTCTACATTGATATTGAGGCCGTCGGGGTTGTTATTTATAACATAGGTGTCGGCGCCCAGAGCGTCAAACACGCTTTTTGCCATCATCCATGTGCTGCCGTTTGCGCAGTCAAGGCCGACCTTTTTGCCCTTGTACGAGCGGGTAGCAAGCGAGATGAGGAAACCGATATAGCGGTTCCTGCCGGCGGCGTAGTCGACCGTTCTTCCTATCTTATCGCCCTTGGCGTAGGGCAGAACGTCGGGCTCGCCGGAGCTTGCCTTGTCGATATACTCCTCGATGCCGTCAAGCACATCGTCGCTCATCTTCTCGCCTGCGCCGTTAATGAGCTTGATGCCGTTGTCGTAATAAGGGTTGTGGCTTGCCGAGATCATTATGCCGCAGTCAAAATCGTCCGCTCTTGCGATGTATGAAACGCTGGGCGTGGTGGTGACATGCAGAAGATAGGCATCAGCACCCGATGCAGTAAGGCCTGCGCACAGTGCCGACTCGAACATATAGCTTGAACGGCGGGTGTCCTTGCCGATGACAACACGAGCCTTGTGTTCCTTGCCGTAGTACCAGCCGAGATAGCGGCCTATCTCAAATGCATGCATAACCGTAAGGTCAACATTCGCTTCCCCACGGAAGCCGTCAGTTCCGAAATATTTTCCCATGACTTTATAACTTTCTCCCTAAGCATAAGGGGAGTATCCGAACTCCGCCTCTGCCATGTCTTTTTACTCTTTTTCTGCGTTATCGTCTTGAAATACGAAAGTATTCCCGCCTCCTCTGCCTTGACAAAGAGCAGAAATCCAACGGCAGAGGTCTTTGATTTTCAAGCGAGATAGGTGTGGCGCAGGCAAGGCTTTGTGATTGAGGAAGGCTTTCGCCTTGTTAATAAGCAAAACGAGGCCTGCGGCGCTATTATCCGCTTAAAAACGGGGTTTGGATGCTCCACTTATGTTCAATCGAGCTTCGACGCCGCCTCTTTATCAAGGCAAAGGGTCATATTCATATGCATCTGGAGCATGGCGGCAGGCACACAAGTCGTCGTTTTGCCGTAGACCAACTTGTGGATTATCTCTGCCTTTTCCTCGCCGAATGCAACAAGAATAACATTCTTGGCGCTGCATATGGTTTTAAGCCCCATGGTAACGCCCATGTCGGGCACATTTTCAACGCCGCCGAAGTGGTCTGCCTTCATGCGCTTTGTGCTGTCGGTGAGCTGCTGGACATGGGTGTGCGTATCATATAGCGTGGCAGGCTCGTTAAAGCCGATATGGCCGTTAAGGCCGATGCCGAGAACGACAAGGTCAAGGCCGCTGTGGGCCGCTATCTCATCGTCGTAGCTCTCAGGGTTCTCCTCGGGCGGATTGTGAAGCTTCGTAATGCCTTTTTTGGAATAAAGCTCCTCATTAAGCTGATGAGCGCAGCTCAGGCTCTCGTCTGCGCCTATGTATTCGCAGACATTGAATACCTCGCAGCCGGAAAGGTCGGCAGTCTCATCCGAGGCAAGCTCGGCGAAAACGCCCTCAAGCGAGCGCCCCGCCGTAAAGGCAAGGCAGGCATCGGGTTTTTCGGAAACAAGCTTTTTCACCATTGACGAAACAAGCTTGTTTATCGCTTCTTTGCTGTCAACAATAATTTTCATTTTTATACGCTTCCTTTATAATTCGTCTCCGCCTTGGAAAAGCTATCAGTCGGAGGCGATAAAATTGGCCATAATTTTTGTAAGAACAATATTATTATATTTTACTATCCTTATATCGATGCGCATTATGGGTAAACGGCAGCTGGGTGAAATGGAGCTGTCGGAATTCATCGTCGGCGCACTTATCGCAGATCTTGCCGCAACACCCTTGCAGGATATAGGCACTCCCCTATTAAACGGGCTCGTGCCGATATTCGCACTGTTTGCGCTCGAGATAATCATCGCCGGACTATCCATGCGCAGTCTGAAGGTGCGCAAGCTCATATTCGGCAAGCCCGAGATAATCATAGAAAACAGCAAGATAGACCGAGAAAAAATGCAAAAAAACCGCTTCACGCTCGATGAGCTGATGCAGGAGCTGCGAAACCAAGGCTTATCGGACACCACGCAGATAGAATATGCGGTGCTCGAAACGAACGGTCAGCTCAATGTCATTTTACAAAAATCCGAGCAGCCGGTCACACCATCGCAGCTCGGTGTCCCCGCCAGAAGTGACGGCTACGCCCACATTATAATCAACGAGGGCAGGATACTCGACAACAATCTGCGTATGCTCGGCAGAGACAGAAGCTGGCTTGACAAGGAGATAAAGCATCAGGGCGCAGCATCTGCGGAGGATGTGTATCTGCTTACGCTCACCGAGACAGGCAAGATATTCTGCCAGCGAAAGGAGCAGGCTAAATGAACAGAGAAATCTGCGCATATCTGCTGCTCATAGCGCTGTTTTTAGGTTCACTGTATAACATCCATGTTATGGACACGAAGATAGGCTCGCTTCGCTTGGAGGCGGAAAAAGCCTTTGAGAGTGCGCAAAACGGCGACTTTGAGAAAGCCGACAGGCAGCTCCGCTCGGCGGCGGACAGGTGGCTTCATATGGACGAGTATACACACATATTCATCCGTCACACAGAGATAGACTCGGCGACGGATGCGTTTTTCGATATGCTGTCGGACATTGCGTCAAAGGATGCAGAAAGCGCCGAGGGAAGCTACCGCAAGCTTGACGCTCATCTAAAATCGCTCATCACGATAGAGCATTTAAGCTTCGGCAGCATATTCTGATCACTTGTCGCTCAGAAGCTTTGTAAGCTCCTCCATGAAGGTGTTTATATCCTTAAAGCTGCGGTAGACCGAAGCAAAGCGCACATATGCGACCTCGTCGACCTCCTTTATCCGTCTCATGACCATCTCGCCGATATCGACGGTGCTGATCTCACGCTCAAGAGCGCTCTGCAGCTCCTGCTCGATCTCGTCGGCGATCTTCTCAAGCTGTGCAAGCGACACGGGGCGCTTTTCGCAGGCACGCACCATGCCGTTTATGAGCTTGACACGGTCAAAGGTCTGGCGTGAGCCGTCCCGCTTGACGACGACAAGCGGCAGATGCTCAATGATCTCATATGTAGTAAAGCGCTTCTGGCACGCAAGACATTCTCTGCGTCTGCGAATGGTGGAGCCCTCCTCGGCAGGACGGGAGTCGATTACCTTACTTTCAAGAAATCCGCAAAACGGGCATTTCATCTATGCTTCCTCCGATGGACAAATTTTGGTCAAAAACACTATATCTTGTGTATTATAGCACAATGCGCCCTCAATTGACAAGAGCAAGAAACTCATCACGGGTCATTATGACATTCAGAACATCCAAAAGTGCGCTTCCCGTCATTTTTTCGGGCAGTCCGAGCGATTTTAGAAGCTCGGCACGCCTTTTGGAGCTGTCGGGCTTACCCGTGTAGCCCATGGAGAACATATCGGCCTTGGTGATGGTGGCTTTCTTGTCCTCCGATACGCCGTCCACGGTCGCACCGGCAGCAATGAGTGCCTCCAAAAGCACCTCGGGCTTCATGCCCTCAACGCCCAACTTGCCTTCCTTGGAGGCCTTGGCCTTACGGCGCTCCTTGCCGTAAATGTCGGGGATATAAGCGTGCTTGAGGTACTTGGGGTCAACGCAGCCTTTTATGAAATTGCGTATGACAAATCCCGCTCCGTCAGAGTCGGTAAAGACTATCATGCCCCGCTTTTCGGCAAGTGTGCGCAGAAGCTGCTGCTTTTCCTTGTTGTTAAACACGCCGAAGCCGCTCGTTTCGATGATGACGGCATCGACGACCTGTGAGAGGGTATTTTTATCATACCTGCCCTCAACGACTATGACCTCGGAAATTTTATGCATCGGCCTCACCTGCGGCAATGCGCATGACGCATTCCTTCAAAAGCTCCTTAGGCTCTGTTCCGCTGCTTTTCATGGCGTAATCCGTCTCGGCGCACAGCTCCACAGCTCGCCTGAGCTGCGCTTGGCTGAAGCGGCGGGCACTCGTCATGAGCTTGGATGCGACAAAATCGTGTTTGAGTGAGCAGGTTTTCATGAGATAGTCCTTGCCCTGCCCGCTTTGGATGGCAACCGAGGCCGCATAAAGCTGGCGCATCTGGTTGCCGAGTACGGCAAGTATCATGATGGGCTCGTTGTTTTTGTCGTCCAACAGCTCTCCCAAAAGTGACATTGCGGCGTTATACTCACCCCTTGCCATGCTCTCGGTCATGTCGAAAACGACGGCCTCGGGAATATGGTGCGCAACGGTGTTGACATCCTCGATAGTGACCTTGTCGCCCTTTGCGTATGCGGCAATTTTGTTTATCTCGGGAATGAGCCCGCTCATGATATCGCCGCTGACGGTGATGAGCCGCTGGGCAGCGTTGAGCTCGATGCTCTTGTCCTGAGCTGCAAAGCGCTTGACTATCCATTTGATGAGCGCATCGCTTAATTGGGCAGTGACATGTATCTCAACACCGGCTTTGGCAAAGGTTTTATATAGCTTGAGCCTTTTATCCGGCTCAAAGTCAGGCTCGCACAGGAAAACCACGGTGCAGTAATCGGGAATGTCGCTTATCGCCTTTATGACCTCATCGGTCTCGGAAAGCTTGTTCAGGTCAACGCCACGCACTTCGACCATGCTTCGCTCGGACAGAAACGGCACGGAGTCGATTGCCTCGGCAAGCGCAATTGCGGAAAAATCCCGCTCATTTAACTTGCGGTAGCTGAAATCGTCCGCTTCGTCGCCAACGCAAAGCCTGCGCAGCTCGGCAAGGTACTGCTCTGCCAGATAATCCTCCGGTCCCCAGATAAGGTACAGGCGCTGCGGGCCTGTCTGCCTTAATCTGCGTATACTCTCGCCATAATTGAATTTTACTTCGGTTTTCGTCTTTTTCGCCATTTAATCACCGCAATTTATAACTATTCTTCCGCTTTCGTCGGTTCTGTATATCTCTACACCGTGCTCGGTGAGCCGCTTGAGCACCTCGTCTGTCGGATGACCGTAGTTGTTATAACCCACGGATATCACGGCTTTGTCGGGCTCGGCTTCATTCAAAAGCTCCTCGCTCGTTGAATACTTCGAGCCGTGGTGACCGACGATGAGGATATCCGTATCGGATAGATCCTGTGCCTTTACAAGCTTGCGCTCGGTCGCACCACGCACATCGCCGGTTATTAGAATGCTCTCACCACCGATGTCAGCGGTTAACATAATACCTCTTTCGTTCTTATCGCCCTTGTCAAACGGTGCGTATAGTCTAAAGCTCATGCCGCCGGCATCATACTCCGTGTTTTCGGAGATGTACATGAGCTTGACATGGTTATCGTGTGCGGCTGCTATGAGTTCTTCCAACACGCCGTCCTCTATATAGCCGACATACTCGGGTAAAATCAGCCTATCGACTTTTACGGTGTTCATGAGCCGCACAACACCGTTTATGTGGTCAGAATGCAGGTGTGTGAGGATGAGGCAGTCAATTTCCCATCTTCCTCTTGCAAGCAGGTATTGCCCTACCTCGCTTCCGGCGTTAGTCATTGTTCCCCTGCTGCCGCAGTCGATGACCGCTGCGTGCTCGCCTTCGGTCACTGCTATGCATTGGCCGCTGCCGACATCCATAACTCCAAGCGTGCCGTTGTCGGCGAGCATATCCGCTCTCGTCTGCGCAAACACGCCGATGAGTGCAATGAGGCTCAGTGCAGCCGGTATCAGTGGATTAAACCGCTTGCCCTTTATGCGGATAAAGTACCACAGGGCAAAGGCGGCATACACGAACGCAAGCCACAAAACGGCGTACAGGTTCTCGGTATACACTGCCGAATACGGCAGGCGTGCAAGTCCTTTGACAATGAAGACGATATACCGCACAAGGTATGCAAGGCCGTCTGCTGCCAAGACCGCAAGCGGTTTGACTGCAAAACCTATTAGACACACGGCGTAACCGCCAACAAAGAGCACCGACACCGCCCACAGACAGAGGATGTTCGTTACCGCCATTAAAAGTGAAACATAGCCGAAGTGCACGGCAATCAGCGGCACCGAAAACACCGTGACGCTTAGCGAGCTTGACAGCGAGCCGATGAGATAGCTGCGCAGTCTGCCCTTGCCGGGTAAACGACTGTTCAGCCAGTCAAACACAGGCTGTGCGAACAGATATATGCCCGCCATGGCCGCAAACGACAGCTGGAGCGAGACACTTCCGGCTGCAAAGGGGTTTGCTGCTAAAATGAGTGCAAGAGCAAAGCACAGGCTCGTCGTGCGGTCGCTTTCTCTGCCGAACACGGGTGCAAGCAGGAAGACCGAGAGCATTATGCCCGCTCTGACCGCCGAGTGCGACGAGCCGGACATGATAACAAACGCCCAGATGAGCGTCAGGCACAGCACGGATGTCCTTCGGCTTTTACCCATGACGAGCTGCAAAAACGCAACTAAAAACGACACATGCATGCCCGAAATGGCAACGGCATGTGCAAGTCCCGAGACGCCCATTGCAGAATACAGCGCATCGTCCTTGTAATACTCGCTCCTGTCGCCGGTCAGCAGCGCCAGCATGAACGGCGAAGCATCCTGCGGAAACACGCTTTTTATCTGCGTGCGCAGGGCTTTGCCTATCCGTTGGGGCAGGAATTTTAACGAGCTGCCGTGGGATATCATCTTCGCTTGTTCAAGATTGCCGACAGTATAGGTGTCGGCGGATATATAATTGTCTACCTCTTCGCCGTATTTGTTTACCGCCGAGCGGAAGCGTACCGTCGCCCGAAGCCTGTCTCCCGGTTCAACATTCGGTAGCTGCTTGTCATAATCATAGACCGCCGCCTTGACATGCGGGATGTCATCTCCCGTGAGCTTAACATACATACGGCTGCAATTATCGTAATTTGTCGGATAATCAAGCACCTGCGCATCAACGGTCAGGGTCTTGCCGACAAGCGCTTCGCACGGTGTCACCGTGCTGTCATAATGAATTTTATAGCCTGCAAAGCCTATTGCAGCGGCAAGCGCCGCAAGTATAATGCATTTTCTTGTATTCCCCTTGAACAGCAGGCCGCACGCTGCCGTGACCGCCGCCACTATGGCCGCGGTCATGAGATGACAACACGGCAAAGCATAGTGCGCTGCAAATACGGAAATACCAAACCCAATCGAAAAGGCCGCCAGCATCCTGACGCTTCTCATATCCTTGTCACCACTAATGCTTATTCTATCTAATCAAAAAAGCAGAAAGTCACAGGGGGCTTTCTGCTTTCAATTTTTACACCATAGTCTCGCCGAGCTTTTTGCCGCCGAGGATGTGGAAATGCAGGTGCTTGACGGTCTGGCCGCCGTCCTCGCCACAATTATTGACGACACGGTAGCCGTTGGTGAGTCCCTCTGCCTTTGCTATCTTTGCAATTGCCTCGAAGCACTTTGCAACCAGTGCGGAGTTATCTGCATTTATCTCGTCGGCACAGCAGATGTGCTGCTTGGGCAGTACAAGAATATGCACAGGCGCCTGCGGGTTTATATCACGGAAAGCGAAAACATACTCGTCCTCATACACCTTTGTCGATGGTATCTCCCCGGCTATGATCTTGCAAAACAGACAATCGTTCATGGTTTTCTCCTTTCACTCATATGCCTAATTTTTCGGCAACAAAATCGTCAACAACGGCAAGTGCGTTATCGGTCTTGAGCACATCGCTGCCGCCGCCCATTGCGGAATCCGGCTTGCCGCCGCCCTTACCGCCTGCAACGGCAGACACAAAGCGGACAAGCTCGCCAGCCTTGACACCCTGTGCAACAGCTTCGGCACCGCAGGATGCAACGAAGGTCACCTTATTATCGTTTATCGTTGCAAGTACGGCAACGACCTTGGGGGCCTTATCTCGCAGGAAGTCGCCGATCTTTCTGAGATCGTTTGCGCTGAGATCGGTGCGGGTTGCGGTCAGGACGCTAAGTCCGCCTATCTGCTTTGCGGCAAACAGGAAGCGCTCAACATCGCCGTACAGGAGCTTATCCTTCAGGTGCTCGACATTCTGGCGCATTTCCTTCATCTCGGACACGAAGCTCTCGGTCTTTGCCAAAAGGTCGGAGGGCTTGGTCTTCAAAAGCTCAGCTGCCTTGGCAAGCTTGAGGTTTGCCTCATTTGCCATACGCAGGAACTCCTTACCGGTGACGGCCTCGATTCTGCGAACGCCGCTTGCGATGGAGCTTTCGCTGAGGATGTGGAACGAGCCGACCTTTGCGGTGTTATCGAGATGCGTGCCGCCGCACAGCTCCATGCTATAGTCGCCCATGGTGACTACTCTGACGACATCGCCGTACTTTTCACCGAAAAGTGCCGTTGCGCCAAGCTTTTTGGCCTCATCGATGCTCATTTCCTTTGTGACTATATCCATGCCGTCGAGGATGGCTTCATTGACGGAGTTTTCGACAGCCGTCAGCTCCTCGGGCGTGAGAGCGTTAAAGTGCGTGAAGTCAAAGCGCAGCTTGTCGGCATCGACGAGAGAGCCCGCCTGATGGACATGGTCGCCGAGAACCTGACGCAGTGCGCTGTGCAGAAGATGGGTTGCCGAGTGAGCTCTGGACACGGCCTTGCGGTGCTCGGTGTCAACAGTTGCAATGACCTCGTCGCCGACATTGAGCGTGCCGGACTTCATAACACCGTAATGCAGGTACTTGTTACCTTTGTCCTTCTTGACATTCGTGACCTCAAAGCGGGTGAACCTGCCCTCGGAAACATCCTCAAGGCAGAAGCCGATATCGCCGGTGTCGGCAAGCTGGCCGCCCATTTCGGCGTAGAACGGGGTCTTGTCGAGAACGACAATGCCCTCGCAGCCCTCGGGTATCTCGGAAGCAAGCTCATCGGCGTATACAAGTGCGAGCACTGTGCCCTGATCGGTGGTCTTGTCGTAACCGGTGAACTTCGTGGGTGTGGTGTCAAGGCCGAGATCAATGCCTGCCCAGCCGAGGTCGCCGAGTGCCTCACGAGCCTTTCTTGCACGAACTCTCTGCTCCTGCATGAGCCTGTCAAACTCATCGGTATCGAGCGTCATGCCCTCATCCTCGACCATCTCAAGCGTAAGATCCACGGGGAAGCCGTAGGTGTCGTAGAGCTTGAATGCATCGGCGCCGGAGAACACGCTCTCGCCCTTTGCCTTGTGCTCGGCAAGGATGGAGGCAAATATCTGCATACCGGCATCGATGGTCTTTGCGAAGTTTTCCTCCTCGCTCTTGATAACACGGGTAATGTACTCCTGCTTCTCACGAAGCTCGGGGTACTGGCACTCGTTTTCATGGATAACTGTGTCAACTATCTCATAAAGGAAGGGCTTATTAACGCCGAGAAGCTTGCCGTGGCGGGCAGCACGACGCAGCAGGCGGCGCAGAACATAGCCCCTGCCCTCGTTTGAAGGCAGAACGCCGTCGCAGATCATGAATGTTGCACTGCGGATATGGTCGGTGATGACACGCAGGGAGACATCCATCTTGTGGCTCTTGCCGTAGAATGCGCCGGTTATCTCGGACACCTTGTGGGTGATGTTCATAACGGTGTCGACATCAAACAGCGAGTCAACGCCCTGGCACACGACAGCAAGGCGCTCAAGTCCCATGCCGGTGTCGATATTCTTCTGAACAAGGTCGGAGTAGTGACCCTCGCCGTCGTTATCAAACTGGCTGAAAACATTGTTCCATACCTCGATGTAACGATCGCAGTCGCAGCCGACGGTGCAGTCGGGCTTGCCGCAGCCGTACTTCTCGCCACGGTCATAGTATATCTCCGAGCAGGGGCCGCACGGGCCGGAGCCGTGCTCCCAGAAGTTATCATCCTTGCCGAAGCGGAAGATGCGCTCTGCAGGAATACCGATCTGCTTGTTCCAGATCTCCCATGCCTCGTCGTCATCGACATAAACGGACGGGTACAGTCTGTCGGGGTCTATGCCGACCCACTCGGGGCTGGTAAGAAACTCCCAGCTGTATGCAATAGCTTCCTTCTTGAAATAATCGCCGAAGGAGAAGTTGCCGAGCATTTCAAAATAAGTGCCGTGTCTTGCAGTCTTACCGATATTCTCGATATCGCCGGTGCGGATGCACTTCTGGCAGGTGCAGACACGCTTGCTGGGCGGTACGGCTTCACCCTTGAAGTAAGGCTTCATGGGCGCCATGCCGGAGTTTATGAGCAAAAGACTTGCGTCGTTATGCGGTATCAGTGAGAAGCTGGGCAGGCGCTTATGACCCTTGCTTTCAAAAAACGAGAGGAACATCTCTCTAAGTTCGTTAAGTCCAAATGCTTTCATCTTTATCTCCTCCTACTTTATCCTTCTGAGTATTGACAGCGCACTGCAATTAACCGGCAGGCGCATTTTAAACTTCATCATTGCGTGGGGCGTTGCTGTTATTGCTTCGCCGTTTTCGTCCCAAAGCTCGGTCACGGCAAATGATATCGGCTCGCCCTCGTTTGTCAGCAGCTCCACCATGTCGCCCACGCAGAAGCGGTTGCGCTGCGTAAGCTCGGCAAAGCCGTCATCGGCGCAATCCTCGACGACTGCACAGACATAGGCATCGGAAAAATAGCTCGCCTCGGCAAAGTGCTGACCCGGGTCGCCGTAGTAAAAGCCGGTGCAATAGGGTCGGTGGCTGACCTTATTAAGCTCATCTATCCACACCTTCGGGAGCGCCTCGCCCTTCAGGGCATAATCTATCGCATGGCGGTAGGCATTCGTGACGGCGGCGGCATAGTAGGCAGATTTCATTCTGCCCTCTATCTTGAAGCTCGTCACGCCCGCATCTATAAGCTCGGGGATGTGCTCAATCATGCACATGTCACGGGAGTTCATGATGTAAGTGCCCTTATCCTCGCTTATCTCGAAATACTCGCCCGGGCGTTTTTCCTCGACAAGGTGATATTTCCATCGGCAGGGCTGAGCGCACGCTCCCCGGTTTGCGTCCCTGCCGGTCAAATAGTTTGACAGCAGGCAGCGTCCGGAAAACGACACGCACATAGCGCCATGCACAAAGGCTTCTATCTCAAGCTCCTTGGGGGTGTTGGCCCGAATCTTTCGGATATCCTCCATGGGCGTTTCCCGTGCCAAAACGACACGGTCGGCTCCCATGTCAAACAGCACATTGGCCGTTGCGCTGTTTATAACGCCGAGCTGGGTGCTGACATGTCTCGACACCTTGGGGGCATACTTTTTGGCCGCCGCCATCACGCCGAGGTCTGCGATTATGAACGCATCAACGCCGGCATCCTGCGCCTGCTCCAAAAACTCCGGAAGCTGCGAAAGCTCGTCCTCCCTCGGCAAGGTGTTGCAGGTCATGTGCACCGCCGTGCCGTTTGCGTGGGCAAGCTTTGTCGCTTTACTCAGCTCGGGAAAGGTGAAATTACCGGCAGACGCCCGCATCCCGAACTGTGTACCTGCAAGATACACGGCATCGGCACCGTAGTGCAGCGCCATTTCAAGGCGCTCGAAGTCACCTGCCGGTGCAAGTAGTTCTATCTTCGGCTTAATCATAATCCTGTTTTGCTACGAAGGCCTCAAATGCGCCGCTGCTGGTGAAATATTCGTGGCTGCCGGTAGACGAATTGAGCGCATAGAACATATAGTTGGTCTTGTCCGGCTGGAGCGCCGCCTTGATGGACGATAAGCCCGGAGAGCATATCGGTGTTGGCGGCAGGCCCTTCTTTATACGGGTGTTGTAGGGCGAGTCCTTCTGAAGCATATCCTTTGTCGGTGCGCCCTTGTGGTCGGGGTACTCGTACAGTGAGGTCGAGTCTATCTGAAGCGGCCAATCCTTGCTAAGGCGGTTGTAAATGACGGACGCGATCTTGTAACGGTCGGCGTTATCCGACGCTTCCTTCTCGATCATGGATGCGATGGTGATTATCTCACGCATACTGTAGCCGCTTTCCTTCTGCCAATCAAGCATTTCGGCAGTCATCTTGTAATGGAAGGTCTCAAGCAGCTTGTTGATTGCACTGGAGGCGGGCATACCCTCGTAGAACTCATAGGTGTCCGGGAAAAGGAAGCCCTCAAGGCGGCTGGCATCGCCCTTTTTTATGCCGTCAAGGAAGGAATAGTTAAAGGTCGCATTCGCCGCTGCGTCCATAAGATCGTCATAGTCGCAAACGCCCTCGGCATCAAGCTTTTTGAAGATATCATGCATGGTGTAGCCCTCAGGGAAGGTTATCTTGAGAGCGACCATTGCGCCGGAGCCTGTCTGCATCTTCATGATGAGCGCACGGTAATCATAGCTTGACTTGAGTTCATACGTGCCCGGGTCAAGCTTTGCGTCGGCATTTGAGAAGCCGCAGTAGAGCTTGAACAGCCACTTATATTTGATGATACCTGCGTCCTTGAGCTTGTCGGCCACATAGTTTATATCGGCGGTGTGAGTCTTTTTCTTGACCTCCTTGCCGTCGTCGTCCTTTTCGGTTTTCTCGGAATACTCGAACGAGTCCTTTTCAAGAACGATCGTCGCCTGCACATCATCGGACTTGAGCGCCAACACATCCGTCGCCGCAGACCACGCAAGGCACGCCAAAATGACGCTCACGCTGACGACGAAAATGAAGTACATCAGTCCGCCGAATTTGGTTTTGCTCTTCTTTCCGGCGTTATTCACCGGAGTTTGGGCATGGCCTGTCTCGGAGGACATTTTGACATTCATCTTGCCGCTTGTGTCCTTCTTTGCATTATCGTTTTTCTTTTCGTTCATATGGTTCCCCTTCTTGCGGTCACGGTGGGTCCTTGCGCTGTAACCGCTGATAAGTGATTTGCATATTATGTTTCAGACACAGGTTTTCTGTGTATCGACTGCTGATTTGCCGCATCATTTCGTCCGCCGCACCGGACAACGATCACGGAATTTCTTAGTGCGGAGAAAGGTCAAAACTATGTTCTGCAACAATGGAAATAACAGCTGCTTCTGGATAATCATTATCCTGCTCATTCTGTTCTGCGGCTGCGGCAACGGCTGCGGCTGCTCGAACAACAACGACAACGGCTGCGGCTGTGGCTGCGGCTGCAACTAAGGTACCATAGCCGGGCTCCTTCGGGAGCCTTTTTTTATTCCGTTAAGACTAAGCTCACCGCAACATCGGTAGGCTCTGTCGGGATAAAGCTCTCAAGCATCCGCTTTCTGCAAAGGCAGACGGTGAAGCAGTCATGCTCGGCAAGATAGCGGTCATAGTACCCCGCTCCGTGGCCTAATCTGTCGCCGTTTTCATCGCAGCATAGTGCGGGCACTATCACGATATCGCCGGCCTGGGGCGCAAGCTCCGGCGCATCGGGCACAGGCTCGGGGATGCCGAACTTGCCGGAGCGAAGCTCGCTTAGATCCGAAACGAGCCGAAAGCTCATTTTACAGCTATTTTCACACACCGGAAGTGCGACCGGCTTTCCGGCAGCAAGCGCATGGGAGATGATCCCCTGCGTTTTGACCTCCCTGCCGATGCTGAAATATATAAGAACATGCTTTGCGTTAAGATACTCCGGCAGGCTCAGAAGCTTTGCCTCGATGGCGGCGTCGCTTTTGTCTATATAGCTTTGCGGCAGAGTCTCAAGCTCGCCGTGTTTTTTTGTGCGAAGCAGGTGCTTATCACAGTGCGGCTTTGATGATGGAATAGATCTCCTCATGCTTATCCTCAATGCTGCGTTCAACGCCGTCAGTCTTATAAGCTATCCTCGTCCAGCCGTAGTAATCGGCGGCCTTGTCGGCCACACGCAGGCAGTTTTCGAGGTATTTAATGTCCTTCTCGTGGATATCGGCGCTGGTGTTGGTCTTTTCCTGCCGGTGGCGCATTCTCGCAAGTGAGGTCTCGACATCGACATCAAGGTAGATGACAAGGTCGGGCACGGGAAGCCCCATCTTTACATGCTCAAGGTCATACAGCCACTTGAAGAACTCACCAAGCTCCTCGTCAGGCAGCTTTGCGCCCTGATGCACGGCATTTGAAGTCGTATATCTGTCCGAGAGGATAAATCCCCCTGCATTATATATCTTGCCCCAATCCTTGCGATATGAGGCAAAGCGGTCAACGGCATAAAAAGTCGAGGCCGTGTAGGCGTTGACATCCGCCGGATTATCGCCGAACTCACCGCCGAGATACATTCTGATAAGTGCCGAGCTTTCGTTATCGTATCTGGGGAAAACGATGTGATCATACTCTATTCCCTCGTTCTCCAGCCGCTGGCACACGCGCTTATAGTGAGCGGATTTGCCGCTGCCGTCTATACCCTCAAATACTATGAGCTTTCCTTTTTCCATCACTTTATTCCTAATCTCTTCCGCCACGCTCTAAAAATGAACTGCGGAAGCTTTTTTATCTTTCTGAAGCGCTTGGGCTCTTCAAAGCAGCGGTAAAGCCACTCCAAATTGAGCTTCTGCCATATCGCCGGCGCTCGCCTTGCCTGACCGGAGAATACATCGAGCGTACCGCCAAGTCCCGCCATAAGTCCTGTATCAAGCTTACCTGCGTGCTTTGCCATCCATTTTTCCTGCTTCGGGACTCCGAGGCAGACCATGACAAAGTCCGGCCTTGCGGCGTTTATCTTTGAAACGACCGCCGCATCATCGCTGCCGTACCCGTCGTTCGTGCCGCAGACTATAAGTCCCGGGAAGCGCAGCTTCATGCGTTCGGCCGCCTTTTCGGCAACACCGGGGCGGGCTCCGAAAAGGAACACCGAGCCGCCGTTATCGGCAAGGCGCTTCAATATCTCCGTTGCAGCGTCGATACCCGGCAAATGCTCCTTGAGCGGCGTTTTGAGTATTCTCGCCGCCTGCATGACGCCCGTACCGTCGGGGATAACAAGGTCTGCGTTTTTTATTGCCTCGGCGACCTCGGGGTCATCCCACGCAGCCATGACTATTTCGGGATTGGGGGTCACCATGTATGCGCATCGGTGCTCTAAAATGAGCATTAGCGCACGGTCGACCGCCTCTTTCATTGTCAGGTCGTCGATACCGACTCCCAGAACATCTACTCTGTTCAAATCTGGCTGAACACCTTTCCTATTTTTTCATGGATAACAAGGTCAGCCTCGCTGTCGTAAGGGGTGCTGCTCAAATTGACGAGCGCAAGCTTATTTCCACGGTAATAATTTATCAGCCCCGCAGCCGGATACACATTCAGGGAAGTGCCGCCTATGATGAGCACCTCAGCCTCGGATATGCATTTAATTGCCTCGCTTACTACCCTATCGTCAAGCGGCTCTTCGTAAAGCACGATATCCGGCCTTATAACGCCGCCGCATATGCATCTTGGAACGCCCTCGCCGTGGTTCACCTTGTCGGCGGGGTACGGCCTGTGGCAGGCCGAGCAGTAGCTTCTCAATATGCTGCCGTGAAGCTCCAGAACATTTTTGCTGCCTGCCGCCTGATGAAGCCCGTCTATATTCTGCGTGACGACTGCCCTGAGCTTTCCCTGCCGTTCAAGCTCGGCAAGCTTTAAGTGCGCCGCATTGGGCTTAACGCCATCAACAACGAGCTTTTCCCTGTGGAACTTGTAGTATTCCTCAGGGTACCTCGTAAAAAATGTGTGACTCAAAATCGTCTCGGGAGGGTATTTGTACTTCTGATTGTACAGGCCGTCGACACTGCGGAAGTCGGGTATTCCGCTTTCGGTGGACACGCCCGCCCCGCCGAAAAACACGACATTGTCGCTTTCATCTATCCACTTTTTAAGCTGCAAAATTTTCTCGTCCATTTTCAGCCACTTCTTTTCCTATTTTATCTGTTTATTATACTACACATAAATATTCTAAGCAAGTAAATATTCGTCGATAATTTGCGCCACAGGGTCATTATTGCAGTCGGGCGCAAGGACATCCGCCATTGCCTTGACCTTATCCGTTGCATTTGCCGTTGCTGCGCTTAAGCCGCATAGCTTAAGCATAGGCTCGTCGTTTTCCGAGTCGCCCACGGCTATGCATTCGGCAGGCTCAATAGCGAGTCTTGCGCACAGGGTCTTGAGCCCCTCGGCCTTGCTCACGCCGCTTGCGTTTATCTCAAGCGAACTGTCCGTCACGCAGGTGAAGGTCAAGGGCAGCTCACGCAGCTTTTCCAACACCTCGGCAGCCTCGTAATCGTTTGCGAAAAAGAGATTGAACTTCTCGACCGGCTCGGGGTTTTCCATGTACATTGCAAAGACATCGTCGGCGATGTTCATGTGCCGACGGTAGATCGGCCCATAGGTGTCAAGGCCGAAGTCTGCGCAGTGATCTACGCACCAGCGGCTGCCGTAGCTTTTGTCGTTTATAAACATGACGGGCATGACATAGCGCCCGCTCGCCTGCGCAATGATGTATTTCACCGTCTCGGGGTCGATGGCCTTGTGGAGAAGCTTCTCCCCTGTCTCAAGGTCTAAAACCGACGCTCCGCTTGCTGTCACGGCGTAGCGCATGCCGTGGACCATGTCGATATAGGGCTTAACGAGGCTGATGCTTCGGCCTGTTGAAAACAAGACCGTTTTTCCGCTTGCTATGGCTCGCTCCATTGCCTTGACGGTGCGTTCACCGAGGTTTTTGTTATCGTTCAAGGCCGTGCCGTCCATGTCGGCGGCTAAAAGCTTATATTCCATGGTCATTTACCTCCGCTTCTTGAGTAATAGAAAATGTATTGCTGAGCAAGTCCTGCGTATGCGCCGAGGCTCGTCGGGTCAAAATCTGCCGGAAAATGCTCCTTGAGCGCTCGCTTCATCCACACATCTATGGGGAACGCCTCCATGTGGTAAAGCCCAAACAGCACCACGCAGTTTGCGACCTTTTCGCCCACGCCCCGTATCTGCCGCAGGGTCTTTATCGCCTCACGGTAGTCGCAGGTCTTGAGCGCATCAAGGTCGAGCTCGCCTGTTGTGACGGCTCGGGCGGCGGCTATGATATACTCGGCTCTGTAACCGGCTCTTATCCCCGAAAGGTCGGACGGCCGGAGGGCTGCAAGTCGTTCGGCGCTCGGAAAGGTGTAGTAGCCCACGCCGTTTGTCTCGCATTTATCGCCGAATTGCTCGCACAGGCGCTCAACGATGCCCTTTATGCGGGTTATGTTATTGCATTGGGAAATGATAAACGAGCACAGCGCCTCCCAGCTATCCTGACGCAGAATGCGTATGCCCATGCCGTAGTCGATGCACTCGTGCAGGTACTCGCCCGTGAAGTCTGCACTCACGGCGGCATAGTCGGTCGCAAGGTCGAAGTAGTCTGCCCACATTTCAGCCGGAGCATCAGATGTTATGTAAACTTCATTGTCTACCGTCTCAACCTCAGCAAGGTATCTGCCGACGACACCGGTATACACGCCCTTATCGTTAGCGTTCCAGCGAAAGCACTGGCCGCATTCAAAGGTTTTTACGATATCAAGGCTTTTTGCATCGCATAGCTTGAGCTTCATACTACACCTCTAAGGATTGATGCAGCTATTATAATATATCCGTTTTAGTTTTTCAATCGCTTGCGTATCCCGGCGATATGTGCGATAATATGGCTATCATATTTCAGGAGTATCGATATGGACTATTTGAGCGAATACAGGTCTAAGCTGTGCACGGCGCACGAGGCCGTTGAGTGCGTCAAAAGCGGCGATTGGGTCGAGTATACAACGAATGTCGGCTATCCTCCGACGCTCGACAAGGCGCTTTCCGAAAGACGGGACGAGCTGAGAAATGTCAAGATAAGGGGTGACCTGATATTCGGGCCTATCCATGTCGCCGAGTGCGACCCCACGCTTGAGCATTTTGTGTACAACACCTGGCACTGCTCTGGCTACGAGCGAAAGCTCTGCGACCAGGGACAGGCATTTTTCACGCCGATGGTTTTCAGAAATCTCGCCTGGTACTACAAGAACTTTCTTGAGGCGGATGTCTGCATGGTGACCGTTTCGCCCATGGATAAGCACGGATATTTTTATTTTGGCGGCTCGGTCGGCGTTTCAAAGTGCATTGCCGACAAGAGTAAAATCGTCATCGTTGAGGTGAACGAAAATGTGCCCCGCATACGCGGCGGCTTTGACGAGGCGATACACATTTCCGAGGTCGACTACATTGTTGAAAGCGATAACCCGCCGCTTTACGAGATGAAAAATCCCGCTCCCACGCAGGAGGACAAGTGTATTGCGTCATATATTCTGCCGCACATTGTTGACGGTGCAACGGTGCAGCTCGGCATCGGCGGCATGCCGAATGCTCTTGGCGAGCTAATAGCAAAGTCCGACCTCAAAGATCTCGGCATGCACACGGAGCTTTGCTCGGATGGGTATCTTGAAATGTTCAAACAGGGCAAGCTCACTAATCGCAGAAAGACGATAAACCAAAACAAAGGCGTGCTCGGTATCGCCATCGGCAGCCGTGAGCTGTACGACTGGGTGGACGATAACCCGGGCGTTGTGGGCTGTCCCCTTTCGTATGTCAACGACCCGCAGATCATCGCTCAGCACGACAACATGATATCCATAAACGGCTGCCTCACCGCCGATGTGTACGGTCAAGTCTGCTCGGAAAGCGTCGGCACAAGGCAGATAAGCGGCACCGGCGGTCAGCTCGATTTCTTAACCGGTGCAACAATGAGCCGTGGCGGTAAGGCGTTTTTGTGCATGACAAGTACATTCAAAACTAAGTCAGGCGAACTTAAAAGCCGCATCGTGCCAACGCTCAGCGGCGATATCGTCACGACGCCGAGAAGTCAGGCATACTACATTGCGACGGAGTACGGTGTTGTGAACCTTGCCGGACGCTCGACTTGGGAGCGCGCCGAGGCGCTTATAAGCATTGCTCACCCGGACTTCCGTGATGAGCTTATAAAGGCAGCCGAGCAGCAGAAAATTTGGTTGCCGACAAACAAGAGGTAAGATATGACTAAGGGCAAATTATTGACCGGCAGGCCGGAGAATGCTTCCGAGCGTCTGCCTAAGGAGCAGCGCTGCTATGAGCTGCTCGACAGACTCGGTATTGAATACGACCGAGTTGACCACGAACACGCCGACACCATAGAGGCGTGCCACGCGATAGAGAAGGTGCTCTGCGCATCCATTTGCAAGAATCTGTTTCTCACGAACCGGCAGCAGACCGATTTTTATCTGCTGCTCATGCCGGGCGACAAGCCGTTTAAGACGAAGCTTCTGTCTAAGCAGATAGGTTCTGCCCGTTTAAGCTTCGGAAGCGCCGAACATATGGAGAAATTTCTTGATATCACCCCGGGTTCGGTAAGCGTGCTTGGGCTTATGAACGACACGGAGAACTGTGTTAAGCTTTTGGTCGATGCAGACCTGCTAAAGGACGAGTTTATCGGCTGCCATCCGTGCATCAATACCTCGACGCTGCGGTTTAAGATGTCCGATATGACGGGTAAGCTCCTCCCTGCCGTCGGACATGAGATGACGGTCGTGGAGCTGCCGTGGGAGGTCGAGTGATGAAGATAGGCATTTTATGCGCCTGTGCGCCGGAGTTTGAGCCGTACAGAAAAGCACTGGGCGGTGATGTCCGCACCGTGTGCGGTGCGAAGGTAATTGAAGGCACGCTTTGCGCCAAGGAGGTCGCCGTACTTTTTTGCGGAATCGGTAAGGTTAACGCCGCGATTGGCACATCGACGCTCGTTCGCAGCTTAAATTGCGAGCGTGTGATAATGTCCGGTGCTGCCGGAGCTATCGCAAAGGGGCTGCACATCGGTGACTGCGTCATGGTGTCAGACTGCATCTATCACGACCTTGACCCGCAGCTTATATGTGACTACCATCCCGAAGGTATCGACCCTGATTTTAAGTGCGCAGAGGATGTCGTTTCGATTGGCAGAGCTGCCGGTATGCGCTGCGGCAGAACGGTCACGGGCGATGTGTTCATAGCAGACGATGGCCGTGAGAGCATTATCGAGCGTTTTGACCCGCTGTGCTGCGATATGGAGACCGCCGCTGCTGCGCACGCCTGCTTTTTGCTTGGCGTTCCGTTTAACTGCATCCGTGCAATATCCGACACCGAGGACGAAGCCGGTCTCGGCAGCTTTGAAAAGAATGTCCGCTTCGCCGCCGAAAAAGCCTTTGACGGCGTTTGCAGGGTGCTAAGTGAGATGGATGCTATATAAAGAAAAAATCCCGTACCGACAGGTACGGGATTTTTCGTAAAATCAATAATATCTCTTATTCTTGTTCTTGCGAGCAGCTTCGCTCTTCTTGCGGCGCCTTACGCTGGGGCTCTGGTAGTACTCCTTCTTTCTGAGGTCGGCCAGAACGCCTGCCTTTGCGCAGCTGCGCTTAAATCTCTTAAGAGCATTGTCCAGAGATTCATTTTCCTTGACATAGATTTCAGACATTTATTTCACTCCCTCCATTAACGCCTTTCGACGCTTTAAGGGCCAAATTCTTGGCTTAACGAATGATATTATACTCATTCTTGGCTGTAATGTCAATAAAATTATTTGATAATCAGGTTAACAAGCTTATTCTTTACGACGATGGTCTTGAAAAGCTGCTTGCCCTCCATCAGGCGCTTGATCTTCTCGTCTGCGCAGGCGGCATCGATGATGACGCTGTCCTCGGAGTCGGCGGGAACTACGATGGTGGTCTTGAGCTTACCGTTTACCTGAACGGCCATCTCACGCTCGGTATCGACGGTCTTGGCCTCGTCATACTTCGGCCACGGCATCTGCATGGCCATCTTGCCCTCGGACTTGGCATAGCCCATGAGCTCCCACATTTCCTCTGCGATGTGCGGTGCAAAGGGGCTGAGAAGCTCGAGCAGGGTCTTGACCTCGCCACGGGTGCAGCCGTTTGTGTAGAACTCGTTGACCATGGTCATGAGTGCGGCAATCGCCGTGTTCATCTTCAGCTCGTCAATGTCGCTGCCGACCTTTTTGATGGTCTTATGGATAATGCTCTCGTTCTTCTTGGAATAATCCTCGGAATCGGAGCACATGTCCATGAGGTTCCAGCAACGGTCTAGGAAGCGCTTTGAGCCCTTGACGGCATCGTTAGACCATGTAACGGCCTTCTCAAAGTCGCCGATGAACATTATGTGCAGACGCAGGGTATCAGCGCCGTACTGCGCAACGATGTCGTTGGGGTTAACGACATTACCCCTTGACTTGGACATCTTTTCGCCGCCTTCGCCAAGGATCATGCCGTGGCTCGTGCGCTTGGCGTAAGGCTCCTTGGTGTTGACAACGCCGATATCGTACAGGAACTTGTGCCAGAAGCGGGAATACAGCAGATGCAGAGTGGTATGCTCCATGCCGCCGTTGTACCAATCAACGGGTGCCCAATAATCAATGGCTTCCTTTGAGGCCAGCGCTTTATCATTGTGGGGATCCATATAACGCAGGAAATACCAGCTGGAGCCTGCCCACTGAGGCATGGTGTCCGTCTCACGCTTGGCCGGACCGCCGCAGCAGGGGCAGGTGGTGTTGACCCAGTCGGTCATTTTGCTGAGCGGGCTTTCGCCGTCATCGGTTGGCTCATAGCTTTCCACCTGAGGCAGAACCAAAGGCAGTTGATCCTCCGGCAGAGGTACCCAGCCGCACTTCGGGCAGTTGACAAGAGGAATAGGCTCACCCCAGTAACGCTGACGGCTAAACACCCAGTCACGCAGCTTGTAGTTTACTTTCTCTGTGCCGATGCCGTTTTCGACAAGCCATTTTTTCATGGCGGGGATGGCTTCCTTGACGGTCATGCCGTTGAGGAACTCCGAGTTTACCATGATGCCGGTATCGTCCTTGAGGGTGAAGGCTTCCTTTTCAATATCGCCGCCCTCGACGACCTCGATGATCTCACAGCCGAACTTCTTTGCAAACTCCCAGTCACGGTCATCGTGTGCGGGAACTGCCATAATAGCGCCCGTGCCGTATGTCACAAGAACATAATCGGAAATGAAAATGGGTATCTGCTTGCCGTTTACGGGATTTATGCCCTTGATGCCCTTTATCTCGACGCCGGTCTTTTCCTTGTTGAGCTCGCTGCGTTCAAAGTCGGACTTCTTTGCAGCCTCGGCGACATAGGCGTTGACCTCGTCGGCATTTTCGATCATATTCTGCCACTTGGTGACATGCTCATGCTCGGGAGAAAGTACCATATAGGTCGCGCCGAACAGCGTGTCGGGACGGGTGGTGTAGACAACGATATCGTCGCCTGCGGTGGTCTTAAAGGTGACCTCGGCGCCGGTGGAGCGGCCGATCCAGTTTTTCTGCTGGATCTTCACTCGCTCGATGTAATCCAGATCGTCCAGATCGTCGATAAGGCGCTGGGCGTACTTGGTGATGGCGAGCATCCACTGGCTTTTCTCCTTGCGGATGACCTCGCTGCCGCAGCGTTCGCAGACGCCGTTTACGACCTCTTCGTTTGCAAGCACGCACTTGCAGCTCGTGCACCAGTTGACGGGCATAGTCGATTTATAAGCAAGACCGTGCTTGTACATCTGCAGGAATATCCACTGCGTCCACTTATAATACTTGGGGTCTGTGGTGTCCACGCAGCGATCCCAGTCGAAGCCGTAGCCCAACATCTTGAGCTGGCTTGTGAAGTTTGCGATGTTGTTCTTTGTGACTATGGCCGGATGGATGTGGTTCTTGATGGCATAGTTTTCCGTGGGCAGGCCGAATGCGTCAAAGCCGATGGGGAACAAAACATTGTAGCCCTCCATCCTCTTTTTGCGGGTGACGATATCCATAGCCGTGAACGGTCTGGGATGGCCGACATGCAGTCCCTGACCCGAAGGGTACGGAAACTCGATAAGTCCGTAGAACTTGGGACGGGTCGTGTCGCCGGTTATGGCCGCATAGGGCTTGGTCTGCTCCCAATTTGCCTGCCACTTCTTTTCAATTGCTGTAAAATCGTATTTCATTTTTGATTGCTCCCTTATAGTTTTTATTCGTCCGAACGCCCCTTAGCAGGGGCCTATAAGGGATGAGAGATCGATCTCCTCGGCATCGGACCAGAGTCTTTCGAGCTTATAGAAATCTCTTGCGTCCTCGGTGAATACATGAGCCACCACACAGCCGAAATCGAGCAGCACCCAGTTGCCGGAGCGGAAACCCTCACGGCGCAGGGGCGGCTCACCGGCCTCGCTCATCTGCTTATCGAGCTCGTCGGTGAGTGACTTAATGTGTGTTGATGATGTGCCGGTGCAGATGATGAAATAATCGCACAGTGTTGTGAGCTTATCTGTCTTGAGCACCTTTATATCCTTACCTTTTTTGTCGCTGAGTGCCTTTGCGGCAACCTTTACGACTTCATTAGGCTGCATCATTGATTATCTACATCCTTATCTTGAGTATTGTCTTGAGTATTTGTATCGCTCGTACCGCTGCCGGTATAGCGAATTACCTGTGCCGATGCCATGGGGTCCGACGAGTTATACGACAGGAACGACTCTATACCGTTATTGACCTCACCCGTAGTGGAATAGAAATTGCCGTCCTTATAGGTGATTATATCGACATTCTGTGCCGTGACCTCGGTAGTCCAAGGATTGAGACTCTCGTTTACCATCTTGAGCCATGCATCGATGTCGGTGAAAACATAGCTGAAGCCGAACACGCTGCCGGTCGAGAGCTTGGGCAGAGTCATGAACTTGACATCGTCCTTACTGAGCTTCAAGAACTCCTTGGCAAAGTAGATGATGTTTTCGGTGGACATGTCGGTCTCCATATTGTCGGCAACTATCTGTGCGACCTTGGTGAGGTTGGGGACATTACCGAGTGTGAGCATCTGGTCGGCAAGTGCGCTCAACAGCTTCTGCTGCATCTCGATACGCTGCAGGTCGCCGCCGGCATATGAGCTTCTGAATCGCATGACCTTGACGAAGTCATCGCCGCTGAGGGTCTGGAGGCCCTTGTTGAGGTGGATGTGCAGATCCTGCCGCTTGGAATCGTAGTTCATGTCGACGGGAAGGTCAAACTCAACACCACCGATGGCGTCAACCACTTCGGCCGCCGCATCGATGTTAACGAGGACATACTTATCCACATCAAAGCCGAGCATGCTCTTGACGAGCTCTTTTCTCATGCTCTCAACGGGGTCGCAGTTATAGTACGATGAGCCCTCGACATTCTTATAATAAGCTGCATAGTGATATTCTGCATTTGCCTTCTTGACCTCGTGCTGAATGTTTATAAGCGTATCTCTGGGGATACTCACGATATTCAGCTTGTGGTTAACCGTATCGAAGCTGCCGATCATGATGGTATCGGTATTATTGCTTATCTGATCGGTACCGGCGACGAGGAAGGTATACACGCCGTCTTTTCTGCCGTCAACATGGTGCGTATTTGTGTTATCCGTGACGCCCTTATTATCCGTATCGGGCGGCTTGATCACAAACTCAAGCACCGCATAACCGATGCCCGCAATCAGCACGAGTACCAGCAAGATAATCAAAATGACCTTGCCGGCCTTTTTCTTTTTGCCCTTTTTGTTTCTCGCGGCGACGATCTCGTCAACGCTCTTGCCGGACTGCTCTTCCGTGGCCTCGGTCTTGGCCGTGCGGCTTTGTCTGCTTCCATCGGCAGAGGCTCTCTCCCCGGAGTGCCTGCTGCTCTTTTTGCTGCCAAATAACTTCATATTTTTTATCCCTTCTGTTGTCTACAAGGATGAGGGTCTACTGCTCAAAGGGCTTGTACCACTCGTAGGCTTCAACGCTCGCAATATACGGTTCCTGACCATAGCTTCTTATGTCTTCAAGGCTCATTTTAAGCCCGAGTGCCATCGCTGCGTCCAAGTTCTCATACGCAAGGGTGCGCAGCTTCTCGACACCTTCAAAATCTCGGTTTGGCTCTATGTAGTCGGCCATATATATGATTTTCTCCAAAAGCGTCATATCAGGCTTTCCGGTGGTATGCCATCTGATAGCCTCATAAACTTCTTTGCTGACATTGAAAAGCCGCTTCGCCATTGCCGCCCCTGTCTTTGCGTGCAGCAGCTTCACGTTATGCTCCTCAACCGTATCGTTTATGATACCATACTTGTCGCATAATATCAATTGTTCCTGCAAAGAAAGTTTTTTTGTAATATCATGCAGGATTCCCGCCTCGGCTGCGTCCTCGGGATCCTCGCCCCAGCGCTGTGCAAGCTTCACGGCCTCGCTCTCGCAGCCGACGACATGCGCAACTCGGTTTGGCTTTAACATCGCATACGCCTTTTCACGCAGCCAGTAAAGTTCCGGCTTTGCGTCATAGTCGCCGTTTGCGATTATGCGCTCATAGACCTTCTCCGGCAGGAAGGATGCGCCCATCCTGCGGCAGAGCATGTCCCGTATGTCTCTCGACGACATGGACTTCGGTTCATGGCGCAGGGGGATGATCTTTGCGCCGTACTCCTTTTTGAGGTACTCGGCGTGGCGCAGCATCTCTGCCTCCTCGCCCTCACTGCGGACGAACACCGCAAGCGTCAGCGTTTCGAGCAAAAATCTGAATCTGTACCACTCCTCAAAGCTCAGCAGCATATCCGTACCCATGGCAAGGTAAAGCTCGGCATCGGGGTACTGCTGCATTAAAAGCTCCACGGTCGATGCGGTATAGCTCTTGCCCTCACGGTGAAGCTCAATGTCGCTTACCTCGACATTCGGCATATCGGAAAACGCAAGCTGCGTAAGCAGCAGGCGCTCGTGCGCATCGGGGCTTCCCTCGGCAAGCTCCTTGTGCGGCGGAATGTTTGCCGGGATTATCAAAAGTTTATCCGGCTTAAGCTGCTCGGATATGGTCATGGCCGCCTCAACATGACCGCAGTGCGGCGGATTGAAGCTTCCGCCGTAGATTACTATTTTCATTTCTTCTTATCTTTTACAAGAGCTATTTTAGGCTCTTTTGCATTCCTCTTATACAGAACAAACTTACTTCCTATCGTCTGCACGGTCTCGGCTCCGCAGGCCTCGGCCAGTGCATCGGCAGCCTCACGGGCAGTCAGCAGGCTGTTTTCCAGTACTCTGCCTTTTATGAGCTCCCTTGCCTTGAGCGCATCGTTGACCTGCGTCAGGGTATTTTCGCTGATGCCGCCCTTGCCTATCTGGATTATCGTATCCTCTGTCATGGCAAGCCCTCTGAGCTGTGCCCTCTGCTTACTTGTCAGTGCCATTATATTCCCTCAGCTTTTTCTTAAAAATTTTGAGCGCATTGGCTCTGTGTGATATCTCATTTTTGACTTCCGTGCCGAGCTCGGCCATGCTCTTATCGTAGCCTGTCGGCATGAAAACAGGGTCGTAGCCGAAGCCGCCCTCACCCCTCGGGCTTAAAAGTATCTTGCCGGCACACTCGCCCTCACAGCGAATGATATCGCCGTTCGGGAAAATACAGCAGATGCTGGAGACAAACTTTGCGTCTCTGTCCTTGACGCCCTCAAGCTTTTTGAGCAGATACTCGTACTTTTCCTTATCGCTTGCATCGTGGCCGCCGGGGGCGTAGCGGGCGGAATAAACGCCCGGCTCGCCATTGAGTTCGTCGACCATCAGACCGGAGTCGTCGGCGATTGCGGCAACACCCGTTGCTTCGACAACGGCAGCTGCCTTGAGATATGCGTTCTCGGCAAATGTCGTGCCGGTCTCCTCGACCTCAAAATCGCAGCCCGCTTCCCTCTGCGAGCATAGCTCAACGCCCATGTCGGACAGTATAGCCTTGAGCTCACGGAGCTTTTTTGCATTGTTGCTTGCAAGTATCATTTTCACTTGAACAGCGCCTCCACAAATTCTTTGGGATCAAACGGGATAAGGTCGTCCATGCCCTCGCCCACGCCGACGAACTTCACCGGCAGATTGAGCTCATGTGCGATGGCAAACACTATGCCGCCCTTGGCTGTGCCTTCAAGCTTCGTGAGCACGATACCGGTAATGCCGGCAGTCTCAAGAAACTGCTTGGCTTGGATGAGACCGTTTTGACCGGTCGTAGCATCAAGCACCATGAGCGTTTCGATATCGGCATCAGGCAGCTCACGGGAAACAACACGGCTTATCTTATTAAGCTCGTTCATGAGGTTTGCCTTGTTGTGCAGTCTGCCTGCGGTGTCGATGATTATAGTGTCGACCCCCCTTGCCTTGGCAGCGCAGATGCTGTCATACACGACGGAGGCGGGATCGCTGCCCTCCTCGTGGCGGACGATATCCACACCCGAGCGCTCCGCCCAGATATTCAGCTGCTCGCCTGCGGCGGCGCGGAAGGTATCGCCTGCGCAAAGGAGCACCTTTTTGCCGTCGGCTTTAAGTCTTGCCGAGAGCTTGCCGATGGTCGTAGTCTTGCCGACACCGTTAACGCCAACCATGAGGATGACCGAAGGCTTGGTCTCAAGCTTGAGCGAGGTGTCCATATCGCCGAGCATCTCATGCATGTACGAAACGAACGCCTTTTTTGCGTCTCTGCCCTTATTAATCCTGTTGCGGTACAAAATGCGCTTATAGTCGTAGAGTATCTTTGCAGTGGTCTCCCCACCGACATCGGCCATGACGAGCATTTCCTCAAGGTCATCGTAAAAGTCCATGTCGTCCATATCGTAGTTCTGGAAGATCTCTTCAAGGTCCTCAATATTTTTTCGGGTCTTCGTCAGTCCCGAAAACATCTTATCAAAAAAGCCCATCATTGTCTCCTTATCACTGATCGTTTTCTATCGAGCGCTGTGCCTGCTCAAGGTCAAGCTCGATTATCTTGGAAACGCCCTTCTCCTGCATGGTAACGCCGTAAATGTGGTCGGCCTCCTCCATCGTGCCTCGGCGGTGGGTGATGACGATGAACTGGGTCTTGGTACACATGCTGCGCATGTACTCGGCATAGCGGATAACATTCGCTTCGTCAAGAGCTGCCTCTATCTCGTCCATGACGCAGAACGGCGTGGGACGCACCTTGAGTATCGCAAAGTACAGTGCGATTGCAACGAACGCCTTCTCGCCGCCGGACAGCAAGCTTATGTTCGATACCGCCTTGCCGGGCGGCTGAACCTTTATCTCAATGCCGCATTCGAGGGGGTCGTTTTCGTCCTCGAGCGTGAGTGAGGCTTTGCCGCCGCCGAAAAGCTCAAGGAAGGTCTGCCGGAATTTTTCGTCTATGAGCTTAAACTGCTGAGTGAAAACCTCCTGCATTTCGCTCGTTACATCGTTTATTATACCCACAAGTTCGGTTTTTGCCTTTTGGATATCGTCACGCTGGCCGGTGAGGAAATCATATCTCGTGCTGACACGCTCATACTCCTCGATAGCGCCGATGTTCGGCGTGCCGAGGGCGGATATCCTGCGGCGCAGCTCGGAGATGCCCTTGGTCTCCTTCTGCAGGTTCTCAACAGGCTGGCGCAGCTCCTGAGCGGCAGAATACGAAAGCTCGTAGTTTTCCCAGAGCTTGTCGAGTATCTGCTTCTCCTCCATGTCGGCGGCATTTTTCTTGCCCTCTAAAGCCGAGCAGGTTTTTTGCAGCTCCAAAAGCTCACGGTTGCGCTCCTGAGCATCCCTGTCTGCCTTGGTGCGTCTGCCCTCAAGCTCAAGACGCTTGTTTGTAATTTCGCTTATCTCGGCTCTGATGCCGTCAGCCTCGGCTAATATCTGTTTGCGCTTTTCGAGAACCGTTTGCAGCTTGTTTTCGATCATGCTGCGCTCAGATTCCGAGCGCTCTATCGCCTTGCGGCGTGAAAAGCTGTCGCCGGACAGGGCTTCAAGCAGCACCTTGAGCTGGTTTATGGCAAGCTCGGTCGTGCGCTTTTCGGCCTCGTTTGCTGCGATCGAGCGGTTTATCTCCGCCTGATCCTCAAGCGCCATATCAAGCTCATAGCGCAGGCCCGCAAGTGCGTTTCTCGACCTATCAAGCTCGGCGCTTGCGTTGTTATAGTCCGTTTCCAACTTCACTCTGCGCTTTTTGAGCTCGGTGAGCTCGTTTGCCCGTGAAAGAATACCGGTACCCTTTGCGGCGCTGCCGCCGGTCATCGATCCGCCGGCGTTTATGAGCTGACCGTCAAGGCTTACGATGCGCAAGCGGTTGCCGTTTGCCTTTGACATTCGCACGGCATCGGCAAGTGTCTCGGCAACTACCGTTCTGCCCAGCAGGCTTGCAAATATGCCGTCATACTTCGGCTCAAAATGCACAAGGTCATACGCCACGCCGACAAAGCCCGGGTCGTTTACGGGCGCATCCTTCATAACGCCGCCCTTAACGGTGTCCACCGGCAGGAAGGTAGCACGGCCGGAGTCGAGCCGCTTTAGCATTTCTATCGCCTTGCGGCCGTCGTTTTGCGTGTCGATGACGATATTCTGCATCGCAGCGCCGAGAGCCGTCTCAATGGCAAGGGCGCACTCGTTATCCGCCTTGACAAGGTTGGCCACAGGTCCGTGAACGCCGCTTATGTTGCCTCGGGCAGATTCACGCATGACCGTTTTGACCGCCTTTGAAAAGCCCTCATATTCCTTTTCCATCTCGGAAAGCATGTGTATCCTTGCGTCCATGCTGCGGCAGTCAACGCTCAGGCGGTTCACCTTTTCACGAAGCTGCTCTGCCGCCGTTTCACGGCTCGACAGTTTCATGCGTGCGCCATCAAGCACATTGTTATTGGCCTTGAGCTTTTCGTCAAGCTCCCTGAGCGTGGCTTCCACCTTGGCGATAGTTGCATTGTTTTCTTCTATCTGCGTCTTGATCTCGCCGACGCGGGTCTCCGCCTCGGCAATGTCTTTTTTCATACGCTCGGCAGCCTCGATGCTGCTTGCGATGCCGGCTTTAAGTCCGGCGGCCTCGGAGTCGCATTCGGCAGCCCTGCCCTCTGTCTGTGAAAGGCGGGCTCTGGCACTCTCGGCCTCGACATCCTTTTGGCGCATACGCTCGGAGATGTTGCCCGACGAGGCATACAGTGCTTCCAGGCTGCGGTTTGCGTTATCAAGATCACGCACCGCATTTTCGTAGTCACGGCTTATCGCTTCAGCCTGCGACCTCAGCTTTTCAAGCGTCGCCATCCAAACGGATATCTCACGAAGTCTCAGCTCGTCACGCAGGACGAGGTACTTTTTCGCCGTTTCGGACTGCCGCTTCAGCGGCTCGACCTGAAGCTCAAGCTCGTCTATCTTATCATTTATGCGCAGGAGGTTTTCTTCCGTTTTCTGAAGCTTGCGCTCGGACTCCTCCTTGCGGCTACGGTAGCGGGATATACCGGCCGCTTCCTCGAACACCTCACGGCGCTCGGAGCTTTTGCTCGACACGATCTCGGCGATCCTGCCCTGACCGATGATCGAGTAGCCGTCTCTGCCAAGGCCCGTGTCCATGAGCAGGCTGTTGATATCCTTAAGGCGTACCGCCTCACGATTTATGTAATACTCGCTGTCTCCGCTGCGGTAGTAGCGGCGGGTCAGCATGAGCTCGGTATTGTCGCAGTCAAAAATGTGTTCGGAGTTATCGATGATGAGCGAGACCTGCGCAAAGCCCAGTGCGCCTCTCTTCTCCGTACCGCCGAAGATGACATCCTCCATCTTGCCGCCTCGAAGAGTTTTGGAGCGCTGCTCGCCCATGACCCACAGTATGGCGTCGGAAATGTTCGATTTTCCCGAGCCGTTGGGTCCGACAATCGCCGTTATATCCTTTTCAAATGTAATTCTGGTCTTGTCCGGAAAGGACTTGAACCCCTGAATTTCCAGTGCTTTTAAGTACAAATGCTCTACCTCTATTCAAAATGTGCATTATATTTTATAACATATGAGCGCCTTAATCAAGGCTAAGCAGCTTAATTTCGCCCGAATTTATGTCGGTCTGCATAATTTTAATAGACTTTAGCTTAAATTGCGACTTAAGCGCCTCCGCATTGCAGCGGTGCTGGCCAATCATTTTGGACACATCTGACTTATTGACTCCGAGGACGATGCGCTTATCGGGCTCAACACCGTCAAGCAGCTTCACCGCCTTGTCGAGCATCATGCGGGAGCGCACGAGCTCGCCCAATGCCGGGTGATACGCTCCGCCCACGGCATCTCCGCCGGAGAGATCCTCGGTCGGGTTAAGCCCCATACGGATGATGGGGATACCCGCCTCGTCAAAAAGCTTCGTTATCTTTGCGCAGACCCGAACAGCATCGGAAACGGTGTGTTCCTTGTAGGTTCCGGCTTTCCACATATCGTAAAGCTCGGTGTCCCGCACTATGACCGTGGGGTATATCCTCACTCCGTCAGGGCGCAGGGCGATTATCTTTTTTGCCGTTTCCACGCAGCTTTCGTCCGTGTCGCCCGGCAGGCCGGTCATCATTTGCAGGATCAGCTCAAAGCCCGCCTGCTTCACCATTATTGCAGCGTCCTCGACCTCTTTTGCGGTGTGGCCTCGGTTTGACAGCCACAGCACCTTATCGCACAGTGACTGCGCACCGAGTTCCACCGTCTGCACGGAGTATTTTTTGAGCCGTGCAAGCGTTTCGGCATCTATCGCATCCGGGCGGGTCGAGAGCCTGATCGAGCTTATCGTTCCGTCGTCAAGATACGGCTTTGCAGCCTCAAAAAGGGCTGTCTGCTCTGCCACGGGTATGGCCGTGAAGCTTCCTCCATAAAACGCCAATTGCCGCTTTGTCCCTTTGGGGGACAAGGCGGCTGCGTTCTCTATTGCGGTTTTGACCGTCTGCGCCGTTGCGGGCTCGGTGTAACCGGAAATGCGCCTCTGATTGCAGAACACGCAGTCGTTCGGGCAGCCGAGATGCGGCACGAAAACGGGGATGATACTGTTTCTTGCTGTCATTTATTTAGCTTCTTCAATGCCTGACAGGCTGCCGCCTGTTCGGCCTCCTTTTTAGTCCTGCCGCTGCCCTCGCCGATGACCTCGCCGTTAAGGCTGACGCTCGCCGAGAACACCTTTGCGTGATCCGGTCCGGACTCGCCGGTGGGCGCATATGTGAGCACCTGGCCGTTCTTTTGCTGTATAAGCTCCTGAAGCTCGGTCTTATAGTCGGCCGCATGGTGTGCCTCGATGCTCTCGGGGCTTAGGATCATGCGCTCAATGAAGCTTTCGGGTGCAGCGATGCCGCCGTCAAGGAACATTGCGGCGATGACAGCCTCGACAGCGTCGGCGAGAATGGACGGTCTTGTCCTGCCGCCATTTTTCTCCTCGCCGTGACCCATGCGCAGGTATCGGCCTAAGTCAAGGTCGAGCGCAACGCCGTGCAGGCTCTGCTCGCAGACAAGCTCAGCACGCAGCCTTGTCATTTTTCCCTCGGACAGCGTAGGCTGCATAGAATACAGGTGCTTTGCCGTTACAAAGCCGAGCACCGAATCGCCCAGAAACTCAAGGCGCTCGTTGCTTGAAATGCCCTCTGCCCTGTTCTCGTTTGCATACGAGCTGTGGGTGAGCGCATTTTTCAAAAGCTCACTGTTTTTAAATGTGTAGTTTAATCTTTTCTCAAGCTCTTTCAATTTTTACGCTTCCTCTGAGATCCGCATATAATCAACATTTTCAACTATATCGTTTATCATGCCCGACTCGGCAAAGGTCTTTGCCTGACGGATGGCGGCAAAGAATGCCTCATCGCCGGACGAACCGTGCGCCTTGATAACGGGCTTGGAGATGCCCATGAGTGCAGTTCCGCCTACCTCGTTAGGGTCTATGCTCTTTGCGATGCCCTTGACATCCTTCTTGACTACGGCAGCCGCAAGCATATTCATTGCATTTTTCTTAAACACACCCTTGAGCTCGGTAAACAGCCACTTTGCAACGCCCTCGGCGGTCTTAAGGGCGATATTGCCCGAAAAGCCGTCGGCAACTACTACATCAACGCCGCCCAGAAGCATGGTGCTTGCCTCGACATTGCCGACAAAGTTTATCCTGCCTGCATCGTTTGCAGCCTTGAGAAGCTTATATGTCTCGTGCTGGAGCTCGCCGCCCTTGGTCTCCTCAACGCCGATGTTGAGAAGTCCGACACGAGGGTTGCCGATATTCATGATGCGCTTTGCGTAGAAGCAGCCCATATATGCAAACTGGAGAAGATACTCGGGCGTGCACTCGGCGTTTGCGCCGCAGTCGATGAGCATGAGGCCGTTTTCGCGGCTTGGAAGTACGGGTGCCATTGCCGCACGGCGGACACCGTGGATGCGCTTGACGATAAGCGTTGCACCGGTGAGCAGAGCTCCCGTCGAGCCAGCCGACACCATTGCGTCTCCCTCGCCGTTTTTCAGCATGGTAAGTCCGACTGCCATGGAGGAATTTTTCTTACGGCGGACTGCCGTGCTGGGGTCATCGTTCATCGTGATGACCTCGGGTGCGTCAACTATGCTCAAGCCATTGCGGTCAACGCCCTCAAGGCATCTTTCTATATCGTCCCTGCGGCCTACTAGGCAAAGCTCAACGCCCAGTCTGTCTCTTGCAAGCACTGCTCCCTTTACTATGGCTTCCGGTGCGTTATCGCCGCCCATTGCGTCAACGATTATCTTCACGGCAGAAGACCTCCTTCTCCATCAATTCATCTATGATTTTAAGCGATCTTGCGGATATCTCCGCATTCTTGTTTCTCTTGCCCTTTACCCGATAGCCGAGTGGGGTTATAATGCCGAAGTTTATATTCATCGGCTGGAAGTCGCCGACGCTGCCGCCGGAGATGTACAATCCGAGTGCGCCTATCGCAGTCTCCTGCGGGAAGTTCACCGGCTCAAGCTCCAAAAGTCTTGCGGCGGTCTCGATGCCGACCAGCATGCCGGATGCGGCAGACTCAACATAGCCCTCAACGCCGGTCATCTGTCCGGCAAAGCTGATGCGGGGTTCCGATCTCAGCCTATAATAGCGGTCGAGAAGCTGCGGCGAATTCAGGTAAGTATTGCGGTGCATGACACCGTAGCGGACAAACTCGGCATTTTTAAGCGCCGGTATCATCGAAAACACACGCTTTTGCTCGCCCCATGTCAGATGTGTCTGGAAGCCGACAAGGTTATAAATCGTGCCGTCGGCATTATCCCGACGGAGCTGTACAACGGCGTAGTTTTCCTTGCCCGTTCTCGGGTCACGCAGGCCGACAGGCTTCAAAGGGCCGAAGCGCAATGTTTCCTCGCCCCGGCGTGCCATGACCTCAACTGGCATGCAGCCTTCAAACACGCCGCCGTCGTCAAAGCCGTGGACAGGCGCTTCCTTTGCCGAAACAAGCTCTTTTACGAACGCCTTGTACTCCTCCTCGTTCATCGGGCAGTTTACATAATCCGCCGTGCCCTTATCGTAGCGGGAGGCGAAAAACGCACTGTCCATATCGACGCTCTCAAGCGTCACGATGGGTGCGACGGCATCGTAAAAGTGCAGTCCCGTGCAGTTGCAAAGCTTCTCTAACTTCTCGGCAAGCGCATCACTCGTGAGAGGGCCTGTTGCGACAACAAGCTCGCCCTCGGGAAAGTCGGTCGCTTCCTCGGACACGAGTTCAATGTTCGTACAGGACTTGATTTTGTCCGTGATATACCTTGAAAATCCCTCACGGTCAACGGCGAGCGCACCGCCGGCAGCGACACGGTTTGCATCGGCGCTTTCCATAATGAGCGAGCCCATTTTGCGCATCTCGGCCTTTAAAAGGCCGACGGCATTCGTAAGCTCATCGCTGCGCAGGGAGTTTGAGCACACGAGCTCGGCAAAATATTCGGAGCTGTGCGCCGGGGTCATCTTATTCGGCTTCATCTCAAATAGCCTTACCTCAATGCCCCGCTTTGCAAGCTGCCATGCACATTCGCAGCCTGCAAGTCCGGCGCCGAGTACCGTGACTTTCTTCATAAATGCTTATTCCTTGGCTTTCTTTGTAGTAGTCTTTTTCTTTGCGGCGGGCTTTTTCTCGTCAGACTTTGCCGTCGTCTTTTTCTTATAGCCCCGCTTTTCCTCGGGGACAAATTCCGAGCATTCCTCGTTGATGCAGAAGGCCTTCTTCTGTCCCTTGCCGCTGGGCTTGAACAGGGTCTTGCCGCAGCTCGGGCAGAAGTCCTTTGTAGGGACATACCATGTCATGAAGCCGCAGTCTGCGCCACGCTCGCAGGCATAGAATGTATAGCCCTTTTTGGAAGTGCGCTTGAGTATCCTGCTGCCGCATTTGGGGCATTTGCCGGGCATCTCGATGACGAGCGGCTTTGTGAAGCTGCACTCGGGATACGCAGGACACGCAAGAAATCGGCCGAACTTGCCGGATTTTACAACCATCTGCTTGCCGCAAACATCGCAGTACTCGTCGCTGAGCTCGTCGGGGACTTTTATTCTCACGCCCTCAAGCGCCTTTTCGGCGTTTTCAAGCTCAACGGAAAATCCATCGTAAAACTCATGCAGGAGCTTCTTCCAATACAGCTTGCCGGACTCGACACTGTCGAGCTCCTCCTCCATGTGGTTTGTGAACTTAAGGTCGACGATGTCGGGGAAGCGCTCCATCATAAGCTCCGTGACCACAACGCCGAGGTTCGTGGGCTTGAGGTATTTGCCGTCCTTTACGACATATTCGTGTGAGGTTATCGTCGAAATGGTCGGAGCATAGGTCGACGGTCTGCCGATGCCCTTTTCCTCCATCGCACGGATGAGGGTCGCCTCGGTATAGCGTGCAGGCGGCTGGGTGAACTGCTGCTCGGGCAGCATTTTTTCAAGATACACCCGCTCACCGGCCTGAAGGTCGGGCAGCTTCTTGCGCAGCTCGTCCGACTCCTCGTCCTTGCTCTCCTCATAAACGGCAGTGTAGCCCGCAAACTTGAGCTCGGAGTAGTTAGAGCGGAAAATATGGCCGTTTGACTCAACATCGACAACGACATTATCGTACACCGAGTTTGCCATCTGGCATGCTGTGAAGCGGCCCCAGATGAGGCGGTATAGCCTGTACTGCTCGGGAGTCAGATCCTTGCGCACACGCTCGGGCGTAAGCTCGATATTGGTTGGGCGGATAGCCTCGTGCGCATCCTGTGCGCCGGATTTGGTCTTGTAAACACGGAACGAGCCGTGGTAATACTCCTTGCCATAGCGCTCGATGATGAAATTTTTTGCCGCCATGAGCGCCTCATCGGAAAGGCGCAGAGAATCGGTACGCATGTAGGTTATAAGGCCTACCGTACCCTGCCCTGCGATATCAACACCTTCGTAAAGCTGCTGGGCAACGGACATTGTGCGTCTCGGGGTCATTCCCAAGCGGCGGGATGCCTCCTGCTGGAGCGTGGAGGTTATAAACGGGGGCGAGGGGCTGCGGTGCTTCTTGCCGCGCTTGACGGTCTTGATGACAAACGGCTCGTCCTGCGTTTCGGCGATGACGGCGTTCACCTCATCCTCGGAGTGCAGCTCAAGCTTCTTGTCGCCCTTGCCGTAGTAGCGTGCGGTGAAGTCGGCATCGGTCTCGTCGCAATTGAGTACAGCATCGAGCAGCCAATACTCCTCACGCACGAAGCTTTCTATCTCTTTTTCACGGTCGACGACCATTCTCGTTGCGACCGACTGGACACGGCCTGCCGAAAGGCCGCGCTTTATTTTCTTCCAAAGCAGCGGCGAGAGCTTGTATCCGACAAGGCGGTCAAGCAGTCGTCTCGCCTGCTGGGCATCTACAAGATCCTTGTCGATGTCACGGGGATTGCCAACGCTCTCGGTTACTACCTTTTTCGTTATCTCATTGAAGGTCACTCGTCTTGCCTTGTCGTCCGGCAGGGCAAGCAGCTCCTTTAAATGCCACGATATAGCCTCGCCCTCGCGGTCAGGGTCGGTTGCGAGATAGACGGTCTTTGCGCTCTTGCTGAGCTTTTTAAGAGTGTCTATAACATCCTTGTGATCCTTGACCGGGATGTACTTCGGCTCAAAATCGTTTTCTATATCGATACCAAGTGTGCTCTTGGGGAGGTCACGCAGGTGTCCCATGGAGGCAACGACCTTATAGTTGTCGCCCAGATATTTCTCAATAGTCTTCGCCTTTGCAGGTGATTCAACAATTACCAAATTCTTTTTTGCACTTGGCATTTAGCTGTCCTCACTTCGTTTTATATTCAATGTAAAGCGTTTGCCCGATTGCTGGCTGACGCAGCCCTTAAGCTGCAGCAGCGTCAGATCCGCAAGCACCTTTGCCGGTGACAGGCCCGTGCGCTCGATGATCTCATCGACCTGCATTGCTTCCCTGTCCATGGCGGACACAATACTAAGCTGCGTTTCGCTTAAGCCCTCAAGCTGTTTCTTCAAGTCAATATATTCCGTGGTGTCGGGCTTGTCAATGACTTTTTTTGTATCTTTGTGTGTTTTTTCAGTTACGACAGGCTCATTTTGCTCCGGTTTCACGCATGTTCCGGGTATTCGCTCAGTCGAGCGCTTGATCTTTTCGGGGTAGAGCTTTGCAAATTCGCTCATCACATCCCAGCCCTCGGTGACAGGCTTTGCGCCGTCCTTGAGCATTGCATTCGTACCTGCGCAGTTTTCGGAATCGGCATTGCCGGGTACGGCGAATATCTCCTTGCCCTGCTCGACGGCCTCGTCAACAAACAGCTTCGTTCCGCTTCTGAACGGTGCTTCGACGACCGCAACGCCGACCGACAAGCCTGCCGCTATGCGGTTTCTAGCTCTGAAAAACTGCCTGCAAGTACCGGCACCGGGCGGGTATTCGCTCACAAGCGCTCCTCTGACGGCAAGCTCCTCTGCCATTTTTCCGTGGGCGAGCTCGTGCGGAGAGCCGAGAACGCCGATGCATTTGCCGTCTGCGATAAGTGCGCCCTCCGCGCCGGCAGCGTCTATGCCCTTGGTAAGGCCCGAGATGACGACACCGCCGCACTTTGCTATCTCAAAACCGAGCTTGCGCCCCATCTTTATACCGTAGGGGCTTGCGTTTCTAGTGCCGATGACGGCGATGGCGGGCTCTTCGTCTATCTTGGGCAGTCTGCCCTTTACATAGATGATATGTGGCGGGGCGTATATATTCTTGAGCCTCACGGGATAACGCGGGTCATCGATGGAGATAATCTCGATGTTCTGCATTTTGCAGCGGTCTATCGTGCGCAGAGCCGAGGAAAGGTCACGCTTTTCCAAGTCCTCCGCACCCTCTCCCCGTCTGCCGAGGAGCTTCGTTATCTCGCCCTTTGGTGCTTCGTACATTGCCTCGGGGCTTCCGTAGTGCTTTAAAAGAACGGCCTTCGCCCTCGGGCTGAGCTTTGCCGAGGTTGACAGCCAAAGCCAGTATTCGATAGCAGACACGCCGCTCCCTCCTTTATCTTGACATCTCCCACATAATGACCGACGCTGCGACCGCAGCATTGAGCGACTCCGACTCGGGGTTCATTGGGATTATTATCTCGCCGCCGCAAATGTCGAGAAGCTCCTTTGAAAGTCCTCTGCCCTCGCTACCTATGGCAACGGCAGCTCTATGAATTTCGATATTGCGCAGATTGGCGGCCTTATCGCTGAGCGCTGCACCGAACAGCGGCAGTGCCTGCTTCTGCGTAAACTCGTCAAGCTCTTGTATGCTCATCGTAAGCACCCGCTGGCGGAATATTGCACCCATGCTCGCTCGCACGGTCTTGGAGTTATACAGATCGGCGCACGCACCGACCAAGATGACGGCATCGATGTTAAACGCATTTGCCGTTCTTATCACCGTGCCTACATTGCCCGGGTCTTGGAGGTTTTCAAGAACGATGGCACGCTCAAGCTTAAACTCCCCGTCCCGCTTTGGCATCTTCACGGTGAACACTGGGCCGCTGCTCGACTTCAGAGGTGAAGCGTATTCAAACAGATCGGTGGGAGCTGTGTACTGCGCAACGGTGTCGGGAAGTTTTACATCCCCGGCTTTTTCCTTCCAGAGCACGCAGCCGAGCTCCGCTCCGCAATTGAGCGCCTCACGCAGGGTCTTTAAGCCGTCGCAGACATACTCTCCGCAGTTGCAACGGTACTCCCTGTCGTTTGCAACCGAGCGGAAATGGCATATTATCCTGTTTTTTCTCGAAGTTATATTTTCCATAAGGTTCATAATATATCACATATTTCGGCTTTGTCAAACAAATGCCTACATTATTTAATTTAAATATGGTCAATATATTTAAGGAAAGAATTTTGTAACTTGTTGTATTATTTTGATGACAAGCTGTTTTTGTTGTGGTAATATGAGAAATAACCCATCCCGAGAGGAGGCAACCAAAATCAAACTGGTAAGCTCAAAATCAAGCAGAACACCTCAGGCCAAGGAAAAAGCCGAACAAAAGCGCCGCCCCGAGCCAGAGGTCGAAGATATCGAACCTAAGAAAGCCAAAAAGAAAAAGGTCAAAAAGAAACGCAATTGGAAGAAAAGGCTTATTACGCTTTTATGCGTGATAGCATTTCTTGTAGGCTCGTATTTCTTTGTTGTCTACACGAACATTTCGTTTATAAAAAACCTTCGTGATGCATATATCGAGACGGCTATGTCCACGATGACGCACCAATGGCTGGCCGAGTGGTTCTTCCCGCAGTCTGTCATCGACGAGGTCATGAACCGCATGCACGCCGCCGAGGATAAGCAGGTCGGCATCGAAAGCGAGTGGAAGGACGACCCCATCGAAAAAGCAAACAACGACTTCTATGCGATGTTCGACGAGATTGACAAAGCCTCGCTCGAAAGCTACCTTGCCGAGCATCCCGAGTGCAAGAGGGCAAACCTCATGGAGCTGGACATAAACGAGGCCGGCATAAATGACGAGGGCACGACGATAATGACAACGCAGGGCGATCAGGTGCTTGCTATCAGCGGCAAGCATAAGCTCATGCTTGTGCGTGTAAAAGGCTCGGGCTATCAGGGCGTTATGGCAATACTCAAGGATGCAAGCGATCTTCGATGCTGCCCCGCTCAGTACCTCGGCTCCATCGGCGAGGTGCTCGAAAGCCTTGTTCCACGCTGCAACGGCGTTTTAGGCATCAACGGCAGCGGCTTTTCCGACTGGAACGGTGTCGGCAACGGCGGCAAGCTCAAAGGCTACGCCATGTGCAGCGGCACGGAGTACGGCAAGCATTTTACCGACAGCCGCAAGCGTCTTGAGCTGCGTGACGACAACAAGATATACATAGTCGATGCTAAAAACGAGACTACCCCTGGCACGAGAGATGCCGTTGAGTTCAGACCCGCACTTATAATTGACGGTGTTCCGCTCGTTGACGAGCTTTCGGGCTTCATGTCCATCCAGCCCCGCTGCGTCGTCGGTCAGTCCAAGGACGGCGATGTTTTGATGCTCGTCATTGAGGGCCGACTGGTCGGCCGCTCGCTCGGCATCGGGCTTCCCGAATGCACGAAGATAATGCAGCGCTACGATGCATATCAGGCTATGAACATGGACGGCGGCACGAGCGCCGTTATGTGGTACGACGGCGAGTATGTCACCAAATGCTCAAACCCCGCCATTACCTGCCGCTACCTGCCCAACTCGTGGGTCTACGGCTACGCAGCAGCGTAATACATCACAAAAAAGGGTACGGTTCAAAACCGTACCCTTTTTTCGTTATTTAAGCAGATTCGTCATGCTACGGACGCTGATGCCGATAGTCGAGATATTGTGCAGCAGCGCAGAGGTCGCAGGCGGCAGAATGCCGAATGCACCGAGTGCTATCAATGTGCCGTTAAAGCCGAGAACAAAGCGGTAATTGCCGTTTATCCTGCTTAGCAACGCATTGGATATCCGCTTTAGTGTTGTTAACTCGAAAAGGTTGTCGGCGGCAATAGTGATATCGGCAATCTCTCGTGCAATTGCTGCACCGTCGCTTATGGCTATGCCGACATCGGCAGCCGACAACGCCGGAGAGTCGTTTATACCGTCACCTATCATGATGACCTTCCTGCCTGCCGCCTTCTCCTGCTCAACAAAGTGAGCCTTGTCTTCCGGCAGCACCTCGGCATAGAACTCGTCAACACCGACCTGCCGTGCAATGGCTGCTGCGGTACGCTCGTTATCGCCCGTCATCATGACGGCCTTTTTTATGCCGAGCTTGCGCAGGCTGTTCAGTACCTCGGCCGCTTCCTCACGCAGAGGATCGGCAATGCAGATAACGCCCGACAGCTCCCTGCCGATTGCAAGATACAGATGCGAATACTGCTCGGGCAGAGTGTCGAACTTCTCTTGTTCATCTGCCGGAATGGTGCAGCCCTCGTCCTCGAAAACAAAATGGTGGCTGCCGATAACGACCTTTTTGCCGTTTATGCGGCTGGCGATACCGTGTGCCACGACATACTCGACCTCGGAGTGCATCTCGTCATGGGCTATACCCTGCTGCACAGCCTCCTTGACGACAGCGTTTGCCATAGAATGGGGATAGTGCTCCTCAAGGCAGGCGGCAATGCGCAGGACACTCTCGGCATCTCTGCCGCCGAAGGGCACGACCTCTGCGACCGTCGGCACGGCGTGGGTAAGCGTGCCGGTCTTGTCAAAGACGATGGTGTCGGCTTTTGCGACAGCTTCAAGGTACTTGCCGCCCTTGACGGTGATGTGGTATCCGCCGCATTCACGCATAGCCGAGAGCACCGCAAGCGGCATGGATAGCTTTAGTGCACAAGAAAAATCGACCATAAGGATGGACACCGCACGGGTGACATTTCTCGTGAGCAGGTATGTAATGATTGTACCGGCAAGGCTATACGGCACGAGCTTGTCAGCGAGCGCCAGAGCACGGTTTTCGGTTGTGGATTTGAGCTTTTCGGAGCTTTCTATCATGCCGACTATCTGATCATAGCGGCTCGAGCCCTGCATCTGCTCAACGGCAATGACGCACTCGCCCTCCTCCACGACCGTTCCGGCATAGACGACCGAGCCCTCGCTCTTGGCAACGGCGATAGACTCGCCGGTGAGGGATGCCTGATTTACGCTCGCCACGCCCTCGGTTATTCTGCCGTCAAGCGGTATGACATTGCCGGTGTGCACGCAGATAAGGTCGCCGGTCTTTATATCGCTTATCGGCACCAAAACCTCGGTGTCGCCGGTCTTGAGCCACACTCTGTCGACATTCAGCGACATGCATCGTGCAAGGTCACTGAGAGACTTCTTGCGTGTCCACTCCTCCAACAGCTCACCGAGCTTGAGAAGGAACATGACGGAACTTGCCGTGCCGAAGTCACTGCGGAGTATTGAAACGCCGATCGACAGTGCGTCGAGCACCTCGACCTCGAGCTTCCTATTGAATATACACCTTAGGCCATGCCAAATGTAGCGCACCGAACAAACGGTCGTGCGGATATTTCGCAGCGGCATGGGCAGCAGAAGTTTGCGGGCTATGCGGCCGAGGACTAAGCCTGCGAGCTTGTCCTGATAATAGCGGTTGAGCGAGCGGCTGCTATTCTCGAGCGTG
>HF986882.1:57041-60146 GCA_000431075.1 Firmicutes bacterium CAG:555
CGTGTATTCATACTTAAACGCACGGATACCGTCTATGACAGCGAGCCTGTCGCCGGTATAATAAACTATCATATTGCAGGTGCGCTCGTGAACGTTTGCCTGCCTTACCCCGGGCAGCCTTGCGATATACGCTTCAAGCTGGTCGGCCTCCTCAAGTGTCATGCTGCACTGAGGTACTTGCAGACGCAGTCTGCCCTCGGTCTCGTGGATTATTCTAAATTTCATCGCTAATCTCCTAAAAACATAAGCCGCCCTGACGGACGGCCTAAGCTGACGAAACTCATTCTGCTGTGTCGCTCATTTCGGCACAGCGCTCTTCTTCTGCACGAGCCTCGTTGATGCTCTTAGCACCGGCAAGGATATCACTGCAATCATCCTGAAAATTGGTAGCAGTCTGCATTACGCTATCCTTCATCCGGAGAGCAGCTGCCGTTAAATGAGTATAGAGAGTTTTTGCGTCACGACTTGTGAGGATCTTGATACCGGCTGTACCGAAAAGTACGCCGCCTGCAAACAAACCTACTTCTTCCCAATCAATTTTCATGGTCTTTCTCCTTTTTTATAAAGATTTTGACATAAATAGAATATCGTATTGGTTCATATGAGTGACCCGCTGTCAAGAGAGCCACTCATACTTTTTACATATCACGATTGATGCTTCAAACTTGATACATCGGTCAATGGTCTGGTGCTTGATGCATCCGATTTAAAGTCTCCGCAGTTTTTTTGGCAAGAGCAGCCGTTAGGGCAGCCGATGCACTTGACTCCGTGTTTCTTTTGCTTGTGGATATACAGCACAGCCAAGCCAACGATCAAAGCAACAACTAAAATTACAAGAATGTTATCCATAGTAACTGCTCCTGATTAAATTAATTTACTTGCTCAGTGCGTACTCGGCAGCGAAGCTCTTGTTGGTCTTTCTGATCATCATGGCGATGATGAATACGAACACGAGAACAGCGATGAGGCCGGGGAAGAAGCCTGCACCGACGGAGCCGGTAGTGATGAGCGTACCGATCTGATATACGAGGAACGCAACGGTGAAGCCGGTTGCGAACTGAAGTCCGACGCCGCCCCAGAACCACTTGCGGTCGTTGATCTCGGAGTGCATTGCACCGAGAGCTGCGAAGCAAGGAGGAGTGTAGAGGTTGAACATCAGGTAAGCAAGAGCTGCGACCTTGGTGATCGCAAACACGCCTGCGACCTCTGCGCCTGCGCCCTGCATGAGCTCAAGGGAGTCGGTGTCGATGAGGTTCTCAAGGCCGACAAAGCAGACAGCCAGAGTACCGACGACATTTTCCTTTGCGATGAAGCCGGTAACAGCTGCGGCTGCGAGCTGCCATGAAACAACGCCCACGATGGGAACGAGCAGGTAAGCAAACGGTCCCGCAACGGATGCGAGAATTGAGTCGCTTGCGACATCTGCAACTTCAAAGCTCCATGTGAAGGTCTGCATGACCTGAACAACGGTGTTGCAAACGAGGATGATGGTGAATGCCTTTACGATGAAGGCCCAGCCACGGTTGAGCATATCCATGCACGCACGCTTGAGCGAGGGCACCTTGTACTCAGGCAGCTCAATGATGAAGAAGGACTTGCGGTGCTTGTAACCGACGATCTTGTTTACGAGAAGAGCGCCGAGGAGGATGAGTGCGATACCGACAAAGTACATGAGAGTACCGACCCAAGATGCATCGGCGAAGAATGCGCCTGCGAACAGGGAGATAACGGGGAGCTTTGCACCACAGGGCATGAAAGTGGTCAGCATTGCGGTTGCACGACGCTCACGCTCATTACGGATGGTACGGCAGGCCATGATGCCCGGGATGCCGCAGCCGGTGCCGATGACGAAGGGGATGACGGACTTGCCGGACAGGCCGACCTTCTTGAAGATAGGGTCGAGAACGACAGTTGCACGAGCCATGTAGCCGCAATCCTCAAGCAGAGAGATGAGGAAGTACATGACCATGACGAGCGGTAGGAAGCCGACAACTGCGCTTACACCGCCGATGATACCGTCAACAAGCAGAGCCTGAAGAATAGGTGCGGAATTTTCAATGAGGCCGGCGACCCATTTCTGGAAGCTTTCAAGCCAGCCAACGAGGTAATCTGCGATCCAAGGGCCTACCCAACCCTGGGAGATCTGGAACACAAGGAACATTACGCCTGCGAAAATGATAAGGCCTGCAATGGGGTGAGTAAGAACCGCATCGATCTTATCCTGTGCGTTCTTGTCCTTAGTCCGGACCTTACGGGTCTCGACTGCGGCAACGATCGTGTCAACAAAAGCGAAACGCTTTCTGTCAGCTTCCTCAACGACATTCTTATCGGTCAGGTCGATATCACCCTGATGATAGGGAGCTTTCTGCTCCTTTCCGTTAAGAGCGGCAGCCGCTGCAACAACATCCTTAAGACCGTCACCGGTAGTTGAGGTGGTGTCGAAAACAGGGCAGCCAAGCTTCTCGGACAGCTTCTTGACATCGATCTTGGTGCCCTTCTTCTCGTTGACATCGTGCTTGTTCAGTGCAACGACAACGGGAACACCGAGCTCGAGCAGCTGGGTGGTGAAGAACAGTGAACGGCTCAGATTGGTAGCATCGACGATGTTGATGATCGCATCGGGGTTCTCATTTCTTACATAAGAACTTGTAATGCTCTCCTCCGAGGTAAACGGTGACATGGAGTATGCGCCGGGCAGATCGACAGCGATCAGCTCAGCGTCACCGGCAAAATTCTTCTTGATGAGTGCTTCTTTCTTGTCAATGGTAACGCCTGCCCAGTTGCCGACCTTTTCGTTGCGGCCGGTCAAGGCATTGTACATAGTAGTCTTACCACTGTTAGGATTGCCTGCAAAAGCAATTCTCATTTAGGTTTCCTCCTATTCCCTTTACTATTCTGTCAAGTTACCTTATGGTATGTACTCATTCGTTAGCTTGCGCTAACCGCAGGGCAAAAAGACGGACCATTTGGTCCTGACTATTGCATCATCAAATGACAATAGCCTCGGCCAGCTGGTCGTCGATGCTGTATCTTCCGTCTTTTACCGATATCGTACAGCTTCCCCTTCTGCGGGAAACGACGGTTATCGGCTCTCCGCTGTAACAG
>HF986882.1:60164-73269 GCA_000431075.1 Firmicutes bacterium CAG:555
CTCCGCTGTAACAGCCGAGCGAGAACAGGAAAGCGTCCAGCTCCTCATCATCAGTGTCGATACGCCGGATGATGTACTCCTTACCTTCTTCTGCTTTCGTCAAATTCATAAGATATCACCTGATTCAGATTCTCATTTGGTTGCGTAGGGCTAACTCAAAAGCAAAAAATCAATTAGCTCTCGCTAACCGTGTCTTATAGTAACAGCACTATCTTTATTTGTCAAGCATTTTTTGCAGATTATTTTGAATTTCTATAACGCCTAATAATGGGCTTGACAAAGTAAAATCAAATGTATTATCATTTTCGTTAGCCGGAGGTAACATAGATTTTTTGAGCACTTCCGACCGCAGTTTCTCTTTATGATGAATGAAAGGAGTTTGTTATGGGAAACGGTATTGAAAATGCTATAATTATTGCTGTTATATTGATCATCGTCGTGCTTGGCCTTCTGCGTGCCAAAAAGCACTTCTCGGGCGGCGGCTGCTGCGAGACCGGAAGCAAGACCATCCGCACGCACAAAAAGCTTACCGAGCCCGTAATCGGCACAAGGGTATTGACCGTCGAGGGCATGACCTGCGAAAATTGCCGGGCAAGGGTCGAGAATGCGATAAACCACTATAACGGCATTGTCTGCAAGGTCGATCTTAAGAAAAAGACGGCGACTGTTTCGTTCAGCCAGCCTATCGAGGATTCGCTCCTTAAACAGACCGTCGAAAAATTAGGCTACTCGGTCACGGATATCCGCTGAGCTTTGCCTTGTAAAATCTGCGGATTTGTGTTATGCTGTATCAATAAAGAAGGTGTTTGAATGGCAATACAGGAATCCGGGGAAATGTATCTTGAAACGATATATGTTTTGTCCCAGAAAAGCCGCTTCGTCCGTGCGATAGATGTCGGCGAATACATGGGCTATTCCAAGCCCAGCGTCAGCCGTGCCGTCGGTATTCTCAAAAGCGATGGCTATATCACCGTTGACAAGGATGGGTTTATCACACTGACCGAGACAGGTCTTGAGCGTGCAACGACCATATATGAGCGGCACACGGTTTTGACTGCAATGCTTGTCGGCCTTGGTGTCGATGAAGAAACCGCCGCTGCCGATGCCTGCCGCATGGAGCATGTGATAAGCGACAAATCGTTCCAAGCTATAAAAAATCACATCGGAAGAAAAAAATGAGATGCAATTATTGTTGCGTCTCATTTTTTGTTCCAATATTTAAGTTGCGGCAGCATTGCCGACATATATGCCCTCACCAGCTCGGGTGGGCAGCTTGCGTTTTACATATGCTCTGCTCTTTACGGAACTCATCACAGGAAGTGATTAAATTATATTTTCATCCTACCATTATCCCCCGATTTCGTCAACATTTAAAAAGAGCAGATAGGCATGCGCCTATCTGCTCAAGGGGTTATTTTGCTTTTATACCATCGATTTCCAAGACAGTAATGGATTCGCCACCGCACATATACCTAATGTCGTCTAGCAACTGTTTTTCCTGCTCAAGGCCATATTTCTTATCCTCAATGTAGTACGATTTATCGAAGAATTTCCACTCATCTTGCTCACAATCTGAGCTTGCTCCAATTGTGATAATATCGGTAGCGGTTTTAATGTCGATTTCAATGATATCCGATTCCCGAAGCATTTTTGATATCTCTTCAAGTGAATACTGCTTGCCTTTGAATTCAGCACACCCTCTCTTATCACCTTTTAATTTCTTTCTTTCTTCATGTACATTAAAGAAGTCAAGGATAAATTGATCAAAAAAATAAAGCATAAGGAACATCAATACACAGCAAAGCAACTTGTCAACTAAGCAGAATTTTCTCATGTGGATACCAAAAAACGACAAAATTTGAATTCTGTAAATTGTGAACAAGCTTGTGGCAGACAACTCAACTAATTCAATTATTGCTGGCTTATATGACAGTTGTTTGTCAACGGATTCTGATTTTCTCATTTCCATATAATATATCACCACAAAGAAAAAATACGCTTGGCCGCAGAATAAAGCGTTGAATATGTGTTGCCAATCAGCGTGCTGCCTAACCCCTTTTTCATAACCTTTAAGCTCATTCTTTTTGCTGTTCCATTTTTCAGCTTCGTCAGGCCTGATTTATACACGGCAGCCCAACTATTTCTGCCTTTCGTTTTCCCCTTAATTCCGATTCTATCCCCCGCTTTACCTAGCTTTGCGCCTATTAAACCTTCATTTACTGATTCGGCTACAATGTCACCCCATGTTCTATTGGTTTCGGTCTTTTCTAAAGCGCCAGTGGTGAAAGTTGAGACAAACCCCGATGCTGCACCAGCAGCAGTCGAGTTCTTAGTAGCAGCATAAACTGCCCCTCCAGCTGCTCCGCCAGCAACCGCTCCAGCGTAAGTTTGCCAACTGCTAAGTGAAAAGTTTCCAGTCGCTGCACTAGCTATTACATCGCTTAAAACTTGACTTGCAAGACTGCCCACTGCACCAACTGCCGCCCCTATTAGAATATGTACCCACTCGCCTGTGGGATCCGAGCCAATTATTGGTCTATTTTCGCAATATGCGAACATATTGGTGCTAAGGACACCGCTTATATCGGTAGATGCAAATGCATCGGCGTTGATGAAGCGACCAACTTCGGGGTCATAATAGCGGGTTTGCAGATAGTACAGGCTAGTCTCAGTGTCGTAATAATAGCCCTTGTAGCGGAAGGGGTTTTGAGTGCCTACCGAGTTTGCGGTGCTATCCTCAAGCTTTACAAGCTTGCCCCATGCATCGTAGGTGTAGGTTACGACAAGTTTGCCGGTGGAGGCGTTGGCGAGGGCTATTACATCGCCTTGGAGGTTATAGATGTAATAAAGTGCCGACGGAGTTTGCGGTGGTATCCTTAAGCTCCACGAGCTTGCCCCATGCGTCGTAGGTGTAGGTTACGGCGAGTTTGCCGGTGGAGGCGTCAGCGAGGGCTATTACATCGCCTTGGAGGTTATAGATGTAATAATAGAAGTGATTGCTTCCATCTGCCATGGCGACACGGTTGCCCTGCTGGTCGTAGAAGAAGCTGAGAGTTGCAGCACTCGGTTACCGTTCTCGGAGTAGCGGGCAAGATTGCCGTCGGCATTGTAAGTCCAATAAAACTTCGTAGTTCCATTGTACGACCTCGAGGTCTCCCTGTCAAGGGAATCGTAGTTGTGACCGACCTTGAAGCCGTTGCCTGCGGCGTTTAAACTAGAGCAGATATCACTGTGCATATCTGCTCTAGTTTATTTAATTTTTTAGTCTAAACCCAAGTATTTTCTTATCCGAGCACGGCGAGCGTCGCACTCGACGGAATCAAAATCGAGAACATTGTCTGACAGAGTGAAAAATACGCCGCTGCCGATTTTCTCGACCGAGTAGGCCGGAATATCTTTACCGTCCTCGATCCCGCACTGTCTGCACCAGTCTGCCCCAAAGTAGTTGCCCCAGTATATCTGCTGCACATGTTCGGCGGTAAATGTTTTTGCACCGATAACATCTGACAAATGCAGACTATAGGCAATATCGTCAACGAGCGCACACGCTGGGTCAACATCCTCTATGACAGCTTTTACAAACGAAAAGAAATTCGAGTAGATCTGAGGGTTTTCAAAGCGTCCATAGGTCATACTGAGTGCCAAACGATTCCACGGTTTGAAAGTGCCGGTATGTTCTCTTTTTTCAAGCATCAGCGTTTTGTAGAAAGTAAAGTCCCATGCAAACTCCCATAACTGTTCAACCTTACGGCTGTTTCCATCAGCCATGCCTATGTTTGAAACACCCGGCTTGCAATAGGCCTCGATGAACATATCTCGCATTTCAGGCTTATATTTGAGATACCGTCCTCTGGTCATGAGATCAATGTACATTTTCTCCGGCGGAAAGAACCCAAATTTTTCGAGATTTGCCAGCACTTTTTCAGCTATGCTCGAATCTGTGTATTCATTATCGTAATACATCATCGAAAATTGTATTTCCGGTCTCTCAAAATCCCTATATTTACGGTGTTCACTTACTTGCATTTCAATCTCCTTCTCTATCTCACCCAGTCAACTTGTACACCGCATTCGTGCAAGGCTTTTTCAACCACTTCTGGAGGTTGTGAACTAAAATAGAACATTACACCTTTGATTTCCTGACCTGCCACTTCTTGTCCCACAAAACCCATATAAGCATTTGCCTGTTTCTTGAACCTATTTGCAATTGATGTGTAGCTTGAATACTTATTCCAATCATAGTTTTTAAGCTCTATTATCGTGTTATTAGCAACAGCGTCAAATCTTTTTCCTCCATGCACAACCTGTTGTCCACCTTTTGGGATATTGTTTGCCTTGTAGTACCAGTTTTCAAAGGTTCTGCCAAGTGCTGCCGACGATTCTCCGAGAGAACTTGTTTTTCGGTAAAGATTCCATGAGTCAGCCGCTGCATTGGCCATCTGGGCGCCACGCCGTGCGTAGCTTAGTGATGGAATTCCGGGCAGTAACGAAACCGTGTCCATGACCAACCAGCCAAAGGTCTTTATAGACGGTTTGTTGATAAAATCATTACAACTGAGTGCGGCCATGCCCCAATCCAGCACATCCCAGAAAAGCTGTCCTGTTGGATCAACGCCCATTACAGGGTTGTTTCCGCAATATGCAACCATATTGCAGCCCAAGACGCCTTGTCCCGTAGACACTAATCTATCTGCATTAAGAAATCTACCTACTTCAGGGTCATAGTAACGAGACTGGAGGTAATAAAGCTTTGTTTCAGTATCGTAGTAATAACCACGATATCGGAACGGGTTAAGATTTGCAATATTCGTAGATGCGACTTTTTCGGGCGCTTGATTGTTGATCTTTACGATCTTACCCCACGCATCATAAGTATATGTGGCTGCAAGTTTGCCGGTAGATGCATCGGCAAGAGCTATTACATCACCTTGTACATTGTAGATGTAATAGTAAAAATTATTCTTTCCGTCGGCCATACCGACACGGTTGCCTTGCTGGTCGTAGAAGGAGCTCAGGGTCGTGCTGCCGGTTTTCTGGGCGAGAATCTGCGTGCCGTTGAGCAGGTACTTGCTCGTAGGTGCCTACAGAGTTTGCAGTTGTGTCATTTACAGAAAGAACTTTGCCCCATGCGTCGTAGGTGTAGGTTACGACGAGCTTGCCGGTGGATGCATCAGCCAATGCCACCACATCACCCTGAATATTGTACAGGTAATAGTAGAAATTATTACTTCCGTCGGCCATACCGACACGGTTGCCCTGCTGGTCGTAGAAGAAGCACAGGGTCTCGATTTCGTCAATATAGAAAAACACCCCATTTCTTATTTCAAGTATTACACCATACTTGTCTAACAAATGGGGTGCAGTTCATTTTCATCTACAGGGTCTTGCCGTTGGTCGTTTGGGCGAGTATCTGCGTGCCGTTGAGCAGATACTTGGTCGTGGTCGAGCCTACGGTTTTGCTCGTGCGGACGCCTTCGGAGTCATAGGTGAAGGAAAGTTTTTTATCCTTTTCAGCCTTTACAAGCTGCCTGCCCTGCCATGTCATGCCCCAGCCACGGTAAAGTGTCGGGTTGCCTATCTTGTCATACTCGATGGCTTCGCCCTTGTATGAGGTCAACTCATCTTTCCATGCGGAGTTACCGTAGGTGTAGTTGATGGTTTCGGTCGGCGCTTTGCCCGTAAGACTATCGGTAGTATAGGCATATATCTTCTTGGTGGTTATATTGCCGCCCGCATCGTATGCGTAGGTTATGGTGCAGTTCTGCGTCACCGAATCGTGACGAACTAACTGGTTCTTGGCATCGTAGGTATAGCTCTCCTGCACCGGCTTTGAGCTGCTGCTTATCCAGCTGCACTCGGTCAGTATATTACCTACATTGTCGTAGGTATACCAACGGTCATGGGTGGACAAGCCTTCGGCAACATAGGTATAGTCTATGCCACGAACCGTGCCGGTCGTGCGGTCACTGTTGTTTCCGCTCCAATCAACATAGCTGTAAGATGTGTTTATCTTACTGCCGGTGCTCGGAATAGTGTAGGTCTTGAACTTAAGCCTTGTGAGCTCGTCGTAATTGTTCTCGACGATGTACTTTGAATCCGTGCCGAACTTAACATCAAGCGGCAGGTTATCTTTGTCGGAATAGTGGAAATACACATCACGGCGCTGGCCGTTGAACTTATAGTGCAGGTCGGTAGATTTGTCGAGCTTGTCATACGATGTCTTGACATAGCTTCCGTCGTTGCCGCTCACCTGCAAGAGCCTGCCTATGTCATCGTAGAGATAGGTAAGCACTCGGTTGCCGTTCTCGGAGTAGCGTGCAAGGTTTCCGTCGGCGTTGTAAGTCCAATAGAACTTTGTGGCTCCATTGTACGACCTCGATGTCTCCCTGTCAAGGTAGTCGTATACATGGCCGACCTTAAAGCCATTGCCGTACTCCTGCTGTTCGAGCAAGCCGTTACTGGACTTGTAGGTGTTCGTGGCAAGCGTTTGTGAGCCAACTTTAACCTCTGTATTATTCCCCCACTTGTCATAAACAAAGTAATATATAGAGTTTTCTCCCGGGGACTTGATGCTCGTGAGCTGACCGTTGTTTTTGTATGTGTAGGTAACCGTTGAGCCGCTCGAAGTGACCGTTTTCATGCGGTCGGTGTTGCCGTCATAGGTATAGCTCGTGGTCTTGTCGTTTGCGTCTGTTACACTATTGAGCGTTCCCTTGTAGGCATCGTAATTGTAGGTCGTTCCGTAGCCACGGTCGGAGTAGGATTTGGTGAGGTAATTTCCGTTGCTCGTGTACTCGGAATACTGCTCAATGCACTTTGCGTAGCCGGACTTGTCCACCCTCGTTTTGGTGAGGTTGCCGCTTCCGTCGTACTCAAAGCTGTTTTTAACGCCGGATGACTCGGAGGTGGCACTGAGCATGCGGTGCTTATAGGTATCCGAGTATGTGAACTTATACGCCTTGTTGTCCGCCGTGGTCAGCTTGGTCATGTCGCTGGCGTTGTTGTAGTTATAGCTTTCGTGGCGGCCGGCGTTGTCCTTGGCGCTTATGAGGTTGCCGTCATCGTCATAGGTGTAGCTCGTGCCGCACTCATCGATGTTCATCTTGATGCGGTCGAAGTTTGCACCGTTGGCGTTTTGGTAATAGCAGCAGCGCAGGTACACATAGTCTACCGTTTTGCTGCCCGGGTCTTTTACACCAACCGTGCCGGAGGCATACTGCCAGCCTGCGGCGTAGTCCGGGTTAAAGCTAATATACTGGTAGCTCGAATCGCTGCCGTCTGTGAAGTGGAAGCCGACACTGAGCGCAAACTTGCGGGTCTTGGAGTCGCCGATGGGTACGGATTCCGCCTTGGCGTAGCCACTTATGCTCAGGAACACTTTACTTGCGGGACGGTTTATGTATATCTTTTGGATAAGGCGCTTGTCCGTTGCGCCCTCGCCCTTCATGTAGAAGTGTCTGCCGTAGGTGCCGCCGGTGTAGTATTTGTCGCCGGTGGTGCAGTTGACGGCCTCCCACACGGTGGAGGAGGTGTCCTCAAAGCCGCCGTTCTGCACGAGGTTATATGCACTCATGGCTGCGCCGTTTTCAAGCTGGGCGCAGTCTATCCATATATTATCCGTACCGCAGTTTACATACCGCACCCGGAAGCTTGATGCTCCGTCTGCGAGCGTGAAGGTAAACTGCTTGCGCTCCCATTTGCCGCCGACGAGGTCCTGCTCGGTGTATTTTGAGCTTCCCTCTATGTAGTTCCCGTTTGCGTCATAGAAGTAGATGCTCAGGCGAATGCGGGAGTTGTCCGAGCTGCCCATAGCGTACACGGACGAGGTGTAGTAGGTGTAGCTTGAGTTTTTGCTCACCTTCTGCGACACAAGACCTTCGGGGTTGAGCTTTTCGCTCTTTGCGCCCAAGTAGTGCTTACTCGTGTCGGTCGAGACCTTGCCGCTGCTGTAGTCCCAGCTCGTGAGGTTGTTTTCAAAGCTGTGGTTTGTGAGCCGGTTTTCCGCATACTTCTGTGCAGAGCCCGTCGTCGCAAGGGTGTTGTTCTTTTTCTTGTTATCCTCTGTTGCATCGTTATAGCTGTACTGACTGCCGTTGCCCGCTGCGTCGATGAGCCCGACCGTTCTGCCGAAGTTGTCGAACTGGTAGGTCTCGCTGCGTTCTTTGTTGTCTTTGAATCGTGTGCGATTCATTCCGTTATAGTCAATGCTCAGGCTGTTGCCGGTCTCACGGGGCGTGCCGCTGCTGTACTCGGTTATCTTTGTGACCCTGCTTTTTGTTGCGGCGTCACCGGCAGTGGGGTAGGAATATTTAAGCCTGTTGCCGTTTATTGCGTCGACGATGTTCAGCCTTGCGCCCGAGTCGGTGTAGTAGAAGCTTGTCGTTCTGCTGCCCGGGTAGCTGATGGAGCTCAGGCCGCCCCAGCTCGAGTAATTGAGCGTTACGGTGCGGTAGCTGCTGTTGCCTGTTGGCTGCTTTATGGTGCTTATGCGGCCGTTTGAGTCGTGCGTAAAGGATATCTTGCGGCCTGCACCGTCAACGACGCCGCTTATGCTGCCGTTGTCGTTGAACAGCACCTTGTAGTAGTTGCCGTTGTCGTCATAGACCTTGCGCAGTCTGCCGGAGCTGGTGAAGCTCATCTTGCCGCCTGCGTCGGCGGTGATGACATACTTCTCCATGTCCGAGACCGTGGAGTTTACCTTGAGCGTCAGGCCGAGGCCGTCCTCGTCGAGGGTCTTTTTGTTTTTCTCGTCGTAGTAGAAGTAATGATCCGTGCCGTCAGCATCTGAGTAGATGTACCGGTAGCCCATATTGTACAGCTTTGTGTTCAAGCCGCCGGACTTCGTTATGGGCGTGAGCTTTTCCTGAATGTTCAGCCGCCAGCCCTTGCCCACCGGGTCGGGGCGGTCGATGGCACTGCCGTGCTGGTAACCGTTGTACACCAAGCTCAGCGATACAGGCATCTTGTTGCCTGTTGTGCTGAGGATGGGCGCAATATACACGAGGTTTCCGGTGTAGTCGTTTACATACCCTACACCGCTTTCGCCCAAGTTCTGCTCGTGCGTTGTCCAGTAGCCCTCAAGGCCCTTATTGCTGCGGTAGGTCACCACGAGCTGAGGCTTGCGGTAGGATATATTCGTATTGTCTGCGGCGACAAAGGTCGCCACGGCCCATGCGCTCTCGTCGTCCGCTCTCAGGCACAGGCCGTAATTTGTTGCGCCCTCGTACCACTGCTTGACCGTCTTGGATACATCGAACTGTATAAACTCGCCCGCATTTGCGGTCTTAAGGCTCACATTCTTGTAGTCCACGACCGTGGTGTCTATGCTCGGCAAGCCGCTGTAGCCTGTGCTTTTCTTGACCGAGCTGCCCGTCCACGAGGATGTGACCTTATACACATTCACTTGTAGACTTGTAACATCTCCTACGCTGAAGCCATATTTCCCTGTGTACTGCGACATGCACAGCATGCCAGAGGTGACCACATCGCCTGAGCCGAGGGTCGGCAGTGAGAACTTCACATAGGCTTTGGCTTTTGAATATGTATTTCCTTTATCGTTACCAATGACCAGCGAGCCGTCGGGGTATGTTGCAGACTTGTATATTGCCGTTGCGTCCTGATCGAAGCTCTGCACCGCTTCGAGGATGTTCGGGTCTACCTTGACAGGGTATACTCTTGCCTCATCGTCGAGCCATGCCTTGTCCGCCGTGATCTTTACACGCAGGACACCGTCTGCTTCCGACAGTATGTCAAGCGACACAGCATTGCTCGTCTGCCCTGCTGCATCGAACATATACGGGGCGCTGATGCAAAAGATGGTCTTGCCCTGTTCGTCCCTGAGCTCTATGTTCTGCTCGTCCACCTGCGTTGCGGTCAGCTCACCTATGTTATACTGCGCAACAAACTCGTTTTGTGCGCCGCTTTCCTTGAGCACGATGTTCTCTTTAAGATTCACCGAGTCGAGGATATACTCTATATCCACATTCGGGAACACATCCGCATACACCAAGCCGTCCGTCACCGCTTCCGGCATCATATACGGCTCGGCCTTTTCCGCTGCAAGCTCCAGCTTCTGCGCCTTGATGCTTATCTCGGCATCCTCTATGGGCTTGAGTGCCTGTGTATCCGTGCCTTCTGCCGGCGTAAGCTCTTGTGTTTCTACAATGTCCGGCGGGGTTATCTCAGCGTCCGGCCGCAGATATGACCACGACAGCTCGTGGCCTTGGCTGCGCACGCTTACCGTTCTGTCGCCGAAGCTGTCCGCAAAGCTAACATCCAGCGGTGAGCTCGCCGGTGTGTAGCTGCCCGAGTGTATGCTGAGGGTGTTGTCTATATCCACCCACTCGGCTTCGTCCGTCTGCCGGTAGTGCACAGGCTCGGCATACTTTACCGCTGTGAAGCTGCCGTCGGAGTTGAGAAAATGCTTTACATCTTCTTCTCGCTTGCCCTCCACTTCGCCGATGACTGTTGCTTCGGGTGCCGGTTCCTCAGTCGCAGCTGCTATCGTCTCTGTCTGCTCGATAACGCTCTCGTCCTGTCCGACCGCAAACGCCTGCACAGGCGATATCTGCAGCACCAAAGCTACGATGAGCAGCAGCGACAGCACCTTCCGCCAGTCTCTGACCAATTGTTTCATGTCTCGTCTCCTTTCGTTTTTGAGGTCGCTTATTCCTTATCTTTATGTCTGAATATTTATATTTGGTGACATCACTTGTCGAAAAATTTTATTTTTTGCTTGTATTTTACTTCTATCAGAAATATAATTACATTCTGTTAGACAATTCCTTGCTTTCCCTCAGAGAAAGCACAACAATTCCTGTAAGAAGTTCTATTAGTTGACCGAAAACGCTCATTTTTGTGGGAGATTATACATGAGCAACAATACAGAAAACAACAGAATAATCGAAGAATTATACATCGATTTGTATCCCAAGCTATTAAGATATGCAACCAACTCTCTCGGCGATCCTCATCTTGCCGAAGAAGCCGTTCAGGAAACCTTCCGAATCGCTTGTGCAAAATTTGTCCAGCTTATGGAGAGTCAAAATCGTCAGGGCTGGCTTACAAACACGCTGAAGCATGTGATCAGCAATACTCGCAGAAGTCAGACAAAGTTCAACAGCCTTTTTATGATAATAACGGCCGCAGCACAAATACCGTCGGAGATATCCGAAGATAATGTTGATCTAGCAATGTATTGCACCACGGTATTGGGAAAAGAAAATTTTTGGCTTGTAAAGCAAATCATCATCGAAAAGAAAACCATGCTTGAAGCCTCAAATGAGATTGGAATATCCGTTAACGCCTGCAAAAAGCGTATTCAACGAGCAAAAGATAAGCTTAAAGATGCAATAGTGAAAGATTTTCTGTGACCTTTGTCACCAAATCGCATTTCTCAGACATATACAAGCAAAGGAGGTTGTTTTTGATGGCTGAATCAACCAGACAAACAGGTCAAGATCATTCCAAGTTTGACAATATGAGCACAGCTGAACTGAATGAATATCTGCGTCAGGATTCCTATTGTGAGGATTCGAATTTAGACGACATTTTATATGTAATGGAGGTGCTTGAACGACGAGAAAAGGAAGACGGTAATTATAGTCTGCCCGATGTCCAAAAGGCTTGGGCGGAGTTTCAGAAATACTACAACACCGAGGATAATGACGGAAAGCCCTTGCACGATTTTGATGATGAGTTCGACGACATGTTCGGCAGCAAACCGACCGCTGAGATCACAAGCATCAAAAAGGCACGCAAGGGTTTAAGCCGCACTGTCAAGTCGCTCATATCGGTTGCCGCAGCAATCTTTGTAGTCATCATCGGCTCGGTTACAGCCAAGGCGCTCGGATATGACATATGGGATGCCGTCATAGTTTGGACAAAGGACACATTCGGTTTCGAGACCACCGTTAACGGGCCCAAGCCTTCTGAATATGTCAAGCAGATACCCGAGGAATTGACAGAATTAAATGACTTAATGTTAAATCACGGCCTGTCCAACAAGCTTATCCCCGGCTACATTCCTGAAGGATACAAACTGGCTAATTTGGAGTACGCCGATCTTGACGATGCAGACACCATCTTTTGTCAGCTCAGCAATGGCTCAAACGACATCATGCTCATATACAGTAGGTATTCAGGCGATTTCACATCATTTCAGCTAGAAAAAGACGCTCTTTCACCCGAAAAGTATGAAAGCGGCGGAACTACATATTATATAATGTCAAATATGGATGATTACCTTGTCTCCTGGCTTTCGGATAATGTTGAATGTACAATATCCGGCATCCCTTCTCATGATGAAGCTTTGAAAATGATAACCTCTCTTAACCAAAGCTAAGGAGAAAAGAGAAGCAATGAGCAAAAGAATACTGAGATCAATTTCGGTAATACTTGTAATCGTGTTTTTAGTCAGCGCACCCGTTCATGCCATGGCCGCCGAGGCAAGAGCCAGTGCATGGTTTACCGGCTACGGTGCTTCGATTGTGGCATCTGGCAACGGTAAAATCAACATTGAGTTTAGAGTTGTCGGAACAGGCACAATGACCAAGCTCGGCGCCAGCACAATTGATATATACAAGTCAAACGGCACATTTGTAAAGACCATCTCATACACCGCAAGCGGCAACGGATATATGATGGGCTATAACACCGCATTCCACAGCGGCTCTGTCCCCTACTCCGGTGTGGCCGGTCAAAAATACTACGCTGTTGTCAATTTCTATGCAAAGAACAGCAGCGGCTCGGACTACCGTTCATATACAACAGCATACAAAACCGCAACATGAGTATTCAATAAAGCAGGCAAACAAGAAGGCTGGCAGTAATTTGCCAGTCTTCTTATCTATATTATTGGATATGGAAACTCCCAACAAGGCCGAAGAGCGTTCCGTAAGACGCTTTAGCTTCAGACATTGAGCAAAGAAGTTTGAGAATAACACTATAATCACAGAACAAAATATCTACAAAGTCTGCCAAACAGCAAGGGGAGCCTTATAACGAGGCAACTGTTTAATAACTTGGAACTCCGTATCCGAGGATTTCGTAGTAACCTACCCTGTACTGGTTTACTCGGCAGCTATCGCCGGAGTTGCCCTCAACG
>HF986883.1 GCA_000431075.1 Firmicutes bacterium CAG:555
AGGGCGATTTATCCTTATCTGAATTCGCCCTTCGGGGGTCTCTTTTTTAATATCACGGCATAGTCTTGTACAAAAAGCAAAGGAGCACAGATTATGGCATACGAGGAAAAGGAAAAGCTAAAGCCGGCGGTAAAGCCGCATTCGGTGAGCATGGACGACAGATGCAGGCTCAATGTCACGGGGGTCGACGATGTTGAGAGCTTTGACGAGGCGACCATCGTCATGAACACCTCGCAGGGGAACCTCATCGTCCGGGGCAGCGGCCTGCACATCGGCAAGATAAGCCTCGATGTGGGCGAAATCAAGGTCGAGGGCATGATAACCGACCTCAACTACGAGGAAAAAGCGCACACAGGCGGCTTCTGGTCGAGGCTGTTCGGCTAATGGGGATCGATGTTTCAAAGCAGCTTCTGCAGATCGGAGTTTCATGGCTCACGGGCTTTGCAGCGGGATTTGCCTACGATGTTTTCCGTGTGCTGCGCCGCAGGCTGAAAGCATCGTCGCTGTTTGACGGACTGTTTTGCCTTGCCATGCTGTTTGCACTTTTCACCCTCGGCATGAGCGCAGGCGGCGGCTCGCTGCACATTTTCATGATAGCCTTTTTCTGCCTCGGTTTTGCAAGCTATATGCTGCTTTTGAGCGATCTCGTGCTTGCCCTCCTCAACAAGATTGTGCAGCTCATTGCAGCACTTTTTGCACCGATATTGCTAATTATGAAAAAAGCAGGCTCTGTCGTCAAAAAACACTTTTCAAAAGCAGGAAATTGGGTTAAACTGAGAGCACAAAAGAGGAGAAAGGGCAAGGAGAAGGCAGTTGAAGAGGACACAATGCATTTTAGGGATAGCTCTGACGGTGCTGGTCGTATACGCTACACTGAGCCTCGCAGGCGTGATGAGCGATCTTAATGAAGCTATGGCGGCTACGGCGGAGCTTGAGGCTGAGCTTGCACAGGCACACAGCGAAAACGCAAAGCTCAGGGCCGATATCGACAGCCTCGGCACGGATGAGTCCGCCGAGAAGCTTGCAAGGGAAAAGTTAGGACTCGTCAAATCGGATGAGATCGTGTTTATCGACATGAACTAACAAGGCACATTCCTTGCAAAAACGGCACAGCGTGCCGGCATACATGCCGAAAACTCGGTAAAAGCAGCCAGGCAAGCGCTTTTGGCTGCTTTTTTGCGCCCAAAAGCTGAAATTTCTCATCCTGCGATTCTGCACAACGCAATTGCTGCCCAAAATCAATCGATGCAGATTTTGCTCGTTTGTCTGTGGGAGTTTTACGAAAATTTTAAGCATCTCCCGAAAATAGCCGTTAAAAAATGCAAGTCCGGCAAGCAAGGAAAGCTTAAACAGCGGCAAATTTGCATATTTTCAAAGCCTGAACTTGCAAATGAAATTCTGACTGTCTGCAAAATGCAAGGCGCAATGCATCTGTTAAAACTTAAACTTGCATTTTTAACGCCTGATTAACGCTCAAAGCACCTAAAATGCATAATGCATGGTGCGTTCCTTCAAAATGCAAAAATGAAATTGCACGGTTTTGAAAGATGGCGAAAATAAACTGCAAAAGCGATTAAATTGTGCAATTTCAACAAATGCGTTTGTGTAGGTCTCACAAAAAAGAGTTGATTTTTCATAAAAAACAGCTATACTGAAATCACAGACAGGAAAACAAACCCGGACTTGAATTTATGAAAAGGAGATCTATTAAAATGGTAGCAGGACTCGGAATTTTTGTTGCAGCTTACTTTGCAGGCATGGTCTGCATGACCGTAAAGGGCATGGCATAATAGATTTGACTTATTGATATAGACTTGAAAGGCAGCCTGACCGGCTGCCTTTTTTCTTGCGCTTGCGGCATAAAGCGTGTATACTTGGTGACATGAAAGAATTAACTGTAAAACGAAACGACGCAGGCCAGCGGCTCGACCGCTTTGTGGGCAAGGCAGTACCGCTGCTGCCCGAGGCTCTGCTGCAAAAATACATAAGGATAAAACGCATAAAGCTTAACGGCAAGGGCGCAAAGCGTGACACACGCCTGAATGAGGGCGATGTGCTGAGCCTATATATAAACGATGAATTTTTTGAAAAGCCGAGGGAGGAAAACTCCTACCTCAAGGTCGGAACGCCGAAATTAAGCATCGTCTACGAAGACGAGAATATTCTGCTTGCCGACAAAAAGCCCGGCGTTTTGTGCCACAGCGCAGGCCAGTGGGACTATAACACCCTCATTGCCAACATCCAAGCCTATATGGCGCAAAAGGGCGAGTGGCAGCCAAAAGAGGAAAACTCTTTTGCGCCTGCATTGTGCAACCGCATCGACCGCAACACCGGCGGTATCGTCATTGCCGCCAAAAATGCTGAGGCACTGCGGATATTAAACGACAAGATAAAAGACCGTGAGATTGAAAAGCTATACCTTTGCGCCGTGCAGGGCAGACCCAAGCCTGCACAGGGAAGACTGGAAAATTATCTTTTCAAGGACGCACAGAAAAATCAGGTCTATGTAAAAACCCGTCCCGAGCCCGGGGCGAAGACCGCTGTCACCGAGTACCGCACGATAGCAACAAACGGTGCGCTGTCGCTTGTCGAGTGCAGGCTTCTGACCGGCCGCACGCATCAGATAAGAGCGCAGATGGCGCATTTCGGCTGCCCGCTGTTAGGTGACGGAAAGTACGGCAGCGAGCGCTTTAACAAGGGCTACGGCGAAAAGGGACAGGCGCTTTATTCGTACAAGCTGCGCTTTGAGTTCCCCACGGATGCAGGCTGCTTAGAGTATCTCAGAGGCCGTGAGTTTTGCGTTCGTTCCGTCGATTTTGCCGAAAAATACTTCGGTATATCCGAGCTTGGGGCACTATAAGTAAAAATGCGGCGAAATTTTGGAATTTTTGTTGACTTTCCAATGGTTTGTATGTATATTGTTATCGTCTGCAAAGGACGCTCCGGAAGCAGTTTCGGAGCGTCCTTTAGTATTAAATTTTTTAGAAATGGGGGAGGATAAATGTCCAAAGAACTCATTCGCCTTGTGAATTGTCAAATGGCGTTTGACGACGAGATCGTTTTAGACGATATTAACCTGTATTTCAATGATAAGGAATTCCTCACGCTTTTAGGCCCCTCCGGCTGCGGTAAGACCACCACGCTCAGGATCATCGGCGGTTTTATAAAGCCCACAGGCGGCGATGTGTTTTTTGACGGCGAGAGGATCAATGATGTCCCGCCTCACAAGAGAAAGGTCAACACCGTTTTCCAGAAGTATGCGCTGTTTCCGCACCTTGATGTGTACGAGAATGTCGCCTTCGGGCTGCGCCTTGCAAAGCTGCCCGAGCAGGAGATAGACGAGCGTGTTACTCAGATGCTGGAGATTGTCAGCCTCAAAGGCTTTGAAAACCGCAAGGTTTCGCAGCTTTCCGGCGGCCAGCAGCAGCGTGTTGCCATTGCCAGAGCCCTTGTCAACAGACCCAAGGTGCTGCTGCTTGACGAGCCTCTCGGCGCACTTGACCTCAGACTGCGCAAGGATATGCAGAACGAGCTCAAGCGCATCCAGCAGGCGATGGGCATTACTTTTATATATGTCACTCATGACCAGGAGGAAGCACTTTCCATGTCCGACACCGTTGTTGTCATGGACAAGGGCCGCATCCAGCAGATAGGCACTCCCGAGGATATCTACAACGAGCCGAAAAACGCCTTCGTTGCTGACTTCATCGGCGAGAGCAATATCCTCGACGGCGTTATGCTCGAGGACAGACTGGTCAAGTTCTTCGGTCGTAAATTCAAGTGTGTCGACGCAGGCTTTGAGAAAAACGAGCCTGTCGATGTCGTCATCCGCCCCGAGGATATCGATATCGTTCCGCCCGACGACGGTCACCTTTGCGGCACGGTAACGAGCGTCACATTCAAGGGCGTTCACTACGACACGATAGTCGATTTCAAGGGCTTTAAGTGGCTTATCCAGACGACCGATTTTTACGAGGTCGGCTCGTATATCGGCATCCGCCTTGAGCCGGAGGATATCCACATCATGCATAAGAGCGAGTACTCCGGCATGTTCGGCGATTACAGCTCCTACTCTGCCGAGTACGATGAAATGGACGACCCCGAGGTCTACCTTGAGGGCGGCGAGGAAGCGGAGGAGTCTGCGGAGGGCGGCGAAGATGAAGAGTAGATCGCTTGCCGCACCATACCTTGTATGGATGGCGCTTTTTACGATAGTTCCGCTTGCCATCGTTGCATATTTTGCATTCACCGATTCGCAGACGGGTGAGTTTACGATGAAGAACATCGCAAACCTCGGAAATTATATGCCGATTCTCATAAAGAGCATTTGGCTTGCGCTTATCTCTTCGCTTATCTGCCTTGTCATCGGCTACCCGGTGGCGTACTATATCGCAGGCTGCAATGAGACGACGCAGAGGTTTCTCTATATGCTCGTCATGCTGCCCATGTGCATAAGCTTTCTGCTGCGCACGCTGGCGTGGGTCGCCCTCACCGAGGACACGGGCATTATAAATAACATCATCACAGCCCTCGGCATGGAGCCGCTGCCGCTTATACGCAATAACGGCGCCGTTGTGCTCGGCATGGTGTATAATTACCTGCCGTACATGATAATGCCGCTTTACACCGTCATCATGAAGATCGACAGGCGCCTTATCGAGGCAGCGGAGGATCTCGGCTGCAACGGTGCAAATGTGTTCAAAAGGGTCATCCTGCCGCTGAGCGTCCCGGGCATAATCTCGGGCTTTACCATGGTGTTCGTGCCTGCGGTATCGACCTTTTACATTTCCCAGAAGCTCGGCTCGTCGGGCACAACGCTCATCGGCGATGTCATCGAGAGCCAGTTCAAAACTGCATATAACCCCAATTTAGGTGCGGCGCTCAGCCTTGTGCTGATGGTCATGATATTTGTCTGCATCGGAGTTATGAACCGCTTCAGCGATGATGAGGAGGTCATAACGGTATGAAAAAATTCAACAAGATATTCACCGTCATCGTTATGCTGTTCCTCTATCTGCCGATGATAGTGCTGGGTGTTGCGTCCTTTAACAGCGGCATGGACATTGCGGTGTTCAAGGACTTTACCTTTGATAACTACGGCGAATTATTCAAAGACAGCGTGCTGCTGCCGCTTCTGCTTAATTCCGTCATCGTTGCCGTTATCTCCTCGCTTATTGCGACCGTTATCGGCTCTGCCGCCGCCATCGGCATCCACTCAATGGGGCCGAGGCTTCGCAGCTTCACCATGGGAGTGACAAATATCCCGCTCACAAACCCCGAGATTGTCACCGGCGTTTCACTGGCACTGCTTTTTGCCTTTGTCGGCACGATGATGAAGATAAACAACATCCTTGGCTTTGCCACGCTGCTGATTGCGCACATAACCTTCAACCTGCCGTATGTCATCCTTTCGGTCATGCCCAAGCTCCAGCAGATGGATCCCCACCTGCGTGAGGCGGCGATGGATCTCGGCTGCACGCCGTGGCAGGCGTTTTACAAGGTCGTTATCCACGAGATAACCCCGGGCATCGTCTCGGGTGCGCTCATGGCGTTCACTATGAGCCTTGACGACTTTGTCATCAGCTATTTTGTCTACGGCCCCCGCTTCGTCACCCTGCCCGTAGAGATATATAACTACACCAAAAAGCCGCTCCAGCCGAAGATATACGCACTGTTTACACTGCTGTTTGCGGCGATACTGCTCGTGATGGTCGTCATGAACCTCTTGCAGGAGCGTGACGCAAAGCGCAGCCGTGAAAACCGCCGTGCCTTCCGCAGAAAGCAGGTGAGCGCATGAAAAAGCTGCTTTCACTTATCCTGTGTCTTGTGCTCGTGCTGACCGCCGTTCCAGTGACGGCGAGCGCAGAGCAGGTGACGATAAATGTGTATAACTGGGGTCAGTATATCTCCGATGGAACGGACGGCTATATCGATGTCAATAAGGCATTCACCGAGGCCACCGGCATCAAGGTCAACTACATGACCTTTGACTCGAACGAGACCATGTACACCAAGCTCAAGACCGGCGGCAGCACCTACGATGTCATCATCCCATCGGACTACATGATAGCCCGCCTTATCTCCGAGGACATGCTGCTGGAGATAGATCACTCGAATATCCCCAACTACGCCGATGTCGACGAGGCGTACAAGAACACCGCCTTTGACCCGGATAACAAGTACACAGTGCCGTATACTTGGGGTACCGTGGGTATCATCTACAACAAAAAATATGTTGATGAAGCCGACCTCGGCTCGTGGGATCTGCTGTGGAACAGCAAGTATTCCGGCAAGATACTCATGTTCGATAATCCCCGTGACGCATTTGCGATATCGGAGCTTTTGCTGGGTATCGATATAAACACCGAGGCTGAGGACGAGCTGCGCAGTGCAGCGTATAAGCTCATCGAGCAAAAGCCCCTTGTGCAGAGCTATGTCATGGATCAGATCTATGACAAGATGGAGCGTGAGGAGGCGTGGATTGCACCGTATTACGCAGGCGACTATCTGCAAATGGTGCAGGAGAACGAAGATCTCGGCTTTTACTTCCCCAAGGAGGGGTTCAACCTCTTCATCGATGCAATGTGCATCCCGAAAAGCTGCCAGAACAAGGCCGCCGCCGAGGCGTACATCAACTTCATGTGCGACGCTCAGGTAGCGGGTGAGAACCTTGATTATCTCGGCTATTCAACGCCCATTTCTGCCGCAAAGGAATACATGGACCCTGACATGGTCGCAAGCGATATAGCCTACCCGAGCGAGGAAACGCTTGCAATGGGCTCGGCGTTTTCCTACCTCGGAGAGCAGACAAACCAGCTCATGGATTCGCTTTGGCTCGAGGTCAAAACGCAGGGCAGCGTCGACAACTATGCGATAGTCAGCATGGCAGTCATCGCCGTCGGCCTTGCGGCGTACTTCACCATCCACGGCGTGCGCAAGAAAAAGCGTATCGCCAACCGCTGCAAAAAGTGGAAAACTCAAGAATGACGAAATAATCGACCGAATTATTCGGTCGATTTTTTACTGCATTTGCTTTATCATCTCACGCCTAAGACGCACGATTATGCGCTTTTCAAGGCGGCTTATGTAGCTTTGGGAAATGCCCATGAGGTCTGCGACCTCCTTTTGTGTGAGCTCGTTTCTGCCACCGAGCCCGAAGCGCAGGACGATGATGCTCCGCTCACGCTCGTTGAGCGTTTGTATCGCAGCCGAGAGCATCTGCCTGTCGGCATCGTCCTCGAGCGGGCGGCACACCTCGTCGTCATCCGTGCCTAAAACATCGGAGAGCAGCAGCTCATTGCCGTCCCAATCGGTGTTCAGCGGTTCGTCGAAGCTCACCTCCGTGCGCTGATTGCTCACCTTGCGCAGATACATGAGTATCTCGTTTTCGATGCAGCGTGATGCGTAGGTCGCAAGCTTAATGTTCTTGGCGGATTTGAAAGTGTTTATTGCCTTGATAAGCCCTATCGTTCCGATGGAGATGAGGTCCTCAAGGTTCAGCCCCGTGTTTTCAAAGCGCCGTGCAATGTAGACCACAAGGCGCAGATTGTGCTCGGTGAGCGTCTGCTTTGCCTTCTCGTCGCCGGCCTCCATGGCGAGTATCGCCCGTTCCTCCTCGTCACGCCCCAGCGGCGGCGGGAGAATGTCGCTTCCGCCGATGTAGAAAAGCTCCGACGGAGCGGGGGCAAAATGCTTTTCAAGCCAGTCTCTAATAAGTTTCAGAATGTTCATGACTTCTCCTTTCCGATCTGTTAAGTTATAGCCGGACAAAATCAGATTATGCAGTCAAAGCCGTCACCGCTGACTGCGGTGGGCGATATCGCAACTAAAATATCCTCACGCACCTTGCCGTCAACTGTCAGACTGTCGGGCCTGAACGCAGGCAGCAGGCCGCTTTGCGTGCCGACGGCGGAGTAAGGGATGAGCCGCATTTTTCCGGCGTAGAGCGTGATAAGCTCCGTAGGGGACAAATTTTCGCATCCCACGCCGAGGAGCGGCACAAGCTGCGCAGCTCCCGCAATGAGCACCTCACTCCCGGTCATCGGGTCATACAAACAGTTGCCGCTGTCATATAATGCCCGCAGCGTGACGCTTTGGCCGCAAAAGCCGATGACCACAGTGCGTACCGTCTTTCCCGTGCTTTTCGCCGTCCTGCGGAACACGAGGCTCAGCGCAGCGTAAATTATCCCGAAGCCGAGCACAAGAACGGGCATAGAAACGGGAAGATACACGGCGTTTCCCATACCGCCGCTTTGCACCGACAGCGCCCACAGCGTGCCGCCGAATACGGCGGACACGGCGAAAAAAACCGCCGCACAGCGCCAGAACTTAGGCTCTTTTGCGAATGCGATGAGCGCCATCAAAACGCCTGACGCAAGCTTTATGGGCAGCAGCGTCAAAAACGCAAATGAGGGGAAAACGGATGCAACGGCGTACGCAGCCCCGAACAGCGCCGCCACGGCGTACCGCAGCCTGCGCAGCAAAACTCCGCATACTCTTGCCGAACCGAGCAGGATAAGATAGTCGCATATGAAGTTCAAAATAAACAGCCGGTCTATGTATATCGTCTCCATGCGAAAATTATATACTTTCAAAGCCGCACAATTTGTCATTTGATAATTGTCAAATAAGCTTGGCTGTGGTAAAATACTTTAGATTGAAATACTGTAGAATAAAAGGAAACAAGCTATGTGGTTTTGGTTTGCTGTAATAGCACTGCTTTGCTGGAGCGGCTCTGATCTGTTTTCAAAGATCGGCTGCCAGGATGCCGACGATAAGTACAGCCATCTGAAGATGGTCATGGCGGTCGGCGTAGTTATGGGACTTCACGCTGCCTATGAGATTTTCGTCGGCGGCGTTGAGATAAGCTGGAGCGTCATCATTACATACCTGCCGGTTTCTGCACTGTATATAGTCTCAATGGCGGTCGGCTATTTGGGGCTGAGGTATATCGAGCTTTCAATATCCTCGCCTATATGCAACTCCTCCGGTGCGATAGTTGCGATACTCATTTTTGCGACAAAGGGCTTCGGCGAGCTTCCGCCGATAGCGCTCGTTGCGGTGGCGCTCGTATGCATCGGCGTTGTTTGTCTCGGCATCACTGAGGCAAACGAGGATGAAGAGCTGCGCAAGGCTCGTCAGGATGCAAGCAATCATCATTACGCAAAAAGCTGGATTGCCATTGCGCTGCCGGTCATTTACTGTCTGCTCGATGCTCTGGGCACCTTCGCAGACTCGAAGGTTCTCGAGGTTCTCAACGAGGACTCCGCTAATGTTGCGTATGAGCTTACCTTCCTTGCTGTCGGCATCGTGTGCGCAATTTATGTTCTCGGCGTTAAAAAGCAGCGGCTCATACCCAAAAGGGAAGTGCCAAAGTACACCGGCGCACTGTTTGAGACCGCAGGTCAGTTTGCGTATATCTACGCTCTGGCTGATTCTGCGCACGCAGCGCTCGCCGCTCCCATTATCTCGTCCTACTGCGTTGCCTCCGTCATCTGGAGCCGCATCTTCCTCAAGGAAAAGCTGTCAGCCAAGCATTATGTGTCTGTTTTCATAGTCGTAGTGGGCATAGTTATCATAGGAATACTTGATATTTAAAAGGAGAGGGCAATGGAGAAACCTGTTTATAAGCGTGTGCTGATAAAGATCAGCGGCGAGGCACTTGCCGGCGAGAAAAAGACCGGCTTTGACTTTGATTTTATAGCCGATGTCTGCAAGACGGTAAAAAGCTGCGTCGATATGGGTGTCGAGGTCGGCATAGTTGTCGGCGGCGGCAACTTCTGGCGTGGCGTCAAGGACGGCGCAGGCCATGTCGAGCGTGTCAGCGCAGACCGAATGGGTATGCTCGCAACGGCTATGAACTGCCTTGCTGTCGCCGATGTGTTCAAGCAGATAGGCGCAAAGGCCACTATCCAGACTGCCGTTGATATTCAGGGCGTAGGCGAGCGCTACAGCACCACGGAGGCTATAAAGCACCTTGAAAACGGCGAAGTCGTTATGTTCGGCTGCGGCACGGGCTGCCCGTTTTTCTCGACAGATACGGCTGCTGTTCTGCGTGCGGCGGAGATAGGCGCAGACGCAATACTCCTTGCAAAGAACATAGACGGCGTTTACAGTGCAGACCCGAGAGTGGACGCATCGGCCGTCAAGTACGACAGCATAAGCTATGACGAAGTGCTTGCACAGCACCTTGCCGTCATGGATACCACCGCAACCAGCCTTGCAATGGATAACGACATTCCCGTTATCGTCTTTGCACTGGCACAGCCGGAAAACATAGTCCGTGTGCTCCGTGGTGAAAAGCTCGGCACATTGGTCACAAAATAAGATAAAACATATAGGAGGTAGCAACATGTCCGATTATATTGAATTTGAAAGCAAGATGAAGAAAACCGCCGAGGTGCTCAAGACCCAGCTTGCATCCGTTCGTGCAGGCCGTGCAAATGCGGCGGTCCTCGATCAGATTACCGTCGATTATTACGGAGTGCCCACCCCCATCCAGCAGGTAGCATCCGTTTCCGTTCCCGACCCCCGCTCTCTGCTGATCCAGCCTTGGGACGCATCCGTCCTCAAGGGCATCGAGAAGGCAATTCTCGCCTCCGAGCTCGGAATCAATCCGCAGAACGACGGCAGAACAATCCGTCTCGTGTTCCCGCAGTTGACCGAGGAGCGCCGCAAGGAGCTTGCAAAGCAGGTCAAGAAGTACGGCGAGGAAGCAAAGGTCGCAGTGCGCAACATTCGCCGTGAAGCAATCGATAAGTTCAAAAAGCAGCAGAAGGCGTCCGAGATTACCGAGGACGATTACAAGACAGTCGAGAAGGACATTCAGAAGCTCACCGACGACTACATCAAGGAAGTCGAGGGTATAGCCGACAAGAAGGAAAAGGAACTTTTCGAGATCTGATATGGCAAACGATAAGACTAACAATGCGGCGGGGGAGCAGGCAAAATGCCTTCCCCGCCATATTGCCATCATATTGGATGGCAACGGCCGCTGGGCCAAAAAGCGTGGCATGCCCCGCAGTGCAGGGCATCTTGCCGGTGCGGAAAATTTCAGAAAGATAGCGACCTACTGTCAGCAGATAGGCATAGAGTATCTGACGGTGTACGCATTCTCAACGGAAAACTGGAAGCGTCCCGAGGATGAGGTCGGCGGCATAATGAAGCTTTTGGACAAGTACCTGCACGAGGCTATCCGTGACATGGAGAAAAAGCACATCCGCATGAAGGTGTTCGGCGACACATCAAGGCTGTCGCCCGAGCTTCAGGCGCTCGTTGCAAAGACCGACGAGATAACTCAGCATGTCAAGGGCTTCCAAGCAAATATCTGCCTTAACTACGGCGGCAGAGCCGAGATAGTGCGGGCGGCGGAGCTTTACGCCAAGGATGTTGCCGAGGGCAAGGCTGAGGGCAAGCTCACCGAGGAGAAGCTGTCAAAGTATATGTACTCGGCGGATATCCCCGATCCGGAGCTCATCATCAGACCCGGCGGAGAGTACAGGCTGTCTAACTTCCTTTTGTGGCAGTGCGCATACTCGGAGTTTTATTATACCGACACCCTGTGGCCGGATTTTACGCCCGAGGAGCTTGACAAGGCCATTGCGGCGTATGGCAGCCGTGACCGCCGTTTCGGAGGAGTAAAGACATGACAAAGGCAGTTTCAATTTTGGGCAGCACCGGCTCTATCGGCCGCCAGAGCATTGCGGCGGCGGAGCATCTCGGCCTGCCGGTTGCGGCGCTGACCGCAAACAGAAAAACGGATATGCTCGAGCAGCAGGCTCGCCGATTAAAGCCCGAATTTGTCGCAGTTTACGACGAAAAGGCAGCGGCGCAGCTTAAAATTTCGCTCGCCGACACCGGCATCAGGGTCGGAAGCGGAATGGAGGGGCTTATTGAGGCGGCAACGATAGACGCCGCTGACTGCGTTGTGACAGCAGTGTCCGGCTCTGTCGGCTTAAAGCCCACGCTGGCGGCTATCGATGCCAAAAAGCGCATAGCTCTTGCAAACAAGGAAACGCTCGTGTGCGCAGGCGAGATAGTCATGCCACGAGCGGCCGAGACCGGGGCGGAGATAGTGCCTGTTGACTCCGAGCACTCGGCAATTTTCCAGTGCCTCATGGGCAGAAAAAAGGGAGAGCTCAAGAAAATTTTGCTCACAGGCTCGGGCGGACCGTTCAGAGGCAAGAGCCGGGCCGAGCTTGAGAATGTCACGCCAGAGCAGGCGGTAAAGCATCCCAACTGGAGTATGGGTGCAAAGATTTCGGTCGATTCTGCGACGATGATGAACAAGGGACTTGAGTTTATCGAGGCCATGCATCTTTTCGGCGTAACGCCGGACGATATCCAAGTGGTTGTCCACCCGCAGAGCATCATCCACTCCATGGTCGAGCTCGTTGACGGCACGGTCATTGCCCAGCTCGGCGTGCCGGATATGGGACTTCCGATACAGCTTGCGATGACCTATCCCGAACGGGTCGATTCGCCGTTTGAGCGCCTTGACTTTGCAACCATGCGGGATCTCACCTTTGAAGCGCCGGACTTTGAGAAAACGCCCTGCTTGAAGCTTGCGATGGATTGCGCAAGGGAAGGCGGCACGGCACCGTGCATCATGAGTGCGGCAAACGAGGTCGCAGTCTCGATGTTTTTAAACCATAAGCTCGGCTACAATCGGATCTATGACTGTGCTTTGGCGGCGGTCGAGAGCATAGACATAGTAAAAGACCCCGATCTTGAGACTATACTGGAGGCCGATAAGGCCGCCAGAGTATTTGTTACGGAGCATTTTTCCTGATGTATATTATTATCGCAATAATCATATTCGGCATACTTATCGCCATCCACGAGTTCGGCCACTTCACGGCGGCAAAGCTGTGCGGTGTCAAGGTCGAGGAGTTTGCGATAGGCATGGGCCCTGCGCTGTTTAAGAAGCAAAAGGGCGAGACGGTGTACGCCCTGCGCATTCTGCCGATAGGCGGCTTTTGCGCCATGGCGGGCGAGGATGAGGAATCCGACGACCCCAGAGCCTTCACAAATCAGGGCTTTTGGAAAAAGTTCGTCATCCTGTGCGCAGGCTCGTTCATGAATCTTGTTCTCGGCATCGTGCTCATCCTCATCATGTACGCCGGTGCGCAGGCGTTCGTCACGCCGACAATTGACCACTTCATGGACGGCTGCCCCTACGAGGGCACCGAGGCCATGCAGGCGGGCGACACCTTTTACAGCATCGACGGTCAGCGCATCTATCTTGTGAGCGATGTGTCGAGCTTCCTCATGCGCGGCGACGGCGTGTATGACATCGTCATGCTGCGTGACGGCGAGAAGGTAGAGCTAAAGGACTTTGCCCTCACGACCAAGACCTACGCCGAGTATGCAAACGAGGGGCCAAAATACGGCTTCGTTTTTGGCTACACCGAGGCCACCTTCGGCACGAAGCTTGAGTACACATGGAACACGACGCTTGAGTTTTCACGCCTTGCCTGGCTGGGGCTCGGTGACCTTATAAACGGCAAAGTCGGGCTCAAGGATATGTCCGGACCTGTCGGTATTGTCGACATGATGAACGAGGTCGGGCAGCAGGCGGAAAGTGCCAAGGCCGCCGCCGATAATCTTCTGTACATTTCCGCATTCATTGCGGTGAACCTTGCTATCATGAATATGTTGCCCATTCCGGCGCTTGACGGCGGCAGGGTGTTTCTCATGATAGTTACGGTCATAATCGAAGCTGTCAGCCGCAAAAAGCTCGACCCCAAGTACGAGGGCTATATCCACCTCGGCGGCATGGTGCTGCTGCTCGGGCTGATGGCGCTTGTCATGTACAATGATATTGCAAAGCTTATAACGGGGTAAGACATGGATAAAAGAAACGAAACGAAAAAGATCATTGTCGGCGGTGTGCCGGTCGGCGGAGATGCCGAGGTCACGGTGCAGTCGATGTGCAACACGAAAACGCACGATGTCGAAGCGACCGTTGCGCAGATAAAGCAGTTCAAAGCAGCCGGCTGCGACATTGTCCGCATTGCCATACCCGATATGGCGGCGGCCGAGGCGGTGCCTGCTATCAAAGAACAGGTCGATATCCCGCTTGTCGCCGATATCCACTTTGACTACCGCCTTGCGCTCGAAGCGGCGGCTCGTGGTATCGATAAGATAAGGATAAACCCCGGCAACATCGGCGGCGACGAGAATGTCAAGGCCGTTGCCGAGGCGTGCAGAAAGCGCAATATCCCCATCCGCATCGGTGTGAATGCCGGAAGCTTAGAAAAGCGGCTTTTGGCAAAGTACGGCCACCCCACGCCGGAGGCTATGGTCGAAAGCGCAAGGGGACACATTGAGCTACTAAACAGATTCGATTTTGATGATATCTGCCTTTCGATGAAGGCCTCCCGTGTGCCGCTCACGGTGGCAGCATACCGCCTTGCGTCGGAGGAATTTAACTACCCCCTGCATCTCGGCGTGACCGAGACCGGCACGGCGTGGAACGGAACTATCCAGTCCGCCGTCGGTATCGGAACGCTTCTGTGCGAGGGCATAGGCAACACCATAAGAGTGTCACTCACAGCAGATCCCGTTGAGGAGGTCAAGACCGGCATTGCGATACTCAAGGCCGCCGGCCTGCGGCAGGGTATTCGGCTCGTTTCGTGCCCGACCTGCGGCAGAACACAGATAGACCTCATCGGCCTTGCCCACGAGGTGGAAAAGCGCATCGAGGGCATCGACCGCAACATCACCGTCGCCGTCATGGGCTGCGTCGTCAACGGCCCGGGCGAGGCGAGGGAGGCCGATTACGGCATCGCAGGCGGCAAGAACTGCGGACTACTCATGCGGCATGGCGAGGTTTTGGGGACATACCCCTATGATGCGCTGTGTGACGCACTTATTGACCTGATCAAGAAAGACACCGAGGTTTAAGCGTGAGCGAACACACATCATTACTTGAAATTTTCCCGGGACTTGCGGGGCTGAAAGCAAGCTGCGGCGGACTTGATAAGGCGTATGTGACCGATGTTGCGGTCAGCACAGCCGAGAGCAAAATGAGCATCGCCGCACATTTTACCCGCCTGCCCGCACCGGCCGAGATAGACGCGCTGTGCGGCAGGATAAGAGCCGATTACGGCCTTGGCCTTGTCGAGCTTAAGCCCGATTATCCCAAGCCTAAAACCGAATATATCCCACCGAAGAAATTAAGCATCTCCGGCGGCAAGGAGCCTGCGGCCGCAAAGCCGTCAGGCGATATCATCATGGGCAGGAGCATCAAGAAAGCACCCGTGCCCATGTCGGAGCTGACACTTGATTCGGGCAATGTCGTCATTGAGGGTGATGTTTTCGATGTCACCAGCCGCAAGCTGCAAAAGCGTGACGGTGCGGTGCTGTGCTTTGATATGACCGACCTCACGGGCTCTATCCGTGTTTCACGATACCTGCGCTCGGAGGACGACCAGTCGATCATAAACAAGATAAATGTCGGCGACCACATCATCGTATCCGGCGTTGTAAATTACAGCCGCTACGACGAGGACATGGTCATCGAGCCGAGGCATATCATGAAGGGCAAAAAGCATGTTCGCCCCGACAATGCCGAGGAAAAGCGAGTTGAGCTTCATGTACATACGAGGTTTTCCGCCCTTGATGCGCTCACAGAGCCTGCCGAGATAGTCAAGCGTGCCGCCTACTGGGGGCATCCGGCTATTGCCGTCACCGACCACGGTGTCTGCCAGGCGTTCCCCGACATGTGGAAAGCAGGGAAGAAACACGGTGTCAAGATAATTTACGGCGTTGAGTGCTACTTCGTCAACGATGTTGACGGCTCGCTCGCCGTGCACGGTGAAAGTGATCTGCCCATTGATACCGAGATGGTAGCCTTTGATATCGAGACCACCGGCCTGAACGCAGGCTCGGACAGAATGACCGAGATAGGCGCCGTCATATTTGCCGGCGGCGAGATAAAGGAAAGCTTCAACACCTTCGTCGATCCCGAGATGCACATCCCTGCCGAGATAACGCAGCTTACCGGCATCACTGACAACGATGTAAAGGGCGCACCGAGCGAGGCCGAGGCCATGCGTGCCTTCCTCAAATTTGCGGGCGACCGCCCCATAGTTGCGCACAACGCCGATTTTGATACCGGCTTCATGGCATCGGCGGCTGCTCGCAGCGGGCTTGAATTTGAGCCTGTGTATCTTGACACGCTTGCGCTCTCACACGCACTTTTGCCCGACCTGAAGCGCCATAAGTTGGACATGGTGTCAAACAGGCTGAGCCTGCCGGACTTCAATCATCACAGAGCATCGGACGATGCACTCGTCGTTGCCCGCATAATGGGGCGTTTTCTCCCCATGCTCGCCGAGCAGGGCGCAAAAACGGTGAACGATATACAAGCGGTCTACCGCAAGATAAAGCCCGCTGACCACAGCAAGTCCCGCCACATGATACTGCTCGTCAAAAACAAGGTCGGCCTTAAAAATCTGTACGAGCTTGTTTCACAGTCGTATCTCAAGTATTACCACAAGACCCCGACCGTGCCGAAAAGCCTGCTTGTTCAGCACAGAGAGGGCATATTGGTCGGCTCGGCCTGCGGCATGGGCGAGCTTTACGGTGCGGTCATGCACGGAGCATCGGATGCCGAGCTGCGGCGCATAGCCTCGTTCTATGATTACCTTGAAATTCAGCCGATAGGCAACAATCACTTCCTTGTCGATAACGGCGTCGTCAGAGACGAGACAGTGCTTGAGGACTACAACCGCCGCATCATAAAGATAGGCCGTGAGCTCGATAAACCCGTCATCGCCGCAAGCGATGTGCATTTTCTCGACAAGGAGGACGAGCAGTACCGCAAGATATTGCAGGCTGCAAAGAAGTTCTCCGATGCCGACCGCGGCTGCCCGATATTCTTCCGCACGACCGATGAGATGCTGGCCGAGTTTGCATACCTCGGCGATGAGCTTGCAAAAGAGGTCGTCATCACGAATCCCAACGCCATTGCCGCTCAGGTCGACGATATAGAGCTGCTGCCCAAGGATCTGTTCCCACCGAAGATAGAAAATTCGGCCGAGGATCTGAAGCGCCTTGTCTATGACAAAATGCACGCTATCTACGGCGATAACCCGCCGGAGCTGGTGCAGGAGCGTGTCGACACGGAGCTCAACACCATCCTCGACCACAGCTACGATGTCATCTACATGAGCGCTCAGAAGTTGGTGCAGAATTCGCTCGAGCACGGATACCTCGTCGGCAGCCGAGGCAGCGTCGGCTCGTCTATCGTTGCCTATATGTCCGGCATCACCGAGGTCAACTCCCTGCCGCCGCACTATGTCTGCCCCAAGTGCAGGCACTCGGAATTCATAACCGACGGATCTTACGGCTGCGGAGCGGACATGCCGCCGAAAAACTGCCCCAAGTGCGGCACGCTCATGCGGCAGGACGGCTTTGATATCCCGTTTGAGACCTTCCTCGGTTTCCCGGGAAATGAAAAGACCCCCGATATCGACCTTAACTTCTCCGGCGAATATCAGGCACAGGCGCATAAATATACAGAAGAGCTTTTCGGCTCGGACCATGTTTTCCGTGCCGGCACGATAGGCACGCTGGCGGAAAAGACCGCCTACGGATATGTAAAAAAGTATCTCGAGGAGCGCCAGCTCAAGGTCACAAAGGCGGAGGAAAACCGCCTTGCAAAGGGACTTGTCGGCGTTAAGCGCACGACAGGTCAGCACCCCGGCGGCCTTGTCGTTATCCCGCAGGATATGGATGTCACCGATTTTTGCCCCGTGCAGCATCCGGCCGACGACCCCAAGAGCGATATAATCACCACGCATTTTGAATATCACTGCATGGAAGCAAACCTCTTAAAGCTTGATGAGCTCGGTCACGATGACCCGACGATGATCCGCATGTTAGAGGACGCAACGGGCAAAAACGCAAAGGAAATTTTGCTGTCTGACCCGGATACCATGAAGATATTCACGACCCCCACCGTGCTGGGACTTCCCGACGATGACCCCATCATCGGCAAGACCGGCAGTATCGGTATCCCCGAATTCGGCACGGGCTTTACCCGCCAGATGCTCGTTGAGACGCAGCCGACGCAATTTGATACGCTGGTCAGACTTTCCGGCTTCTCCCACGGCACAGATGTTTGGGCAGGCAATATCCGTGACCTCATCGTCAATAAAATCGCTACCGTTAACGAGACCGTCGGCTGCCGTGACGATATCATGCTATACCTCATTCAAAAGGGCATGGAACCTTCACTGGCGTTCAAGACCATGGAGGCCGTGCGTAAGGGCAAGGTCAAGAAAAGCGGCGAGTTCCCCGGTGATGCCGAAGAGCAGATGCACGCTCTCGGCGTTCCCGAGTGGTATATTGAGTCCTGCCGCAAGATAGCTTACCTTTTCCCCAAGGCGCACGCCGTTGCGTATGTCATGATGGCATTCCGCATTGCATGGTTCAAGGTGCATGAGCCGCTTGCGTTTTACAGTGCGTATTTCTATCGCCGCAGTCAGAAGGACGGCTTTGATGCCGAGATGATGACAGGCGGAGCGGATGCTGTTCGGCGCAAGATAAACGAGCTTAAGAAAAAGCCCGATGTCACCGCCAAGGAGGAGGATCTCATGACGACCCTCGAAGCGGTGTACGAGTTTAACATGCGCGGCTTTGAGTTTGCGCCGATCGACCTGTATAAATCCGATGCGGTAAAGTTCATCATCACCGATGACGGCAGACTTCTCCCGCCGTTCGTTGCAATATCCGGCCTCGGCGAGGCTGCGGCACGGGATCTGCAAAATTGTACGAAAAACGGCCAGACCTACATCTCCATCGAGGAGGTCAGCGCCGCCTGCCCCAAGGTCAGCCAGGCGCATATCGAAGCGCTCAAGCGCCTCGGCGCACTCGGCGAAATGCCCGAAAGCTCGCAGATAAACCTTTTTGAGGGCTTCTAAACGCAAAAGCTCCACTGTTCAAACGAACAGTGGAGCTTTGTTGTTTTATGAATTTATGCGCCGTGCTGGCATATATAGGCGATGTTGCCACTGTAGTACTGAGCGTAATCGGCAAGGGGATCCATGCGGCTGTCGTTGTACTTCCATGTGCCGTTTGGCTGGCGCACGAGCATGACATAGTCCTCGTGAGCGCCGTCGTAAGCATCGATCTTCGACGGTTCGCCGCTTGCCCAGTTGTAGTAATCGACCGTCTCGCCGCTTGTCCAGGTAAGCTCGCCTTCGCTGTTGCGGTAGCAGCCTATCCACACATACTTGACCGATGTGTTCTTGAGCATATCGCAGACATGCTGATAATCGGCCTCGTCCTTGATGGTCACAAGGTGACCGCCCATTTCTCTGCACTTGGCCTCGGCGGCATCCCAGCCAACATCCTCAACAAGAAGCTCCAGCGTCGGAGCGGCGGTGGGTGTGGGCGTGGGTTCCGGCGTAGGTTCGGGGGTCGGCGTGACCTCGACAGTGGGCTCTGGCGTCGGTTCGGGCTTTGCCGTTATGCGTTCGGCAATCGAGACGACCGCATCCTTAGCGCCGTTAAAGAGCTTCGCTGTTCCATCGGGGTTTTCGCCGATGACGGCGGAGACGCAGAGGATGACTGCGATTATAAGCAAAGTGCGGTCACGCACCTTGCGTGAATGACGCATATACTCGGTGACCTTGACATATTTGTGCCGTTTTCTGCGCTTGGGCGGCTCCTCGGGAGCCTTCTCCTTCGGCTTTTCCGGCTCGGGAGCGGGCTTAGGCTCCGACTTCTTGGGCGGCTCCTTGGGCTTTTTCTCCTCGACCACCGGCTCGGAGGCCTTTACGACCGTGGGCGGCAGTCTGTCTATTTTCGTCACGGGTTCCTCGCCGCAGTAGGCACGCAGGGCGTTTAGAAGCTCCAAAGGATCGGCGAACCTGTCCTCCTCGGCAAAGCACACTGCCTTCTCGGCAATGGCGGCAAGCTCCTTATCCTCAGGCTTCGGCAGCACGACCTTTTTGCCGTTCATTCTGGCACGCAGAGCGTTGGCTCTGACCTCGGGTGTAGGATTGTAGTCTGCCATCGGGACAAACGGCACATTGCCGCAGTTGAGACCGACAAAGAGGATAAGACCGATAGAGTAGACATCGGCGCTCTCGCTTTTCCTGCCGTTCCAAAAGACCTCGGGGGCCATGAACTCAAGCTCATCCTTCGTCCAGCCGTCCTCACCGGCCTTGCCGGCAGGGCCGACCGTAACGCCGTCGGCGGAGAAATTTATGTTGCCCGGGCGGAATCCGCCACGGAAGCGGTTTTCGTCGCTTTGAGCCACGGCGATCTCGCACAGACTCTTGACTAAGCTCAGCAGCTCGTCACGGGTGAGCTTGCCCAGACCGCTGCCAAGGGCTTTTTCGGGGTCAAATACAGGGTTGTTAGCCATGCTTTTACCTCCATTATTTAATGTTAACATAATACCACGATGTACAGAACAAGTCAAATGCGAATATCTCTTTTATTTTAAGACAAAATGTGATATTATTTAAAGTCAGAATTGATTTTGGAGGTCAAGGATGAACGGACATGAGTGCTATATAATCGGTGCAGGCGATTTTTTCGGACTGCGTGAGATACCCGACGACAGCGACTATGTTATAGCCGCCGACGCAGGCTACGAATACTGCCGCAAGAACAACATTATCCCCGACCTCGTCCTCGGCGACTTTGACTCCTTGGGCGTTGCGCCGAAGCATCCGAATGTGATGCAGCTTCCCGTTGAAAAGGACGACACCGACACGGTGTTTGCCATCAAAACCGGACTTGAAAAGGGCTACCGCCATTTTTACATTTACGGCGGGCTCCGCGGGGGGGGGGGGGGGCCCAGCGGTCTCGGCGGTAAGCGCAGCGACCACACGATCGCAAACCTGCAATCGCTTCTCTACCTTGCAAACCGCAAGGCAAGAGGATGGCTGTTCGGTGAAAACTGCGTGTGGACGGCGATAAAAAACAGCTCGATAACCTTAAAAGGCGAGGGCAATGTTGCGGTGTTCTGCTTTGACGGCGTTGCCCGTGGAGTAACGCTCAAGGGTCTTAAATATGAACTTCAAAACGCCGAAGTTACCTCTGATTTTCCCATCGGTGTGTCAAACTCCATGGCGGCGGAGGAAGCGACCGTTGAGGTAACGGACGGTGCGCTTTTAGTTATGTATGATATAGGTATAGGTGAAGAAAATTGATTAGATACGACGCAGGAAAATGTGATATTGCAGTCATCGGTGCAGGCCACGCAGGCATCGAAGCGGCGCTTGCGGCAGCTCGCTTGGGACTTGACACGATATGCTTCACCGTGAATCTCGACAGCGTGGGCAATATGCCCTGCAATCCCGCCATCGGCGGCACGGGCAAGGGCCACCTCGTGCGTGAGCTCGATGCTCTCGGCGGCGAGATGGCAAAGGCGGCCGACAAGGCGTGCATCCAGTACCGCATGCTGAACCGCGGCAAAGGCCCCGCCGTGCATTCGCTGAGGGCGCAGGCCGACCGCAGACGCTATCAGGAGATCATGAAGCAGACGCTTGAACGGCAGGAAAACCTGCGCACAAAGCAGGCGGAGATAGTCGAGATAGGCGTTGAAAACGGCTGTGTCTGCTCTGTTACAACGCACACGGGCGCAGTTTTCAAATGCCGTGCTGCGGTGATCGCAAGCGGCACATACCTTGACGGCAGAACGATAGTCGGCGAGGTCATCCGCTCGTCCGGCCCCGATGGCCTTGCAGCCGCAACATCGCTCACAAAGTGCCTTGTTGACATGGGACTTAATATTCGCCGCTTCAAGACCGGCACGCCTCCGAGGATAAACGCACGCAGTGTCGATTTTTCAAAAATGGAGCTTCAGGAGGGCGACCCTGAGCCCGAGGGCTTTTCCTTTGATACCGTCACACCGCCGGAGAACAAGGCGGTGTGCTATCTGACCTATACAAACGAAAAAACGCATAAGATTATTCTTGATAATATCGACCGCAGCCCGATATACTCCGGTGTTATCGAGGGTATCGGCCCACGCTACTGTCCGAGCATCGAGACGAAGATCATGACCTTTAAGGACAAGCCACGCCACCAGCTTTTCATCGAGCCGATGGGGCTGAACACCGAGGAGCTTTACATACAAGGACTTTCCTCGTCCCTGCCCGAGGAGGTGCAGCTTGAGATGCTGCATACGATAGCGGGCCTTGAAAATGCGGAGATGACCCGCTGCGCCTACGCGATAGAGTATGACTGCGTCGATCCCACCGAGCTTTACCCGACGCTTGAAACGAAGAAGGTCTCGGGGCTTTACGGAGCGGGGCAGTTCAACGGCTCGTCCGGATATGAGGAGGCGGCGGCACAGGGCTTTGTTGCGGGCGTAAATGCAGCGCTCAAGCTCAAAGGCGAAGCACCGATGGTCTTAAAGCGCAGCGACGGCTATATCGGAACACTCATTGACGACCTTGTCACCAAGGGCACGAACGAGCCGTACCGCATGATGACCTCACGCAGCGAGTATAGGCTCCTGCACCGTCAGGATAATGCTGACCTGCGCCTTAGCGGTATCGGCATGCGCATCGGGCTCGTATCGCCCGAGCGGCATCAGGCAGTGTTGGATAAGTACGCTGCCGTTGAGCAGGAGATAAAGCGCCTTGAGCGCACGCATATAGGCCCCACGGCGGAGCTCAACGAGCTGCTTGCATCAAAGAACACCGCCCCCGTTTCAAGCGGCGTGTCGCTGGCGGATCTTGTCCGCCGCCCGCAGCTTGACTATAAAATGCTTGCACCCTTTGACCACGAGCGCCCCGTGCTTCCCCGAGCCGTGTGGTATCAGGCGGAGATAAGCTTAAAATACGCAGGCTATATAAAGCGCCAGCTCAAGCAGGTCGAGGAGTTTTCACGCATGGAGGAGCGGGTGCTGCCGGACGATATCAACTACGACGAAGTGGCCGGCCTCAGGCTGGAGGCTCGTGAAAAGCTCAAAAAGATAAGACCCCACAGCTTCGGTCAGGCAAGCCGCATATCCGGTGTTTCGCCTGCGGATATCTCGGTGCTGATGGTGTGGATGGAGGGCAGACGATGAGTAAGGTAGTATTAGGCTTTTCAGGCGGAGTGGACTCGGCTGTATGTTCAAAGCTGCTGAAGGACGCAGGCCACGAGGTGTACGGCCTGTATCTTGACAACTCAGGCGAGGATGCAAGGCTTGATGCCGTGAAAACGGCTGAATTTGTCGGCATTCCGCTTAGGATAAAGGATGTACACGCCGAGCTTGATAACGGAGTGTGCAAGAGCTTTACCGAGGCATACTTAAACGGAGAAACGCCGAATCCCTGCATCATCTGCAACCCGACCTTGAAGTTTAAGTCGCTGCTCGAGTACGCAAACGAGATCGGCGCAGAGCACATTGCGACAGGACACTACGCACGCAGCGAAAACGGCGTGCTGTACAAGGGTATGCCATCAAACGACCAGAGCTACATGCTTTGCCGCATAAGGCGTGAGCAGCTTGACAGACTCATCCTGCCGCTCGGTAAATTTGAAAAGACCGCCACAAGAGCGCTCGCTGAGGACTTCAATTTGCCTGTTGCCAAAAAGCCGGACAGCATGGAGATATGCTTCGTGCCCGACAAGGATTACATCGGCTGGCTGAAGGCTCGCACCGAGCTTCCGCCTCCCGGAGACTTCGTGTTCCACGGCGAGGTCGTCGGTCGTCACGAGGGTATTTACCGTTACACCGTCGGACAGCGCAGACCCGGGCTTTTTGACGGCAGAAAGCTCTATATATCCAAAATAAACGCCGAGAAAAATGAGATAGAGCTTGCCCTTTGGGAGGAGCTTTTCAAGACCGAGGTCAATGCCCGCAGCTTCAATTGGCTGTGCGACAAGCCCGTAGAGCCCATTCGTGCGACCGTCAGGGTGCGCCATACGAAGTGGGAAAATCCGCCCTGCACGGCGTATGTTGAGGGCGACAATGTGCGCATTATCTGCGATGAGCCGGTCAGAGCACCGGCAAGAGGACAGTCGGCCGTACTCTACGACGGCGACCGTGTGCTCGGCGGCGGATTTATTTTTTGAAAAAGGTCGAATTTTGTGTTGACTTGCGATAACTTTTGTGAGAAAATCACCTTTAATCAACTTTAGGGAGGAACAGCATGGCTATCTATTTTAACGAACCGTCCAGAACATTCAGTGAGTATCTTCTTATCCCCGGCTACACGGGCGAGAATTGCATCCCGTCAAATGTCAGCCTGAAAACGCCTTTGGTCAAGTTTAAAAAGGGCGAAGAGTCGGCGATAACGCTCAATGTCCCCTTTGCGTCTGCTATCATGCAGTCTGTTTCCAACGACACCATGGCTATCGCACTGGCCAAGGAGGGCGGCATTTCCTTCATCTACGGCTCACAGTCTGTTGAGGACGAGGCGGCAATGGTCGCAAGAGTTAAAAATTACAAGGCAGGCTTTGTTACCTCCGCATCGAATGTCAAGCCCGACCAGACACTGGCCGACATTCTCGACCTTAAAGAACGCAACGGCTTTTCCACCGTTGCCGTCACCGAGGACGGCACGGCAAACGGCAAGCTTTTGGGCATCGTTTCCAGCCGTGACTACCGTGTCAGCCGCATGGATGTCACGACCAAGGTCAGTCAGTTCATGACCCCGCTTGCCAAGCTCGTCACCGCTCCCAAGGACACCTCTCTTAAAGAAGCAAACGATATCATTTGGGATCACAAGCTCAACTCTCTGCCCATCATCAACGATGAGGGCAAGCTCATGTACTTCGTTTTCCGCAAGGACTACTCCGAGCATAAGGCAAACCCCAACGAGATACTCGACAGCCAGAAGCGCTACATAGTCGGCGCAGGCATCAACAGCCGTGATTACGAGACCCGTGTCCCCGCACTCGTCGAGGCGGGCGCAGATGTTCTGTGCATCGACTCCTCCGAGGGCTACTCCTGCTGGCAGAAAAAGACTATCGACTTCATTAGAGAGCGCTACGGCGACAGCGTCAAGGTCGGCGCAGGCAATGTCGTTGACCGTGACGGCTTCCTGTTCCTTGCCGAGGCCGGCGCAGATTTTGTCAAGGTCGGCATCGGCGGAGGCTCGATCTGCATTACCCGTGAGACCAAGGGCATCGGCAGAGGTCAGGCAAGCGCACTCATTGAGGTTGCAGCCGCAAGAGATGAATACTATGAAAAGACCGGCGTGTACATCCCCGTATGCTCAGACGGCGGCCTTGTCCACGATTACCACATGACGCTGGCTCTTGCAATGGGTGCAGACTTCCTCATGATGGGCCGCTATTTTGCCCGCTTTGACGAAAGCCCCACGGCAAAGCTCGTTGTCAACGGAAGCTATGTCAAGGAATATTGGGGCGAGGGCTCGAACCGTGCCCGCAACTGGCAGAGATACGATCTCGGCGGCCAGTCCAAGCTCAGCTTCGAGGAAGGCGTTGACTCGTATGTCACCTACGCAGGCCCGCTGCACGACAACCTTGAAAAGAGCGTTTACAAGATAAAGTCCACCATGTGCAACTGCGGCGTGACGAACCTTGCCGACTTAAAGCGTGACGCAAAGCTCACGCTCGTGTCCTCGGTCAGTATCGTTGAGGGCGGCAGCCACGATGTTATTCTTAAAAGTTCACATTCCACCACCTGATTTTTTAAGCTCCTCGTATCTAAAGCTCTCCTTACAGAAGGAGAGCTTTTTTGCAAATTAATTCACATAATTTTTGTAGGAATTGTTGACAAACCCGGTAAAATGGCGTATTATGATGGCAGGGGAAAACCCCAGTTAAATAATAGGAATTAACTAAGGAGCGATGACGATGAAGATTATGTCCGCTAAGTGTATTTGTTGCAGCATCTGTACCTGTCGATGTTGCTGTCGTCGCATGCCTTGATTTAGGAGAATACCTTCTATTAGTGCGACGGCTTTGTGCCGTCCTTTTTTGTTGCTGTTATTTAATTTGAAAGGATAATTGAAATGAAAATATATAAGTCTATGGAAGAACTCATCGGTGCAACGCCGCTGGTAGAGCTCAGAAACATCGAGCAGGAAGAAAAACTTGCGGCAAGGCTGCTTGTCAAGGTCGAGAGGGGAAACCCCGCAGGCTCCGTTAAGGACAGAGTTGCAAAGACGATGCTTGACGATGCCGAGGCAAAGGGCAAGCTTAGCAAGGGCGGCACGGTCATCGAGCCGACAAGCGGCAACACCGGTATCGGCATTGCGGCTATCGGCGCTGCTAGAGGCTACCGTGTCATCATTGTCATGCCTGACACCATGTCCGTTGAGCGCAGGCTGCTCATGACGGCTTACGGCGCTGAGCTCGTGCTCACCGACGGCAAGCTGGGCATGAAGGGCGCAGTTGACAAGGCAGAGCAGCTCCGCGCAGAGATACCCGGCAGCATCATCGCCGGTCAGTTTGAAAACCCCGCAAACCCCGCAGCACACCGCACCTACACCGGCCCTGAGATATGGGAGGACACCGACGGCAAGGTCGATGTATTTGTCGCAGGCGTCGGTACCGGCGGCACGGTCAGCGGTGTCGGCGAATATCTAAAGAGCCGCAACAAGGATATCAGAATCGTGGCAGTTGAGCCCGCAGGCTCGCCGCTGCTTTCCGAGGGCAAGGCAGGCTCGCACAAAATTCAGGGCATCGGCGCAAACTTCGTTCCCGAAAACTTCAACCGCACGGTCGTGGATGAGATAGTCACCGTCACCGACGAGGATGCATTCGAGGCCGGCCGCCAGATAGCTCGCAGAGAGGGCCTTCTTGTCGGCATAAGCTCGGGCGCTGCGCTGCACGCCGCCATCGAGCTTGCAAAGCGCCGTGAAAACTACGGCAAGACCATCGTAGCCCTGCTGCCGGATACCGGCGAAAGATACCTCAGCTCAGCAATGTTCAAGGAGAACCGATAATATGTTCCGTGATTTGTTTGAAACCGTAAACGCATATCTGGCAAGAGACCCTGCCGCCCGAGGCCCGTTGGAGGTGCTGCTTCTGTACCCCGGCGTCAAGGCGATAAGCTATCATCGCAAGGCGCACTGGTGCTATGAGCACGACCTCAAGTTTCTTGCAAGGGCGATCTCTCAGCTCAGCCGCCACCGCACCGGTATTGAGATACACCCCGGTGCAAAGATAGGCAAGCGCCTTGTTATCGACCATGGTATGGGCATCGTTATCGGTGAGACCGCCGAAATTGGCGACGATTGCCTCATCTACCACGGCGTGACCCTCGGCGGTACCGGCAAGGACAGCGGCAAGCGCCACCCGACGATAGGCAACAATGTGCTCATCGGCACCGGCGCAAAGGTGTTGGGACCGTTTAAGGTGGGAGATAACAGCCGAATTGCGGCAAACTCCGTTGTGCTCAGCGAGATACCGCCCGACAGCACCGCAGTCGGCGTTCCGGCAAGAGTAGTCAAAAGAGCCGGCGTAAAGGTCGACTATGCAAGCGAGGTCGATCAGGTCAATGTCTCTGACCCTGTCGCCGAGGAGCTTACGGCCATCCGCCGTGCGCTGTGCGATATCAATACAAAGCTTCAGACCATGGCAAAGTGAAAATTGCAAAAAAAACGCCCCATCAAATGGTCGGGGGTCGTAAGAAAGTAATATCGTTTTTTGCAGGAACGGCATGGCTTCGGTCATGCCGTTTCCTCTTTCACAAGTTCATTCAGCGGGATAAAGCCCACAAGGTCATAGGAAATGCGGATGTTCTGCCGCCGCTTGCCGCTGCTCTTATCAGGTGCTTCAATGTAGATCGCCTTGACAAGCTCCCGCAGGGCGTAGGGGGTAAGCTCCTGCAAATCCTCGTATTTGTGTACCCGTTGGATAAACTGCTCCAAGTTCTCAATCTGTCGTTCCTGTACTTCAATCTCCTGCTGTAAGCTCTGGATTTCCACTTTGAGCTGCGTCTGCTCGTCCTCGTAAGTCCTGCTCATCATGGAAAACCGTTCATCCGTAATACGCCCAGCCATGTTGTCCTCGTAAATGCGGATAAACAAACGGTCAAGCTCTCCCAACCGCTTTTCAGCCTGTGCCAGCCGCTTCTTGTGTCCACGGATCGCGGCTTCGCTGGATAGCCGGAGCTTCTGCTCCATGACGGCACGGAAATGATCCTCATACCGACTGATATAGGAAATCACAGTTCTCATGTGCATCCAGACCAATTCTTCCAGAACGACCGCACGGATAAAGTGTGCCGAACAGCTTCCCGTATTGCTACGGTAGTTGGCGCATACAAAATGATCCTGCCGCTTTTCAAAGTAGTTGGTAGTGCAGTAGCGCATTTTTGCTCCACAATCAGCGCAATAGACCATACCGGAAAACAGACTGCTCTTGCCCGTCTTTGTCCTGCGGTGTCGCTGCTGGCGAATTTCCTGCACCTTGTCAAAAACCTCCTGCTCAATGATCGCCGGGTGGGTGTTATAAAAAACCGCCTGTTTTTCAATGGGCGTTTCTCTCTGCTTCTTGTCCCAGATGGAATTGGTGTAGGTCTTGAAATTGACGGTGCAGCCCGTGTATTCCCGCCGTTCCAGAATGTGAACGACCGTGTTGGTATTCCAATGGTACGGATCAGCGGTTTCCGGGCTGGGTGTCTTGATGCCCTCACGCTTCTTGTAGGCGGTGGGGTTAAGTACCTTTTCCTCCTGCAAGAGCTTTGCAATCTGCATCGGGCCTCGCCCTTCCATGCACAGCTTGAAAATACCACTCTCGATTTGCTTGGCGTCCGGCAAACGTGCTAAACTCTTTTCGAACGTTTGAGCTAATTCGCTTTGCTTTTCTTACGATCAGTATTTCATCAATGTCTGTTGTTGCAGTACTGATAGGAGTCATATCGAGGAAATCACAAAGCAAATAATACTTGGCACCTGTTACAGCTAACTTTATATCATGTGCAGTGGCTGAGGCTTCTTGGTACATAGTCTTATCAAGATTGGTTTTCAGTTCAGCCATTACATATCCCAAGTGTGTTGTTACTGTTACTGTTTTTTCTACATCAAATGTTGGAGTATAGGATGATCTCAAATAGAGTTTTCTACTCATTGAAAAATCTTGATCTTTTGTTTTGATACTAAGGCCCCCACCTATTGACGGGGAACTAAGACTGGATGCAAAGTACGCAGAAGAAAATGTGGCTGTTTGTGAGCCAATATCTACATCACAAACACCAAACTCTTTGATAATACACTTACGGACAAAGATTGGAAGAAATTCTTCTATCACAGTATTGTCCAGTTTTAGTTGCCCTTTCTGTCGATACAAAAAATCTTCGGGGCTATCAAAAATCAAATCCACATCTATGTAGAACTTATAAGAATTGAGCAAATCTATCATTTTCTCTATCAGTTCGTCAACCGTGGGCGCATCAACGCTGTCTAAAGCACTAACCCATTCATCGTATTTTTGCAGAGCAACTTCCAATCTTGGCTTATCACTGCTCGGTAGTTTTGTACTTTCCAGTGCTGCAATTATTTTTTCACCATGTGTTCCTCTTGGCACTTGTTTACGCCTCCGATCTATTTATTTTATCTGATTTTTTTATTGCTTCAGCAATGAAGCCTATATTCTTACTATCTGGGAACCGTTGTGCTTTTTCAAATAGCATTTTTACAGCAATACTTCGTGCAGCAGAGATAATTTCCTCGTCACAGAGAGAAAATCCTGTCTTAGAATTTTCAAAATGGAGAATATCCTCGTAAATCAACTGTCCAAACCTATTTTTAAATACTCGCTCTTGTCTAAGTAAAAATGGCAACTCAAAAATTTGAGTGGCTATTTCAAAAATCAATTTACTATTACAAAAGGAATAGCCCAATACATTAGATTCTCTTCCCACAACATAGATCATGCGAGCACCATCTCTACAAGTACGTATAGCTTCATCAAAGGATAATGCCATATCAATGCAATACTGAATAACTGTCAGCAAACGATTGCCCCTATTCTTTCTGTTAGAGCCTAGTTCGTTCTTCGCTATAGCCAAAACATCATATCCTAGTGCCTCGACAGAGCGACGATACTTTTGATGATAGTTAAAAACATTGATATATGGAGGAGATGTTATTAGCAAAGTCGCCATATCATCTTCGTAATTCAGATAACGAGAATCCCCCATATTAATCTTTATAGGTGCTGACGAGAACGGAACTTCAAGAACGATTCCTTTCAGTCCGTCCCATTTTTTCTGAAGTTGAGAAACAGACAGCTCATTATTGAACAAGTCCATTAGTATGATTAGTGTACTTAGCAAATTTGCCAAATCAGTATTTCGATTGTTCTGAATAGCAGCAATAATTGTTGGAAGTATCTTTTCTGCGTTTGATATAGTAGTGAGAATTTGATCAATGGCATGAATTAATGCTTGCCGCTCTGGACGCGTTCTATTGATTAGCTCGTATGTTTTTGCCATGTAATATGCAGAAGGATTTAACTCCGCACCATATGCAGAAAGTCCCTTGCGTCCTGCCTCATATAATGTTGTACCAGATCCCGCAAAAGGATCAAGGACAATATCTTCATCATGTGCGTAGCTATTCAACAGGGTTTCTATGAATTGTGGAGAAAATTGCCCGTTCCATGCAAATAAATTGGAGCGAGTTTTGTTCTCTATGTTAAGTTCACATTGAGGTATCGATGTTCTATCTATAGGAATCGTTTCAAATGCTGTTATTGTACTAATCATTTCTGCCCTCCGGCGGCTCTTTAGTAAATTCCAAAATATCGTCTACGCCGCAATTGAGTGTATTACATATTTTCTCTATTGTATCTAAAGAAAGATAGCTATCTCGTTTCAGCCTAGTAATGATATTGGCGCTAAAACCAGCTTGTTCCATCAATTCTGCATTGCTTACATCTTTATCAATCATTAAATGGAATAACTTCTTATATGTTACTGCCATAGCGTCGCCTCCTTATAGTTTATAAAAATTATATCACGCAAACGTGAATAAATCAATGCAATGATTACACTGACTTCTTTACTTTGCTATTTATTCCACCTGCTTGTGCCCGCTCACTTGCCGCCCTGCGCCGTTCCTCACTATACGGCGCGGTCAGCCGAAAGCTCAACCGCCCTTTCTCAATCTCAAAGGTCAGCCCGCCTTGCTCGTCATCGTCAGTCTGGCGGCAGCATTGCGGGTACTTTGCCGCAAATGCTGTCAGCCGCTTTTTGAGATCGGTGTTGTGGGTCTGCACCTCAATGATGCGGCTATGCTCGTCAAAATAAATCACGGTTGTCTTTTGCTTTTTGGTAAGCCCTGTTCTCATAAAACCTCCTGATTTTCATGGATTTTTCCCAGCTCTTGAATTGGAAAAGTGATGCGATTTTTCGATGGAAACGCCCCAAACGATGCGGAGTATATTTCGCCTTGCCTTATCGGCTGATTTGCCGCTTTTCCAGCTCTTGACTGTGTTTTCACGCTTTCCGATTCGTGCGGCTTTTCAGCCACTCCACCAACTCATTTTTCATCACCAATTTGCGCCCGCCGATCTGCAAGGTCGGAAAATCCGGGCTGCTCAAAAGGTTGTATGCGCCCGCTTTGGAAATCTGCAATGCTTCGGCAAGCTGCTTTGCGTCCATCACATCGGGCATGGCTTCAAACGGTTCTCTGCTCATAAACTCTCCTTTCCTGCATGAAAAGGCAGCAGCTACCATTTCGGTAACTGCTGCCGCTTCTGCGTCTGTTTACTTGTCCAAATACTTCTGATACTCCGCTGTCACATAGTCCTCATAGGCTTCGGCAATTTTGGTAATCCGCTTATGGACTGCGCTGGCGGTCTTGTAGCCAAC
>HF986884.1:0-18616 GCA_000431075.1 Firmicutes bacterium CAG:555
GCCGCCGAGCAGGCAGTCTGCGATGCCCATCTTGACGAGCATAGTGCCGAAGTAGTTGCCCTTGGTAAGAGCCGCACGGCAATCCTCAGCGCTCATCTTGCCCTTGCGCAGAGCGACCATTTCATCGACCATTGCGTCCATGCCCTCGTAGGTCAGGGGGTCAAGTATCTCAAGGCCGTCGATATCGAAGCCGCCCTTTGCGGCAGCAGCCTTGACCTCATCGACATTACCGACGAGGACGGGGGTCAGGAAGCCTTCCTTTTTAAGTCTTGCGGCAGACTCAAGTATGCGTGCATCGTGGCCTTCGGTGTAGACGATCTTGCGGGGATCATTCTTCAGAATTTCAACGAGATTTTCAAACATTTTAAAATTTCCTCCATATTTGCATCTTGTGCTAATATTCCTATATGACTTTATCACTACTCCGAAAAATTTTCAAGTATTTAGACCTATTTCTATTTACAAACTGTGAAATGACAGATATAATATACAAACTGTAATCACTTGTATGGAGAAATATAAATGGATAATCAGAAAACTTTCGCAAAAAACCTATCCGAATTAAGACGCAGAAGCGGACTGAGCCAGCGCAAGGCGGCCGCCGACCTTAAGATAAGTCAGGCGCTGCTGAGCCACTATGAAAACGGTGCCCGTGAACCGGGGCTGGGTTTTGTGTGCCGTGTCTGCGATTATTATAATGTTACCGCCGACTATCTGCTCGGCCGCTCGTCGAATCCCAACGGCATCGACCGCAGCGCCGATGTCGCAAAAGCGTTTATCGGCGAGTTGAGAGTGCTTGCAAACAAGGCTGAGGCTGCGCTGGAGGAATTGCTGTGATAAATCAGGACCACATCAGGAACTTTTCGATAATCGCTCACATCGACCACGGTAAGTCGACGCTGTCGGACAGGCTCATCGAGCTGTGCGGTGCGGTCGAGGAGCGCATCATGGAGGACCAGATCCTAGACAACATGGATCTTGAGCGTGAGCGCGGCATCACCATCAAGGCAAGAGCCGTCGGTCTCAACTACAAGGCCAAGGACGGCGAGACTTATGTGCTGAATCTCATCGACACTCCGGGTCATGTCGACTTCAACTACGAGGTCAGCCGCTCGCTGGCAGCGTGCGAGGGTGCGGTGCTCGTCGTTGACGCCTCGCAGGGCGTTGAGGCGCAGACGCTTGCAAACACTTACCTTGCGCTGGACGCCGACCTTGAGATACTGCCCGTCATCAACAAGATCGATCTCCCCGCCGCCGACCCCGAGCGGGTCAAGCATGAGATTGAGGATATCATCGGCATTCTCGCCATGGATGCGCCCGAGATAAGCGCCAAAAACGGCATCAATGTCGAGGCCGTGCTTGACGATATCGTAAAAAATGTCCCCGCCCCCAAGGGCGACCCCGATGCTCCCCTGAAGGCGCTCATCTTCGACAGCATTTACGACAGCTACCGTGGCGTCATCGTCTTTATGCGTCTTGTCGACGGCAAGGTGCGCAAGGACACTGAGGTGCTTTTGAAGTCCACCGGCGCACGCTATAAGGTGCTCGAGGTCGGGCATATGCGTCCGATCGGTCTTGAGCCCTGCGCCGAGCTTTCCGCAGGCGATGTCGGATATTTCACCGCCAGCATCAAAAATGTCGCCGACACGCAGGTGGGCGACACCGTGACCGAGGCATCCCGCCCCTGTGCCGACGCTCTGCCCGGCTACCGCCCCGCCCGTGCGATGGTCTACTGCGGAATCTACACCGAGGACGGCAGCAAGTACCCCGACCTGCGTGATGCGCTGGAAAAGCTCCAGCTCAACGACGCTTCCCTGTCGTTCGAGCCGGAAAGCTCGGTCGCACTCGGCTTCGGCTTCCGCTGCGGCTTCCTCGGGATGCTGCACATGGAGGTCATTCAGGAGCGCCTTGAGCGTGAGTTTGACCTTGAGCTTGTCACCACCCTGCCGAGCGTAATTTATAAAGTCATCAAAACCGACGGCAGCGTCGTCATGGTCGACAACCCCCACAACTACCCCGATCCGGCAAACATTGAGCACGCCGAGGAGCCGTATGTCAAGGTATCTATCATCACGCCCAACGACTATGTCGGCAACATCATGCCCCTGTGTCAGGACAGGCGTGGCGAGTACAGGGACATGCAGTATCTTGACTCGAACCTTGTCGAGCTGCGCTACGACATGCCGCTAAATGAGATAATCTACGACTTTTTCGATACTCTCAAGGCTCGCACAAAGGGCTACGCATCACTCGACTATGAACTGAGCGAATATAAGCCGTCCGAGCTTGTGAAGGTCGATCTGCTTTTAAACGGCGATCAGGTCGATGCGCTCAGCTTCATTGCGCACAAGGACAAGGCCTATGCCCGTGCAAGGAAGCTTTGTGAAAAGCTCAAGGACAACATTCCCCGCCAGCTGTTTGAGGTACCCATCCAGGCGGCCATCGGCGGAAAGATAATCGCCCGCGAGACGGTCAAGGCCATGCGCAAGGATGTTCTTGCCAAGTGCTACGGCGGCGATATCACCCGCAAAAAGAAGCTGCTTGAAAAACAGAAAGAGGGCAAAAAGAAGATGCGCCAGCTCGGCACGGTCTCAATCCCGACCGAAGCCTTCCTTGCTGTCCTCAAGCTCGATGAATAAAGTTTTCGCCCACTGTGCGTTTGCACAGTGGGCATTGTTATGCCTTAAAACATATGTTAAGCTTAATTTGAAAAAAGTTTGATCCTTTTTGCGATAGCTGCGTTTATATATTCGAAGGCAGGAGGTGAGCAGGTGGAGGACGCAATACTGATACGGCGGATAAAGCAGGGCGACGAGTCGGCGTTTGACGCTCTTGTGCGGCGGCACTATCGGAACATTTACGCCTTTTGCTATCGCCGCTGCGGTGATGCCGCCCTTGCCGCCGACCTCACGCAGGAGGTGTTTCTCAGGCTCGTCACCGCCGTGGGACGCTACTCGGTGACGGGCAAATTTACAAACTACCTGCTTACTATCGCCGTCAACGTCTGCAACGACCATTACCGCCGCAAAAAGCCCGAGAGTGTGCCGCTCACGGAGGACACCGCCGTGTCCGACGGAGCGGAGACGCAGGCGCTCAAAAACGACAGTGCGGAAAATATCCGCCGTGCACTTGCGCTGCTGCCGGACGAGCAGCGGGACGCCGTAATACTGCGCTACTGGCACAACATGAAGCTTCGTAACATTGCCGCCGTCACCGGCGTTTCGACGGCAACGGCGAAATCCCGCCTGCGGCTGGGGACGGAAAAGCTGCGCAGACTGCTTGAATCGGAGGGAGAAGGCTATGGATATTAAATACGATGTGCCCGCACCGCCTGCCGGTGCGCTTGAGCGCACGATAAGCCTCGGGCAGCGCAAAATGCGTAGTATGCGTTTAGCCAAAATGCCGCTCGGCCGACTGCTCGGCTTACAGCTTGCGCATTTTTCGCCGCTGTACTGGGCGGTACAGCTCGTTATCATCGTGTGCATAATTTTAAGCACCGGAAGCGGCACGGAAAGCGCACGGTTTACGGTGCTCGTCTACGCCGGAGCTGCAAATGCGCTCGGCTGTCCGGAGCTGCTGCGTGACATTTCTTGCAGCATGAGCGAGATTGAGCTCAGCTGCCGCATAAGCGGGGCAAAGCTCCTCGCCGCCCGCTTACTCATCATTGCCTGCGCCGACCTTTTGGGGCTGACGCTCACGGCTGCCATTGCTGCAAGCAAGTTTGGCGCAGAGCTTACACTGCCGCTGATCATGGGCGCTGCACTGCTGTTCTCGTCAAGCTTCTTGACGCTGCTTGCGCTTCGGCTGCTGCCGTTTGTGCGCAGCCGAGCGGGCGCACTTTCGCTGTCGCTCGTTATATCGGCAGCCCTCGGCATCGTGTGCCTGTCGGTATTGTGGGGTACCGGCGTGTGGGCGCTTGTGTGCATTGTGAGCCTTGTGCTGCTGGCAGCTCAGACTTGGCGTGAGCTTTCGGGCATCGAAAGCAGAAAGGGAAAAAGCATATGGAACTATCTATAAACGGAGTTTCAAAGAAGTATAAAGACAAGCTTGCCGTGAACGCCTTGTCGCTTGAGCTTCACGACGGCATTTACGGGCTTTTAGGTCCGAACGGTTCGGGCAAGACAACGCTCATGCGCATGCTCACCACCGTCTCAAACCCGACCGGCGGCAGCATCACCCTTGACGGCGAGGACATTTTCGCCCTCGGCGAGAGCTACCGTGACCTGTTGGGCTATCTGCCGCAGAACTTTGGCTACTACCCTAACTTCACGGGGCGTGACTTTCTTATGTACTTTGCCGCCCTAAAGGGCATGACGAGGTTTCAGGCTGAGGAGCGCTGTGATGAGCTTTTGGAGCTCACGGGGCTGAGCCATGCGGCAAGCAAAAAGCTGCGGACATACTCCGGCGGCATGCGGCAGCGCATAGGCATTGCGCAGGCGCTCTTAAACGACCCGAAAATTCTTATTCTCGACGAGCCGACAAGCGGTCTCGATCCCGCCGAGCGGGTGAAATTCCGTAACATCATAAGCAGTCTTTCCGACGGACGCATCATACTTTTGTCAACGCACATCGTCTCCGATGTCGAGTATATCGCCGACCGCATCGTTCTGATGAAAAACGGCTCTGCAATGCTCAACGATGCTGCCGACAGCATCTGCTCTGCCATTGACGGCATGGTCTGGGAGTGTACCGTTTCGCCCAATGTCTCCGACGAGCTCGCAGCAAAGCATGTCGTAACAAATCTGCACAACACACATGACGGAGACGGAGCGGGGCTGCGCATAGTGTCGGAAGCTCGTCCGGTCGAGAACGCCACCCCCGCCGAGCCGAAGCTTGAGGACCTGTACCTTTACTATTTCAGAAAGGAGTTATCGGATGAGCCTGACAAAGCTTGAGTTCAGGAAGATCTTCACGCCCATGACCTTCATCACGCTTGCTGTTATGCTCGTTGTAAATGTATACGCCGTGTTCCAGCAGCAGGGTGCTATATATGCCGAAAGTGACGGCAAAATGCAGCGGCTGTATGAAATGAGAGACGCTGCGATCGAGCGAAGCGGTGTGATAGATGACGAGTGGATCGCCGCTCGCACGGCGGAGGCTCAAGTCATTTTTGACGATCCGCAGTACCGTGAGTCTGACGAGATGCTCGAACAGTTCCGCACCGCACTGGCAGATGAGGGCTGGTCTCCCAAGGAGATCGAAGTGCGGATGTCAAATCCGACCATGTTTCTCAACACGGAGGGAAGTCTCAAATACGGTGTGATCGAGGCCGCCGTTGAGGCTGCAGGCTTCAAAGAGCATGCAGCGGCCATTCGGGATAGACTGCTTGAGGCAAACCGCTCGGATGCCGAGGTTTGCGCCGACATAAGCGCACGCTACGACTGCCTTATAAACGACTACACCGCCTATTATGACTACGACTGGGCGTACTCGAACATACAAAACGGCATAGAGGAGTTCGCTCCTTTTACCGTTGGCATCCCCGTGCTCGTCGGGCTTGCGCCGCTGTTTGCTCGTGAGCGGAGCAGGAAAACCGATTCGCTGATACTCTCGTCAAAGCGGGGCAGGCGCTCGGTCGCAGCGGCAAAGCTTTGTGCCGGTATGCTGTACTGCCTTCTCGTTTGGTTTGTGATGTCGGCAAGCATCATCATCTACGCTCTTTCGTTTTTCGGCACTCACGGCTTTAGCTCGATCTGGCAGGCATCCGGCAGCAATATCACCTCGCCGTATCTGTGGACATTCGGTCAGGCGGTCATCGTTGAGCTCGGCACCTGCCTTGTCGGTGCGCTGCTTTTCGGCTTTATCGCCATGCTGTTCTCAGAGCTTACGAAAAGTATGTTCGTAACAGTCATTTTGGGTGCTGCCGTCCTTATTGTGCCGATGATCGTGCACTTCAAGACGAATGTCTGCTTGTTCCTGCCGACATATATCATACGTGGCGTTCCGATTTGGAGCGAATACTTCCCCGCAAAGCTTTTCGGCGGAGTCGTTCCGATGGCGTACCTCTCGATCGCCGTGTCGTGCATCCTATGCATTGTATTTGGCCTTGCCGCCGTGGTCGTTTTCTCAAAACGGCAGGCCGCATAAGCACAAAAAATCCGACTTCAGGTGAAGTCGGATTTTTCTATATTTATTACTTAGTGCCGAAGATGCGGTCGCCGGCATCGCCGAGGCCGGGGACTATATAGCCGTGCTCGTTGAGGTGGTCGTCAAGAGCTGCAACGAAGATATCCACATCGGGGTGATCCTCCTGCATGCGCTTTACGCCCTCGGGAGCGCCGATGATGCACATGAGCTTGATGTGCTTAACGCCGTCGTCCTTGAGGAACTGGATGGCTGCGGATGCCGAGCCGCCGGTTGCGAGCATGGGGTCAACAACGATGACATCACGCTCATCGATATCGGGGGGCATCTTGAAGTAGTACTTCACGGGTTCGAGCGTCTCGGGGTCACGGAACAGGCCGATGTGTCCGACCTTGACATTGGGCATCATGCTGACCATGCCGTCGACCATGCCGAGACCGGCACGGAGAATGGGGACTATCGCCAGCTTCTTACCGGCAATGTGCTTGACCTTTGCCTTTGCAACGGGGGTCTCGATCTCGATCTCCTCAAGAGGAAGATCCCTTGTTGCCTCGTAGCACATCAGCATCGCTATCTCGGAGATAAGCTCGCGGAACTCCTTGACGGAGGTGCTCTTCTCCCTGAGGATGGACAGCTTGTGCTGGATAAGGGGATGGTCGAATACGCAAACCTTGCTCATGTTTTTTCTCCTAACAATATCTTAAATTTCTTATTGACTTATTATTCCTTGCGCAGGCGCTCCTGACGCTCACGCTCGGCCTGTGACAAACGCAGATACACCGGCAGCAGATCATCAGCCGTGCCGGGCTTTGAGCGCAGCGCCTCCATGCCCACGCCCCATGCGCTTTGATACAAGAGATTCTGCGGTGCGACACGACAGGCTATGCCCTCGTTCTTGAGATACTCATAGCTGATAGCAGCGCCGTCGCCCACAAGGAACACCTCACGGTTCTTTGCTTTGAGCTCCGCTGCAAGCTCCGATAGTGCTATTGCCCTGTCGGCGCACAGTCTTTCGGGGCAGCCGTCCTTGATTTCAAACAGCGCATTATAAACCTGCGAACGCCGTGCGTCCATCACGGGGCAGACAAGTCCGCCTGCGGACACACCGTGCCACGCCATAGCCGCAAGCGTAGAAACGCCGACGCATTTTTTATCCGACGCCCAAGCCAAGCCCTTTACGGTGGATACACCAATGCGGATACCCGTAAAAGAGCCGGGACCGTGAGCGACAGCGATAAGGTCAACATCGGCAAGTATAGTATCTGAATTTTTTAACATATCCTCCACCATAGGCAGCAGCGTGCGGCTATGGGTAAGGCCGCTGCACTGGCTGTACTGGCAGATGAGTGCATCATCCTGCATGAGGGCAACGGACGCAGCCTTTGCAGAAGATTCAAGTGCAAGAACAAGCATTACTTTCCGCCCTCCTCAATGGTTATCTTTCTCTCGGTATCGCCTAACTTTTCGATGCGCACAACGGTCTCGTCGCCGTAAAAGGCATCATCGACCTTCTCCGACCACTCGACTGCGCACACTGCGCCTCTGGCAAGGTAGTCCTCCCAGCCGATATCAAAAAGCTCATCGGAATCATTGAGCCTGTACATATCAAAATGGATAAGCTCACGCTCGCCGCAATACTCGTTGACGATGGTGAAGGTCGGGCTGGAGACACGGCAAGTTAAACCCATTCCCCGTGCCATACCGCGCACAAAGGCGGTCTTACCGGCGCCGAGGTCGCCGTACATGGCGACGACCGTTCCGTCGGCAAGGTTTTTTGCAAACTGCTCACCGACAGCCTCGGTCTGTGCCTCGCTTCGGCTTATGAATGTCTGCATCTACCTCACCTCGAAAATGGTCGTTTTCTAAATTCGCATTATACCACAAGATAGCTCATTGCGTAAAGGGGAATTATGTGCTAAAATACAGAATGAACTCGTGTGATATTTGTATATGCTTAATGAAAGGCGGTGGGTCTGATAAAAAAACTTTCCCCGTATATCAAAAACTTTTTAAAGCGGGCGGACATGTTTCTGCTCGTTATGTGTCTCATATGCACCGTGTTCGGCATTTATGCGATTCAAGGCGTTACGGCCAGCGAGCATACAAGTAAGTATGTCATCGTGCAGGGCTTTGCAATGCTCCTCGGCATCGGCGCATTCATCGTTTTCACGGTCATCGACCCTGATCTTATCGCCGATAAGTGGATATACCTGTCGATATTCAATGTCCTCATCATCATCGGTCTTCTCTTCTTCGGCCACGACGACGGCACCGGCAACAGAGCATGGTACCGCTTCTTCGGTATCGGTCTCCAGCCGACGGAAATAGTCAAGGTCATATTCATCGTCCTTCTGGCAAAGCAGATGACGGTTTATAAGGAGCGGCATGTGCTCAACAAGTTTGGCTCCGTCGTAAAGCTTGCAATGCACTGGGCGTTTCTGTTCGGCCTCATCGTCGTTGTCTCCAAGGACCTTGGCAGTGCGATCATCTTCCTTGCGATATTCATTGTTATGCTCATCGCCTCCGGTGTTGCATGGTACTGGCTGGGTTTAGCAGCAGCGGCAGTTGCCGCAATGATACCCCTGTTTTGGAATTTCATTCTTGCGGATTATCAGAAAAACAGAATTCTTGCGCCGTATATCCCCGATGTCATCGACCCTGCGGGCACAGGCATCACATGGCAGACCCGCAGAACGCAGGAAGCGCTGGCTTCCGGTCGACTTACGGGTGTAGGCCGCGGAAACGGCATCTTTGCGCAAGGCAGCTTTGACGCAAAGCACACCGACTGCATATTCGCCTCCATTGGCGAGGAGATGGGTATGATAGCCTGCATTATCATCATCGTCCTGCTGGCAATAATAATCATTCGCTGCTGCGTCATCGGCGTGCGCTCCGGCTCAAGCTTCGGTATGCTCATCTGCTTCGGCGTTGCCGCTGCATTGGCGTTCCAGACCTTCATCAATGTCGGTATGTGCATGGGCATCTCCCCTGTTATCGGCATCACGCTCCCGTTTTTCAGCTACGGCGGCTCATCTATCGTTGCAATGTTCTCGGCTGTCGGACTTGTGTCGGGCGTTAAGTACCGACCAAAGCCAAAGCAGCACTTCATCCAATATTGATACGAAAAAACTCCGAACCGTTTGGTCCGGAGTTTTTTCATCTTACCTTGCCCTTATCGATACGACCGAGCTCATTGCGGAATTTGCATAGCTTGTGCGTGCGGAGACTGCCATGACCTTGTAGTAGTAGGTAGTACCGGCAGTGGCGGAGTTGTTATTGAAGTATGTCGCCGTGGCGGTGTAGTAGTAACTGAAGTTCTTTCCGTCTGTGGAGCGGTACACCCGGTACTTTGCTGCACCGGTCACCTTGTCCCATGTGAGCTTGGGGTGGCCGTCGGAGTTGAGAGCGATCTTCACAGCAGGCGCTGCGCAGTCGCAGGTGCGGGTAACCATATTGCTCATGGCCGAATCGGCATATGCCGTCTTGTAGGATATCGCCTTGACCTTGTAATAGTAGGTGTAGCCTGCATTTGCCGTGGTGTTGGTGTAGCTTGTGTTCTTGGTGGTGAACATTTTGGTGTATGTGCCGTTTGAGTAATTAGCACGATAGACGACATATTCCTTTGCGCCGGAGACCTTGTCCCAAGTCAGCGTGACCTTGCCGGTAAAGGCGTTGTTGCCGCCCTTGACTACGGGTGCTGCACAGTCGCAGGTGCGGTAAACGACGGAGCTGTAATCACCCTTCGTGCCGTCGGCTGTAACGGCTCTCACCTTGTAGTAATAGGTGTAGCCGGCCTTTGCGGAGGTGTCGGTGCAGCCTGTTCCGTCGGTAGAGGTCATCTTCACGAACGGACCGTATTTGGTCAGCGAGCGGTAAACCTCATACTTCTCGGCGTTTTTGACTGCCGCCCATTTGAGCATGATCTTGCCGGAAGCGGGGTCAGTGGCCGATGTGACTGTGGGTGCGGGGAGCGGTGCTTCGGGGAGCGCATCGAGTATCTGCTTCGCCATGAACTGATATCCCTCAATGTTCGGATGCACCTTAAGCGAGAAATACTCCCAGAAATAATGGTCGTCGTAGCTCATAGGATATGTCTGCGTACCGACAACATCGGCATAGCAGAAGTTGCTGTATTTGAGCTTATAGCTTGCAATATGTGCGTTTATCGCAGCGACGACAGGTGACGCAATACCGCTGAGATCAAGATTGCTGTCCGCAGAGAGCCGGAAGCCGTCAAACGGATTATAAACACCGACGCCTACGATGGTGATATCGGGATTAATTTCATAAATCCTCTCGATCACCGCCGCATAGTTGACGGTAAACTGCATGTACGCCTTATTCATCGTTGTCGTCAGCGCAGTTGCAAGATCGGCAATCTTTCCCATGGACTGATATGCGTCTATCAGCTTTCCGAAGGCCGCACCGATATTGCCGGTCTTTTCAAGATATTCCTTGATGGCGTTGAGTGTGGGATCGGATGTGTCCTTTGTCAGCTCACGCAGCACCACATTCAGGGCGAAGGAAAAAACATCGTTTGAGCCGACATTGATGCTGATAAGATCCGCCTGCTTTATCTTATCGGAATATTTCACATAGGCATTCAGCGCATCAAGATCGGCCGTTGTAAAGCCGTTGCCGTCGGTGTCAAAATAGGTGTTTCCCCAGATGCGGTCCTTGTCGTAGTCGTTGTATGTGCCGTCGAGCATATATCTGAGCTCAACTGCACGCAGGCCGCTTCGTGCGCACTGCAGAAGATTCGCTCCCAGCTCGTTTGCAACCAGCGAGTGGTAGGCGTTGGGTGCGGCAGCGAAGTCGTAGCCGAGATAGATATAATTGTTGCTGTAAACCTTGGTATAATCCTCTGCGTTCTGGTCAAAATTCGTGGGCTTGCCGTCTCTTGCAAGACCGCAGCCGGCAGCGATGCTGTCACCGACGCACATATAGTTTTCGTAGTCGTAATAGTTCTTGCCCGATGCCGCAAATGCCGGCACTGTCAGCGCAAACAACATCACGACGCACAGTACGATGGATAATGTCTTTTTCATTCCGTCAATTCCTTTCTCTGTTTCAAACCGCAATGTTTGCGTTTTTGAATGCATTGAAGTCCGCTGCCAGCTTGTTGTAGTCTATCTTGCCCATACCCGCCAGCGGCTTTTCCTCGACAAAGTGCAGGAACTTGGGTCTGCCCCTGTATTCAAGCTCGGCCTCCATTTTTTCCTTGAGCTCCTCACGGACGGCGGTCTCATCTGCACCCTGACGCAGCTTCACCACCGCAAGAGCCTGCATGCCCTGCGCATGCTCGGTGTCCGCAACACCTACAACGGCGCAGCTTTGCACATCGCTGACCATGCCGATGACGCTTTCTATCTGCACCGGGAATATCTTATGTCCGTCAAAGCAGGTTATCATGCGCTTCATTCTGCCCTTTATGAAGATAAAGCCGTCCTCATCCATGCAGCCGAGGTCGCCCGAATGTACCCACACGGTGCCGTCCGGGTGCGTTACCATGACCTTCTCGGTTTCCTCGGGATTGTTGAGATAGCCGAGCATAACGGACGGGCCGCTGATGCAGATCTCGCCCTCCTCGCCGTAGTCGAGCTCCTCGGTCGTGCCCGGCTTGAATATTGCAACATTTGTAGTCAAAAGCGGATAACCGACGCTCAGGCTCTTGAAGTTGCCGTTGCAGCAGCACGATGCCGCCGAGGACACCTCGCTCATACCGTAGCCCTGCGACAGCGGGTACTTACAGCCGCGCTCACGCAGAAAGCCGTTGAGCTTCGACTCGAGACCTGCGTTCATGGTGTCGCCGCCGCTGCCGGCGGTGCGGAAAAAGCTGAGGTCAAAGCCGTTTTTCATTTCCTTGCTGTTCATGAGCTTTTCATAGTGCGCAGGAACGAGCAGAGTGTGTGACGGCTTGTATTTCTTAACGAGCTGTCCGACCTTGTCCGAATCAAACTTGGGTATCATCACTATCTCAAGACCCAGAGACAGCGGCATGTGCAGGCTTGCGACGATGCCGTAGGACGAAAACGCCGGAATGATATCAAGGAAGCGCTGGTTGCGGGTGTAGGTAACGCCGCAATAGCGGAAGTTCATCGCAACGGCGTTGAAGCCGTCGTTCGAGAGCATAACTCCCTTGGGCATGCCGGTCGTGCCGCCGGTGAGCGTCACGGCAGCAAGTTCAAATTCGCCGTACCCCACAGCTTCCACGCTCTTGCCCTTACCGAGCTTCAAAAATTCCTTCCAGCTTATCGTCCTCCCACCGATTGGCACAGCCGGTGCGGGCATTTTTATCTGCTTTAACATTCTCACAACGGGGGACATGTAATTATCCGCCGAAATGATTATGACCTTCTCGAGCGAAAGCTCATCGAGCATATCCGCAAGATGCTCATACGCAAGATCAAGAAGCAGCAGGACATTTGCGCCGGAGTTTACGATAAACTGCTTTATCTCGCTCAGTGAGCGGCGGGGATCGAGCGCCACCATCGCAGCGCCGAGCTTATTTAAGCCGTACAGAGCAAATGCAAGCTCTGGTATCGTTGCCGAGCAGCAGGCAACCATGTCGCCGGTCTTGACGCCGAGCTCGGCAAAGGACGCAGCGCACACATCCGCCGTATCCAAAAATTCGCCATAGCTTATCTTGTTGCCAAAATAGTTGATAGCAACGTTTCCGCGGTGATATTCGTTATTTTTAAGCACATGCTCGTAAAGTGTTTCCTTGGGAAGCTTTGCATTCAAAGCCTCCTCGGTATAAAACTTGAGCCACGGCTTTGCCGTCGATGCTTTTGCTTTCATATTGCCAGTCCTCCTCATTTTTCGTTATACATTTCATGCAGCAAAGTTTGTTTTTGAACAATTCTTTCTGATATGTATTGTCATTTTGATTTGAAAATATCGCATGAAATTAAAAAAATTTTAAGCTCTTTTGAATTTTCCCGAAAAAGCAGAGATCGGCCGCCTTGCCGGAAGCGGCCGATCTCTTTGGTGGGGGACCAGTGATCTGGTTCGGAAAGGCGGTGTGTGGGCGTCTTTCCGTGTACTATTGTTTCGACACCGGCGTTTTATCGCAAAGCCAAGAAAAATATTTTTGTTGCGATATTTTGACGAACAATTTACAATAATGAGTAGATCGCAGTTGCGAAAAACACAAACTGAGGTGAGCTCTATGCCAAAAACGAGCTTGCACACCTTAGTCGATGAGAGCATTATCCTGAAAATTGCCGGCGGAGATAAGACAGCTCTATCTGATCTATACCTTAAAACTAGCAACGCAGTCTACTGTTTCGCACTATCCATTTTGCGGGACACGGAGACTGCACAGGACATTATGCAGGAGACCTATATACAGGTGTGGAGATCGGCCAAAACCTATAAGCCATGCGGAAAGGACCCTGTGCCTTGGGTGCTGGGCATCGCAAAATATGTTGCGTATGCGCACATCCGCACACAACAAAAGCACGCCGAGTGGTCGGACAGTATCCCCGAGCCTGCCGACCCGAAAAACTGCTTTGCCGAAAGCGAAAACAAAATTTTAGCCAACGCCCTGCTGATGAAGCTCGGCGAGGATGAACGGCAGATAGTCACGCTGTATATCACGGCGGGACTGAAGCACCGTGAGATAGCAAAGCTTTTGGATATGCCCCTTTCTACGGTCATCAATAAGTACAACCGATCGCTCAAAAAGCTGGAGAAGCTGGCAGGTGATGTGTTATGAGAAAAGAGAATATTGAACAAAGGCTGCGGCATGAGTTTTCGGACATTGCGCCGAACAGGCTCGATGAGGTGCTTGCCGCCGTTGATGCGCTTCCCGAGAATGGCGGCACGGTCATAGACTTTACGCAGACTGCGAAAAAGCGCCGTTCCCCGCTCAAGGCGGTGCTGTCGGCCGCGGCTACACTGCTGCTCATCGTGGGTGCGGCAGGTTTATACGCAAACCTCTCTGCGGATAGATACATCGTCGCCGTCGATGTAAACCCCGCAGTCGAGCTAAGGGTAAACGGCTTTGACCGTATTAGCGCCGTCACGCTCAAAAACGATGATGCCAAGACGCTCATAAGCGAAGACGACCTCAAGGGCAAAACCGTTTCCGATGCTGTCGACACACTCACCGAAAAACTGTGCGGCGACGGATATCTTAACGAAAACAGCAATGGCGTTTTGGTCTCTGTGCATGGCGGCGATGACGCACTTTGCTCCAAAATAGTCAGCTCTATCGAAAAAGCCACGGAGCGAGCAGGCTTTAACTACGCCGTGTTGTATCAGTCGCTCGACGACGATGCCGACGGCAAGGCCGAGCTTATTGCAAAGCTTGACGGCAGATTCGACGATCTCAGCATCGAGGAGCTTAGCAAGCTCAGTGTGCAGGAGCTAATTTTCCTGGCCGAAAGCCTCGACTCTCTGCCTGATAAGACCGAGCTTTACGGCAAGCTAAACGGCTACCTCAGCGCAGAGGATGCAAAGCACGACGCAGGCGTTGACAGCGCCTCGGCGACACAAAGCATCATCCGCTACGCCGAGCAGCTTGCCTACGAGATAGTGTATACCGAAAACGGCACGACGCATAAGTATGTCGTCTCCGCCTCGACCGGCGAGGTGCTTGCCCATGAAAAGCACGGCAATTCAAGCAGCGGCAGCCCCGGCAAAAACAACAGCAAGAACGACGGCCTCCTCAGTGCCGACGACATTTTGAAGATATTCAAGAAAACCTTCGGCTTTGTCGATGCGGTGCTTGACGATGTGCATGTCACCCGCAGTATGCGCAACGGTGAGCCGGTTTATATCGTCACCTATAAAGTGTTCGGTGTCACACGCAGCGCCGTGTTCGATGCCCGCACCGCTGAGATATTGTCCGACATCGGATAGCAATAAGCAGCTACCAAGTGTAGCTGCTTTTTCACATTTTGATGCCACATTCATAATTCTTTTTGACACAAAATTGTCTATATGCTAATATTCAATTGTGCCTATTCGCATTATCATGTGCTATCGGAAGTCCCATGGGCTTCTTTTATTTGTGTTAGGAGGATCATATGAAAGACCTAAAGCATCTGATTTATTTTGAGAGTTTGCTTCAGGACGCAAACAATGAGCTTGTCAAGCAGGCTTCCGCCGAGGGCAAAAAGGCTCTGGGCTACACCTGCTACTTTGTCCCCGAGGTGCTGCTCAATCTCGGCGGCTGCTTCTCGGTGCGCCTGCGTGCCCCCGGCACGACAAACACCGACATCGGCACATACTACATGACCAACAAAACCTGCCCGTTCACCCGCAGCATTCTTGAGCGCAGCATGGAGGGCGGGTACAATTTCCTGTCTGCCATGTTCTCGTCCGAGACCTGCCAGATGATGCACAGGGCGCATGAGTATTTTGACATTATGGGTCTTGTCAAGGAACAGAATCCTGATTTCTTCATGAGCATGATGGATGTTCCCTTCGTGACCACGAAGGCAGCCTACGAGCATTACGAGACTCAGCTTCGCAAGCATATACTCGAGCCGTTGGAGCGTGTCTACGGTGTTGACATTTCCGATGAAGCTATCCGCAAGGCGATCGAGGAGCACAACGAAATTTGCCGCATCATCACTGAGATAGGCGACCTGCGCAAGCTTGATAATCCTCCCGTAACGGGCTACGAGTTCCATGTGATTCAACTCGTTTCCGAGGTCTGCCCGCAGTATCTCATTATAGATAAGCTCAGGGATACTCTGGCCGAGATCAAAAAGCGCAGAAAGGACGCAAAGCCCAGGTACCGCGCCCGTTTGGTCGTGACCGGCTCCGAGGTCGATGACCCCGAGTTTACAATGCTGCTCGAAGACTGCGGCATATATGTTGCCGCCGACCGCTACTGCTACGGTTCGCTGCCCGGCAGAGAGCAGATCGAGATAAAAGACGGCGAGAGCGCACTTACCGCCGTTGCCCGTCACTATCTTGCTACCAGCGAGTGCCCCCGCTTCATGAACAAGGAAAAGCAGCTTCAGCGCAGAGGCTACCTCAAGCAACTCGTAAACGACTACAGGGCCGACGGCATTTTGTACCTGCAAATGAAGTTCTGCGAGTTCTGGAGCTATGAGCGTGTCATGGGCGTGCACGATATGAACGATGTCGAGGGCATTCCCTGCATCGGTGTTGAAAAGGAATACACCATGGCCTCGGCAGGTCAGCTCCGCACTAGGTTCCAAGCCTTTGTCGAGAGCATCGAGATAAAGAAAATTCAGGGAGGTAACGAGTAATGGCTAACGAAGCAAAGCGTTTTTACAAGGGCAGCGGCATCGCAAAGCACCGTGAGTGGCGCGGCCTTAAGGATACCTTCTATGATTACACTCAGTGGGTCGTAAACCTCGGCATACTCGTAAAGTTCATCACCAAATCCCCCGTGCGCATCGTCAGGGGCCTGTTCGAGTACCGTTGGTTCGGTGCATACATGGGCACGCTGCACATGATTGATCGCTCGCTTGCCGGCATGCGCGGTCCTGCGCTTCGTGTTTCGCACACGCAGATGCACGCCATCATGAAGGGCGCTACCGGTCTTATCGCCGACAGCATGATAGGCGATCGCCGCTTCGGCGACACGAAAAATGCCGAGAAGTATGTCATGCTCGAGCAAACCATGTGTCCCGAGATAGTCGCAGGCTTCCCCACCCTTAAGGCGTTGCCGCTCGAGGTCCTGCAGGGACTATTGGGCACTTATATGGATCAGAATCTTGCCCCATATTACATGGATATCATGGAGAGCGTCGGCCTGCCCGCCGACTCCTGCCGCCTGAGCGCTAATGCCGCAGGTGTCGCCATCAACGACGACTACCCCGAGGTCGGCGCATGCCTTATCACCAACAATATGCCCTGCGACTCATCGACCATGAACAGCCAGCTTATCGAGCGCCGCATCAAGATACCTACCACCGTTGCCGGCATTCCCATGCGCTGGGAGGACGAGGCCACCGATAAATACGCTCTTGCGCAGATGAAAGAGGTCATCAAATTCATTGAGGACACCACCGGCGAAAAGTTCGACGAAAAGGTCTTTTTCGAGATAATAAAGCAGCACAACAAAGAGGTGCGCAACGAGTTTGAGGTCTGGGAGTACGCCAAAACGCCGTACACCGCCTTCGGTCATGTCATCTCCCCGCTGTTCCACGCATTTTACTTCACCTTCTCCGGCGGCAGCATGCCGTATATCGACAAGGCCGCCAAAAAGGCGCTTAAAATTGCCGAAAAGGCGTACAGAAACAAGGTCGTCAGCTTTGACAAGGCTCGTCATCGCATGATAACATGGGGCGGCCCGGGTTGTTACTATGTCGATTTTAACACATGGGCATACAACTGCTGGGGCGTTCTGGTCGCAGCGCAGATGGACATGTTCTCCGGCAATGTCATCATGAGTGAGGATAACCTCGATCAGGCACTCATCGATATTGCTCACAACTACGAGCGAGGCGTTATGCGCCGCCACCTCACCGGCGGATATAAGCACCTGCTTGAGGTGTGGGACGAGGCTGAAAGGTTCAACTGCGATATAGTCCTCGTCTACGACGATATTACCTGCAAGGGTGCAATGGGTCTTGCAGGTGTCGTGAATGATCAGGCCAAGGACAAGGGCAAGCACCTTGTTTGGGTGCAAAATGACATGTTCGACCACCGCACGATAAGCCGCAATGAGATGCGCCGTCAGTTTTCCGACTACATGACCGCAGTTCTGCAGGAGGAGCCCCTCGACGCAAGCCTCGTTGATTTTGACGATTACGAAGGATGGTAAGCACGATGAAAAAGAAGCTTTTAATCGGCGTTTTAAGCATCATTCCTGCCTCGATGCTCATATACTGGTTCAATCTTGATAACAAGCTGCTATATTACGGTGTAAGACCGATTTTGAATAAGGTATACAACAGCCAGCAGCGTGATGTGAAGCTATAACGCAAAAACTCCCCGAGCCTTCGCTCGGGGAGTTGGTTTTAGTATGCATTTTTCATTACGACATTGCAAAGGAAGCACCGAAATGTCTCGTATTGCTCGGGCGTCAGCGGCTCGGGCGAGCTCATGACAACGAGCTCATGGCCGGAGTTTTCCCTGCGGTACGGCGGGTGGATGTGCTTGTACGGGTTTTCGGTAAAGCCGCTGCGCTCGTAAAAGTGCTTGCGCCGCTGCGCCGTCTCGTCCGTCGGTGGGTCGATTTCAAGTATCAGCGGCATGTCGGCGTATGCATCGAGTATCCGCTGCCCGTAGTGCATATTGCGCTTTTCAGGCAGAACGCAAAAATGTTCGATGTAATATGCGCCGCCGATATCCCAGTACAATATCTCGCCCACAAGCCTGCCGTTGTCGCAGATCGCATCAAAATGATAGGCATCATTACCCATTATCTCGGCCTGCGAGGCGGGCAGTCTCTGCTCATGCTCGGGAAAGCTAATCTTGTACAGCTCCATCGCCTTAGTGTACAGCTCAGAGCCGGTTTTTGTTATGCGTATGATATCCATATAGACCTCCGAAAGGATCAGCTTCGTTAAAAAAAGCCAAGTCTTTCGACTTGACTTTT
>HF986884.1:18625-23871 GCA_000431075.1 Firmicutes bacterium CAG:555
CAAGTCTGTCGACTTGACTGTTGTTGGGCGCGAGGCGGGACTTGAACCCGCACGCCCGGAGTGAGCACTAGAACCTGAATCTAGCGAGTCTGCCAATTCCACCACTCGCGCAAATTTCAATGCCTGATAATAATAGCACCAAAGGTGCAAGTTGTCAAGCTAATTCTGCGCTCGGCAATTATTTTTCGGCTTTAACTATCCATCAGCGAAATTTGATGGTATAATGAAGTATCACTTTATATAACGGAGGTTAGAAATGACCAGAAAACAGATGAAGGCTCAGGCAAAGAGCCTTATGCGAAACTCAAAGCCCAAGCCCGTATTGGTGTCGATCGTTTATGTTGTCATCCTTATGGTTATCGCCGTCTTGTCCTACAAGCTCGTGGGTGAGTCCCTTGCGAAAGCCTACGCTGCCGTGATGGGAAGCTCAGGACTGTACGATGCAAACGGTCTGCTTCGTCCGGATGCTTACGACATGATCAACAACATTGACTTTGACGCATTTTCTGCTGCTCTCATAAGAGAGGGCCCCACCCCGATGGCGAGATTGCTCGACCTGCTGCTTACCGCCGTGGGGGCCGTTATCGGCGCCGGCTTTGTAATCTTCACACTGCGCACCATCGACGGCAGCGGTGCAAGCTATTGGAACCTGTTTGACGGCTTTGCGATGTTCTTCCGCATCATTTGGCTGTACATCGTCGAAGGCTTCTTCATTTTCCTGTGGTTTTTGCTTTTCTTCTTCCCCGGAATTATTGCGATGTACCGCTACCGTATGGCGATCTACCTGCTGCTTGAGCACCCCGAGATGAGCGTCATGGACTGCATCAGAGAAAGCAAGCGCCTTATGAGCGGGCATAAGTGGGAGCTGTTCGTGTTTGACCTCAGCTTCTTCGGCTGGGCGCTGCTCATCGGCTTTGTCGACGGCTTGGGCGCAAGTCTCGGCATCACTCTGCTGGGTGTTAGCGTTCTGGGCTACATCGGCTATGTGTTCCTGCTGCCGTACATGGATCTTTCCTACTCGCTGTACTACCGTCAGCTCACCGCAGTCCCCGCCTCCGGTGCCGGAGATGAGTGGACGCCGGAGCTTTGAGATGCGCTATGAAGATAACATTTTTAGGTGCAGCACATGAGGTCACCGGCAGCTGCACACTTATCGAGGTCGGTGACAAAAAGGGTATCGTCGACTGCGGCATGGAGCAGGGTAAGGATATTTTCGTTAACCAGAAGCTGCCCGTCGATCCCTCTGCGATAGACTTTGTTCTCGTTACGCATGCGCACATCGACCACTCCGGCAACCTGCCGCTACTGTATAAAAACGGCTTCCGTGGCAGCGTTTACGCCACCTCGGCGACCTGCTCACTTTTGGATATCATGCTGCGTGACTGTGCGCACATTCAGATGTCCGATGCCGAATGGAAGTCCCGTAAGGCCGAGCGTCGGGGCGAGCCGCCGGTGCAGCCGCTATATGATCTTGACGATGTTGACGGCTTGCTGAAGCTCCTGCACCCCTGCGAATACGGCAGCATGGTACAGATAAACAACGCCGTGACCGTGCGCTTTACCGATGTCGGCCACCTGCTGGGCTCGGCCGCCATTGAAGCATGGCTGCACGAGGGCGAGTGTGAGAAAAAGATAGTCTTCTCTGGCGATATCGGCAACCTCGACCAGCCCATTTTGTGCGACCCGAAGCATATCGCCGACGCTGACTACCTGCTCATCGAATCGACCTACGGCGACCGCAATCACGAGGGCGACAGGCCGGATTACATCGCCACGCTTGCGCACTGTATCCAGCGCACGCTCGACCGTGGCGGCAATGTCGTCATCCCCGCCTTTGCCGTGGGCAGAACGCAGGAAATGCTGTACTTTATCCGTGCGATAAAGGAGCGTGGGCTCGTCCACGGACACGATGATTTCCCCGTTTACATCGACAGTCCCCTTGCTATCGAAGCCACCGGCATATTCCTCCAGTGTAACACGACCTATGTCGATGAGGAGATGACGGCGCTCATCCGTGCAGGCAAAAACCCCATCTTCTTCCCCGGGCTGCACACCGCCGTAAGTCAGGCCGAGTCAAAGGCCATCAACGAGGATAAGACCCCCAAGGTCATCATCTCCGCCTCCGGTATGTGCGACGCAGGTCGTATCCGCCACCACCTAAAGCACAATCTGTGGAGGCCCGAGTGCCTCGTGCTGTTCGTCGGCTATCAGGCTGTCGGCACGCTCGGCCGTGCACTGCACGACGGAGCTAAGAGCGTCAAGCTCTTCGGCGAGGAGATAAATGTTCAGGCCGAGATAAGCTGGCTGCCGGGTGTGAGCGGTCACGCCGACAAGGACGGCCTCATCGCATGGCTTAAGGGTTTCAGTAAAAAGCCCGACACGGTCTTTGTAAACCACGGTGATCCCGATGCCTGCGAAAGCTTCACCGCCTGCCTCAAAAACGAGCTGGGCTACAACGCATTCGCCCCATATTCCGGCACGAGCTTCGACCTTGCCGAGGGTGAATTTATTCGCATCACCGAGGGCAAGCCCGTCTCGCCCGAAAAGAAGGGCTACACCGAGCGCAGCTCCTCTCCCATGTACCGTGAGCTTGTCGCCGCAGCGGAGGCTCTGCTTGCCGCCGTCAAGAAATGCGAGGGCAGACCGAATAAGCTCCTGCGCAGCTACATCGATAAGATCAGAAATCTTATCGATTACATAAAAAAATAAGCGTAACAAACTCCGCTGTTCCAATGAACAGCGGAGTTTTTTCTTAGATAATACCTTTATCCTCAAGCTCACGCAGGCGGTTGTAGAGTGTGCCACGGGACATTCCGAGGTATCGGGCGGTCTTAGCCTTGTTGCCGTTAAATTTTATAAGCGCCTCGATCATGCGGTTTGCCTCCGCATCACGCACATCAAACGGTGCGCCGGCTGACGCCGTGGGCTCAACTACGGCGGCATCGCCGAAGTCCTCGCCGAGCTCAGTTATCGTCAGCTCGCAGCCGTCCTCTGCCTTGAGCAGGCTGCGCTCGATGATGTTGCGAAGCTGCCTTAAGTTGCCCGGCCAGTTGTACTCCTTGAAGCGCTCAACTGTCTCGGACGATACGCTGAAAATATTTTTGCCGTAGCTTGCCGACAGCAGCGTCACGAAGTAATTGCTCAGCTCCTGCATATCGGCACGGCGCTCACGCAGCGGCGGCAGGTCGATGCGCAGGACATTCAAGCGGTAGTACAGGTCGAGTCTGAACGAGCCGTCCCGCACTTTTTTGAGTATCTCGCTGTCCGCTGCCGCAATGACCCGCACATCGGTACGAATGCTGCGGCGTGCGCCCTGCGGGGTCACGATGCCGTCCTCCAGAAAGCGCAGCAGGAAGCTCTGCATATCCTGCGACATCTCCGAGATATCGTCTAAAAACAGCGTGCCGCCGTCGGCCTGGACGAACTTACCGGGGCTTTTCTCCGTGCCTATGAGCACCGTCTCGACCGTTTCTCTCGTATACTCGCCGCAGTTTATCGGCACAAACGGACCTGCAAAGCGGGCGCTTGCGTTGTGGATAGCCTGCGCAAAAAGCTCCTTGCCGGTGCCCGACTCGCCCGTTATGAGCACATTCGCCGGGCTCACTGCCGCCGACTGTGCCTCGTTTTTGACCTTTTTCATGCCCGCACTCACGGCGATAATGTCCTGAAAGCTGTACACGGCGTTATTGCGCTCGGCCAAGGCGCTGTATTTTCTTATCTGCTCTGCCGTTTTGACCGACACCTTGAGTCCGATGACCTTGTTGTTCTCCTTTATGGCAAGACACTCGACATAATAGCGCTTGCCCGCACTTCCGAGTGCAATGTTGCCCGCCGAGATCTCCTTGCCGGTGCGCAGTGCCTTCAAAACGAACGACAGCTCGGGAAAGCCCTCACGCAGGGGCTTGCCGATGACGGAGGTTATGTGCATATCAAACTCGTTTTCAAACCGGCTGTTGGCAAAGACGATAACGCCGGTGTCGTCAATGAGAATGGTTATATCCGTACTGCACTGCACCGACTGCTCGAGCAGATGAAACCTACGCTCGATGTGTGGGTAGAGTATGCGGTTTTTGTATGTGAAATCGCCGGCCTCGAGCATAAACGATGCCGAGTTGAGCGAGTTTTTGAAGCACTTTTCAAGAGGCAGAAATATGACCGTCACGGCGTGGAAGCCCGGTCCTGCCGAGGTCTCGCCGTAGCGGGCGATGCAGGCGTATGGCGTGAGCAGGTCGCAATAATGCCCCTCACCGGCGCTGAAGCAGGTGACAAACGGCTTTTCCGGAGCGGTGTTGCCAGCAAAAACGCCGACATTCTCGACCGAAAACCGTGTGCCTATGCGCAGTCCCTTGGCCTTGAGCTCCTTCAAAAGCGCCGCATTGCCGCTTTTGTGGAATGCGGTCAGCTGCGTGTCGAGATAAAACATCGCACCGCCCATGCGTTCAAGCGCCGTGCTGCGGCTTTCGTAATAGTCCTTGAAATACGCAAGGTGACACTTTGATATATCATCTATGCGGTCGAACACATGAAGGTCACGGCAGTCATCATTGAGGCGCAGCTTATGCGGCTCAGCCCCGGCTTGGCGTGACTTTTCCCATGCGGCAACATTCTTCTTGTACTTGGGGTCATACTCCCCGAGCGTGCCGTTTATAAACTGCTGCTTGAGCTGTTTCAAAATTTCATTTTTCGGTAGCTTCTCCATCGCGCCCTCCTTGTGTTGAACACATTTGAACACTTCATTTGATATTATACTCGCCGTTCCCAATGTGTTCAACACTTTTTGACATATGTGTTCAAATGTGTTCAAGTTTACTTGCATATTGCCCGATTTCCAAGCGTTTGATACTATATTGTCAAATCTTTGACAGGAGGATATCCTATGAACACCGTTCTTACCGAAGAAGAATTGGAATTACAAAAGATATATAAAGAGTACGCCGATGAACGCATCCGCCCGCACACGCTGGAGATCGACAAGGGTCTGTTCAGCGTTGAGCCCCTGCTCAAGGAAATGCACGAGCTGGGCTTCTGCGGCATCGTCATCCCCAAGGAGTACGGCGGATTGGGCAGCAGCTATGTACACTATGTGCTCGCCGTTGAGGAGCTCTCCAAAGCCAGCGGCCCCGTTGCAAAATCCGTTTCCGGCCAGACGAATATGTGCTTCCCCATCCTGCACTACGGCACCGAGGCTCAGAAGCAAAAATATGTTGTGCCTTGGGTCAAGGGCGAAAAGCGCTCGGCATTCACGC
>HF986884.1:23889-29202 GCA_000431075.1 Firmicutes bacterium CAG:555
CATTCACGCTTACCGAGCCCGGCGCAGGCTCTGACGCAGCGGGCATGCAGACGACCGCCGTGCTTGACGGCGACTGTTTCGTCGTAAACGGCACAAAGGCGTTTATCACCGGCGCCCGTGAGGCTGATTTCTTCCAGACCTACTGCCAGTATAAAGCTCCCGACGGCACAAAAAGCCCCATTTGCCTGCTCATTGATGTTCATGAGTGCGAGGGCATAACCGTCGGCCGCAACGAGGATCTCATGGGCATGCGTGCAAGCTCCGTTGCCGAGGTCATTTTCGACAATGTCCGTGTTCCCAAGGAGAATCTGCTCGGCGAGGTCGGCAAGGGCTTCCATGCGGCGATGTCTACTCTCGATGCCGGCAGACTCGGCATCTCGGCGGTATGCGTCGGCATGGCGCAGGATGCGATCGATCAGACGGTCAAGTACACCAAGGAGCGTGTGCAGTTCGGCAAGCGCATCTCGCAGTTCCAGAACACGCAGTTCAAGCTCGCCGAGTACCAGACCAAGGTCGAGGCCGCACGTCTGATGGTGTATAACTGCGCAAGCCTCATGGACAACGGCCAGCGTGTGTCCCACCTCTCGTCGATGGCGAAATACTATGCCTCCGATGTTCTCAACGAGGTCGTGCGTGGCTGCCTGCAGCTGCACGGCGGCTACGGCTACAGCAAGGAATTTGTCATTGAAAAGCTCTACCGTGACGCAAAGCTCACCGAGATATTCGAGGGCACGAGCGAAATTCAGAAGAAGATCATTGCCAAGTGGATGGGCGTTAAGTGAAAGAGGTGCACAAGATGAAAGTTATTGTTTTTATAAAGCAGATACCCGACAGCAGCGATGTGAAGCTCGACGAAAACGGCAATCTCATCCGCAGCGGTGTCGGAACGATGATAAACCCCGTGGACAAGAACGCACTTGAGCTGGGTCTTGCGCTGCGTGACCGCTTCGGCGGCAGCGTGACGGCGGTAACCATGGGTCCTCCGCAGGCAAAGGATGTGCTCAAGCGTGCGCTTTTCATGGGCTGCGACAAGGCGGTTCTGCTTTCCGACCGCATCTTCGGCGGCGCAGACACCCTCGCAACGGGCTATGTCCTTTCTATGGCGGCCAAAAAGTTAGGCGACTTTGACCTCGCCATTTTCGGCAACAAGGCATCCGATGCCGAGACTGCGCAGACAGGCCCCGTAACGGCGGGCTTCCTCGGTCTGCCGCTCGTCACAAGTGTCGATGCTTTGGAGCTTGACGGCAATGCAATAGTTTGCCGCCGCAGCTTCACCGGCGGCACGGAGACCTCAAAAACCGCACTGCCCGCCGTCATCACAGTGACCCCCGCCGTGAACACGCCCCGCTTCATGACCCCCGCAAATGTCATCGACGGTCTTAAAAAGGGCATCACTGTCTGGAACTGCGCAGACCTCGGCTGCGATGAAGCCAAGTGCGGCGTCAAGGGCTCGCCCTCACGCACAAAATGCGTCACCGAGCCCACGGTCAAGAAGGTCGACGGCACGGTCATCAACGGCAGCAGCGACGAGGCTGCGGAAGTCCTCGCCGGTGTTCTTGCCGACATGCATCTGATTTGAGGGAGGAATTAAAATGAGCAAGGATATTTGGGTATATGCCGAAACACACGACGGCAAGCTTTGCGATATAGTCCCCGAGCTTCTGACCAAGGGCAGACAACTCAAGGCGCACAACGGCGGCGACCTTGTCGCAGTGGTGCTCGGTTCGGCCGATGACGCCGCTCTCAGAGAGCTCTCCGAATACGGTGCCGACATGGTCATCATCGGCGAAAACGCCGCACTTTCAAGCTACAGTGCCCGCACCTATGCGCAGGCAATGACTGCGCTTGCCAAAAAGTATGAGCCTGAAATTTTCATCATCCCCGCAACCGGCGTCGGCCGTGAAGTAGCTCCGCTCACCATGCAGGCGCTCGACACCGGCCTGACAGCCGATGCTCTCGACCTCGTTTACGACGAGGACGGCGACTTTATCCAAGTCACCGCAGGCTTCGGCGGAAACATCTTGGCACACATCTGCATCGGTGAAAAGCGCCCGCAGATGGTCACCGTCTGCGCAAAGGTCTTTGACGCACAGCCCGTCGGCGCTCACGAGACCAACATCATCCGTGAGAAGATCGAGTGTTCAGTCGATCCCGCATACGAGCTTTTAGAAGCGGTCGCCGCCGAAAAGGCAGAAGTGCAGCTCAAGGACGCAAAGATCGTTGTCGCCTGCGGACGAGGCATTAAGAAAAAAGAGGATCTTGACATGATCGCAGACTTTGCCAACTGTATCGGCGCAACGCTTGCATGCTCAAGGCCGCTCACCGACTGCGGCTGGATGCAGCACGAAAGTCAGCTCGGCCAGAGCGGTTGTACCGTCAAGGCAGACCTGATCATTAACATCGGCATCTCCGGCTCAACGCAGTATCTTGCCGGTATGCAGAACTCCAAGTGCATCGTGAGCGTAAACACCAACGACCAAGCCCCCATCATGGCGATATCCAACTACGCCATCGTGGCCGATTACCGCCAGCTCATCCCCGCACTGCTCAAGAAGCTGCATTTTCAGCGCATCAAATAACACGCCACATTTTTTGTAAAGCTTTGCTTCACGAAAAATCTCGCTGCGGCTCTGACACGCACCCGGCATGTCATTCACTATCGCACCGACACTTCGTTACCCCCGCACACTCCCCCTACAGCGTATTGGTGTTTACGCTGTTGCCTCTGCCTTTACCTATTTTAAGCGAATATAAAGCAAAAGCCTCCGGCAGAGCCGGAGGCTTTTGCTTTATATTATGCCTTTTTTGCGGAATGCGGCAATCTCGTCGTCGCCGTAGCCGAGGACGGTTTTAAGTATCTCATCCGTGTCCTGTCCGAGGCGTGGGCCGCCACGCCAGACCATGCCGGGCGATCGGCTCATCTTCGGGGCTATGCCGAATGCGGTGACATCAATGCCTGTCGTCTGATCGATAAAGTTGACAAAGTCTCCACGGTCTAAAAAGTGCTCATTATGCATGCACGCCTGCGCATCGTTCACCCGTGCGCACGGCACACGCCCACGGCGCATTGCTTCCTCAATTTCGTCCGCCGTGTGGCTACGGCACCACTCGTTTATGAGCCTGTCAAGCTCCCTGCCCTCGGGTGAATTGATCGCTTCCTTGTCCTTCGAGGTCTTTTCATACGGGTACTTTTCAAGATCGAAGCCCGCCGCATTCATAAAGCGCTCGAACACCGCCTTGCCGACAGCGCCGATGCTGACATGAACGCCGTCACTGCTCTTAAACAGATCCCACGGCTGGAAGCCCATTGCCTTTGTACCGCAGCGCTGCACCTCGGCAAGGCCGAGGGATGACATAGTGAATGCGTCACGCATGACACGGGCCATTGACTCAAACTGCGCAACATCGACTACCTGCCCGTGTCCGGTGTTCTTTGCATCTATGTATGCTGCCAGCATGCCGAAGAGCGCAAACAGCGCCGTTATATAGTCGCCGAGCGAGGGCTTGACGATGAGGGGATCTTTTTCGGGATAGCCGTTAAACAGCGCATAGCCGGAGTAGGCCTGCCCGGTCATGTCATAGGAAGCCTGATCGCAGATCTCAGGCTTCCCGCCGAATTCCTTATGTCCGTAGCCGGATATATGGACAATAATGAGCCGGGGATTTATCTTCAAGAGCTCCTTATCGTCAATGCCTAACTTTTCGAGCCAAACCATGTTTTCGATGAAGATATCGCTCTGAGCGATGAGCTTATAGAATATCTCCTTTACATCTGAGTCGCTGAGGTCTAATTCAAGCGTCATCGACAGGCGGTTGCGTGCATCCTGTATCCACGACGAGCCTGCCGTGCCCTGCTCGGTAGTCTTAAACGGTGGGAAGGTGCGGTAGGTGTCGCCTATCCTCGGCCGCTCTATCTGTATGACCTCAGCGCCGAAATCGGCCATCATCGTTGCCGCAAAGGGCATGGCGATAAGCGAACCTGCGCCTATGACCCTTATGCCACGCAGCGGGCCGAATTCGGGAATGATGTAGTTACTCTTATCCATGGTTTCTCCTCACGCATGCAGAGGCACGGTTTATATCAGATATTCTTTGCGCCCCACTGCTCAAGCAGCGCTTTTGCTTCATCCTCGGTCTTACCCCAGCTTTCGAGTATCTCGTAGCTGTTTTCGCCGATGTGCGGGGCAAGCTGCGGCTTGCGATCCTCATCGCTGACATCGGAGAAGTCGGCAAAGTAGGCGCAGTGCTTGTTGGATGCAACATCCGTGCCCTCCCACTCGGGGTACATGGGGAAGTTGACCCACCAGCCGAGGCGATTATACTCCTCGTCCTCCCAAGCCTCCTCGGGAGTGAGCACCGGGCAGCAAGGTACGCCAGCAGCATCGAGCTTATCATAGGCGTCCTTGGAGTCGTCAAAGGTATTTATCCAATCGGTGATGATCTGCTCAACCAATGTGTGATGCTTGCAGCGGTCGGGCATGGTGACAAAGCGGGGGTCTTCCTTGTACTCGGGCTTGCCCATGCAGTCGCACAGCGCATTCCAAGTAGCCGGCGACACGGCACCGATGACCATGGACATGGTCTTGCCGGTGTAGATGCCGTAGGGGCAAAGATTTGTATTGTGGTTGCCGGAGCGGCTCTGAATGTGACCCTTGTGGTTGTGGATCTGAAGGGTGCTGGAGTTGATGTGCAGTACATTGCGCACGAGCGAGAAATCGACAAACTGACCTCTGCCGGTCTTGAGCTTGTGGATATAGGCAAGCAGCGTGGAGGCGAAAAATGCCTCGGCACCGCTGGTGTCGCCGATGACCGAGCCTATGCGGGTCGGAGCGCCGTCGGCATCGCCGGTCTGTGCGTTTATGCCGCTCATTGCGACGGCACAAATGTCATAGGACGGCTTGTCACTGTACTTCGACGGCTTTACGCCGAACGGGGTCAGCGAAGCATAGATTATGCCCGGGTTGACCTTGCGCATATCTTCATAGCCGAGACCGAACTTTTCCATGAAGCCGGGCTTGTTGGAAACGAGCACAATGTCAAAATTTTTGACCTGTTCGAGAATGAGCTTCTGCGCATCGGGGTCGCTGAGCTTCATTTCTATCGATTTTTTGCCTCTGTCCTTGCCGCATGCATAGGTCGACATGCCGCCTGCATAGTAGGCAAACCTGCGTCCGGCCTCGCCGCCGGGTACTTCGACCTTGATGACCTCTGCGCCGTAATCGGCAAAGTACGCACCGACAATTGGGCCGGCCGCATTTGTTGTAAAGTCAAGAACCTTTACGCCTTCGAGCATTTTCATATCTTTTTCCTCCT
>HF986885.1 GCA_000431075.1 Firmicutes bacterium CAG:555
TCTCACCAAAGAAAGCCGAAAATCCCTCGAAAGACACTACTGACAGATGCCCCGCAGTTTTGACGGAGCAGATTTTCGCTCAGGCAAAGATAAAGCCCGACGGGCATAATGGACATATATGGGCTAGGGATTTAGCGAAGCATGGGCGGAAAGCTGCCCGTCAAAACCGATAGTGTTCGGCTCCCGTCAACTTAAGCAGACGCTCTGATAGGTAGTTTGTTTATGCCTCGTCGATTATTCTGTTTATGACCTTTATCATGCGGGCCTTGTTGTACAGAACGGGGACAGGGTAGGTGGGGTTAGCCTCCTTGAGCGCCCACTCGGCCATCTGCGGGATATCCTCCTGCTTTATGTTGTCAAAGCCGGTGGGAATATTCATGCGCTTGTTCATCGCACGGATCTCGGCGATGAATGCCTTTGCCTTTTCCTCGTCCGTGCCGGTGATCTTGGTACCGGTGAGCTCGGCAAGGCGGGCAAGGTCTTTATAAATGGCAGAGCCGTAATCTTCGAGAACGATGGGGAGAATGACAGCGTTTGCAAGGCCGTGCGGGGTGTTGTACAGACCGCCGAGTGTGTGCGCAATTGCGTGGACATTGCCTACGCCTGCACGGGTGAAGGCGAAGCCTGCCTTGTATGCCGCCATGAGCATTTCCTGACGAGCCTCCATGTCGTTGCCGTCATTGTACGCTCTTTCAAGGTACTTGAATATCGCAACGGTCGCCTCCTCGGCAAGCCTGTCGGTCTCCTTGGTGGTGAGCTTAACGGAAATATAAGCCTCAACAGCGTGGGTCAATGCATCCATGCCGGTTGTAGAGGTGGTCTTGGGCGGAAGATTGCGGGTGAGCTCGGGGTCAAGTATCGCATACTTAGGAACGAGGCACAGATCCATGATGGCGTACTTATGGTGCGTATCCTGGTCGGTGATGACGGCGGCTATCGTGGTCTCGGAGCCGGTGCCTGCGGTAGTGGGCACTGCAACAAAGGTGGGTATCTTGTGCATGACCTTAAACAGACCGGCCATCTTGTTAACGGGCTTGTGGGGGTGAACTACACGGGCAGCAGCGCCCTTTGCTGCGTCCATGGGCGAACCGCCGCCGATCGCAAGGAAGCCGTCGCAATTGTTGCTCAGGAACATATCCTGAATTTCGTCAACGACCTTAACGGTGGGGTTTGCGGAGACCTCGCTGTAGTGCACATAGGCAATGCCTGCCTTGTCGAGAGCCTCCATTGCAATTGGGGCGATGGTCTTGCCGACGGTGCGGCCGGTGACGATCATGACCTTTTTAACGCCGTTTTTCTTAAAAAGCTCGGGAGCTTTTGCAAGCGAGCCTTCGCCGGTTACGGTAATGGGCTTACGCCAATATAAGAAGCGAGCGCCGATATCGAAAAAGAACTGATAAGTGCGGTAATATGCATTTTTCACTGCATCCATGTGTTTTTCCCCTTTCAAATTGCTGCCTTAATTTTAATATATTGATTAATTTTAGTCAAGAGAAAAACACGCTTGACAATATCGATAATCGATGTATAATGGAATCAAACATCGAATATCGATATAATGGAGGGATGAAAATGGCACGACGAAAGTTTCAAACCCTGACCGAGCCGATGTTTTATATCCTGATGAGCCTGCAAAGTGATGACCGCTGCGGCATAGACATAAGCGCCTACATTGCGCAAAAGAGCGCAGGGCGGGTCGCCATCGGTCCGGGGACGCTTTACGCTCTTCTCGGCGACTTTGAGCAGGAGAGCGTCATACACTGCATAGGAGTCGAGGGTAAAAGAAAGATATACAGGATAAGCGAGCTTGGCCGCAGCCTGTACGCCGAGGAGCTTAACAGACTCAAAAGATGCATAAGCGATGCGGAAGGAGGAGACGATAATGAGTAAATTTGTAAAGAAGTTGATACCGTTTGAGTCATGCGACATTCCTGCAATCCAAAGCTGGCTTGAGGACATGGCGGCACAGGGACTGTTCTATGTCGACTGCGGCTTTTTCTGCGCCCGATTTGAAAAGGGCGAGCCAAAAAAGCTGCGCTATCGCCTTGATTTCTGCGATGTGTCGCTGGGAAAGATACCCGAGGAAAAGGCAGAACTATACGAGCGCAGCTCGTGGCGTGTCGTGGGTGAACTCAAAAACGACCTTGTTGTGCTCACGACCGACGACCCCGACGCACCCGAGATATTCAGCGAGCCCGAGCATCTGATAAAACCGCTCAAGCGCCTTGCCAAAAAGCACACGGCGTATTGGATATTGTTCCTCATCATGTTCCTGCTGTCCCGTGTAGGTTCGCCGTTTATATATACCATGCTCGGAATGGACACCTTTGTCGGCGGTGTGTTGGATATCGGCACTGCGTACTACATTTTACTGCTGCTGATGGCGGTACTCCTACTGTTAGAGTTTATCGTGCATCTGCGAAGCTGCCGACACCTGAAAAAGCTCATTAAGCAGATAGAACGGGGCGGCGAGCTGCCGACAGGGGAGCGCTACATAACAAAATCAAAGATCGGCGCATTGCTCATCCCGCTGACTATCCCCGTTATTGTCCTGTGGTTTGTGCACCTTGCCGTCCCGATGGGTGTTACGAGCCTGCACGCCACGAACGATCTGTCCGGCCTGCCGTTCCCAACGATGCAGGAGATAAACACTGACGAATATAACTACTATGTCGAAGGTCTTAAAAAGCTGGATGGAGCCGGTTTAGCCGACATTTCCGAGCGCCACGATCTGCTTGCGCCCACAATAATCAAGTTTTCGCAGGATAGCTCTTGGTTTGAAAACCTCACCGGCAAGGGCGAAAACTCCTTTGAGTACAGAGTTCGATATTATGAGATGCGCTTTGAAAAGGATGCAAAGGAAGCCGTTGACCGAATGATATACGATTACGAGCACTTTGATGCCGAGGACTACCACCAAAGAGCGCGTGCATTGGCAGAGAGCATATCCGAAAACTCTGAGGAGTACGAGATAAGCTACGACGGGTACACCCCGACCTATGATATCCGCGACCTGAGCCGAGACGGGGTTGAGATAAAGCTTGTAAATGAAAAGTACGGCTACGGTGAGGACGACACAAGACAGTACCTTATCATGCGGTTTGGGTGCAAATATATCGATGTTTCATACTCCGGCAGCAGCGATTTGGGCGAATATACAGATTTGTATATCGCAGAGCTTAAAGCGTAAAATAAGTTTTAGTTAGTTTCACGATTGACTTTTTTGGCAGATGTAATACAATATTTGCATACAAAAAAGCGAGGTACACGCAGTGAAAAAGATGACACGAGTGGCGCTCATCACCTCCGGCGGAGACTGCCAAGGCTTGAACGCTGCAATGCGGGGCATAGGAAAGGCTCTGTATAATAAAATTGAAAACCTTGAGATATTCGGAATGTACGATGGCTACCGTGGCCTCATCGACGACGATTACATGTACATGGAGCCGAAGGACTTTTCCGGCATTCTCACGCAGGGAGGCACCATCCTCGGAACCTCCCGCCAGCGTTATGTCCCGGGAAAGGACATTGTCGATGAGGAGGGCAACAGCCTCATTCCGGCCATGAAAGATACCTACAACAGGCTCAACCTTGACTGCCTTGTGATTATGGGCGGCAACGGAACGCAAAAAAGTGCAAAGCTACTGATGGATGCGGGCATGAATGTCGTGACATTGCCGAAAACTATTGATAACGACATTTTCGGAACTGACACGACCTTCGGCTTCCAAAGTGCCGTTGACATTGCAACCAATGTCATCGACTATATACATTCCACCGCAAGCTCCCACGGGCGAATCTTCCTTGTTGAGCTCATGGGCAGGGATGCGGGCTGGCTGACGCTGCACGCCGGCATCGGAAGCGGAGCGGATATAATCCTCATACCCGAGATACCGTACGATATAGACAAAGTCTTGAAGGCCATTGAGCATCGCCGCCGCCACGGCAGAAGCTTCTCTATTCTGGCTGTTGCTGAGGGCGCAAGATCTATTGATGACAGGCTGCTTTCCGAGGAGGAAAGCCGCAAAAAGCTTGAAAACTCCAAGCATTCCACGGTTTCTTTTAAGATAGCCGATCAGATAGAAAAAGCTCTCGGCCAAGAGGCGAGAGTCACCGTACCCGGGCATTATCAGCGTGGCGGCCCTCCGTGCCCGTATGACCGTGTGCTGGCAACTAGGTTCGGAACTGCGGCAGCGGATCTTATCGCAAACAAGCAGTATGGAAGAATGGTCGCCATCCGCGGTGGCAACATTGTCTCCATTCCACTTGAGGAGGCCGCAAGCAAAACAAAATTCCTCCCGACCGACCATCCGCTTATCCAAGTCGCAAGAGATATCGGAATATCGTTCGGCGACTGAAAAACTCGGTAATGCGTTTGCATTACCGAGTTTTTTGATCGTTTATTCTTTTATCACGCCGTTGAAGCCGCCCATGAGCATATTGCACAGCGCTCGTGCAAGAACCTCCGGCTCGGCCTTGATGTCGTCTGCCATCCAGTTGTTGTATACATGCATCATGCCGCCGGAAATGAAGCGGGCATATATCCTTGCCTGATCCTCGCCGCCGAGCTTTTCGACAAGCACTTCGTCCGACAAAATGTACTTTGTGAGCCAAGTTTTAAGGTTCCGGCCGATATCGTAGGCGTTTATAAACTTGAAAAGCCGCTTGGTGGGGTCAGCGCTTTTCGTCATGATATCTGCCATAAGGAACAAAATAGGGTAGGGATCCTTTGCAAGCTCGCTGGGCTTGTAGTTTGCGCCGATGGAGTCTGCGTAGTCAAAAAGGTCATCTATCAGCTGCTGCCGGACATCTTCGAGATTTGCAAAATGCGCATAGAAGGTGCCTCGGCTGATACCGGCTCTTACGAGCAGCTCATTGACCGTGATGCGGCTGAACTCCTTTTCGTACATCAGCTCAAGCATGGCGTCTTTGATATTCTTTTTTGATCTTTCAACTATTCTGCTGCTTCCGCTCATATTCTTTTCCCCCAAAAAATGAACAATATATCTGTTTTTATTTATTATTATACACTATATTCAAATAAATCTCAACAACTAATTAGGGAAAAAGGAATAAACATCAGTCAGCTGATCTGCTTTGCGACAACGATGAAGCGGCCATCGGTCGTGTGGTATGCGCAGGTGGACAGCGTAAGGAGCTTATCGCCGGGGTTTATCACAACGCCGGTGTCGTAAAGCTTGTTTTTCTCGATAAAATCAGCATACTCAAGGAAGGTTTCCTCGTCGTTCGAGCTTGTGTACTCATAGTAGCGGAACACCTTTTTGTCCTTTGCGGGGATTTCCGTCTTTATCGCCGCAACGACCTCATATGTGTGCTTTTCGTAAATGGTGTCAAACTGAATGAGCTTGTGTTCGGAGTAAAAGCTTTCGTTTGCGTATCTGTCAAGCGTGCCGAACATTGTGCCGTCTCTCATATTGTGGCCGTATACGATGATGTTATCGGACTTGAAAATGTCGCAGTATTCATCAACGAACAGGCAACCTCGGGTCGAGGACTTGCCGTAGAAGTCGTTGCGCAGGTATTTGTTTATCTCATCCGGAGCCTGCATGACGACATAGTCTATATCCGTGCCGTCAATTTTGAGCCAACCTATCGTATCCTTGTTTTCGGCATAAAGGCTTGCGTATTCGTCCAGCACTTCGGGTATCTTGACCTCGGTGCCCTTGTTTTTGAGATCTTTTATATCATCATCGGTCTTGGCATCGCTAAGATCGCCGATGATATAGAAAGCCAGCACGCAAAGTGACGCTATCAGCACAATAAGTGCAATTATTCTGACGATTTTTCTTGTATCAATATTCATGTCTTATCCCTGCAATCGAGCATTCCGTATTCGACGAGCTTGTCGTAGTTTTTGTAGTACAGGTAATAACCGCCGACATTGTGCTGAACATCATCGATCCTGACTCGATAGCCGTCGTGGCGCACCATGAAGGTGTTGAGCACTCTGTTGGGATTAGCCATGTACATTGCGTATTCGGGGTAGAAGTAGCCGTTGAGCATATGATCGGCACGCTTATAAATGGTTTTCAGGAAATACTCAAGGTCAAACCCATTGTCAAGATAGTCAACATGTATGCCCTTTTCGATCATTCTGTCGTACAGCTCAAAGGTACTCATGAGAAGCTCAAAATAAGTGTGATAGGTAGTGTCACGATTATAAATCCTGTCGAGGTTTTCCTGAGCGTTGCGCAGTGCAAAGGTGTAGTACCTGTCATCGTCAACATACTTTGTTATCTCGTTCATGGAGTATGCTACCCAGTGGTCCTTTAACTGAACATAATCAGCATCTATAAAGTGCTCGACTGCGGCCTTGGCGGCGTCAAGCCACTTTTCGTCACCCGTGAGTGAGTAGAGTCTGCACAGGGCAAAGGTCGCCTCACCGTCATAATAAACTGTCCTAAACTGCTCCTTGCGTGAGCAATCGCCGTTGAGCACATGGTAATACTCGCCGGTCTTTTTGTCGAGCATGGTAAGTATGCCGTTGCCCAACTTCACGGCGACATCTGCGTATTTGTCCGAGCCGAAAGCGTCCATGTATTCGGTTAGCGCCACGACTGCAACGCCGCAGCCGCCGAGCTTTATCTCGTCCGATTTTTTCTCAAGCAGATATGCGGTGCTGTCATCTGAGGTTATGACGGCGTTATCTATCATATAGTCTATCGCCTTGTCGATGACGGAAACAAGCTCCTTATTGCCGGTCATTCTGTATTGACAGACAAGACTCCAAAGAGTGCTTGCATGGCGGACAATATTATAGTTGTCGATATCCCTGTCAAAGCGAGGGTACATTCCGTAGACAAAGCTTCCGTCGTCGTTTACCTGATCGATAAGGAACGACGATGCGTTTTTGACAAGCTCGGCGGCGTAATCCTTGTCAATAAGATCGACCTTGCGCCTTCCGTAGTCGGCATCATCGCTTATAAGGTCATACACCTTGCTGTCCTCGTCGCATATCCAGCCGATGCAGTTAAAAATAACATACTCATCGGGGAGGGTAACGATAGGCGTTCTGTCTGCCTTGCTGAGGTAATTGCGCAGGTAGGTGGTGTTCACACACTCCTCGTCGTAGTCGAGTATCTTTCCGGCGTTGAGCTCGGCTTCAAGCAAAGCTGTGTTGAAGTCCTTATCAAAGGAGATGCCCTTGCGGAAAAATTCATGCCTGTAGTGCGCAAGCTCGGTCGAGAACTCCTCGGTGCTCATGGTCTTAGCCTCGCCCATCAGATCGGCTTTGACCCACAGACAGTTATAGCTGTTTTCCTCGACAAAGCTGTGCGCCTTGCCGTATGCGTCGTCCCACGCAGCCTGCTTTGTGTCGCCCGTGCCGGTGAACACCCTTGCACGCTCGTCGCCGTTGCATATCGAGATAAACACAACGCCCTTCGGCAGACCGTCCTCGATCTCGCCGGAAAGCTCATTGTCCCTTGTGACGGAGACGACCTGCTCCATAAGAAGCTCGGCCTTCTTCTCAAACAGCTCGATGCTGCTCAGCTTGCTGTTTTGCGTGACGAGATAGCTCACCACAACAGCGGCAACTATCAGAAAGATCACCGAGCAAATGATTATTAGACTGCGCTTTGCCCGAGCCTTTTTCTGCGCCTCGGTCTCCTTCGGCTTGCGAATAAACTTTTTGCGCCTGCTTTTTCTGCTCATGACACACCTCGGATATAAAAATAGAAGAGGGGAAACCATTTGTATTTTCAAATATTGAAAAAATAGGAGTGGTAATACCACTCCTATTTTATATTCACTTAAGCAATAAGTCAACCAATCGCCCACACATGATCAGTTTTCTTCTCTTTTGCGGTAAGTTGAGGCCAGAACAATGATGCTGGAAACAGCGATCATCGTTACAAGCATGTAGTCTCTTGTGTCGCCGGTCTTAGGCGGATCCTTCGGGGAATCATCGTCATGATCGACATCTGCATCAGCGTCGGCATCAGCATCAGCATCAGCATCAGCGTCGGCATCGGCGTCTGCATCAGCATCAGCGTCGGCATCGGCGTCGGCGTCTGCATCGGCATCTGCATCAGCGTCTGCATCGGCGTCAGCATCTGCATCAGCATCTGCATCTGCATCTGCATCGGCATCAGCGTCTGCATCGGCATCGGCGTCTGCATCGGCATCAGCGTCGGCATCGGCATCGGCGTCGGCATCGGCATCGGCATCGGCATCAGCGTCTGCATCGGCATCGCCATCGCCGTCGAGGTCGATCCACAGTCCGAGGATGTGGCCGCCTACGGGGATACCATTGATACCGCATACATTGCTGTAGACTTCCTGATGGTTATTGTGCAGAACGGGGGGAGCGTAGGTAATGCCGTCGAAGATAACAGCACCTTCGATGGTGAGCTTCAGCATACGATAGCAGTCAACGTCATGGTTGGTCTTGACAAACACAGGAACACCTGCGGGAATGCGGATGTAGCCGAGACGCTCAACGAGGTTTGCCTTGGTCAGTACCTGATAGTAGTGAGGTGCTGAAAGGTCGGACCAGAGAGTGATCTCAATGTCATCGGGCAGGAACATGTAGTTCTCAATTAAAAGATACCAGTGGGGGCCGCCCTTGAAGTTGTTGCCTTCCTTGGAAGCAAAGTCATTGTCGATGATATCGGAGGCAGATCCGCCGATGACAGCGTCCTTTGCACCTTCAACAACATCGGTAAGCTCGTTCTCCTCAACTGCGGGGAGAGCATTCTTAACGGCGGAAGCGAGGTCGGTCAGAGCCACATCCTCAGCATCCTCAACGACTTCAACATCGTCAACAGCCTCGGTATCAACAACCTCAATATCGTCGGCAGCATCAAGCTCATCAGCGTTTGCTGTCGTTCCGAGCACGAAAGCCATAAGCAGGAAAACTACAAGTATCAGGCCGAGAGAGATCGACAGTTTACCGAGTTTTTCTGTTTTAATCATTATTTAGTTTTCCTCCTTTCTCCAATGATGCGATACTGAAGCCTGAGACTAAACGAAATTAACCGGTTGCACCGAACAATTATTCCTCGTTAAAGAACGCATGGACAGTGCGCGCGGTAGCAATCATCTAACTGATTTTCCAATATACATGCATATCATATTACATGATTGGTAAAAATGCAACAACTTTTTGTCGAAATTGTAATCATATGAAATAGATTTTATTAAGAGTTTATACAATGGTTTTACGAACTGAACCAAACAGGGGGTATTTGTATAAAAATTTTTGAAGCGCTTTGTTGTACTTGAATTCGGAACGGGATTGTGCTATTCTTACTTTATTAAAAAGGAGGCATAAACTATGTTTACTGCTGTTGTATATAATTCCTGCACAGGCTCGTGCAAAAAGTATGCTGAGCTCATTGCCGAGCAGCTTGGCATCAATGCTGTTGAATTCGGCAAGGCCAAGGGTCTGGGCGACGGCAAGGTTGTCTATGTTGGCTGGCTTTTCGCCGGTAAGATCATGGGCTTGGATAAGGCCTTTGATATGTACGATATCGGCGCTGTCTGCCAGGTCGGTATGGGTGCTGTCAATGAAGACAGTGAGAGGATCGGCAGAGAAAAGAACGGCATCAAGCCCGAAATGCCTTTGTTCTGCCTCCAGGGCGGATTTGATCTCAAGAAGCTCCCGCTGCATTACAGACTAATGATGACGCTTATGAATAAGAATATTGCCAAGCGCCTCAACGAAAAGGGCGAGCTCAACGAGCAGGAGAAGGCAACGCTCAAGATGGCGGAGACCGGCTGCGGTGAGCCTGCATCATGGTGCGTTGACGATGTTGTCGCATGGTGCAAGGAGCACTGATAAGCTTGTATTTCATTTAATGGAAGGGCACAGCCCAACCTATTATTGAGATAGTTGCCGAGCAGCGCATGAAACCGTTTTGGACTGTGACGGGCGGCCCACACCCGTTTGTCAGCTTCCCTTTTCAAAAGGGTGTAGTCACTGCAAGGCAAAACTTGTTCCAAAAGCATAAGCAAGCGCTGACGCAGACGGTGCTTGTTCCGCAGAAGGAACTGATAGCTGCCGCAAGAAAGGCTGCACTTCGGAATTGAGCACTCTGCGGTGTACCGAACTAAGCGGCAAAAACCAAGGCAGGAGTTTAAACAAAAAACTCCTGCCTTTACTAAAGTGTGATGTATGAATACTAAAAAACGCAAAAATAAAACCGTGCGAATAATCGCAGCTGTGCTTGTGCTCCTGCTTGCCTCGGCGGCATTCAGCTTTTTGACGACACCGTTCAGCAAGAATTACTATGTCGAGCCGACATCAAGCGGCAAAAAGCAGATCGCACTCACCTTTGACGACGGCCCGGGCAAGTACACCGAGCAGCTTCTTGACGGCCTGCGTGAGCGCAACATCAAGGCAAGCTTCTTCCTGATGGGCAGAAAGGTCGAAAAGCGGCAGAAGATAGTCAAGACTATGTACGACGACGGCCATCTTGTCGGCGTGCACACTTGGTCGCATATAGACTTTTTCAAGAGCAGCAAGGAAGAGATACACGGTGAGCTTGATCGCACGAATGACCTTATCGAGAGCATCACCGGCGAAAGACCAAAATTCTTCCGCCCGCCCTACGGTCACTATCTCGGCTCGCAGCTGAACAGGATCGACCAAATTGCGGTGCTGTGGTCGGATACGCCGAGAGATTGGGTGCATATTGATGAGGACTACATCTGCAATTACCTCGTCAAGCATGCCAAGGACGGCGATATCATCCTCCTGCACGACACCAAGGATGCGACTGTGCCTGCGGTCCTGAAGGCGATAGACATTCTCTCCGAACAGGGCTTTGAATTTGTCAGGGTCGATGAGCTTCTTTGCCGAAACGGCGATAAGCTTGCACCGGGGCTTGCGTACAGGTTCTGCCCGTACGATAGCAGGGCATGGTATATATGAAAAAAGACGGACTTCAAGTCCGTCTTTTTCGTTAAAAGTACAGCTTTTTAACTCGCTTGCCCATCTGCTCAAGGCAGTCGGCGAGCTCGTTTATTATCTGCATCTTTACATTAAAATTAATGGGCATATCCTGATGTGCGGGATTTTCGGCTCGGCCGATGAACATGTTTATGTCCGTCGCCTCCTCAAAGAGCTTTCTCGCCGCCAGGGAAGCACCGTCCTTTTTGTAGTTCCACTGCTCAAAGGACTTATTGTCGGCAAGGTAATCCTTTGCATAGATGAGCACCTTGTCAAGCGTGATTATGCCCTCCGTTGCAAGGTCAATGCCCTTGATGGTCGATATCGGCGGGATATCCGGGTCTGGGGAGAAGGCGCTCACCTCGACCTTTTCGCCGAGATAATCGGCTGCTATTTTCGAGGTCGTGCCACCGCATACGACATGCTGTCCCTCCTTGGCAAAGAACAGGGACATCATTCGACGCTCATCGTTCTTATGAGCCGGCGGGCCGATAGCAATATTCAGCGGCTCACGCTTGATTATCTTCAGAACGCAGACTGTTGCATCGTCAAAGGGCTTGCCTCCGTAGAGCTTGTCGGTTTCGTCAAGAATAATGGATGCCAGCACTTTTGCGGTGAAATTGGCAGCGAGCAACGGCTCGACGAACTCGATAAGCTTTGCTCTGTTCCAGTTATTGTTCAGAACGCCGTCCTCGCTTGCGTATAGAACGCCGTCTGACATTGCGATGAATACATCACCCTCGGCAAGCTCGATAGATGAGCGGTAAATGGTCTTTTCGCCGATGTGCATCGTCGACATGGGAAACTCGTAGTGTACGCCGTTTCTAAGCAGCACAACATTCGGGTTTTCGTACTGAATGATATCCGCATGCTCGTTTCCGACTATTCTTATAATAGTAAAGGTCGAGAATGCGGTCTTGCGTTCAGCGCATATCGGGAGCGTTGCGGCGATAGTTTCAACGGCGTCACGGATGCCGAGACCGGCGGCGAGCATAGTGGAGATTATCTTTGAGGTCAGCGTAGAGAGTATGCTGGCCTTAACGCCGCTTCCCATGCCGTCGGCAAGCACGATTATCGTCGTGTCACCCTCCTCAACGGTGTCGACATGGTCGCCGCAAAGCTGCTCACCGTAGTGGTTAAGGCTCAGGTGGCCTATATCGCAGCTAAGATTATTCTTCTTCATCATCATTCAAACTCAGTGACTCCTTCAGCCTTGTCAGAGCGATCTTTGTCTCGGCGGTCGTTTCACCGAGCAAGGATGCAATTTCCTGTACTATTCGCATCTGGTTTTCGATGACATTGTTCGTTATCTCCGCAGTCTGGCGGCTAATCGCCTTGCTGCGTGCGGCCTCTTCCTCCTCCTCGGTGACATCGCTGAATATGTCGATGAGTATCCTCGATGAACGGTCGTAGACTATCGTCTGCTCAAAATATCTGCCGTAATCGGAGAAGTAACTGCGCAGCTTTTTGACGGATTTGCCGGTTTCGAGCGCCGTGAAGAACGGCGCAGTGTCGAGTATTCGCACAACGCAGTCGCCCAAGATATCCGACTCATGGCTTATATTGAGAAGCGCAAGGGCGGAACGGTTTATCTGCTGCACCTCAAGATCTTCGTTTACGACGATAAGACCGCTTGGCATATTGTTGAGCACCTTGTTGTTGATGCGCTCGGATCTGTCCATGATAAACGGCAGACACATGCTGTAATCGGCGGTGCCTCTGTAAATGGCGATAGCCTTGTCACGACAGGAGTCGTAGCCGCACGAGCCGCAGTTGAGTTCATCCGAGGGATTAGGTTTGCCTATCCTTGCAAGTATCTCACGGATCTCCTTGTCGCTTGGCGTCGGCAGGTTCAGCGGTGTGCCGATGTGATCCTTGTGCAGGCTCTCGGGACTGGGCTGCTCAACGGGGAAGTCCTCCTTGCCGACATGCTTGAGCACCGAGCAGATGTGGCGCACCGGCGAGTTTATGTATTTTTCCATTATAGGCCCGTCGATACAGCCGCCTGCGCAGGCGTACATTTCGATAAAGCACTTGTCAATTTTGCCGCTTCTTATATCACGCAGTGCGTTCAGGCAGTTTTTTGTGCCGTCGACTGTTATGGTGAAATAGCCGGTGTCCGGCAAATCCATGCTGTTTGTTATACCGCCTGCAACGGAAAAACCGGTGGCTCTGCCCTTGAAGCTTTCACCGAATTCCGACTCGACCTCAATGCCCTTTGAGTGACACATCTGGTCAAACTCCTCAAATGTCAAAACGGCGTCAACGCAGGTGCCGACATATTCGTCCTTCTTTGCAACGCATGGGCCTATAAACACGACCTTTGCCTCGGGTATGCGGCGCTTTATATCCATTGCGTGCGCCACCATGGGCGACACGGTGGGGGCAAGGAACTTGCGAAGCTCCGGGAAGTGCTTTTCCACAAGCAAATTCACCGAGTGGCAGGCCGAGGATATGATGATATCCTGTGTGCCCTCTCTTATCTGCCGCTCATACTCACGCTTGACTATCGTTGCACCGATGGCGGTCTCCTCAGCGTCGGCAAAGCCGAGAGCTTTCAAGGCCTTGCGCACGGAATTTATGCCGCAATTATCCCAAACGGCGAAGAACGACGGAGAAACGCTTGCGATAACGGGCGCACCGCTGTCGATGAGCGCACGCACCGTGCCCCTGTCGTCGACTATCTCCTTTGCCTCCTGCGGACACACGACAAAGCATTGGCCGCAGAGGATGCACTGGTCGCTTATGATATGTGCCTGATGACCGGAAAAGCGGATGGACTTAACGGGGCATTTTCTTATACATCTGTGACAGTTTTTGCAGTTTGATTTCTTGAGATTAAGAACACTTGGCACGGTGACCGACCTCCCATTATAACAGCGTTCAAAAAAGTCCTGTGACTTTTTTGCATGCTTCACGAAAAATTTCGCTATTCTCGTCAAAAAGACTTAACAGGCGCTTTTGATGGCTATAACCCAATTTGAGGCGGGACACTGCCCCCTCACACTCCACCTGCTGAGTATTGGAGTTTACTCATTGCGTCTATTTTACATAGTTCTTTGACAGACTGGTTATATGTCCAGTCCATTGTAGCATAATCGGGGACTTGCGGCAAGGCGAATGAGCGTGTATAATTAGAAAAAAAGCGAAACGGGGAAGGACAAATGCTTCAGGAAGCGATAATCACGAAGATAAGGGACGACGGGCTTGCCGAGGTCGTTGTCGAGCGGCTGGGTATCTGCGGCGGTGACTGCAACGGCTGCGAGGGCTGCAAGTACGACCATCTTATGAAATCGGTCGTTCAGAATCCCATCGATGCGCATCGTGGCCAGCATGTTATGATAGAAACGCCGACCGTCGGCGTTGTAAAGGGCGCACTTGCGCTGTATATTTTGCCGCTTATTCTGCTCTTTGTCGGCTACGCTGTCGGTGCAATGCTGTCGCTCACCGAGGGCATGTGTATTTTGGCTGCCTTCATCGGCGCAGTCATCGGCATTATCATCGCCGTTATCGTCAGCAAAAAGCGCCATGCGGCAGACCCCACGCCGACAAAGATAGTCAGCGTCATATACGATCAGGATAACTGACGGGTGATCCCGTCAGTTTTTCATTGATTTTCGGGCATTATTATGATAACATACCAATTTGTGAAATTGATTACGGAGAGAAGCATATATGTCAGAAATGCAAAAGCAGATCGAGCGTCGCCGTACATTTGCGATAATCTCGCACCCCGACGCCGGTAAAACAACGCTAACCGAAAAGCTCCTGCTCTACGGCGGTGCGATACAGCTTGCGGGCTCTGTTAAGGGCAAGGCCACCGCAAGGCATGCCGTGTCCGACTGGATGGAGCTTGAAAAGCAGCGTGGTATATCCATAAGCTCGTCGGTCATGCAGTTTGAGTACGAGGGTTACTGCATAAATATACTCGACACGCCCGGCCACCAGGACTTTTCCGAGGACACCTACCGTACCCTTATGGCGGCTGACTCGGCAGTCATGGTCATCGATGCCGCAAAGGGCATTGAGCCGCAGACGAGAAAGCTTTTTAAGATATGCGCAATGCGCAATATCCCTATCTTTACATTTATAAATAAGCTCGACCGTGAGGCTCGCAGTCCCTATGACCTCATGGAGGAGCTGGAAAACGAGTTCGGCATCGGCACCTATCCGATGAACTGGCCTATCGGCTGCGGCATCGACTTCAAGGGCGTTTACGACCGTGAAAAGCGTGAGATACTCGCATTCAACGAGTTTCACCGTGGTCAGAACAAGATAAAGGCGATAGAGTGTACGCTCGATGAGACCGAAAAGCTCGATGAGCTCATAGGCCCCAGACTTCGTGAGACGCTCTCGGACGATATCGAGCTTCTTGACGGCGCAGGCTATGAGTTCGATATCGAGCAGGTGCGCCGTGGCAAGCTCAGCCCCGTGTTCTTCGGCTCGGCTCTTAATAACTTCGGCATTGAGCCGTTTTTGGAAAGCTTCCTTAAAATGACCATGCCGCCGCTGCCGAGAATTGCCGGTGACGAGATAGTTGACCCGTTTAACGAAAAGTTCTCCGCCTTTGTATTCAAAATTCAGGCAAACATGAACAAGGCGCATCGAGACAGGATCGCATTCATGCGCATATGCTCGGGTAAGTTTGAGCGTGATAAGGAGTATTACCATGTGCAGGGCGGCAAGGCGATAAGACTTGCCCAGCCGCAGCAGCTCATGGCCTCCGAGCGTGCCATCATAAACGAGGCTTATGCCGGCGATATCATCGGCGTGTTTGACCCGGGCATCTTCTCAATCGGCGACACTATCTGCGACAAGACCATGAAGGTGGAGTTTGAGGGCATCCCGACCTTTGCGCCCGAGATATTCGCCGCAGTTGAGCGTATCGACACCATGAAGCGCAAGCAGTTTGAAAAGGGCATCATGCAGATAGCACAGGAGGGCGCAATTCAGATTTTCCACGAGCCGTATACCGGCGTCGAGGAGATAATCGTCGGCGTTGTCGGTGTTCTGCAATTAGAGGTTTTGGAGTACAGGCTCAAAAACGAGTACGGCGTTGATGTCCGCCGCCGCAGCCTGCCGTTCGAGGTCATCCGCTGGATCGATAACGAGGGCTTAAACCCCAATGATCTGAACCTCACGAGCGACACCAAGTGGGTTCAGGATTTCAAGGGCAATAACCTGCTGCTGTTTACCTCCGAGTGGTGCGTCAATTGGGCGCTCAACAAAAACGAGGGCCTTATGCTTCGTGAGTTTAATAAGGACTGATTTTACACAATATTCTTTTATTATTTGCAATAGTATGCTATAATCATAGTGCGAAAGGGAGGTGAGCTTATGCCGAAGCAGACGGGCGTAAAGCAGATAGCGGCAAACCGCAAGGCGTTTCACGATTATTTCGTGCTCGAGCGCTTTGAAGCGGGCATAGAGCTTGCCGGCACGGAGGTCAAGTCGCTAAGAGCGGGCACGGTCAATATGAAAGACTCGTACTGCACTATAAAAAACGGCGAGATCTTCATCCGTTCGCTGCACATAAGTCCCTATGAAAAGGGCAACATTTTCAACAAAGACCCTGTCAGACCCCGCAGACTGCTCATGCACAAGCGTGAGATAATTAAGCTCAATGCCCGCATCATGCAGGACGGCGTTGCACTCATCCCGCTGTCGATGTATTTTAAGGACAGCAGGGCAAAGGTCGAGCTTGGACTGTGCAAGGGCAAAAAGCTTTATGATAAGCGTAATGACGACGCTAAGCGTGAAGCGATGCGAGACATTGAAAGAACAATGAAGGAGAGAAACTAATGAGTAATCCTATCGTGACCATCGAAATGGAAAACGGCGATATCATCAAGGCCGAGCTTTACCCCGAGGTAGCTCCCAATACCGTTAATAATTTCATTTCACTCGTAAAGAACAAGTTCTATGACGGCGTTATCTTCCACCGTGTCATCAGAGGCTTCATGATCCAGGGCGGCGACCCTCAGGGTATCGGCATCGGCGGCCCGGGCTACAGCATCAAGGGCGAGTTCAGAATGAACGGTGTGCAAAACGACCTCAAGCACACCAGAGGCGTTCTGTCCATGGCCCGCTCCATGGCACCCAACTCCGCAGGCAGCCAGTTTTTCATCATGCACGAGGACGCACCGCACCTTGACGGACAGTATGCAGCCTTCGGCAAGGTCATCGAGGGCATGGAGAATGTCGACAAGATCGCAAATTGCATGACCGGCCGCAACGATAAGCCCATCCACAGACAGGCAATGAAGAAGGTAACTGTAGATACCTTCGGCGTTGACTATCCCGAACCCGTAAAGGCGTAATATATAATGATAATGCTGGGTGCGGCTCCTGCCGC
>HF986886.1 GCA_000431075.1 Firmicutes bacterium CAG:555
TGTTGCCACCAACGGATTTTGAGTCCGTCACGTCTACCAATTCCATCACACCGGCATGCCCGTACAGTATACCCTATTCCCGCATATTTTTCAAGTATTAGTTTTGTGTAACAATTTGTTGCTGAAATATAGAAAATTTAAGATTTATACTACCAAATTTGAAGAATATATGTTACAATATTAAATCGTAAAACTATACAGAAAGAGGCTTAACCATGAAAAAGATTCTCGTCCTTGAAGATGAACCTAATATTCGCAGTTTTGTGGTCATTAACCTCCGACGCAACGGTTATCAACCTATCGAAGCGGAAAACGGTATGCAGGCATTAAGCAAGCTTGAGGAAAATCCGGATATCAGTCTTGCACTTTTGGATGTCATGCTTCCTGACATCGACGGCTTTGAGGTCTGTCGCCGCATTCGTGCATCCGGCTCAAAGATAGGTATTATTATGCTGACTGCAAAAAGTCAGGAAATTGATAAAGTAACGGGTCTGATGACCGGTGCCGACGATTATGTCACAAAGCCCTTCTCCCCTGCCGAACTCACCGCCCGTGTTGATGCTTTGGTGCGCCGCCTCGGTGACGAGGCCAGTGATAAACCCAGCTTTGAGATAACAAGCGGTCCGTTTATCCTCAACACCAGAAACCGCACGCTCGAAAAGGACTGCAAACGGCTGAAGCTTACTCAGATCGAATACCAGCTAATGAAGCTGTTTATGGAAAACCCGGGCAAGGCCATGTCCAGAGACGATATTCTCAGGGCCGTTTGGGGCGACAATTTCTCGGGTGAGCTCAAGACGGTCGATGTAAACATCCGCCGCCTGCGCATCAAGATCGAAGCTGACCCCACCGAGCCCGAGTACTTGACCACCGTTTGGGGCTTCGGCTACAAATGGGGCTACTAATTTTCCTTTGGAAGTGTTAAATGTTTTTTAAGGATCTTAAGCTGCAGTTGCTTGTGTCGAGCATAGCTGCAGTCATATTGACAGCCTGCTTCATAGCGTTAGCTGCAAACGGCTTCATCGTTGCATCGGTCATTTTGGCCTGCCTCATCGGCGCATATATCATCGCCGTGAACATTTGGTTCGACCATTATGTCAGCAAACCTATCCAGTCGCTCACCGAGTCTGCCAAGCACATTGCAGCCGGAAGCTACGGCACGCAGGTACCCAAGCAGGCCGATAACGAGATAGGTCAGCTAACCGATGAAATTAACCTCATGTCGTCTAAAATTGCCCTGTCTGACAAGACCACGGCCGAGTTTATTTCGCAGATTTCGCATGAGCTGAGAACGCCGCTGACCGCCATAATGGGCTGGAGCGAGACTCTGCAATACGATCCCAAGATAGAGGGTGACTCGCTGCGTGGCGTTAAGATAATCCAAAAGGAGTCGGAAAGGCTCACAGGCATGGTCGCAGATCTATTGGAGTTCACGAGAATTCAGGACGGCAGATTTAATCTTCGCATCGAGCTTGTGGATATAGCTGCTGAGCTTGAGGACTCACTGTTTACATACGGCAATCTAATGCGTGAGGCGGGCATCGAGGTAAATTACAGTGCGCCCGAGTATGACATCCCGCTTATCTCCGGTGACCCCGAGCGGTTAAAGCAGGTGTTTTTGAACCTGCTTGACAATGCCGCAAAGCACGGCGGCGACGGTAAGGTAGTCGACGCATCGATCAGTCTCGAGGATGACTATGTTGTCATCGGCATCCGTGACTATGGACATGGTATCCCCGAAAATGAGTTGCCGTACGTGATGGAGAAATTCTACAAGGGCAGCTCCAAAAACCGAGGCAGCGGCATCGGACTTGCCGTCTGCAATGAGATAATCACCCGCCACGGCGGTATTTTCACAATTTCCAATGCACAAGGCGGCGGCTGCCTTGCTCAAATCAAGCTGCCGCTGTCAGAGAACTGAGGCAAATATGGAAAATCAAAAAGATAAAAACTCCGTACAATTCAAAACATCCATCGGGGGCCAGGCTCTCATCGAGGGTATCATGATGCTCGGCCCGAAGAAGCGTGCGATCGTTTGCAGGAACGAAAACGGCTTCGTTGAAAAAGTTGAGGATGTAAGACCGTTTAAGGATATCTCCCCTGTTCTTGCTTGGCCGCTCATTCGAGGTGTCGTCGGTTTTATCTCCTCGATGATAAACGGCGTTAAGGCGCTGTCGTTCTCGGCGGAGCAGCTTCCCGAGGATATGCAGGAGGAGCCGGACAAAATTGACCTTTGGATAGAAAAGCACTTCTCCGATGAGACTGCGCAAAAGCTCATAATCGGCATCGCAGTTGTGCTGGGCATCGGGCTGTCCCTGCTGCTATTCCTGTTTCTGCCAACATTTATTGTGGGTCTCTTCCCCACCGTCAAGGCGGATTTCTACTTGAGGACGCTGTTTGAGGGCATACTAAAGCTAATAATCTTCTTTGCTTACCTCATTTTGTGCTCCAAAATGAAGGACATGAAGCGCCTGTTTGCATATCACGGTGCTGAGCATAAGACCATTTTCTGCTACGAAAAGGGTCTGCCGCTCACGGTTGAGAATGTGCGCCCGCAGGGCAGGCTGCATCCGAGATGCGGCACGAGCTTCCTGTTCGTGGTCATCATCATAAGTATCATTGTCGGCTCGTTTATAAAGATCAGCGACACTTGGGCGAGAATGGGTGTCAAGTTCCTTGTCCTGCCCATCGTTGTCGGCGTGAGCTATGAAATAAACCGTTGGGTCGGCAGGCATGACAATGTTCTGTCCTCCATCCTTTCGTGGCCGGGCAGACAGCTTCAGCGCATCACGACCAATGAGCCGGACGACTCGATGATAGAGTGCGCCATCCGTGCTCTTGAGCTTGTCATCCCTGAGGAAGCCGGAAGCGACAAATGGTAAGGATAATGTAAAATGCCAAAGACATATAACGATATATATTTTGCCGTGCGAACGAAGCTTCGTGACTGCGGCGTTGAGGCATACGGACTCGAGGCTCGGACACTGCTTGCCGCCGCTGCCGGTAAAACGACCGAGGAGCTGCTGCGTGATCTGTATCTGTACACATCCAAGGAGATCGAGGTAAAGGCCGAAGAAATGCTCGAGCGCAGGCTCAAGGGTGAGCCGCTTGCTTATATTGCGGGCTCTTGGGAATTCTACGGTCTTCCCTTCACCGTAACGCCCGATGTTCTGATACCAAGGATGGACACCGAGGTTCTCGTTGCCTGCGCAGTCAAGGCTGTAAAGGCGTTCGGTATGAAGGGCAGAGTGCTTGATCTTTGTTGCGGAAGCGGCTGCATCGCCTGTGCGGTGGCATCCGAGCTTCCGGCAGCGCGTGTCGTGGCCGCAGATATAAGTCTCCCCGCACTCGATATCGCACGCAAAAACATAAAAGACAATAAGCTTGCTTCTCGTATTATTACCATCCACGCCGATGCAAGGACATGGCCGCCGATGAGCATCGGGACATTCGATGTCATTGCGTCCAATCCCCCGTATATTGCAAGCGAAGAAATCTTGACGCTCGACTGCTCGGTCAGGGATCATGAACCGCTCGGTGCGCTTGACGGCGGCGAGGACGGACTTGATTTCTACCGTGCCATCATTAAATACTGGACCATCACCCTGCGCCCGAACGGCATGATGATGTTTGAGGTCGGCGAAGGTCAGGCGGACGCAGTCAAGAAAATGCTGCTTGATGCCGGATATGTTGCGGTGCAGACTGTCAGGGACACTCTCGGTGTTGAGCGTGTCGTCATAGGAAAATGGAAAAACGAATTTTGATCATATATGAGGTGAACTACAATGGCTGAAAAGAAAAAAACTCCCATCTCCACCCCGGGCCAGGCCAGCGACAAGAAGAAGGCGCTTGAGACCTGTATTGCCCAGATAGAGAAAAACTACGGCAAGGGCGCAATCATGCGTCTTGGCGATGATATTCCCGTTAATGTTGAGGCTCTTTCCACAGGCTCGCTCTCCCTTGACCTTGCATTAGGCATCGGCGGCGTTCCCAAGGGCAGGATCGTTGAGATATACGGACCCGAAGCTTCGGGTAAAACCACACTCGCTCTGCATGTTGTTGCAGCAGCTCAGAAGGCCGGCGGCGAAGCTGCTTACATCGATGTTGAGCACGCCCTTGAGCCTGCTTACGCAAGAGCTCTCGGCGTTGACATTGACAGTCTGCTCATTTCTCAGCCGGACACCGGTGAGCAGGCGCTCGACATCGCAGAAAGCCTCGTGCGCTCGAGCGCAGTTGATGTCGTCGTGGTCGACTCGGTTGCAGCTCTTATCCCTCGCATTGAGCTCGAAGGTGAGATGGGCGACTCGGTCGTCGGTGCACTTGCAAGGCTCATGTCGCAGGCTATGCGCCGTCTGGCAGGTGCTATCTCCAAAAACGGCTGTACCGTTATATTTATAAACCAGCTCCGTCAGAAGATCGGCGTTATGTACGGCAATCCCGAGACCACACCCGGTGGTCTTGCGCTTAAATACTACGCATCCGTGCGTATCGATGTAAGAAGAATCGAGACCCTCAAGTCCGGCAACGAGATGATCGGCAACCGTACCAGAGCAAAGGTCATCAAGAACAAGTGTGCTCCCCCGTTCAAAGAGGCGGAGTTTGACATTATCTATGGCGAGGGCATCTCCAAGGTCGGCGAGATAGTTGACCTCGGCGTAAAGCTTGAGCTTATCGACAAGGCCGGTGCTTGGTTCACCGTCGGCGATCAGCGTATTCAGGGTCGAGACGCCACCAAGACCTATCTGCTGAACAACCCCGAAATATGCAATAAGATTGAACAGCAGATAAGAGACAATGCATACAAGCTCATGTCTCCGCAGGCTCGCAAGGCCGCTCAGGCCGCAGGAAGAGCCGTTGACATTTCTGCGGACGATTTTGAAGGCTGAGCCCTGTGAAAATTCTTGAGCTGAAGCAGACCTCACCGGAGCGCTTCACCGTCATTTTTGACGACGGCACACAGGTCAAGACCTCACTGGGAGTTGTGACGGATAAATTCCTACACGCAGGCTTGGAGTTGGAAGATGATGAATTTCACGCTTTTTTATCCGCCTCCTCTCTTTCGCTTGCAAAATCACGGGCGCTGCGTATAATAAATACTCGGCCAATGTCTCGCAAGGAGATGTGTAAGCGGCTTATTGAAAAGGGTGAAACGCCTGAAAATGCAGAATACTGCGCCAATTGGCTGTGCGAGATGGGGCTTATAAACGACGAAAGCTACTCAGGTTCGATCGTGCGTCACTATGCGGCAAAGGGCTACGGCATCACCCGCATCAGACAAGAGCTAAATCGCCACGGCATTGACCGCGAGCTTTGGGAAGATGCCTTGGAGCAGATGCCCGAGCAGGACGACAAGCTTGAGCGCTTTCTCCGCTCAAGGCTTACCGATCCCGATGACCGTGCGCAGGTCAAGAAGGTCACGGATGCTCTGTTTCGGCGTGGCTACACATGGGATCAGATAAAACACGCACTTAATAATTATACTCTGCAAGAGGAAAACTAATGGACAGGAAAATTTCTCTTATCTCACTCGGCTGTGCGAAAAACCTCGTAAACAGCGAACAAATGTTATATCTTTTGAGCGAAGCGGGCTACACTCTCGTTCCAGAGCCGGACGGTGCCGATGCCGTCATCATTAACACCTGCGGCTTTATCGACGCTGCCAAAAGCGAGGCGATAGACACCGTTTTGGAGATGGCGGAGCTTAAAAAGGCTGGCAAACTCGGAAAAATTATCGTTACGGGTTGCCTTGCCGAGCGCTATCAGGACACGGTCATGCAGGAGCTTCCCGAAATTGACGCCGTTTTGGGTGTCGGCAGCTTTGGCGATATCGTTGAGGCCGTCACGAAGGCGCTCAATAACGAGAGCGTTTTAAGCTTTGGCGACAAAAACGCCCCCGTTGAGGAAACGCCGAGGGTCGTTAGCACCGGACCAAGCTGGGCGTATCTGCGCATTGCCGAGGGCTGCAACAATTTCTGCGCCTTCTGCGCAATTCCTTACATAAGGGGCAGATACCGTTCGAGAGAAATTGAGAATGTTGTTGAAGAAGCTCGTGAGCTTGCCGAGCACGGCGTTAAGGAGCTCATCGTCATTGCGCAGGATATCACCCGCTACGGCACAGATCTTTACGGTAAGCGCTGCCTTGCCGAGCTGTGCAGACGGCTTGCGGAAATTGACGGTGTTGAGTGGATAAGGCTTCACTACCTGTACCCCGACCAGTTTGACGACGAGCTCATCGACGAGATAGCAAGCAACGAAAAGATCGTCAAATACTTAGATATTCCCATTCAGCACATAAATAACGATATACTTAAATCGATGAACCGCCGTGGCACTGGCGACGATATCCGCAAGCTCTTTAAAGAACTTCGTGAGCGTATCCCCGGCGTTGTACTCCGCACGAGCCTTATCTCCGGCTTGCCCGGCGAGGGTGATGCAGAATTTGAAGAGCTTTGCAGTTTCCTTAGAGAGGCCAAAATTGAGCGTGCGGGCGTATTCCCCTTCTCCCCTGAGGAGGGTACTCCGGCGGCGAAGATGCCGCATGTCGATGCCGAGGAGGCACAGCGCAGAGCCGATCTCATAATGGAGATACAGGCCGGCGTTATGGATGAATTCAATGCTTCGCTCATCGGCAAGGCCCTTGAGGTCCTGTGTCTTGACTACGATGAGGACTCCCAAATGTGGGTCGGCAGGAGCTGCTACGATTCACCGGATATTGACGGGCTCGTGTTCTTTGACGGCGACGGCGGCGAGGGCAATATAGTGTATGTTAATATTACTGCCGTAGCTGACGACGGAAATCTTATCGGTGAGGAGGTCTGTGTATGAATACAACTGCTAACAAGATCACCATAATGAGAATAATCCTTGTGCCAGTTTTCATGGTGCTGCTTTATATGGGGTACACCTACTGGGCGCTGGCCGTGTATATCATCGCCTGTCTGAGCGATTTTATCGACGGCAAGATTGCCAGAAAGTACAATCAGGTGACGAATTTCGGCAAGTTTATGGATCCCTTGGCTGACAAGATGCTCGTACTCACCGCAATGTGTTACTTTGTCGATAACAACACGATGCCCGGCTGGGTGGTAGCTCTCGTACTGCTGCGTGAGTTCGGTGTTTCGGGTCTGCGTCTGCTCGCCGTTGAGCAGGGTACGGTCATTGCCGCAGCATGGTCCGGCAAGATAAAGACCTTTATCACCATGGTCACGCTCGGCCTTCTCATTGTTGTTGCTGAGCCTTGGGTTCCCTTTAAGGAGGTCATCCCCCCTGTCTGCTCGGCACTTATCGTAATTTCGACTTTGTACTCCGGCGCTGAATACTTCGTTAAAAACATCAATGTTTTTAAGCGCTGCGACTGAGATAAAACATAAGGAGACTGAATATGAAGCTATATAACTCCGCTACCCGTAAAAAGGAAGATTTTATACCGAATCACCCCGATATCGTTAAGATGTACACCTGCGGGCCTACGGTATACCATTTTGCACATATAGGCAACCTACGCTCGTATATCATGGAAGATATACTTGAGAAATATCTGCGCTACGCCGGCTACAATGTCAAGCGTGTCATGAACATCACCGATGTCGGCCACCTCACGAGTGATGCCGACGAGGGCGAGGACAAGATGCTCAAGGGCGCAAAGCGCGAGCATAAGTCGGTCATGGAGATAGCCAAGTTTTACACCGACGCATTTTTCTCCGACTGCGCAAAACTCAATATCAAGACACCAGATGTTGTTGAGCCTGCAACTAATTGTATCGATGAGTATATCAAGATAATCACCAAGCTCATGGACACAGGCTATGCGTATTTTGCGGGCGGTAATGTGTATTTTGATACATCTAAGCTCGACAGATACTACATTTTCAACGACTTTAACGAGGATGACCTTGCAGTCGGCGTTCGTGAGGGCGTTGAGGAGGACACCAACAAGCGCAACAAAAACGACTTTGTGCTTTGGTTTACAAAGTCCAAATTTGAAGATCAGGCGCTTAAGTGGGATTCGCCTTGGGGCGTAGGCTACCCCGGCTGGCACATTGAGTGCTCGGGCATTTCAATGAAACACCTTGGCGAGGATCTTGATATCCACTGCGGTGGCATCGACAATGCATTCCCCCACCACACCAACGAGATAGCACAGTCCGAATCTTACCTTGGTCACAAGTGGTGCAACTACTGGATGCATGTCATGCACCTTAACACAGGCAGCGGCAAAATGTCGAAGTCCAAGGGCGAGTTCCTCACCGTGAGCCTGCTTGAAGAAAAAGGATATGACCCCCTCGCCTACCGTCTGTTTTGCCTGCAGAGCCATTACCGCAAATCGCTCGTTTTCTCCTGGGAGAACCTTGACAATGCGCAGGTGACCTACAACAAGCTCATAGCCCGCATTGCAGGTCTTAAGCCCGCCGGTGAAGCAGTTGACAAAGAAGCGGCCAAGGCGCTCAAAGACAAATTCTGCGCTGCACTGGATAACGACCTCAACACTTCCCTTGCGGTCACGGCGCTTTATGATGTTCTCAAGTACAAGACCAACGACGACACCAAGCTTGCCGTTATTGCAGACTTTGACCGTGTTCTGGGTCTTGACCTCATTAAGAAGGCCGATGCGAAGCGTGAGGAGCTTAAAAAGCAAGCCGTTTCGGGCAATACCGAATTCACGGTCATCTCCGAGTCGGGCGAGGCTGATGCCGAGATCGAAGAAAAGCTCAAGGCTCGTGCAGCAGCAAAGAAGGCAAAGAACTTTGCCGAGGCTGACCGCATCCGTGACGAGCTCAAGGCAGCCGGTATCGAAGTCACCGATATTCCCAACGGCGCAAAGTGGAAGAAAATTTGATTTAAATAAGCAAATAGTCGGTCTGGAAACAGTCCGGCTATTTTGCACATAAAAATACACCGGTATTTGCAAAGCAAATACCGGTGTAACGCTTAAACTTAGAAATTAATGTTGGCAGGCTTTCTGTCGAACATTTTATTGACCTGCTGATACGCCCAGCCGAGCAGCTTCTGATCGAGGTTCCAGAAGTAAACTACGAAAAGGATGCCAACTGCAGCCGTAGACAGCTTAACGGTCTTTTTGCAAATGTTGCAAATTTTGCACATATAACATATGCTCCTTTCGAAAAATCGGAATTCAGCTATGTATTAGCGAATTACTTCTTTGCAAGACCCTTCTGGCGTGC
>HF986887.1:0-16341 GCA_000431075.1 Firmicutes bacterium CAG:555
CATATATGGCCTAAAGCTTTAACGCAGCATTGAAAAAGAAGACCTTTCACAGAGCGATTTATCATTATCTGAACTCGCCCTTGGGCGAAGGGGTTTGTTTTTTACTTTTTTACTTATCTTTCTGCGCCTGCTTGCGCATTATCATGGTCCCCGACTCAGGGTCTATATGGTCTAAATCCGAATACAAGTCCGGGTCATCCGGCAAATCCTTTTTCTTTAGGCGCTTATCCACAAGCCTCGTAACGCCGGTGTAGATAACGACGAATACGGGAACGCCGAGAAGCATTCCCCAGAAGCCGAACAGACCGCCGAACAGAATGATCGAGAACATGACCCAAAAGCCGTTTATTCCGATTGAGCCGCCGAGGATCTTCGGCCCTATGATATTACCGTCGACCTGCTGGAGGATAATGATGAAGATTACGAATATGAGGCACTTCCACGGATCAACGAGTAAAATCAGAAGCGCAGACGGTATCGCGCCGATGAACGGCCCGAAGAACGGAATGACATTCGTAACGCCGACGATGACCGACACCAAAAGCGCATAGGGCATATTCATGATAAGGCAGCCGATATAGCAGATAGCGCCGATTATCGCAGAGTCGAGCAGCTTACCGGTGATAAAGCCCATAAAGGTCCTGTCGGTGAACTTTAATGCTTCACTGATGCTCTTTGCAGCCTTAGTGCTGCAAATGCAGTACAGAAGCTTCATTGCGTGGGCACGGAAAGCCTCACGATTATAGAGAATGTACACCGAGACGATGATGCCGATGACGATGTTATAAACGACCTTTAAAACACCGTAAACGCCGGTGGTTATATTCACGATAACGCCGTCCATGCTGGGAAGGAGCGTGTTCTGCGCCCAATTAGTCAGTGCATCGGCGAGGTTCCCGAATATCTTGGTAGCATACTGCTCAACAACGGGATTTTCACGCAAGAGCCTGTCGATGGTCTTGCTTGCGGAATCGAAATACTCACCGCTGTTTGCGACGATGGTCGCAATGGAGTCGTACACCTGCGGGACGATCAGATATATAAGCGCCGTGATTATCAGCACCAAAACTATCTCGGCCAAAACAACTGCAAGCACTCTCGGCAGCTTATCGCTGAGCTTCAGCTTGGGGTACTTATTGCGAGCCTTTAAAAGCAGCGGCGTAAACAGCTTTTTTTCATACAGCGCCATTGACGGCATGAGAAGATACGATATGACAAGGCCCCAGATAAATGGACTGAGTATGCCCAAAAACGAGCCTATGGCTTTTATAAGTGAGCTTATATAGTCAAGGCCGAAATAGAAAACTATCGCACATGCGGCCACGGCAAAGCCGGTAATGCCCCATGCAAGATAGCCCTTGTAATTATGATTCATTCTTCGCAAGCTGTCCACCTCCGTGCTTTGGTTTGATTTTACTATTACTTTAATTGTCCGTCAATAAATATTATGTAAATTATGAATTTTTTATGTTATGTTAACTGTTTTTGAATAATCCTCGAAAAACGAATGTTGGAAACTATGTTGAAAATGTTCAAAACGCTTTAATAATCAAGTGCTTTTTAGCTTTGTACTTATCTTACATAAAATCGGTTTTTGTCGAATAAAGCATAATTTTGCAACTAAAGTTGACGGGAGCCGAATCCTATCATTTTGTCCCCCACCGTGAGCATATGCTTTTCACGGAGGGATAAGCAATGAAGAAACTGATCTGCACATTTCTTGCCGCACTGCTCATGTCGGTGCCGGCACATGCGATAGAAACGATAAGTGATGATGCAATAGATATCAAAGCTCCATCGGCTATTTTGATGGAAAAGACCAGCGGCGAGGTCATCTACGAGAAAAACGCACATGAAAAGCGGCCTCCGGCGAGCGTTACGAAGGTCATGACGCTGCTGCTCATCGTCGAAGCTGTCGAGCGCGGCGATATCAGCCTTGACGACACGGTCATAGCCTCCGAGCGTGCCGCCTCCTTCGGCGGAAGCTGCGTTTACCTCGAAGAGGGCGAGAAGATGAGCGTTGACGAGATGCTTAAGTGCATCACAGTAGTTTCCGCTAACGACTGCGCCGTTGCGATGAGCGAATTTCTTTGCGGCTCGGAGCCGGCATTCGTGCAGCGGATGAACGAAAGAGCGGCCGAGCTCGGGCTGAAGGACACGCATTTTTGCAACTGCACCGGACTATTCGAAGACCCCGAGCACTATACAAGCGCCTATGACCTTGCAGTCATGAGCCGTGCGCTCATAAAGCACGACCTCATAAAGAAATACTCGACCATCTGGATGGACAGCATACGAGATGGCGAGTTTGGGCTATCGAACACCAACAAGTTAGTGTACTACTACGACGGCTGCACAGGGCTCAAAACCGGATACACCGACAAGGCCATGTACTGCCTTTCGGCAACGGCAGAGCGGGACGGCGTGGAGTACATTGCCGTCATCATGCACGGCGATTCGATAGAGTCGAGAAACAATGACGCTAAAGCACTGCTAAACTACGGCTTTGCAAACTACAAGCTTTGCTCCCTGCGCTCGAATGAGGTGCTGCCGCCGGTGAAGGTCAGGCTCGGCAAGTGTGACAGCGTGCAGCCGGCTTACACAGGTGAGGAGACGGCACTGATAAAAAAATCCGGCACGGCGGACATCACCTACGATGTTGACCTGCCCGAGAGCGTGCCTGCGCCCGTCAAAAAAGGGCAGAAGCTCGGCACGCTCACCGTGCGCACAGGCGGCAAGGTGTTCCGTGAGGTACCTCTCATTGCCGGAAGCGATGTTGAGCGAGCTGGGCTGCTCGGGATATTCACCGATATTGCGCTTTCTTATCTCGGAATAGGGTAATTTGCCCCACTTCGTGTTAAGATTTCGACATTTTCAGCGACTATTTCCCCACTTGAGCACAAATCGCTTGATTTTATATATATTTGATGTATAATATATTAATACTGTTACTTCAGATACGGAGGCAATTATGGTTAAGGTCGATTTATCGGGTGTTTCCGCTTTTTTTGACCCGGCAGAGCTTGACTTTGCGGCGGCATCGATGGCTCACAGAGAGCTTGTCGATCGTACCGGCGCAGGCAATGATTTTACCGGCTGGCTGGAGCTTCCCCAGCGGATAAAGGATACGGAGCTTAAGAGCATCCTAAGTGCGGCACAGCGTATACGCTCCCGCTCAAAGGCGCTCGTCGTTATAGGCATCGGCGGTTCCTACCTCGGTGCAAGAGGCGCTATCGAGCTTCTGCGTCCCGTCAGAGGTGAGGATGACCCCAAGATATTCTTCATCGGCAACGGTCTTTCACCGGATGCACTCAACGATATGCTGCAGCAGCTCGGAGACTGCGACTTTGATGTTAATGTCATATCCAAGTCCGGCACGACGCTTGAGCCTGCCGTGGCGTTCCGCATTTTCCGCAAGCTCCTCAAGGAGAAGTACGGCACGGCCGCAAAGAAGCATATATTTGCGACTACCGATGCCCACAAGGGCGTTCTGAAATCCCTTGCCGACAGCGAGGGTTGGGAGTGCTTCGTCGTTCCCGACGATGTCGGAGGAAGATACAGCGTGCTCTCGGCAGTTGGTCTGCTTCCCATGGCAGTTGCAGGTATTGATATCAAAACCGTCGTCAACACCGCTATCGAGGAGTTCAAGGCACTTGACCTGCGTTCGCCGGAGAATCCTGCGTGGCAGTACGCCGCAGCAAGACAGCATCTTTACCGCAACGGTAAAAGCATTGAAATTCTCGGCTGCTATGAGCCGAGCTTCCGCTTCATGGCCGAGTGGTGGAAACAGCTTTACGGTGAAAGCGAGGGCAAAAACGGCATCGGCATCTTCCCCGCCTCGGTCGAGCTGACGGCTGACCTGCACTCGATGGGGCAGTACATTCAGGACGGTCCTCGCACGCTTATGGAGACGATCGTAAGCTTTGATGAACCGTGCAGAGGCTTTACGATCCCGTTTGAAATGGGCGATCCGGACGGGCTCAACTACCTTGCAGGCAAGGAGCTTGCAGGCATTTGCAAGACCGCTGCCGAGGCCGTTAAGGCTGCGCACATCTCCGGCGGCGTTCCCAACATCGGCATCTCCGTCCCCGCAAGGGACGAGGCGGGTTTTGCGTCTCTGGTATGCTTCTTTGAGCTTGCCTGCGCGATTTCCGGCTACATGTCGGGCGTAAATCCCTTTGACCAGCCCGGCGTCGAGGCGTACAAAAAGAATATGTTCAAAATGCTCGGCAAGCCCAACTAAATCATAGTTAAAACATAACCGCTCAAGTCAATTGAGCGGTTATTAAAATATTTACACTTTTCTTCTTGCTTTGTTGAGCGAAAAATGTTAATCTAAACTCAACAGTAAAGCCATATTTTTAGTAAGGAGATGGTCACAATGGTTAAGTTGATTTTGGGTCTCAAGGGTTCCGGAAAGACCAAGCGCCTTGTTGAGCTGGTTCGGGAGGCAGTCGCCAGTGAGAACGGCGATGTCGTTTGCATCGAAAAGGAGAAGAAGCTCACCTTCGATATTCCCTATCAGGCTCGCCTTATCGAGGCAGGCTCTTACAGCGTCGGCTCTTATGAGTTTATAAGAGGCTTCATCTGCGGTCTGCACTCCGGCAACTATGATATCACCCATGTTTTTGTCGATAATTTCTACAAGATCGTCAGCGACAAGGATCCCCAGAAGTTCACGGAGTTTCTCAGCTGGCTGGACGCTTTTTCCGCAAAGGAAAACATTGATTTTATTATAAGTGCTACCCTCGATCCCGAGACCGTCGGCGAGGATGTTAAGAAGTACATGATTTGATATATTAATATAAAAAATTCACCTCACCACAGGTTCGCCTGCGGTGAGGTAATTTTTTATTGTTTTACTTGCCGAGCTTTGCCTTGAGATCCTTTATCGCTATCTTTGCCGCACGCTTTGCCATGTACGGGAGCATGACCTTCATGGTGTCCTCTCTCGGAACGAGATTGGAGCATTCGGGTACATCACGGCTCAGGTGGATAGCGTCGAAGTGACACCTCGTTGTACACAGACCGCAGCCGATGCACCTGTTCTCATCGACGATGCTTGCGCCGCAGCCGAGGCAACGGGAGGTCTCAAACTTGACCTGCTCCTCGGTGAGGTTCTCGTAAGCCTCGCACTGACGCTCGGGAGCCTTGAGCTTATCTATCGGGAGCACGACCTTACTCTTGTCAAGCTCGATGTAGTCACGGCGGTTTCTGTTTAGCGTGAGCGAGCTGTGCGGGCGCATGTAGCGATGCATGGATATTGCCGCCTCACGGCCTGCCGCGATGGCATCGATGACGAACTTAGGTCCGGTCTGAACATCGCCGCCTGCGAAGATATCGGGGACATTGGTCTGATATGTAAGCTCCTTGGCGATGACCGTGTCCTTGTCGGTAAGCGCAAGACCCTCGGCTGCGATGCCGCCGAGATCTATCTTCTGGCCTATCGCCGCAATAACGGTGTCGCACTTGACATCGCCGCACTCGCACCTGAACGCAGTTATCTTGCCGTCCTTGGAGACTATTTCGACAGGCTTATGCTCGAACAGGAACTTCACGCCGTCTTCACGGGCTTCCTTGACTTCGAGAGCGTCCGCCTTCATGTCTTTTTCCGTTCTGCGGTAGACGATGGTGACATCCTTAACGCCGAGCCTTATTACCGTGCGGGCAACATCGATGGCAACATTGCCGCCGCCGACAACGACGACCTTCTTGCCGAGCGCCGGCTTCTTGCCTTCGGCGACCTCGTGCAGGAAGTCAACGCCGCCGAGCGCCAGCTCCTCGCCCGGGATGCCGAGAGCGGCGGCCTTCTGTGCACCGATTGCGACATAGAAGCTCTTATAGCCCTCTTTGCGCAGCTGCTCAACGGTGATGTTCTTGCCTATCTCAACGCCGCAGCGTATCTCGACACCGAGCTCCTTGAGAACCTGTATCTCGGCCTCGATGACCTTCTTGCCGAGCTTATATTCGGGGATGCCGTAGCGCATCATGCCGCCGGGGTACTTATTCTTTTCAAACACGGTGGGATAATAGCCCATGAGCGCAAGATAGTAAGCGCAGCTCAAACCCGCAGGGCCTGCGCCGATGACGGCGACCTTGACATCGTCGAAGCGGCCGTAGCGCTTTTCGGACCTTATCTCGGGGATGTATCTCGTCTCGGCCTTGAGGTCGAGCTCTGCTATGTATTTCTTGACCGCATCGATTGCAACGGGAGCATCGATATTGCCTCGCATGCACGCATCCTCGCAGCGGCGGTTGCACACTCTGCCGCAGATTGCAGGGAATGGATTATCCTGCTTAATAAGCGCAAGAGCCTCGCTGTAGCGTCCCTCGTTTGCCATCTTAAGATAGCCCTGTATCGCAATGTGAGCCGGGCAGGCGGTCTTGCAGGGGGCTGTGCCGGTGTCGTGGCAGTTGGTACGGGCATCGTAGCGGTAGTTGGGGTTCCACTTTTCCTCCGGCCACCGGGTCTCATCGGGGACCTCGGCCTTGGGGTACTGGATTGGTCCGTCCTTGGTGCACAGCTTCTGACCGAGCTTCACCGCACCGACAGGGCAGACCTCGACGCACTTGCCGCAGGCAACGCAGTTTTCGGTGTCGACATGGGCGACATACGCCGAGCGGGAGAGGTTGCGGCAGTTAAAGAACTGGCTGGATCTTATCGCACAGCAGGTTGCGGGGCTGCAATTGCAGATGCCGAGAATGCGCTGATCGCCGTCAAGGTTGGTTATCTGGTGCACGCAGCCCTGATCCTCGGCACGCTGCAAGATCTCCATGACCTCATCGTAAGTGATGTAGTGGCCACGGTGCGTCTCAACGGCGTATCTTGCCATCGAGCCGACAGCGATACACATATCCTCGTAATCCTCACCTGCGCCCTCGTCGATTATCTCCTTGGACATTCTGCAAACGCAGGGCACGGTGGCGTAGATCTCGTACTTGTCGAGCCAATACGAAAGATGCTCGTGGGAAACGGAGTTGCTCTGTGCGGGTATCGCCTTCTCGACAGGCACTACATGCATCGCCATGCCCGAGCCGCCGGGCGGGACGAACTGGGTAAAGCCCTTGAGCGGCTCAAAGGCCATGCGGTCAAACAGCATTGCCGCAGTCGGCTCCTTTTCGACCATCGACTTTTTCATGCCCATGTACTCGCCGCTGCCAACGATATAAGGCGGCAGAGCATACATTTTTTCACCTGTGGCATTAATGTCGTTTTCAAACTTGTACTCTACGATGCCGACCTGACAAAGCTCCTCAAGGATCTCCACCAGGTGCTCTCTCGTGTGCTTTTTGTTCATCTTCAGGATCTCGTCGACCTTGTAGACCTTGTGTACCTTCATGGTGAGTGCTACCTCTGCCATCTCGTCGGTCACCCATGGTGCCATGCCGTAGTACTCGGCATCGGAGGTTTTGATCTCCTTGACAAATTTGCGGTCGGTGATGTGAAGCGCCAGCTTTTGAATGAGCTCTCTGGGCTGCTCGTCGAATTTCGTGCCGAACTTTGTGTCGGGACGAATTCCGTTGACCCAAGTCTCATACTCCTGCTGCCACATCGGATCGGTGTGCTTTGTGAACATGTTACTCCTCCTTCAATATTTAAATATTCCCCTATACCCTCGATTAACAAGGGAATGCACGGTTTTGGCAGGCTGATTTTCGTTCTTTTTTGGTGAGGGCGGGTCGTAACCCGGCAAGGCAAAAAAGAGCGGAAAGCGCTGAAAAGGGGCGCTGTCAGGCGTGTATTCCCTTGTTAGTCGAGGGTACACATATAATTAAATAATTAACAGTGTCAAAAGTCAAACAAAAAAATCAATTCTACATTTTGCCGAAAATAGCATGACAATAATATGCACTTTGCACAAACAACATTATTGAAAATAAAGACAAAAAAACGGCACAGCCCACTAGATGTACGCTATGCCGTTTAATTTTCACTCAAGCTCACGGTACATTGCCGGAGCTTCGTCTTTTTTTGCCGCTTCGTTCACGGCGAGCACCTCGACCTTCAAGCTGCGCTGGCCGAAGGCGATCTCGATGATATCACCGACCTTGACCTGATAGCTTGCCTTGACCTGACGGCCGTTTACGGAAACACGCTCACCGTCGCAGGCATCGTTCGCCACCGTTCTGCGCTTTATTAGTCGGGACACCTTCAGATACTTATCAAGTCTCATACAGTCTCCTATTGAAAAAAGCCGCCAAACGGCGGCCTTTTCATATCAATTACTTTGCAACTGCGTCCTTGAGAGCCTTGCCTGCCTTGAAGAAGGGGACCTTAGTTGCGGGGATCTCGATCTCTTCACGGGTCTTGGGGTTACGGCCGACACGGACGCCGCGCTCCTTGATGTCGAAAACGCCGAAGCCAACCATCTGAACCTTTTCGCCGGAAACCAGAGTGTCAACAATGGTATCAAATGCGGCGTTGACAGCCTTTTCGGAGTCCTTCTTGGAAAGACCGGTCTTTTCTGCGACGGCTGTTATAAGTTCTGCCTTATTCATGTGTAATCCTCCTAAAATTTCGTGCGTAATTCGTGATTGTATATATAGCCCGTATCAGCAAATGAGCCTCGGGTTATTTACAGGGAAATTGTGCCCCCCTGCGAAAGCGCATTGAAAATCTACCACATTATGCCCTGTTAATCAAGTCTTTTTTTCATAAAAGCATGATTTTTTAATACTTTTTTCAATTTTCAGCGCATATGGAGCAATTTTGCTATCTTTTCGCCTTTTGGTATGAGCTTCATGTCCTCGGCGGTTATGGCACGCAGCTTGATGGCGGCAACGGCGTAAACGACGACTGCGACGAGCATCGCAACGCACATTGCGGCAGCCATATAAAGCTTGCTGTCATAGTCTAAAACAAGCGAGCCTGCGTAGTACACGGCGTAGGTCACGGCGCCCATGATAAGGCAGGCAGCGCCGGGTCTTACGAACACTTCCTTTGCCGACGGCGACTTTTCAAAGCTGCGGGCGATGAAAATGAGGTTCAAGACACACATCGTTACATAGCAGCACAGCGTACCAATGGGGGCGCCGTAGATGTTGAGCTCCGGGATGCCGACAAGAAACCAGTTGACGGTTATCTTCATAAGGCCGCCGGCGATGATGGAATACGCCGTGAGCTTCTCCTTGCCCGTTGCCTGCAAAACGGCAGTCGTCATGAGTGAGAAGCATACGAATATCGATGCGATACCCAAAAGGCACAAAAGCAGCGTGCCGGCCTCGTGAGCGCCGGGGTAAATTATCTTCATGATGGGGTCTGCGAGCACAGCAAGTCCGACGCCCATGGGAAGGCATAGCGCCATGGAAATTCTCAGCGAGTCCTCGGATATCTTGGCCGCCAGCTTTTTGTCGCCGATAACGATCTTTGCGGCGATAGCCGGAACGACGGAGATGGTCAAGGGCGTTATAAATGCCGCAGGAACATTGAACAGAGTCTGTGCCTTGCCGTAAACACCGTAGAGCACCTTTGCTTCGTTATAGGTAAAGCCCGCTGCGTCCTGAAGTCTTGCCATGCAAAGGCCGGAGTCAAGCAGATTGATAAACGACAAAACGATAGAGCCGAGAGCAATGGGTATGCCGATCCTGATAAGGTTTTTGAATATCTCTCCCCGAGGCTCGGGGATATCGGGCTCGGCAACGGGAATGATCTTGTAGTTGCGAACCTTATACACATACATGTATATAAGCACCGCCAACGAGCCGACGGTAACGCCGAAGATGGCTCCGGCCGAGGCAATGGGCTTATCGTAGCCGTTTGCGACAAAATACCACGCCAGCAAAAGGCCGACAACGACCTTGACGAGCACCTCGAGCACCTGACCCACGGTCGTGGGTATCATGTTTCCGTGTCCCTGCGCATAGCCCCTGAACGCCGAGGTGAGGCACACCAAAAGCACCGCCGGTGCAAGCGTGCGTATGCTCAGTGCGGTGTCGGGATTATGCAGGATACCGGCAAGCCAATCAGGAAACAGGAACATTATCGCCGTGCTGATTGCGCCTAATGCGAAAAATGTCCACAATGCGACAGAGAAGGTGCGGCGCACCTGCATCTGCCTGCCCTGCGTGTGAGCCTCGCTCACCATTCTCGACAATGCCACCGGCAGGCCGGCCGTCGCCAGCATCAGAAACACGCTGTAGACATTGTACGCCGAGATGAACAGACCATACCCGTCGTCACCGAGCAGGTTTCCGATGGGGATCTTGTAGATCGCACCGAGGATCTTCATTATAACAACGCCGGCGGTGAGTATTGCCGCACCGTGCAGATAGTTTTGTTCCTTTGCTTTACCCACGGGCTTTCCCCCTACGCTTATCATTTTAAAACTTAGTGTAATATATACCGCCGATAGCGATAAATCAAGGGATTTGTGTAAACAATCACCTCATGTACTTGAGCACCGCCACCTGCTGGGGCGTGTTATGGTCGATGGTTATGGTGTCGGTATCGTAAAAACGCACAAGGTCAAGCGGCATGTACTGGTCGGTGAATGCCTCCACTCTTTCCATTCTGCGGCTGCCGCAGCCGTCATGCGCATAGTGCATCGGGATTACGACATTTGCAAAAATTTCGTCTGCGAGGGGCTTTGTTTTATCGCTGGGCATGGCTCTGAAGCCGCCGGCGGCTATCATGAGGACATCTGCTCCGAAAAGCTCGGCCTTCTCGTTATCGGTGAGCATACTGCCGAGGTCTCCCATGTGTACGAGCTTGTATCCGTCCCAATTGATGATATGTATCTTATTTTTGCCTCTTAATGAGCCCCAGCTCGTGTCGTGAAAGCAGTCAATGACCTCCACCTCGTACGGGCAGGGCTTCGTCGTGCCGGAAAGGCGCACGCCCTCACGGTAGTTGTGTCCCCTGTGCTCATGACTCACGAGCACCGCATCGGCATCGACCTTGAGCGGCGGGTAGTGTGCATTCGTGAGGTCATAAGGGTCAATGACGACGCTGTAGCCGTCATGACTTATCTTAAAGCATGAATGTCCAAGCCATTGTATTTCCATAGTATTCTCCGTTTCACATTTGTATGTCTTGATTCGGCAGCAAAATCTCGGCATTGTTATGCCGAGATCATGCATCGTTGCTTTATTACTCGTAATCGTCCTCTAAAAGCTGCTCGCCGATCTTATAGACATTGCCCGCTCCGACGGTGAGTATAATGTCACCGGGCTGAGCCGTCTCGCGCAGACTTTGAACTATCTCGCCGAAGGTTTTGTAAAACCTTGCACCGTCTATGTTATCCGCCAAGTCCTTGGAGCTGATGCCGAGAGTGTTTTTCTCACGGGCGGCAAATATCTCGGCAAGGTAGACGATATCCGGCCGCTTGAGCTGGCGGACAAAGTCGTTAAACAGCGCCTTTGTGCGGCTGTAGGTGTGCGGCTGGAATATAACGATGGTGCGCTTGTAGCCTAAAAGCTCAACAGCGTCAAGCAGTGCCTTGACCTCGCCCGGATGGTGGGCGTAGTCGTCAAAGACATCCGCACCGTTAAACTTGCCCTTGAACTCAAAGCGCCGTCCGGCGCCGGAAAATCCCGCAAGGCCGTACTTTATCGCCGTCGGCTTTATGCCGAGGCAAATGCTCGCGGCCGCTGCGGCCAGTGCGTTTTTGAGATTATGCTCGCCGGGGACATGGATATTTGCCGTCTCAAGGTACTTACCCTTGTACATAATGTCAAACTTCGTGAGCGAGCCTATGCGCACAACATTTTTTGCGTACACATCCGCCTTGGAGGTAAGACCGAAGGTCACGACATTGCGGTCAATGCCCTTGAGAGCGTCCATGGTGTTCTCATCATCGTAGTTTGCAACGACATAGCCGTCATGCGGCACATTCTCGGCAAAGGCACGGAAGCTCTTCTTGATATCCTCGATGCCGGAGAAAAAGTCGAGGTGATCCGACTCAATGTTCAGTATCACGGCGACCGTGGGATAAAACTGCAAAAACGAATTATAATACTCGCACGACTCCATGATGATGGTGTCGCCGTTGCCGACACGGTGGCCGGCCTGCAAAAGCGGCAGAGTGCCGCCTATCATGACGGTGGGGTCTTTCTCGGCCGCCATGAGAATGTGAGTGCACATAGAAGTGGTCGTGGTCTTGCCGTGCGTGCCGGAAATGCACAGGGCATTTTTATACCCCTTCATTATGGCGCCCCAAGCCTGCGTGCGCTCGAACACGGGGATGCCCATCTCATGCGCTCTTATGACCTCGGGGTTATCGTCATGGGCGGCGGCAGTTCTGACGACAAACTGCGTATCGGGGGTGATGTTCGACGCATCGTGGCCGATGAAGATCTCAATACCCTTGCCACGGAGATTTGAGGTGCGCTCGCTCTCTGCGATGTCAGAGCCGGTTATCTCAAGCCCTGCGTCATGCAGGACCTCGGCAAGCGGAGACATCGAAACACCGCCGATGCCTATAAGATGACCCTTGCTGCCCTTTTTAAGAAACTTATCAAAATCAGACATAATATCTCCAATCAATGCGATTTTGCCGCATCTTTAATTTACAAATTCTTATTGATGTATCATTTGGCAAATGATATTATAATACTGTAATCGAGACTTTACAAGTAGTTTAATATTCATATACTGTTATAGGTGTTATTCATGCCACAAATAAACCCGCCCAAATATGTCAGGCAAATACTGTTCGGTCTGCAGGCAAGATCGCATCAGGCGTATCTTGTCGGCGGCTGCGTCCGTGATGTGCTCATGGACATTACCCCGCAGGACTGGGATATATGCACGAGTGCTCTGCCAGAGGAGGTCATGAGCATTTTCCCGGGCTCGGAGCCCACCGGCATAAAGCACGGCACCGTCACCGTCAAGGTCGGCAACCGCTCCGCAGAAGTCACGACCTTCCGTACCGACGGCAGCTACCGTGACCACCGCAGGCCGGAGTCGGTAACTTTCGTTTCCGAACTCATAAGCGACCTCAGCCGCCGTGATTTTACGATGAACGCCATCGCCCTTTCGGCAGACGGCATGCTCTCCGACCCCTTTGACGGCGTACAGGCAATCCGTGAGCGTACGATACGCTGCGTCGGCGACCCGATGCTCAGGTTTAACGAGGATGCGCTGCGAATGTTCAGGGCACTCCGTTTTTCCGCCCGTCTCGGCTTTACAATAGAATACGAGACCGTTGCCGCAATATTCGAGTGCGCCCCCCTTGCCGCAGAGCTTGCGCCGGAGCGTGTGCGTGATGAGCTTGAGAAGATACTTCTCACCACCCGCCCCGAGACGCTGGGCGTTGCGATAAAGTTCGGACTTTTAAGGCGCTACATACCCGGAAACGGCTGGGCAAGCCCCAATTATGCCGACATTGCGAGCATGACCCGCAAGCCCTTGACCCGTTGGGTTACATTCAGTATAATGCTCCAAAAATACGGCTATATCCCGTCGGCGCACGCATTTTTGGAGGAGCTTCGGCTCGATGGGCGCACCCTGCGCTGCTGCGCCGATGCCGAGCAAATGCTAAAGTGCGAAGCACCGACAGATAAGTTAGGCTGGAAAAAGCTTTTGAGCCGCTACGGGGTCGACTCCGTAGCCTGCGCAGTCGCCGCCTACGATGTTATAAACGGACTTAACTGCGAAAAGGAGTTCAAAGCCGTGCTCAAAAGCGGCGAGTGCTTTTCGCTCAAACATCTTGCCGTCTCGGGCGACGATCTGTTGAGTCTTGGACTCAAGGGTCCGGAGCTTGGCGAGATGCTCAAATTCCTGCTCGACTATGTAATGGAATACCCTGATAATAACAAGCGTGAGATCCTGCTGGAGCTTGCGAAGTATTCGGAGGAAAGCTGATGCGCTGTGCTAATATGGAGGAGTTGAACGCCAATTGTTTGGGCTGCATGCGCTGCGAGCTTGGAAAAACACGGGCGAATTTGGTGTTCGGTGTCGGCAACGACCGTGCCGAGGTCATGCTCATCGGCGAAGGCCCGGGTGAGCAGGAGGATCTGCAGGGCATACCCTTTGTGGGGCCGGCGGGGCAGCTGCTTGACAATATGCTCAGGATGATAGACCTTGACCGCAGTAAGGTGTACATCGCAAACATCGTAAAGTGCCGCCCGCCGAGAAACCGTGACCCCCGTGACGAGGAGCAGGATGCCTGCTACCCGTGGCTCGCAGAGCAGATAGAGCTCGTAGACCCCAAAATAATTATATGTCTCGGCCGCATTTCCGCCACAGCGCTCATTCGGGATGATTTTCGCATCACCCGTGAGCACGGACTGTGGTTTGACATTAACGGCCGCCGCATGACTGCGATATATCATCCCTCGGCGCTGCTCAGGGATATTTCAAAGCGCCCCGAGACCTTTGCCGACCTGCGCTCGATAAGAAGCGAGATAAAAAGAATTTGTAAGGAAACCTATTGACCGATGCACTCTCTTAAACCAATCACACTTGACCTAAAGCCTGCCGTTGACAGGCTTTTTGAAATTGAAAACTCCCGCAGTGCCGACTTCTGCTTCGGCAATGTTTACATGTGGGACAAGCGCTTTAAGCAGTCTGTCACCCTCTGCGGCGACAGACTCGTCACTTTGCTGCACAGAAAGGGCGAATTGTTCTTCGCCTTCCCCGTCGGCAGCGGAGATATCCGTCCGAGCTTTGAATTTATGCAGGGCATATGCGACAGGAACGCCCTCCCCTTGCGCATCTGCGGCGTTTGCGAGGAACACCTTGCGCTCATAAGCGAAGCCTACCCCGATGAGTTTGAAATCATCGAGGACAGGGATTTTTCAGACTATATCTACGAGATAGACAAGCTCGCCGAATACCCGGGCAGACATTTGCACGCAAAGCGCAACTACTGCAACCGCTTTGAGGCCGAGCACGAATGGAGCTTTGAGCCGATAACGGCCGACCGCCTCCCCGATTGCCTCGATATGCTCGATAAGTGGACGCGGCAGTCGCAAGACCGGCTTACCGATGATATAGGCTTTGAGCACGATGCCATAGTCCGTGGCTTTGAAAGCTTTGACAAGCTGGGTCTTGAGGGCGGTATGCTCATCGCAGACGGCAGGCTCGTCGGCTTCACCGTCGGTGAGGTCATAAGCTCCGACACCTTCTGCACCCACTTTGAAAAGGCCTACACCGACATTGGCGGAGCCTACACCATGCTCTGCCGTGAGATGGCCCGCATGGTCATGGCAAAGCACCCGGATGTGCGTTATGTAAACCGAGAAGATGACATGGGCAACCCTGCTCTGCGCACCTCCAAGCTGTCGTATAAGCCCGAGGAGATACTCATAAAATACATCGTAAGGTCAAGATGATATGTATTACGCAATCAATATAAACGAATACCGGCAGGATGATATCCCCTCGCTCAAGCGCCTGTGGATGGAGACCTTCGGTGATGCACCGGAGCTCGTTGACCGCTTTTTTGAGCTGCTGCCGTCGATGGGAACCGGGCTTGTCGCAGAGGCAGACGGTGAGCTTTTGGGCGCTGCGTATCTTCTGGACGCCGAGCTTTGGAGTCCAGAAAAGCCGCCGGTAAAGTTAGGGTATATCTACGCCGTCGCCGTTGAGCCTTCTGCCCGCAATTGCGGCATCGGCGCAAAGCTCATTTCAGCCTGCGAAAGGTACTGCTGGGAAAACGGCATTGAAATTTGCACCACACTTCCCGCCGAGGAGTCGCTGTATGCATGGTACGAGCGTGTCGGCGGATTTCAGACCGCAACAAGGTGCCTGTACGAAACGGTGCTTCCCTCGGACAGCGCCGCCGAAATAACACCGCTTTTTGCCGATGAGTACGCCTTCAAGCGTGCGGATATTCTGCGTGATAATAATTATGTAAACCTAAATTACGGCTACATGCTGTTTCAGGAAGCTCTTTGCAAGAGATACGGCGGCGGGCTGTTCGGCTGCAAGGGCGGCATCGCCTGCGGCTATGTGGATAACGGTGTTCTGCTTGTGAAAGAGGTGCTGAACGACTCTCCGGAGTTTATTCCGGCGCTGTGCAGTAAGCTCGGCGCAAAAAGCGCACTTGTACGCCGCCCTGACCGCTACGGCGCTCCGTTTATTGCAGCCTATGAGGCCAAAGCTCTCCCCCGTGACACAGTCTGGGGCTTGGCGCTGGATTGATTAGATTAATAGCAAAGTCTCCTTTTGCCGATGCAAAAGGAGGCTTACTTTATCCGAATATTTTGCCGAGGAAGCGCTTAAACTTTGATGCGGCAGTTGCCTTTATCGGTTTGGGGAAAGGCTCGTTTAAGACCCACGGGAGCGAGATATTATCGACGGAGAGGGTAAAATACTCGCCGGTCTGCTCGTTTGGAGAGGTAAAGCCGTCGGTCACGACGACGCTCAAAAATTGCTCGTCGTGTAGGTCTCTCTCG
>HF986887.1:16355-21716 GCA_000431075.1 Firmicutes bacterium CAG:555
GTCGTGTAGGTCTATCTCGTATTTGCCCATTTCCTCGACCCTGCCACAGACGGTATAGTCGGTGCTTATGTAGTCGATATGGTCATCCGCTTCGACGCTCCATATTTCGTCGGGGCGTGAGATATCAACGCCGAACTGCGTCAAAAGCTCATCAAGCTTCGGGAGCTTTCCCCTCGCCTGCGCATAGAAATTGCGGCAGTTTCCGCAGTCGCACAGAGAGTGCGTTTTGTAATACTCCCTCGTCTTTTCGACATCAACGAAAAAGGTGTATTCGTCTATCTTTATCGTAGTCATTCTCGTTTATCCGTCGCAAACTCGTACGCCGTGCGGTGTGAGTAGGTCTCGTTCGCTCTTAAGACTGCGGTCGGGAAGTCGGGGCGGTTGGGTGCATCGGGGTAAAACTGCGTTTCTAAGCACAGGGCGGAGTTTTTGCCGTAGACTGCGCCGTTTTTGCCATGTCGTGTGCCGGTTGCACCGCCTGCGTAAAACTGGACGGCGGGCATATCGGTCGTGACACGCATGATCCTGCCGCACTCTGACTCGTACAGCTCGGCGCATTTTTCGCCGTTGAGCACAAAGCAGTGGTCGTAATATCCGTTTTTGATTTCTCGGCGAGTGCGGAAATCAAAAGGCGTGCCGTCAACGGGTCTCACCTCGCCTGTCGGGATGAGCTCACCGTCAACGGGCAGGTAGCTGTCCGCATTTATCATAAGCTCGTGCGAGAGGATATCTCCCCTGCCTGCAAGGTTAAAATAGCTGTGGTTTGTGAGATTGAGTACGGTGTCCTTGTCACTGCGGGCGGTGTAGCTTATGACGAGTCTGTTATCGTCGGTGAACTCATACTCCACGCTCACCGTGATATTTCCCGGGAAACCGTCGCCCCCGTCAGGGTCACATAGCTCAAATCGCACGGAATTTTCGGTGACGGCGGTCAAATCAAAGCGGCGCTTTGAAAATCCGACACCGCCGTGCAGGGTGTTCGCGCCCTCGTTTGCGGTGAGCTTATAAACATTGCCGTTCAGCGTAAACTGCGCACCGGCGATGCGGTTTGCGTACCTGCCGACGGCGGCGCCGAAATAGCCGTCGTTATCGAGATATTCCTGCGGCGTATCGTAGCCGAGGACGACATCGCCCAAGACGCCGTTTCTGTCGGGAACGATGATGCTTTGCACCGCCGCGCCGAGATCCGTTACGCTGACACTCGCTCCGGCGGGGTTTTTTATCGTATAGAGCGTGTATGCTCCGAAGCTTATTTTTTCAACTGACATGTGCCTCACCTCGACAGCATATACGGCAAAACGCAAAAATTCGCAAATTGAGCATGATCATGCGCAATTCTTAGTTAATTAATAATCAAGCATGTTTAAAAAACCTTTGAAATTCAAGGCTTTTTAAACAAACTTATGCATTTGGTCTGTTGACATTCCTGTGCAATTAGATTAAAATACGACTGTTATCCGAATAATGTGAAAACAAATTAATTATTAAATGGATAAGAGGTAGTAAAAAATGTTCAAAGTAGTAACTAAAAGATTTCTGAACGAGGCAAAGACCATCTGCCTGTTCGAGATCGAAGCTCCGCTGGTTGCGAGACATGCGCAGGCCGGCCAGTTCGTCATCTTCCGTCTTGACGAGCAGGGCGAGCGTACCCCTGTCTCCGTTGCAGGCTACGACCGTGAGAAGGGCACCGTCACCGTCATGGTCCAGGCTGCAGGCCGCACCACTAAAATGCTCCACACCGTTGAGGAAGGCGACTACATCACCGACTTCGTCGGCCCGCTCGGCAAGGCTACCGAGATGGACGGTCTGAAGAAGGTCTGTGTCGTCGGCGGCGGCGTCGGCTGCGCCATCGCATACCCCATTGCTAAGGAAATGCACGAGAAGGGCATCGATGTCACCTTTATCGCAGGCTTCCGCAGCAAGGACATCGTCATCCTTGAGGACGAGATGAAGGCCGCTTCCAACAAGTCCATCATCTGCACCGATGACGGCTCTTACGGCATCAAGGGCTTCACCACCGCTCTGCTGCAGCAGGAGATCGACGCTAATATCGCCGAGGGCAGACCCCAGTTTGACCGTGTCATCGCCATCGGCCCGGACATCATGATGAAGTTCCTTGCAGAGGTCACCCGCCCCTACGGCATCAAGACCATCATCTCCCTCGACCCAATCATGGTCGACGGCACCGGCATGTGCGGCGGCTGCCGTGTCATCGTCGGCGGCGAGACCAAGTTTGCTTGTGTCGACGGCCCCGACTTTGATGCACACGAGGTTGATTTTGACTCGCTGATCAAGCGTGCAGCTTTCTATAAGCCCGAGCAGGACGAGGCTGCAAAGCATATCTGCAATATGACCGGAGGTAAGCGCAATGGCTAATATGAGAATGGATAAAAACCCGATGCCCGAGCAGGATCCCGTGGTCCGTGCAGGCAATTTTGACGAGGTCGCTCTCGGCTACACTCCCGAGATGGCAATGGACGAGGCAAAGCGCTGCCTTAACTGCCACAACACCCCCTGCCGTACCGGCTGCCCCGTTTCCGTTCGTATTCCCGAGTTCATCGCAAAGGTCGCAGAGGGCGACTTCGATGCAGCTTATGAGATAATCACCTCCACCAACTCCCTGCCCGCCGTCTGCGGCCGTGTTTGCCCGCAGGAGAAGCAGTGCGAGTCCAAGTGCGTCCGCGGCATCAAGGGTGAGAGCGTCGGCATAGGCCGCCTTGAGCGCTTTGTCGCAGACTACCACATGAACAAGGCCGAGAAGGTCGCACCCGTAGCTCCCGAATCCAACGGCCACAAGGTCGCCGTTGTCGGCTCGGGTCCGTCCAGCCTTACCTGTGCAGGCGATCTGCGCAAGCTCGGCTACGAGGTCACCATTTTTGAGGCCTTCCACAAGGCCGGCGGCGTTCTCGTTTACGGTATCCCGCAGTTCCGTCTCCCCAAGGAGATCGTTGCTGCCGAGATCGAGAACCTCAAGGCAATGGGCGTTAACATCATCACCAACGCCATCATCGGCAAGTCCGAGACCGTTGACGAGCTGTTTGAGGACGGCTTTGAGGCAGTGTTCATCGGCTCCGGCGCAGGTCTGCCCCAGTTCCTGCACATCCCCGGTGAGAACCTCCTCGGCGTATACTCGGCTAACGAGCTTCTTACCCGTGTAAACCTCATGAAGGCTTACAGAGACGATTACGATACGCCCATCAAGCACTTCAACCGTGTTGCCGTCGTCGGCGCAGGCAATGTCGCAATGGACGCATCCCGTGTGGCAAAGCGTCTCGGTGCCGAGCATGTTTTCATCACCTACCGCCGCGGCAGAGACGAGCTGCCCGCCCGTAAGGAAGAGGTCGAGCATGCAGAGGCCGAGGGCATTGAGTTTAATCTGCTCAACAACCCCGTTGCCATCATCGGCGACGAGAACGGCAATGTCAAGGGCATTGAGCTTGTCAAGCAGGAGCTCGGTGAGCCCGACGAGAAGGGCCGCAGAAAGCCCGTTCCCATTGAGGGCAGCAACTGGGTGCTCGATGTTGACACCGTCATCATCGCAATCGGCACCAGCCCCAACCCCCTGATCCGCAACACCACTCAGGGCCTGACCTTCACCCGCAAGGGCGGCATCGAGGCCGACGAAAACGGTCAGACCGCTCGTGAGGGCGTGTTCGCAGGCGGCGACGCCGTTACCGGCGCTGCAACCGTCATTCTCGCAATGGGCGCAGGCAAAGCAGGCGCAAAGGGCATTGACGAGTACATAAAGAACAAGAACAAGTAATTAAACAGCCAAACAGCTTCCCTTCGGGGAAGCTGTTTTTTTACCGTCAAAGGATCTGGCGTGCCGGCGTGCAAAAAATCACAGGATTTTTTTGAAACGCTGAGGGGGAGGCTTCATTAGGAAGCCTCCCCCTCTTTGGAAGTTTTTTATTCAGGTTGTATCACAGATGCTGGTCACGGTCAACCCTGTCATAGAAGTAGTTGAGCACAGGCTCCATGGCAGCGGTGAGCTTCATGTCAAGATTGAAGTAATAGGCCGCAAAGGTAACGACGAAAAATGCGGTGCCGGCAAGCGACAGTTTTTTTACGACGGTGCAAAGCTTGGACATTTTACATTTTCTCCTTTCAATTACCATGATTCCTCATCGGGGAGGACCTCAAGCGTCGGGTCAACCGGCTCCTCGCCCATGACCGTGCGCATATATGTGTTTATCTGGTCGCGAACGCCCTGACGGGAAACCACACGCGGGTCAAACAGGTCATGAGAGACCCATACAAGATTGATGCCGAGCTCACGGGCTCTCTGCTCAAACAAGCCGTGCATACCGTCGAGAGCCTTGCAGCTCATGTGCTCCCAAAGTATGACCATATCGGCATTGAACTCTTCAACGAACTTCCAGAGATCGTCAAGCAATACCCTGTAGCCGCCATGCGTACGGTTACGCATGATCATTCTTTCGGTGAGCTTTGCTATATCATATATCGCCTGCTCACGGTTTTCGGGTGTATCCACCTCGGCGATCATATCTGTGTTGTCCATTGACAGCATATCGGTAAGAGGAACAATACCCCAGCAGTTGAGCAGCCACACGAGGAAGTCCATGTAGTAATGCGACTGAACGCCCCATACGATGGCTCTGTGGCGGTATTCGTTTGCTGCCATTTTCTTTTTCTTGAACGCCTTTTCGGCAAGCTTCATGATCTTGCGGTCGGTCTCCTCAAATACGGGGAGTCTGCCGCTTATAGCCATGTAGTTGGTCTCGGTATAAAGTGCGAGATTTGAGCCGAAGACCTGCGGGTACGGGGTCTTGCTCATTTCAAGCCACTCAAGGCGGCACTTTGTTGCGTAGTTTACACGCTTTGCGCACTCAAAATAATGCGTCCAATCCCACTTCTCGCCGGTGTGCTCCTCGATGAAAGCGATGGCATTGCGAATTTCCTGTGCAGCGTAATCCTGAACATCCTCGTTCGTGTGGCGCAAAGGAGTTGCCAGCTGAAAGACGGGAATGCCGTCCTCAAACTCCAAGCGCTTAGAGATAACGCCGTTACTCAGGAGCGAGCCGTCACAGGTGGTGTTGCACTGCACTGCGCAGCAGCCGAGGATGGGCGCATCGTCATCAATGGATACTCCGGCTTCAGCCTCGGGCATCGGGCAGACATCGCCCGCAAGACCGTATTCCTGTGCAACATCAATGTAGTGTATCGCCGCACGCTGGTTGAGGAGGACCGGAATGTAGGTGGAAGCGATCTCACGGCTGAGGGGAACAACGGTCGGGAAGCCCATCATGACAGACTGCATCTCGTTTTCGTCGAGCAGCACGACCTTCTTTGAAAACTCGGTGTCATTGCCGATACGGCGGTCGCCTCGGAAGAGCTTGT
>HF986887.1:21738-49873 GCA_000431075.1 Firmicutes bacterium CAG:555
AGCTTGTCGAACAGCTTTGCGACATCTTCGATAATGATGTCCTGCTCGGCGTGGCAGATACGCAGGTGCTCGCCTCGCAAGCCCTGAGTGTGACGGTCGACCATCATGGGGACGGCCAGATAACTGGACATCCATCGATAACGGAACATAGCCTTGATATTGCGGGGCTTTGAAAGGACTATTCTGAACATATTAAACCAGTTGTAAAGCCATCTGGAGTAATCATAAAGCGTATCGACGACGCCTCGCCACTCACGGTGGCTTCTGTAACGCTTGCCCTTAAGATACACTTTGCCAAAGTTTTTTGTACCAATTCGCTTGTCAGACATTACTTAACACCTCCGTTGATCTTTTTGATTTCAAGGCTTTCGACGAACGCCTGAACACGGGTACGCAGCTGGCCGATGCTTGCGCCGACATTGTACGGACGATCAATGGACAGCACGGGATAGTGATACTCATCATGAAGAATATGCGAGCCCATCATCCTTTCGTACGCCCAAGGGTCGCAGAATTTGATCTGCTCGTAGATAATGCCCTCGGCATTATATTCCTTGGCAAGGTCGTTGACATATGCACGACGCGCATTCATTTTTGCGGTGTCCATATATCTCGGGCACTGTATCGAATTCATGTAATGACGGCAAACCTGCGTAAGCGCATCTTCCTCGTCATTGAGGACTATCGGATTTCTGCCGGGCAGCGAGCCGTAGCAGAAGCGGTCGATGCATACATACGCACCGCATTCTTCAACGAGTCTTATAAAGTCCACATCGTCGATCTCGGAGCCTACGATGGCAACACGGGCACGGAAGCCGTTGTTTTCATCAGGCTCACGGCTCTTGAGCTCTTCAAGAGTTTCCTCGAGCTTGTCGATGATAAGATGCTTCGGAGCGGCATAGGTCGCCAGCGTGATAATATGATACTCATAGCCGGTGATCCTCGGTTTTTCCTCTTTGCGGAAGTCGCCGATGGCACGGATGAGCTCGCACACACGGTTGTGTTCGGCAACCGACTTGCGAATGGCGGCATCGGAGGTGTCAATGCCGAAAGTCTCACCGAGCGGCTTCAGAATGTGATTTTTGCACTGGAGCGTGTAGAGATTAAGGCCGTTGTCGTCGGCCTTCATGGGTATCTCCATGTACTCATAGAAGAACTTTTCTTTGTCCATCGTTTTGAGAAGCTCCATGTTTTCGACGCAGCGATTCATCATGGTGCATCCATCTGGAGTGATGATGCAGTCGGCAAAGTTGAAGCCGCCCTCGATGGCTCTTTCAAGCAGTGCTCTCGAATACTCGCAAAGGAAGCTGGTCAGATAGTATGTACCCATTTCCATGGATCCGGTGCGGGGAGCACGAAGCCGCACGGAAAAAGCGCCGGGAAGGTTCAGCAGCGGCTCGGGAACATTTTCGCAGGTGTATGCCACGCATACCTTTCCTTCGCCCTGCGCCTGCAGGATTAGCTCATTTTGGGCCTCTTGAAGGAGGTTTTCAAAATACAGCAGATGCTTTAAATCTTTCATGTTTTTTCTCCGTTCATCATCAGAAACAATCTCCCTGTTATTTTCAGACTGTTTGGGATGTTATAATATTAACACTTTCGTTGCGGATTGCAATAGGTATCGTTGTATTTTTTATCAGAGCTTAAGAATTCCATTGTGCCGTCTGCTCACGCAGCCAGTCGCACCACGCCTCGACACCCTCTCCGGTCTTGGCGCTGATGGGGAAAATTTTAATGCTGGGATTGCGCATTCTGGCGAACTCGACGACCTTATCCATGTCAAAATCAAAATACGGCAAAACATCTATCTTGTTTATAATAAGTGCATCGCAGACCTGGAATATGAGCGGATACTTCAGGGGCTTGTCATGTCCTTCCGGAACGGAAAGGATCATTGCGTTTTTGGCTGCCCCAGTATCGAACTCTGCCGGGCACACAAGATTACCGACATTTTCGAGTACAACGAGATCGAGGTCATCCATGCCCATCTGCTCAAGTCCCTGACGGCTCATATCCGCATCAAGGTGACACATTCCGCCGGTATGCAGTTGGATGACCTTTTTGACGCCGGTATCGGAAATGCGTTCGGCGTCAACATCGGAATCGATATCGGCTTCCATGATACCGATATTCATCTGCCCGCACAGCTGCTCGATGGTCCGGGTGAGCGTAGTCGTTTTGCCGCTGCCGGGTGACGACATGAGATTGAGCATGAAGCATTTATTCTGCTTCATCTCGGCACGAAGCACATCGGCCGCATCATCGTTTGCCTTAAAAATATTTTGCTTTATTTCATAAACCTTATACTGTCCCATATCCATATCACGCCGCCTGTTCAGCAGGCGACTATCTCCTTAATATTCATTTCCTGACCTTGCTGGAGCCATGTGTTTCCGCTTCCGCAATGGGGACATGTCTTGCCGTGTTCGAGCGTGGGATAGGTGCTCTTGCAGTTGTCGCACCATGTTATGGCGGGGATGATCTCGTATTTGAATTCGGTGTGCTCAATAAGCGGAGTTTTCTTTGCATACCAATTCCAGCAGTCGGCCAGATACTCCGGAACGATGCCGGAAACCTCGCCAAACTCCAGCGTTACAGACTGAATATCGGTAAGCGAATTTTCTTTTGCAATTTTATCGACCTGTTCTATAACATAGGTCACAATGCTTAGCTCGTGCATGACAGTCCTTTCTATCGTCAAAAATGTCTTAATTAGCGTCAAAGGTGCGGATCTCTCCTGCACCTTTGACCTTGCTCCGGGAAATATTATTTGCCGGAAAGCTGCTTTTTGATTATCTTGACCTGACGCTTTGCGGCGTACGGTGCTATTGCCTTGAATTTGTCCTCAGCAGGGATCATCTTGCTGTTCTGCGGACGGTTGCGCCTGAGGTGGATTGCGTCAAATTCGCACTTTGTGGTGCAGATACCGCAGCCGATGCACTTGTTCGGGTCAACAACGCTGCGGCCGCAGCTCAGGCAGCGGGAAGCCTCGGACTTGATCTGCTCCTCGGTGAAGGTTACACGGTCGTCCTGCATGGTGAGGACCTTCTTCTTGTCGATGGCGACCTCGCATCTTGCGGGCTTCTTGTACTTCTCGGCGGGCAGAGTGATGTTCTCCTTGTCCAGCTCCTTGAACTCACGCAGGTTGCGGTGGATGGTCAGCGTCTGGCCAACATTTACGAAGCGGTGGATCGAAACCGCACCCTCACGACCGGATGCGATAGCATCGATGGTGTACTTCGGGCCGGTAGCGCAGTCGCCGCCGACGAAAATGTCGTCTTCCTCGGTCTGGAAGGTGACGGCATCATGACCGATGAGGCTGCCGTCGGCAGTCTCTGCCTTGGTGCCTGCAAGGACGGAACCGTACTCGGAGCGCTGGCCGATAGCGACCAAAACATTGGAGCAGGGAACCGTGATGGTCTCGTTCTCATCATAGACGGGTGCAAATCTGCCGTTTTCGTCCCGCACGGAGGTGCAGCGCATCAGCTCAATGGCAGTGACCTTGCCGTTTTCGCCGATAACGGCCTTGGGTGCCCACGAATTATTGATGACGACTCCGTCGGCAAGGCCGGCATTCTTCTCGTCGGGAACGGTGGGCATTTCCTCGTCCTTTTCAAGGCAGTACATATTGACACTGCCGCTTGTCAGGCGACGAGCCGCACGGGCAACATCGATCGCTGCGTTGCAGCCCCCGATGACGATGACATCGCCGGTAAGCTTCTTGGTCTTGCCGCTGTTGACCGAACGCAGGAAGTCAAGACCGCCGAGAACGCCCTTGAGCTCTTCGCCGGGGATATTCAGCTTGGCGGCCTTCTGCAGGCCGACAGCAACATAGAACGCCTTGAAGCCCTCGTCACGCAGCTGTTGGATGGTGACATCCTTGCCGACCTCTACGCCGCAGCGGAACTCAACGCCCATCTCACGCAGAACATCGATCTCGGACTTGACGACATCCTTGCCGATACGGAAAGACGGGATGCCGTTTACGAGCATACCGCCGGGGACGGCTTCCTTCTCGAATACGACGGGGCTGTAGCCTTCGATTGCGAGGAAGTATGCGCAGGACATACCGGCAGGGCCTGCGCCGATAATTGCGATCTTCTGATCGAATTTCTCATGGGTGCAGGACACCATAGGCGGCACATAGCGATGCTCGGCCTTCATATCCTGCTCGGCGATGAACTTCTTGATCTCATCAATTGCAAGAGGCTCGTCAACGGTACCGCGGGTGCATGCGTCCTCGCAATACTTGCGGCAGATGCTTCCGCAGACTGCCGGGAAGGGGTTATCCTTCTTTATGAGCTTGAGAGCGTCGGCATAGCGTCCGTCTGCAGCCATCTTTATGTAGCCCTGAATAGCAATGTGAGCCGGGCATGCGACCTTGCAGGGTGCGGTGCCGGTGGGCCAAGTCTGGATAGAGCCGTTCTCGTTTTTGTAATCCTTGTTCCAGTGATCCTCGCCCCACTTGGTGTCGTCGGGCAGCTCGTGGCGTGGATACTCGATGGGACCTTCCTTGGTGCAGAGCTTCTGACCGAGGCGGACGGCGCCTGCCGGGCAGGTCTCGACACATTTGCCGCATGCGACACACTTTTTGGGATCGGTCTCTGCGGTGTAGGCGGAAGCGGAAAGATTCGGGGTATTGAACAGCTGCGAGGTGCGCAGTGCGTTGCAGACGCCTACGGCGCAGTTGCAGATACCGAATATCTTGTTCTCGCCGTCGATGTTGGTTATCTGATGCACATAGCCCTTGTCCTCGGCCTTCTGGAGGATCTCCATAGCCTCTTCATAGGTTATGTCACGGCCATGGTTTGTCTCACGGCAGTAGTCTGCAAAATCGCCGACGCCGATGCACCATTCGCCTTCGATATCGCCCGAGCCCTCGCCGCGGATGCGCTGCTGCTTACGGCAGGAGCATACGGAAACACCGATATGACCCTCGTACTTCTTCAGCCAGTGGCTGAGATGCTCGATCGGAAGGGACTTGCTTTCTGCGGGAATGGCCTTCTCAACGGGAATAACATGCATGCCGATGCCGGCTCCTCCGGGAGGTACCAGCTCGGTGATGCCCGCCAGAGGCAGATATGCCATACGCTCGAAGAAGTCAGCAGTCTCGGGGTACATATCCGACTGCTCGGGGTTTATCATCATGATCTCTGCGCTGCCGGGAACGAACATATCCAGCACCCAGCGCTTCTCATGATTCGGGTTCTTGCCGTCGAGATTTTCCCAGTGGAACTCGACAAGACCGCTCTCGCTTACGGCCTGCATGGCCTTCTCGAGGTAGGCTCTGTCAAACTGGGGGTTTTTTGCGGCCAGCTGCTCGATGGTCAGCGGCACGCGCTTTTTCATGGTCAGGCAGATGTCGAGTATATCATCGGCCATCTTCTGGTCATACTTGTATGCGGTGTACTTCAATGCGGAATTGATGCCAAGATATTCCGGGGATTCGGGTGTGATCTTGTCCTTGCCGAGAAGGACTGTGGCACGGTCGGTGATCACCTTACCGAGTTTTGCGATCTTTTGATCTTTTGTCATAGTTAGCAACCTCCTGATTTTTTGATCCTGTTACACTTTGCTTGTGAATTAAATATCAACTCCTGAGCGCAGAGTAACTTTTTTGTTCAAAATAGTCAATATACATGCCGCAAATTCGACAAATCTCACAAAATTATTGCAAAAAATTTGAGAATAAACATCGTCGATTAGTTGACAATCGAAAACAAATAGTCTAAAATGTTTTTAAAACACGAACAGTTTGGCGGGTGGGTTTTTTTGCAGGATTTGTCGCACAAAGTCAAGGAAAACATAGCAAAATGCGCAATTGAGCTGTTCAAGTCGGAAGGCTACGATAGCGTTAGTGTCAATGAAATATGCGAGAAGGCAAATGTCTCGAGGTCGGTGTTTTACACGATGTTCAAGGGAAAGCGGGGTATACTCGATTATGTCGTTTCAAAACCGCAGCAAAATGATGACGAGGGATTTCGTCGCTTTGCGGACGCCGAGAACGATTTTGAGCGCATCTGGCAGCTGTTTGAACGGTTTATATTCATTGCTCTCGATTTTGGGCCGAAGCTGACAAGCAGGCTGTTTATCATGCAGTTTGAGTCGCCTCAGGGAATAAGGGATGCGGTACACGCACTTGACGATCTGTTTGCCACGCTCGCAAAAAACTGCGCTAAAAACGGGATAATCGAGACGGAGGAGCCGCCTGAGCTCCTGTCGCGTATTGCGACTGACCTTATTATTCACGAGCTTTATGTTTGGTGCAGCCAGAACGGGAATTTTTCGCTGCGAGAGCGGGCACGCCAGTACGCCGAGATTGCTTACCATGTCAAGCCGCAGTACCGAATGACACCGGAGCAGCATGCGGCGCTGTAAGCAAAGCGGTTTGCAATGCCCATTATAAATTAAGGAGTCGCTATGCACGAGATCGGAGTTGTCCGCCCAATGGTCAAAACCGTCACCGATTTTGCCGAGCAAAACGACATTAAGGATTTTCTCATCCGCGAGATACACATATCCGAAGACTGAAAACATTTGGGCTCCATGTTTACCATGGAGCCCCTCAGCGTACAAAAGTCAGAGACTTTTTTATACGCTTCAAAAACGCCACATTTTTTGTAAAAATAAATTTTCACAAAAAATCTCGCTGCGCTCGTCAAAAAGCCTGATACAACTGATAAATCAGTTTTTCAGTCGTTTTTGATGGCTATGATCCAATTGCGAGCGGGGGCTTACCCCCCTCGCACTCCCCCGCTGTACACTTGTCTTTACTAAACAGCTTGGATTTTTAAACAGGCTGTAGTGCTCCATGTCTACATGGAGCCCATTTTAGAAGTGAAAGGAATTAGGTTATGGAGCTTTATACTAACGCCAGATTCATCTCCTGCGAAAAGGAAAACCGCATTTACACTGCGATGGCGGTAAATGGCGGTCACATCGTGTGGCTCGGCGATGAAAGCAGCATCCCTCCGCGCTACGGCAAGGCAAAACGGGTCGATCTCGGCGGCGCGACGGTAACGCCTGCGTTCGGCGACACGCATATGCATTTCGGCTCGCTGTGTGTTTTCGAGAACACATTCTATCTCATGGATGTCAAAGATTTTGCCGAAGCAAAGGCGGCGGTCAGGCGCTATGCCGACAGTCACCTGAAAAACAAGGTACTCATGGGCTACGGCTGCACTGCGAACACCGTTGCCGAGCATCGGCTGCCCGAAAAGTGCGATCTTGACGACTGGACGGAGCGTCCGCTCATGGTCATGAAGTACGACGGTCATGCTGCCGTGTGCAACAGCGCAATGCTATCACTGCTGTCGGATAAGGTGAAATCCGATCCCGGCTGCAATACCGAGACCGGATGGCTGTACCAGTCGGCGTTTTATAACGGCGTGAACGAGGCGACGGCGTATATCCCCACGATGGATATTATACGCGGTCTCTCCGGAGGTGCAGAGTACCTTGCGTCGGTCGGCATCGGGCTCGTGCACACCGTTGAGGGCGTGGGCTTTGCAAACGATCTGGATATAGACATGATAAAAATACTCGCACCCGGCCTGCCGCAGGCGTTCCGCATATTCTTCCAGACCATGGACCTCAAGGCCGTGAAAAAGCACGGCTTCAAGCGCGTCGGCGGCTGCTTCAAGCTTGCCCTCGACGGCTGCTTCGGCTCAGAGGACGCGGCGCTCAAGGAGCCGTACGCGAACGATCCGAACAACTACGGCGTTTTGAATTATCCGCAGGAGCGCGTGAACGAGTTCGCCATCGGCGCAAACCGCGAGGGCTGGCAGATAACCATGCACGCCATAGGCGATGCGGCGGTGGAGCAGTGCATAACGGCATATGAGGCGGCTTATGCCGATAAGCCGTGGGACGATGCGCGCCATGTGATGATCCATGTCTGCCTTGCAAGCGAGGAGCAGCTAAAGCGCGCGGCAAAGATAAAGCTGTGCATAGCCGCGCAGTCGCCGTTTATATATTGGAAGCAGGAGCCGGACGAGTATCTGTGCTCGGTGCTCGGCAGAGAGCGCACTGACAGACTAAATGCGCTGGGAACGATGCACCGCCTCGGACTTGTCGTAGGCGACGGCTCCGACGGACCGTGCACGCGTCCAAAGCCCCTGTACGGTATGGCGTGCTCCGTAAATCATCCCAATCCGGACGAGCGCATATCGCGTCTCGATGCGCTGCGCATGATAACGGCAAATCCCGCATATATGAGCCATGAGGAGAATAAACGCGGCACTCTTGCACCCGGTATGATTGCCGATTTCGTCGTTCTCGGCGATGATCCGCTCACTGCGGAGGATATAGCGGGCATCGAGGTCAAGGCACTCTATCTGCACGGCAAGAAGCATGTTGCAAAAAAGATAGGCGTCGCCGGACTTCTGGCTCGGGCGATAATAAAACGGATCACCCAAAGAGAATACATATGACAAAAAAGCTTCCCTCGGGGAAGCTTTTTTGTTGCATTTTGAGTTATTATGCAGTAAAATACCTTTCGTATTGAAATGCAATATCAAGGATGCAGCGCGTTTTTTGCATCCGCTTCCGAGGTGTTTTTATGAATAAAGCTCAGTTTCAGTCTTATTTGGAAAGCAGCAGCTCATCCAAGCTGCGTGATGTGGTCTCGCAGATGCTCTATGACGAGATAGTGTCCCTGCGCATTGCTCCGGGCACGAAGCTCAATGTCAACAGCATAGCCTCCGCCCTTGGGATATCCAGAACGCCGGTCGCCGAGGCTATTGTCAATTTGTGCGAGCAGGGCTTTGTGGTGTCAAAGCCGAACACCAGCGGCTATTATGTCATTGATCTGAGCCTGAGCGATATGATAGATCTCTACAGCGTGCGTGCGGCGATAGAGTGTGAGGCCGCCGCTTTGTGCACGGAGCGTGCAAGCGCCGAAACGGTTGCCGAGCTAGAGAAGCTTGCCGACGAGTTTACCGACTGCGTCATTCGCAAGGACTACGACGGCATGATCGCCACCGACATGCCCTTCCACAGCCTCATCGTCGAGTCCTGCGGCAACAGCTATATTCAAAAATGCTACGAGATGCTGCTGCCGAACTTGACGATGTATCAGTCGTCGATGATAAAGTTTATCAGTAACTCCGATGAAAACCCGTGGTCGTCGAGTGTGATTTATAACCACGCCGCCGTTGTCTCGGCTATAAAGATGCACATTCCCGAGCTTGCCCGTCAGGCCATGACCGACCATGTGACCTCGAGCCTCAACTTCACCATGTTCTCCGGCGGCGGCGCAGACCCGTTCTCCAGCGTCAGAAACACAAGAAAAAAGTGAGATAAAATCTCGATGGTTTTGAAAACCATCGAGATTTTTGTTGTCTAATTATTACTCCCAGCAGTCGGTTTTGCCGGAAAGGCCGATGTCGGCCGACTTGAACTCGGGGGATTTGCCCTCCTTGCGCTGCTTTTTGTAATCCTTTAGTGCGGCAATAGCCCGGCCGCCGAGGATGAGGATGACGGGCACATTGATGACTACCATGATGCCCTGCAGCATATCTGCGGTGTCCCAAACAACACCGGCGGAGAGTATCGCACCGACGAACACCAGAACTGTCGCAACAATGCGGAAGCAGGTGATAAACGCCTTGCTGGGCTTGCGCTTGAGGATAAATCTCAGGCAGCCCTCGCAGTAATAGTAGTTACCGAGGAGCGTGGTGAACGCAAACAGGGTCAGCGCCGCTGCGATGAAGATCGGTCCTGCTGCGCCGAGGGATGCAAAGATGGAGTCCTGAACGAAGTTTGCCGCATTGGCGCTGCCGTCGGCATTGATGTAGGCTGCGGAGTTGATGCCGCCGGATCTGAGCTGGCCGCACAGGCACATGAAAGCGGTAGCCGTGCAGATCAGCAGCGTGTCGATGAACACGGACAGCATCTGGACAAGACCCTGCTTAGCAGGATGCGCAACTTCTGCGCTTGCTGCGGCATTGGGGGCAGAGCCCATGCCCGCCTCATTAGAGTAAAGGCCACGCTTGATGCCCCACATGATGCAAGAGCCGGTGAAGCCGCCGAAAATGGCCTCGAAATCAAATGCGCTGACGAATATTGCCTTGAACATTGCGGGGATGTATGTAATATTCATGACGAGTATCACGAGCGAGACGATTACATACAAAATGCCCATGATGGGGACGAGAATGCCGGTGACCTTCGTAAGACGCAGGCCGCCGCCGAGTACGCATGCGCCGAACAGAACGGCGAGGATGCCGCCGATTATGTACGGAGTGGTCTCGGGATCATAGAAGCTAAAGCCGCCGAAGGTCGACTGGGTATTATACGCAGCGAGCATATTGTAGCCCACAACATAGGTGAGGATGAGAACTATCGCAAAAATGACGCCGAGCCAGCGCTGCTTGAGACCGTCCTGCATATAGTACGACGGGCCGCCGTAGCTGGTGCCGTCTTTGTCCTTGCGCTTGTAGATCTGCGCCAGAGTGGACTCGATAAATGCGGAAGCGCCGCCGAGGATGGCGGTTATCCACATCCAGAAAATCGCACCCGGGCCGCCGAGGACGATCGCCGAGGCGACGCCGATGATGTTGCCCGTGCCGACACGGGATGCGGTGGAGACCATGAGCGCACCGAACGAGGATACGCTACCCTTCTCCTTGGGTTTTTCGCTGACGACCTTTATAGACTCGCCGAACAGGCTTATCTGCAAAAGTCCCGTGCGGACGGTGAAGTACACACCCGCAACAAGCAGGAACAGCGGCACAATGTACGGCTGGTACAGTACACCGCTGATGGCGTTTATAACGCCGTCAATTTTTTCTACCATGTGGTTCTCTCTTTCTTCGTCGTATTTTGAACGATGTTAACATTATATACACAATTTGCTGCTTTTGCAACACATAGTTTATGCTGATTGTCAAAAGCAAACGCACATGCTATAATTAAACCTATGAAAGACTGCAGCAAAAAATTTAATTTACGGTACGGACTCATACAGGCCAGCTATTGGGCGCTCAGCGGCATAATATTCGGCTTCACGGCGGTGTATCTGCAAGGTAAGCAGTACACGAACTACGACATTGGCATCATTTTCGCCCTCGGCAACATCGTAGGCTTCATTGCTCAGCCACTCGTTGCCGGTCACATCGATAAGACCCGCCAGCGCACGCTTCTGCGCTGTATTCTTATCGCAGCGGCACTTTCTCTTGCGCTGATGATATCGGTGCTTTTCATGCCGACGGCGTGTTTGCCGCTCTCTGCGGCGTTCGTGCTGCTCATCGGCGGAAACATCCTGTTCCAGCCGCTGTGCATCTCGCTGTATTTTTATCTTGAAAGCCTCGGCTCAAAGATAAACTTCAGCGCCGCCCGTGCGGTGGGCTCGTTTTTCTATGCGCTTGCAAATGTGGCGCTGGGCATCTTGGTCGAGCGTGTGAGTGCGCAAAGTGTGCCCGTGTCCTACATCATATTTACCGCTGTGCTCGGTGCGCTGACCCTCTCCCTCGCCCTTGGTGCAAAGCCGAAGCGGGAAATCTCCGAGCGGCAGGCAGAACAAATTGAAAAGCCGAGCGGCATTTTCGAGTTTCTGCGGGAGAACAAGCGCTTTGCGTTGTTTTTGCTGGGCACGGCGCTTTTATACTTCACGCACTCGCTGCTCGGTGTTTTCATGATAGAGTTTGTGCGCAATGTCGGCGGCGGAAGCTCCGACATGGGCAGCATCTTGGCGTTCATGACGATCACGGAGGTGCCGGTGATGCTGCTGTTTTCAAGGCTTGGTAAGCGCTTTAGCTGCTCGAGTCTCCTGCGCTTTGCCGTTATAATGTTCACCGTGAAGGAGCTTGCAATTTACCTTGCCGGCAGTGTTGGGATGCTCTATGCCGCCGAGGCTCTGCAGGCGCTGTCTTTTGCAATATTCGTCCCCGCCTCGGTGCGCTATGCCGATGCGGTCATCGAAAAGCGAAACGCCGCAAAGGGTCAGACATACATAACCGCCGTTATCTCCATGGCAAGCATTTTTGCAAGCTTAGTCGGCGGTGCCCTGCTCGACAGTGCTGGCGCAAAGGCTGCATTATTGGTCGGTGTTCTCGTGTCCGCCGCCGGTACATTTGTCATGATGTTTGCGATACAAAAGGCAAAATAAAAACCTGCCAAACGGCAGGTTTTATTTTTCTTCTATCGCGGTCTTGATCTTATCGGCCGTGTCCTGTGAGACAAGTCCCTTTTCGGTAATAAGCGGGAACACATCGCCGCACTTTTTCTTATAAAACAGCCTCAAGGGGTACTTGAGCAGATGTGGTGCAAGCTCCTTGAGCAACTCTTTTCCACCGTTATCCTCGAAAAATTCGCCGACAGTCATATTGTTAAAATCCATAGCATTCTCCTGAAGAAAAAGCCCTGCCAAATGGCAGGGCTTTCATATTGATTTAATTACTTGTCGCCGTACAGAGCGTTGAACTTCTCGATGAGCGCATCAGCTGCTGCCTGATCGCAGTAGCCCTTGCCGAGGATATAGCCGACAACATCCTTAGCCTGCTTCTTGTGGAAAGGAACATAAGCGATGCTGGGCATCTTTCCGATAACGGGAATAAACTCCTTAAACAGTTCTTTGCCGTTGTACTCCTTCAGGAACTGTTCGCCTGTTACTTCATCAAACTTAGGCATAATACTTCTCCTTTAACTTTTCTCGTTTGGGCAGTCATGCATGACCGCCGCTGTTAAAATATATGATACACGATGGTGATTAATTTGTCAACAAGTATATAAAGTATTAGGACATTTTCGCTATTTTGTACAAAATATATGAAAGAATTTCTCACTCCGGTTTGCGGGCTTAAAATCGGCCTCAGTCCCGTTTATGAGCCGTTTTATATTCTCCCTATGCATGACGATGACGAGCACCGCCGAGAACACATTCATGGCAACAAACGCAGGCTCTACGCCGAACACGACCGAGGCTATCGGAAGCGAGGCAGCCGCCAGTATTGAGCCGAGCGAGACCTTGCGGCTTAAGCCCGCAGTCAGCGCAAAAACGGCGATGATGACGCCGAACATGGGAAGCCCCGTCATGAGCCCGAGCCCCGCCCCGACGGATACTCCCTTGCCGCCGCGGAATCCGAAATACAGCGGGAAGCAGTGGCCGATGATGCACATTGCGCCGCTCAGTGCCTCGCCGGTCACGCCCGCAAGCACCTTGCCTATGAGCATGGCGGCCACGGTCTTTGCCATGTCGAGCGCCAACGTAACCAGCCCCGCCTTGAGTCCGAACACACGGGCGGCATTCGTTGCTCCGGCGTTGCCGCTGCCCTTTTTGCGGATATCCTCCCCCATGCAGCGCTTGGAAAGCGGGATAGACGCACAGACAGAGCCCAATAGATATGCAATTATTGCGCAAAGCACAAGCTTCATTTTGCCGCCTCCGATAGTTCAAACTTTTTAAATTATTATATCAAAAATTTTAAGTATTGCAAGCCCTGCATAAAAATTTTTCTGTTTATTTAATCATCATTTCCCAATTTTGTTTCATTTATGATATGATTGTGTAAAACGCCTCGGGAGGTACCCTCAATGCAGCTTAAAAAACGCCTTGTCGCACTACTGCTTGCGCTTGCGATGCTCGTGTCGCTGTGCGGCTGCGATATATACGATGTGTATGACATTTATGACGCTTTCTTTGCCGAATATGATGAAAATGCGGCCGAGCTTATCTCCAAGACCGGCAACGGCGGCAGGGATAACATCGTCAGCTTTGACGAGATGGAGTACAAGCGCCCCGACATTGACGCACTTAAGGCCAAGGCACAGGATGTTGAGGACCTGCTCGGGAACTTTTTCAAGGTCAAGGATGTTATAATCGAGCTTGATAAATTTGTTGACCTGTACAATAATTTTTATACAATGATGAACCTTGCTTGTGTGCGCTATGACATGGATACGCAGGACGAGTTTTATTTTGAGGAGTACAGCTACTGCACGGAGGCAGCAGGTGATGTCGAGTATCTGACGGACGAGTTGCTTTTGGATTGCTCAAATTCCTCCATGTGCGATTACCTCGACAAGCACTTTTTCGGTGGGCTGCTCGAAGAGCAATACTCCGTCACGGACGGCACGGGCTACACACCCTCGGACGAGCTTGCCGAGCTTGAGCGCATGGAGGCCGAGCTTGAAAGCGACTACTCCGAGCTTTACGCAGACTACTCCGATGATTTTGACAACGGCAGGTTCAAAAAGCAAAACTCCGAGATCGGCAAAATCTACATTGAGCTTATAAAGCTGCGGCATGATATCGCCGAGCAGCGCAACATGAAGTCTTACGAGGAGCTTGCGTATCTGGATAACGGCAGGGACTACACCGCCGCTGACCTTGACGGGTATATTGAGGCGATAAAGCAGTTCATCGTACCGCTGTACAAGAAGGCAGACAGCAAGAAAATGTACGACCGCTCGCTCGTTTCGGCGATGAGCCCGAAAACGGCGCTCTCGACCGTGACGGGTACCGTGGAGGGACTCAACAAGGACATTGACGAGGCGCTCGGCTACATGCTCAAGTACAAGCTATATGACACGGGAATGTCGGATAGCAAATACGATCAGTCGTATGTGCTGTACCTCAACGATTACGATTCGCCGTTTCTGTTTTGCAGCCCGTCCGGCTACAGCGACACAGTGCTCACCATCGTGCACGAGTTCGGCCACTATGTTGACGGATATCTGAACTACGGTCTCAACGACAGCGTCGACACCTCAGAGGTGTTCTCGCAGGGCATGGAGTACCTGCTGCTGTGCAACATGGATGATGTCGAGCAGCTCACCCGCTACAAGATGCTCGATGAGCTTGAGCTTTATGCGTATCAGGCCTGCCTGAACGAGTTTGAGCATCAGGCGTATGCCATGGACGAAAAGGAGCTCACTGTGAAAGGTCTCAACTCCCTGTACTCGGAGCTTCTTAAGGAATACGGCCTTACGGACGATTACAAGGGGCTTGACTGGATATCGGTGACGCACCTGTTCACCTCGCCGTTTTATGTCATCAGCTACTGCGTGTCCGACAGTGCGGCGTTTGAGTTGTATAACATGGAGCTCAAGAAAAGCGGCTCGGGGCTTGAGATGTACATGAAGCTATTGGAGGAGTCGACAAGCTATGACTTTCTCGACCTGCTCGAAGAGTGCGGCATGCGCTCGGCGATATCCGCCGACACTGTCAAGGAAATATCCGCCACGCTTGCGGATAAGCTTGGGCTATAATGAAAAAAGAAGATGCATCATGCATCTTCTTTTTTGATATCCAAAACCGTTAAATTGTCGCCGTCTACTTTGAATTTTACATCGAACCCCGCAAAGCCGAAGCCGTAGACCCGCTCGGGGTCATCGTGGTACTGCGGGCGTGGGTCGTTTGAAAGGACTTGCACGAGCGCCGTCTTTGTGTTCTCATCCATGCCGCCGCACAGGCTGTCGGGCAGTTCGACGGTAAGGGTGTGAAACTGTGTTTTCGAGGTAAAGCCGCCGGTTGCATCAGGGTGAGAATCTGCGTAGCTGATATACGGCTTTATATCGAATATGGGCGTACCGTCCATAAGGTCTGCGCCCTTTATATGAAGCACAGGGCCTCGGTCAGGCGTGAGCTCTACTCTCTCCAACTCCACCGACGACAGCCCGAGCGAATTTGGTCTGAACGGTGATCGGGTCGCAAACACACCGACATGGACATTGCCGCCCAAGCGTGGTGGTCTGACCGTCGGCGACCATGTGTCCCGCACGGCTTCGGAAAACTGCCATATCAGCCAGATGTGCGAATACTCGTCCAGCCCCCGCACCGCATCGGGATTGCGGTACTCGGGTTCAAAAACTATCTCGGCTCCGACCGCCTCGGCGACCCCGCTTTGTCTCGGGATGCCGAACTTTGTCATAAACGGCGAGTGTATGCGTGCTATGGGTTTTACTTCGGACATAGCGCACCTCCTTGGCATTTAGCTAATTTTATCGGCATCGGCGCAAAAAGTCAATCGTGCATAGAAAATCTCCTGCATCAAACGACGCAGGAGATTAATGTTTAATACGCTTCGATCTCTTTTATCACATATTCGTTGCCTGTCACGAGATAAGTATTCTCGCTTTGACAATAAGGACAAATTTTTGCGTATTTCACCGTCGGATAGGTCTGTTTGCAGTCCTCGCAGAAGGTCACTGCCTCGATGTTCTCAACCTTGAGCTCGGCTTCTTTAAGATACTTCGTATCCTTCCTCGCCCAATTCCAGCAGTCAACAATGTACTCGGGGATGATGCCGCTGACCTCGCCGATCTGCAGCGTAACGCTGCCGACGGTCGTCAGCTCGTTCTCATCACAGAGCTTCTCGACTTCCTTGATGACATAAAACACTGTTCCAAGCTCATGCATGGATTTTTCCTCCGGTAAAATTACTTCTTAGCAAACTTTGCCTTGAGATCCTTTATTGCGATCCTGCCCGCTCTCTTGAGTGCGTAAGGTCCTATGGCCTTGAGCTTATCCTCGGCAGTGTACATCTTCGATGCCTCGGGTACATCACGGGTAAGGTGGATAGCGTCAAATTCGCACTTGGTGGTGCACAGGCCGCAGCCGATACACCTGTTCTGGTCGACGATGGATGCGCCGCAGCCAAGGCAGCGGGACGCTTCCTTCTTGACCTGCTCCTCGGTGAAGGTGATGCGGTCGTTCTTCATGGTCTTTGCCTTCTTGGGATCGTGTGCAACGGTCTGACGACCCGGCTTGTCGAAGCTCTCGATACCGAGGACGATATCGTTCTTGTTGAGCTCATAGAAGTCACGCAGGTTGCGGTTGAGAGTAAGGCTCTGACCGGGGTGTACATAGCGGTGGAGGGAAACTGCGCCCTCACGGCCGGCTGCAATTGCGTCGATGGCAAACTTCGGGCCGGTCATGCAGTCGCCGCCGACAAAGATGTCGGGCTCTGCGGTCTGGAGAGTGATGCCGTCAGCCTCGGCTGCGTCCTTCTTGCCCTTGACCATTGCGCCGGTGTCCAGTTCGCCCCAATCAATCTGCTGACCGATGGCGCCGATGACGGAGTTGACCTTGATGGTGGTGAACTTGCCGGTGCCGACAGGCTTTCTCTTGCCCTTCTCGTCAGGCTCGCCAAGCTCCATGATTTCGACCTTGAGACCGTTGACCTTGCCGTTCTTGTCGCCGAGGATTTCAACGGGAGCGTTGAGGTAGCAGAACTTTACGCCTTCCTCAATTGCCTCTGCGACCTCTTCCTTATCGGCGGGCATTTCAGCTTCGCTTCTGCGGTAGACGATGTATGCCTCCTCTGCGCCGACACGGATAGCGGTACGGACAACATCCATTGCGACATTGCCGCCGCCGATGACTGCGACCTTCTTGCCGAGCTTGACTTCGTTGCCGAGATTTACCTCACGCAAGAAGTCAACGCCGCCGTAAACGCCGTTGAGGTCTTCGCCCGGGATACCGAGCTTTGCAGACTTCTGTGCGCCGATGCCAAGGAAGAAGCCCTTGTAGCCCTGCTTGCGCAGCTCGGCAATGGTGATATCCTTGCCGACCTCAACACCCATCTTGAACTTGACGCCCATCTTTTTGAGGACATCGATCTCGGCGCCGATGACCTTGCGGTCGAGGCGGAAGGACGGAATGCCGTGGGTGAGCATGCCGCCGGGGACCTTATTGCGGTCGTACACGGTCACGGGGTAGCCCATGTTCGACAGGAAGTATGCACAGCTCAGGCCGGCAGGGCCTGCGCCGATGACTGCGATCTTCTCCTCGTAATCCTCGGTGGACAGTCTCTTGGTGCGGCGGGGCGGGATGTAGCGGGTCTTTTCATTGAGCTCCTGCTCGGCGATGAACTTCTTTATCTCGTCGATTGCAACGGGAGCGTCAACGCCGCCTCTGGTGCAGGCGTCCTCGCAGCGGCGGTTGCATATGCTGCCGCAGACGGCGGGGAACGGGTTATCCTGCTTGATGAGCTTGAGAGCGTCAAGGTAACGCCCCTCTGCAGCCATCTTTATGTAGCCCTGAACGGCGATATGAGCCGGGCATGCTGCCTTGCAGGGTGCGGTGCCGGACTCGTGGCAGTTTTCCTGATTGTGCTTCTTGTAGTCCTCATCCCACATGTGCGGGCCCCAGTGATTGTCGTCAGGCAGGGGCTGCTTGGGATACTCGACAGGGCCGGACTTGGTGCAAAGCTTCTGGCCGAGCTTTGCTGCGCCGGCGGGGCAGATCTCAACGCACTTGCCGCAGGCGACGCACTTTTCGGTATCGACATGGGCACGGTAAGCGGATGCGGACATATTGGGGGTATTGAACAGCTGCGAGGTGCGCAGAGCGTAGCAGACGCCGGGTGCGCAGTTGCAGATGGCGAAGATCTTGTTCTCGCCGTCGATGTTGGTTATCTGATGGACATAGCCCTCTTCTTCTGCACGACGGAGCACTTCCATTACCTGCTCGTAAGAAGCATTGTGGATGCCTTCCTTGCCGGTCTCGTAGCAGTACTTTGCGGTGTCGCCGACAGCGATGCACCAATGCTCGGGCAGGTCGCCGGAGCCACGGTTATTACGGCTCTCGCAATTACGGCAGGAGCAAACGCCGATCTCATAGTAATCGTACTTCTTCAGCCAGTGGGACAGATGCTCGACGGAGACCGACTGCGACTCATGCTCTATTGCCTTCTCAACGGGGATAACATGCATGCCGACACCTGCGCCGCCGGGAGGCACCATTGCAGTGACCTTTTCGAGCGGAAGTCTGGTCATGTTCTGGAAGAACTCCGTTACCTCGGGGTGCTTATCCATGGTAGCGGACTTCATGTTAAGAAATTCTGCACTGCCGGGGACGAACAGGGGCACGAGCCACTGCTTGTGGTGGTCGTCGTTCTCCCAGTTGTACTCCAAAACGCCCAGCTCGCTCATCTCCTTGAGCTTTGCCTCCAGCTTTGCCTCGTCCGACCACTTGGTGAGCTTCTTGATCTCGTCAAATGCCAGCGGCTTGCGCTGCGGCATGGCGAGCAGGATCTCTACCATCTCATCGTCGAGGACATTGCACAAACCCCAGTATTCGGGATCGGCTTCGGTCAGCGGCTCCAAGCCGAGCTTCTGAGGGATGCGGTCGGTGAGTTTTTTTCCGAGTTTGAACAGATTTTCTTTGTTTGTTATCATGCGAAAACTCCTTTCGATCATTTTATAATGTCTTGCAACAACATTTCACATTAGCCAAAGTGCATTATAACACTTTATTTTCCGGCGGGCAACACATGTTTCCCAATTTTGTGCGGAAATTAACAAATTTACTTGTCGGACCGAAGAATGAGCTCTCTTGCCATACATATATTCCTTTGCATGTGTGTTGACAAATTTTCGATCGAGTAATACAATCAGTCCGTCCAGTTGACAGTAATTAAACATCTTATAAACATCCTAAATTGAGTTGGTCAATGACAACCTGAGTTCTGCTTTGACATTTTGTCATGTTGTAGAATTCTGAACGCTCAACATATGACGAATGCACATAATGTCATAATGTATAGAACGGAGATAGACGCAATATGACCCGGTTTAACGAACAGGTCTACTCAATAGTCGATAAAATTCCGTGCGGGAAGGTCATGTCCTATGGTCAGATCGCATGGATGCTCGGCAGGCCGAGGGGTGCAAGGCTCGTCGGCCGGGCAATGCGCTATTGCCCCGAGTGTTTGCCGTGGCAGCGGGTCGTCAAGGCCGACGGCTCGATAGCCGACGGCGGTCACCCCGAGATAAGGCGTGCGCTCCTCGAAGCCGAGGGTGTATCCTTTCTCCCCGACGGCAGAGTTGACATGAATATGTGTCTCCTAAACAGCGAGGACCTATAATTCAAAAGGCTTTGTACCAATTGGTGCAAAGCCTTTTTCTTTCCCTGACGCACAAATTTCCACTTGTGAAAGCACTGCGCCGCATAAAGACACTTGCTCTTGGTGTGTTAACACTTTTAGTGCAAAATTACTGTTGGTGTTGTTTAATATGACAAAATTTTATGTCAAAACTGTGGACAAACACTTGATTTTCACGGTAATTAGGTATATACTGTGAACAAGTTTGGATAAAAATTAACAATTCTCGCTTGCGCATTTTTCTTGCCTATATCTCAGTCAATCGGAGGTACTGTTAAATGACCCGTCTTGAAGCCATAGACAAGCTCTGTGACAGCTATTCGGCTTACTTTGACGTTGAACGTTTCAACGACGATGATGCCGAGCTTGCAGCCACCTGCTTTCTCTATGTTCACTCCGAGAAGTATGTTCTCGTCAAAGCCGCAAAGCTTTGGGAGGCCGACAGCAACGAGTATGTTTACATTTTTTCCGTTCCGCATCTGACGAAGGAGATATTCACCAGGTGCCGTGACTACGCCTATAACGAGGGTATGTCGCACATTGAGCCCAAGGCCGGTCATATGTGCTCTTACATTACGGCGCTGTTTATTTGCGATACCGCCGATGCCGATGCCGTGAAGGCTCTCAAGCGTACAAGGATATACAAGAGCTTCCGTCTTTCCTACTACGGCTGGATGGATTTCCACACCGGCGTTATCGAGCTTTCTACCAACAAGACCTCCGCTAACGCCAGCGGCCGCTGCACGGCTCAGCTTTTGGACAAAACGCTGCTCGGCAAGGGCTCCAAGCGCAAAAAGCTCTTTAATAATAGTTTGTTGTTTAAATAAATTTTTATTTATAAACAATTTTTTGAAAGGGGAAAAACCAAATGAATGCTGCTGTATTACTTATCATCAGCATCGCCATTCTCGTTGTAGGCTATATCTTCTACGGCGGATGGCTGTCCAAGAAATGGGGAGTCGATCGCAATAAGGTCACTCCCGCACACACCATGGAAGACGGTGTTGACTATGTGCCCGCAAAGGCTCCTGTGCTCATGGGTCACCACTTCTCCTCCATCGCCGGCGCTGGCCCGATTAACGGACCTATCCAGGCTGCTGTCTTCGGCTGGGTTCCCGTTGCACTGTGGACCCTCATCGGCGGCATCTTCTTCGGCGGCGTGCATGACTTCGGCGCTCTGTTCGCATCTGTCCGCAACAAGGGCAAGTCCATCGGTACCGTTATCGAAGATAGTATCGGTCTCAAGGCAAAGCGTCTGTTCCTCATTTTCGCTTACCTGACCCTCCTCCTCGTTGTCGCAGCATTTGCTTCCATCGTCGCTAACACCTTCAAGGCAACCTACCTGCCGAACGGTGCAGTCGACATTGCAGCAAGCTCCGCAAACGCCAGCACCGCGATGATCTCCATCTTCTTCATCGTTCTGGCTATCTTCTTTGGCTTCTTCGTATACCGCAGGAACGCTCCTCTCGGCGTTGCAACCATCATCGGCGTTGCACTCATTGCCGTTGCAATGGTCATCGGCCTTAAGTGGCATCCGCTGTACCTCAGCTATGAGACTTGGATGATCATCTGCGGCATTTACATTCTCGTCGCTTCCGTCACTCCTGTCTGGATCCTTCTCCAGCCTCGTGACTACCTCAGCTCCTTCCTGCTCTACGGCATGATGATCCTCGCAGTTGTAGGCATCATCGGCTGCCACCCGAGCATCGACACAATGCCCGCATTCACCGGCTTCAAAGACACTCTCGCACCGACCGGTTCCTCAATCGGCTACCTGTTCCCTGCACTGTTTGTCACCATCGCATGCGGCGCAATTTCCGGCTTCCATTCCCTCGTTGCTTCCGGTACCACCGCAAAGCAGCTCAACCGTGAGCAGGACGCACAGCCCATTGCTTACGGCGGCATGCTCATCGAGTCCGCTCTGGCAATCATCTCCCTGTGTGCAGTTGCATACATCTGGAAGGATTACGCAGACGGCACCACCGTTGTTCCTACCGCAGTTTTCGCAGGCGGCCTTTCCTCAATGCTCGGAGAGGTGTTCGGTGCAGGCGCACAGGGTGTCACCTACTCCCTGCTCATCCTTGCAGTTTCGGCATTCTGCCTTACCTCTCTTGATACCGCTACCCGTCTGGCTCGCTATATGTTCCAGGAATTCTGGATGAAGCCCGGCGAGAGCATCAAGGATATGACCGGCGCACGCAAGGTCCTCACCAATCCGTACATTTCCACCGCTATCACCGTCGTTATCGGCATCGCACTTGGTATGACCGGTTACGCAAAGATCTGGGCTCTGTTCGGCGCTGCAAACCAGCTGCTCGCAGCTCTCGGTCTGCTCGCAGTCGCTGCATGGCTCGGCAAGATCGGCAGAAACAACAAGATGTTCCTCTTCCCGATGGCATTCATGCTTATCGTCACCCTGACCTCTCTGGTGTTCACCATCATCACTCAGGTTGGCCTCATTACCTCCGGCGCTGATGTAACTTGGGGTATCGTCCGTGGTGTCATCGCTGTTCTGCTCATCATCCTTGCTATCGACCTCGTTGTCGAGGGCGTCAAGGCTCTGAGCAAGCAGGCAAAGGCAAACGCATAATCTAAAGCATAAATTTAAGGAAGCAGCCGCTTGGCTGCTTCCTTTTTTTATTTGGATAATCTTATCATGCTGCCGTCTATGTCGGACACCTTGCGAGCACCGCACATATACATTGCGTCGGAGAACTCGTCCTTGAGTTTTTGAATATATACCCTTATGGCTTCCGTGCCGCCCCCGTAATAGCTCACAAGCACCGGGCGGCATATCATTACTGCGTCCGCACCAAGGGCGATCGCCCTGAATATATCGTAGCCGGAGCGTATTCCGCCGTCGACGATGATCTTGGTCTTGCCGCCTACAGCTTCAACTATCTCCGGCAACACCTCCGCAGTTGCGGGCGCACCCGGGAGCACTCTGCCGCCGTGGTTTGAGACAATTATCGCATCTGCTCCGGCATCGACCGCAAGCTCTGCGCACTTGGTGTTCAGCACGCCCTTCACGATGAATGGACAGTCAACGGCGGATTTGAGCTTGCGTATCTGTTCGGGCGTTTTCGTGCCCGCATCGGGTCTGCTTTTGAGGTGCGGAAGCCCTGCGCTGTCGATGACTATCCCGATTGCAGCCGGGTTGCCTGCCTTGCACAGCTCTATCTTTTTGAGTATCTCCTCCTGCGAGAAGGGGTTTAATATGGGGATGCCGATACCGTCGGAGTTCTTGCTCACCTCGGCTGCATCCTCGGTCACACCGTCAAACAGTCCGTCACCGAAGCACTCAAACACGCCCTCTTCCCTGCATGCTTCGATACACTTACGGTTGTAATCACGGATATCGTCCTCAGGGTGGAACTGCGCTCGCAGCGAGCCGATAGGGCCGGTCAGAAGCGGCAGCTCAATGCGTCTGCCGAATAGCTCGACGCCGGTGTCGACCGGCGTGTTGGGCACCATAGTATTCATGTTAAGCTTATACGGCCGCCATGCCTTCCAGTTGTCGTTCGCGCCGTTGCCCGGAGCCTTTGAGCCGGGGCCGGGTATGGTGTTTCCGCAGCCGAGGCCGTTGCACTCGGGACATGCCTTGCAATTAGGGGCAATGTTCTTTCGCGCCTGCTCCAGCACTTCCTTGTATGTCATTTCGCTCTCTCCTATCTGTTTTTGAAGTAATTATACAACAGTTTTCGCCAAAACGGAACAAAAAAATCGGCAAGCTTCGGCTTGCCGATTTAAAAGTCTCTGTATTACTCCTCGGGGTCTGCCGAGACAGTCACGGTCTCTGCCTCCTCCTCGGCCAGTTCCTCTTCCTCGGGCGGCAGCTTCTTAAGCTTGTAGCCAGCGCTCATACCGATGGCAAGGCTCACGATGACCCAAATGTGGAACAGGTAATCGATGATCATATCGGTCTGAATACCGGCATCGATGAACATAAACAGTGTGTCAAGAATGAAGATGACCAGAGCGAATATCAGCCAGCCCGGTCTCAGTTTCTTGGAGAAAACATACGCCAGAACATACAGTGCGACCAAGATGATCGCCAGTGCAATAAATCCGACAAATGCCGTCTGATCCATGAAGTTATAGTCGGACAGGCTACCGCCGCCGTAATACTCAAGGGGATATTTGCCGCACAGAATCATGCCCAGCGTTGCAACGGTATAGGGAATGTAAGCCGAGAACAGAAAATATCGGTCACTGTTAGTTACGAGCAGGACGATGTTAATCAGCGTGAAGCCAATTACGAGTAGCAGATTGTACCTTGTGGTGTTATACTTGTTCTCAAGAGTGTATCTTTCCGATGTTTTGTTGTTCTTGAACGAAACCATACGAGCAGCCATATTTGTCTCCCAATGTCGTGTTTGTATTTTTTTGTTCATTATAATCGATTGCTGTTAAGATTGCAAGCAAAGCCGCCGATTTTAAGGAATTTATTTCACAGAAAAAGCACTTGCTGACAGCAAGTGCTTTTTCTGGCACCCCCGGCGAGACTCGAACTCACTACCTTGCGCTTAGGAGGCGCACGCTCTATCCGGGTGAGCTACGGAGGCATGTTGCTCTATGATTTTAACCCATCATTCTCAAATTGTCAATCAAAGCTTGTTAACTTTCTGCGAAATCTATTGACTTTGCAGCCTTTATGGAAGATAATACTTTATTATACTTTTTATCTGAGGACGGAACACTGCATGCTTAAGCTAAAGGGCATTACTAAGGATTACGCCGTTGGAGAGGAGACTGTTCATGCGCTCAAGGGCATCGACCTTGAGTTTCGTGAAAGCGAATTTGTCGCTATTTTGGGTCCCTCCGGATGCGGCAAGACCACGCTGCTGAATATCATCGGTGGTCTTGACACCTACACCGAGGGCGACCTTATCATAAACGGCCGCTCCACCAAGGACTATACCGACCCTGATTGGGACAGCTACCGTAACCACTCCATAGGTTTTGTATTTCAGTCATACAACCTTATTCCGCATCAGACAGTGCTTTCGAATGTTGAGCTTGCGCTGACGCTCTCGGGTGTTTCAAAAGCCGAACGGCGCTCTCGTGCGATACACGCTCTTGAGCAGGTCGGGCTCGGCGATCAGCTTACAAAGAAGCCGAACCAAATGTCCGGCGGTCAGATGCAGAGAGTCGCCATAGCGCGAGCGCTGGTAAACGACCCCGACATTCTTCTTGCCGACGAGCCTACCGGTGCGCTCGACTCGGAAACGAGTGTGCAGATAATGGAGATACTTAAGGAGATATCCAAGGACAAGCTCATTATCATGGTCACGCATAACCCCGATCTTGCCGAGAGCTATGCCTCGCGCATAATCAGGCTCAAGGACGGCCTTATCACCGATGACTCGCAGCCGTATAACACCGAGGTCACGGTCAAAACCGCTCCGTCTGCCAAGATGACCGCAATGAGCTATATCACCGCCCTTTCCCTGTCGCTGAATAATCTCTTGACCAAAAAAGGACGCACGATACTCACATCGTTTGCAGGCAGTATCGGCATCATCGGTATTGCTCTGATACTGTCGATATCCACAGGCGTCAACAACTACATCGACAAGGTGCAGGAGGACACTCTGTCGTCCTACCCGCTGTCAATCATGGCCGAGTCTGTCGACATGACCGAGCTCATGACCACGATGATGGGGCTAAATAACGAAGATAGCAGTAACAAGCACGACAACGACGCCGTGTATGCAAATACCATCATGAATGACATGATGCGTGCAATGACAAACGCCGAAGTGCAGTCGAACAATCTGAAGGCATTTAAGAAATACCTCGACGAGCAGATGAGTAAGGACTCCCCCCTCCGTGAGCATGTATCGAACATCCAGTACAGCTACAATCTGCCGATGAACCTCTATACCAAAGATGTTGACGGTAAGATAATACAGTCCGATGTTATGACTCTTATGAGCAAGATGCGCAGTGCAGTTATCGGTGAGGACGCCGAAGCATCCGTAAGCTCGTCCATGAACGACATGATGAACGCATCCGGAATGAGTTCTACGCAGAGCCAGTTTGTAGTCTGGCAGGAAATGCTGCCCGGAGATGGTGATGAGCTTGTCAGCCCGCTGCTCAAGCAGCAGTATGATGTGCTGTACGGTTCATGGCCCAAGAGCAGCAATGAAGTTGTTTTGATAGTTGACGAAAACAACGAGGTCTCCGATCTTGTGCTGTATGCGCTCGGATTGAAATCGGCAAATGATATGCTCAGCGCCATGACGCAGTACATGACCGGCGTGGAGGCGGATACATCGAAGATCGAAAGCTGGAGCTATGCCGATATCTGCAAGCAGACTTTCCGTCTTATCCTCCCTGCCGACTGCTATCAGCTCGATCCTGTGACGAAAAAATACAAGGATATCAGCTCGGATGAGCTGGGTCTCAAAACACTGTATAACAACGCAATGGAGCTGAAGATCGTCGGTGTTGTAAGACAGAGCGAAGACGCCGTTTCCGGCATGATGAACGGTGCGATCGGATACACCAACGCACTCACAAAGAAGGTCGTCGAAAAAACCAAGGAAAAGGATTTTGTCAAGAAGCAGCTTGACGACCCTGCGACAGACATTTTTACCGGTCTTCCGTTCAAGGAAAGCAACGAGCTTATGACCGACGAAGAGATCAAGAAGGCCGTTACCGACTACACAAAGAAGCTCAGCGCCGAGAAAAAAGCGAAAATTTACATTTCGTATATGTCCGTTGCCCCTCAGAAATACATTGACTCTACCATTGATAAGCAGCTTAAAGATGTCAGCCGTAAGGACATCGAGAAGAAGGTCGTTGAAAACTACCCCGAGTACAAGGAAATGCTCGCCTCCATGGACGACGAGACGCTGTTTTCCTATATGCGTGAGATGATGTCGGACCAGATCACCAAAAAGTACGCCGAAGAGGTCAAGAGCAATATGAGCAAGCTGTCGACAAAGGCGCTTGCCGAGGCATTCGACGAGTGCTACTTCACCGCCGAGGGCTATAAGCTCATTTATGAAAACTTCATGCCGGAGACCTTTTCCGATTCCAGCTATGAGGATAATCTGCGCAAGTTAGGCTATGTTGACCTTGCCTCCCCTGCCGCCGTTAACATCTATGTCTCCACCTTCGCCGACAAAGACGCAGTTGCGGATATAATCGAGGACTATAACGACGGCGTCGAGAAGGACGACAAAATAAACTACACCGACTATGTCGGGCTCATCATGAGTTCCGTCACGACGATAATTGATGTAATCTCCTATGTTCTCATCGCCTTTGTCGCCATCAGTCTTGTCGTATCAAGCATCATGATCGGCATTATTACCTACATCAGCGTGCTTGAGCGCACGAAGGAGATCGGCATACTGCGAGCCATCGGCGCATCCAAGCGGGACATCTCCCGTGTGTTCAACGCCGAGACCATCATCGTCGGCTTCGGTGCGGGCATCATCGGCATAATGGCAACTATTCTGCTGTGTGTCCCGATAAACGCAATAGTCCACAGTCTGACCGGCATTTACTCGATAAACGCCGTGCTGCCTGCGTCAGCCGCCGTTATCCTCGTGCTAATAAGCATGGGACTTACCGTCATTGCAGGACTTATCCCCTCCAAGGTCGCAGCAAACAAAGACCCCGTTGTTGCACTGAGAACCGAATAAAATTTGACGCCCCATCGTTACACGGGTGCTCATAAGACAGTAATTCTAAAAATTACGACTGTGGCATCTGTCAGGCAGGGTTGGCAACGGAATAACGGGTATCTGGTGAACGCCGGATACCCGTTATTTTTTTGCCGTCACGAAAAGCAATGGATTTATTCACAACTTTCAGGTATAATTACCTTAAATCAATCCTATCTCATCCATCCCGAGACTTTTTCATAAAATCGCAAAAAAGTTTGGAAGCGTTGGAACAATTCAGCCTTTCTCATGCCATATATAGTAGAGGGCTGAATACAGAAGCGATTGGAGGTGACGCTGATGGACAAGCAAACAGGCCCGAAAGATTTTCTTGTGGTGCTGCCCGGTGAGATCATCGAGATACCGCAGGACAGCGATAAGTCATGGCTGACCCTGTTTTACAATCTGCCGAGGGAACTTGCGGAAAAGTGGAAACCTGCCTATGAGCTGCCCCGCTGCCCGTATGCGGTCTTGCGGACGGACAAATATGACCACATCGTATGCGACGATATGTTCAAGCTGCTTGTGTGGGACTGCTACGCATGGTGTGCATGGCAGTTCTTTCAAGTCAAAGACCGCAAAGGCAACTACCGCTACATTCCCGGCAACTGGAATCAGTACGCAGGA